>NZ_JBNPVW010000019.1:0-172347 GCF_050434125.1 Nocardia sp. GP40 | reverse complement strand
AAGGCCGCCGAAGAGCAAGCCACACGCGAAGCCGAGCAACGCAAAGCCGCCGAAGCAAAAGCCCAACAGGAAGCCGACCAACGCAAGGCCGCCGAAGAGCAAGCCACACGCGAAGCCGAGCAACGCAAAGCCGCCGAAGCAAAAGCCCAACAGGAAGCCGACCAACGCAAGGCCGCCGAGGAGGCCGCGGAGAAGGCGAAGCTGGAGGCCGCGGCGAAGGCGGCCAAGGACAAGGCCGAAGCGGAGGCAAAAGCCAAGGCCGACAAGGAAGCTCAAGACAAGGCGGCTCAGGAGAAAGCGGCTCAGGACAAGGAGGCCCAGGCAAAGGAGGCCGCAAAGTCCAAGGGCAAGAGCAAATCCTGGTTCTCGAGCCTGTTCGGCGCCCTGTCCCCGAAGGTCGAGCGGACAAAGGGCCCGCAGTGGCCCGTGGTGGACGGGGTCCGCGCGCCCGAGGGCCACGTGTGGGAGTCGATGCCGCCCGACGGCGACTGTTTCTTCCACGCCGTCGAACGCATCGTCCACCCGGACCCGTACAGCTCGGCGGACGAACTCGACCAGCGGATCCACGACCTGCGCGACATGACCGCCGACGAGCTGTCGGGGCCGCGGCGGAACGATTACTTCCAGGTCTTCCAGAACATCCGGGTCGCCGCCGAGAACCGCGGCAGACAGCTCACCGCGGCGCAGCGACTGGCCCCGATATCACCGGCGGATTCGGCACGCCACCTCGCGGAGTACAACCGCCAGGTCGAACAGATCAGGCGACGGGGAGTCTGGCGCACCGACGCCTTCCACCTGGTTCCCCGCGCCGCCGCGGCCGCGCTCGCCGGCAGGGGCGTCCTGGTGCGCGTCCACAACAACCAGATCCCGCAGGGTATGACCTTCGGCGAGGACACCCAGGCGCAGCCCCACGGCTCGACCCTCGTCGCCAACGAACACTATTACCTCGCCGTACCCTCCGGGGATCAGACGTCCTCCAGCACGCTCGTCACGCCCCAGGGGTCGCGGCCCACCAGGCCCTGGCACGAATTCGCCGCCCTGCTGGGCGACGATGCCGAGCAGTACGCCCCGCTCGACCCGGCACAGCCCGTCCCCGGCCCCTCCCGGATCACGGTGTTCGGCGATGAACAGGGCGCCCACTACATCTGGTACCCGCCCGCCAGCACCTGGTCCGGCGAGATGCGCGACGCCAACGGCCAAGCGGTGCAGGTCACCTTCGATCAGGCCCTCGCCGACCCCGCCGTCACCGTCGTCCACACGTCCGCCGCGTCAACGGACACTATCGACCCGGGACTGTATTCGGCCGACCCGGAACTGGCCACCGCCATCGCCAATTCCCTGGCCACGTTCAAGAACGAGACCGACCTGGGCCTGGATGCCGCCATCGCCGCGTCCCTGGCCACGAAGACGCCCGGCGACGAGACGCCGACCATCACCACACCGACGATCCAGACACCCGACCTGGGCCCCCTCGACACGAACTTCCCGGGCCTCGCCGGAGACTTCAGCCTCTCGCCCGAATCCCCCACGGGCACAATCATTCACGACCCACTGACCGACGAAGGCTCGGTCCAGAGCAGCGAGGACCACCAGCAGTCCACACCGATCGTCCCAACACTGCCGACCGAATCCCTCTCCCCCGCCGACACCGAACCCACCAAACTCCCGTCGACCGGGAACCTCGGGCAGACCGACGCCCCTTTCACCACATCTACTTCGTCCGAGCATGTCTCAGCGATCACCGCCTCGGACGACGAACACCTCGAGACCACTCCACTGAGCCAGCTGCCGCCGCCCGAGTACTTCGAACTGACCGACTCGGACGACGAACTCCAGCCCCTGGCAACCACACCGGCCCAAGCCGTCGGACCGCACGACACCCCATTCACCACACTCGCGTCCCCCGAACACATCACGCTGGGCGACGACACGTCGCTCGCCCAGCTCCCGCCACCCGAACACTTCGAACTGTCCGACTCCTCGGATGACGAAAACCTGCCCCTCGGAACCACGCCGGCCCACGCGATCTCCTCGCACTCGGACGAGCAGCAACCGGCACACCCGGCCGCCGCGCATTGGGACGACCTGTCATTCATGCTCGGCCCGAATCCCCAGCGGCACACCAGGGACTCCCTCACGCAGCCCGCCGTCGACGACGCCAGGGTCATCGTGCTGGGCGACGAGTCCGGCGCGCGGTACGTCTGGATGTCGTTCCCCGGCACGTCGAACGGCATCCTGCACGATGTCGAGTTCAATCCGGTGCAGGCGACCCTGGAGCAGGTTCTCGCCGACCCCGCGATCACCGACATTCGCATCCCCGCAGCCGAGTCCAGCGACATCGTGTTCACCGACGATGAGCTGCCGCCGCTGTCCGACGACGAATCGGATCCCGGCGGCGACCACGGGCCCCTGACTGCCCCGCCGCAGCACTCCGCCGAGCCGACGACCCGCACACCCTCCGCGACTGCCACCACACCCGCGACGAGTTCCGAAGCGCCGCAACAACAGCCCCACGACACGCTGTCGGCCCAACCGAACCCCACGCACGTGCAGCCACTCCGGCTGAGCACCATCCGCGCCGCACTCCACGTCGACGACGAATCGGTCTACAGCCCCGATTCCGCATCGGTCTACAGCACCGAATCCGAGAGCCCGGCCACCACCTCGAACCCGTATGCGCCGACCCGGCAACCGAATTCGCCCGGGCAGCCCCGGAGCATCCGGTGGTGGGACGAGGAGCCCTCCGGCGTCCGGAAGGAACAGCGGTCCTTCCCGCTGCTTCCCACCGGCTTCCCTCGCGCCGGCACGGATCCCCGTATCACGGCCGGATCCACCATCCGGCCGCCGCGCGCGGAATCCGTCACATCGGTCTATTCCGAGGATTCCGGGGATGCGGAAATTCCCCACGACAGCACCGCTTCCGCGGTGGCGGCTCCCCACTCATCCGATGTCACCGCACCTCACGAAACCGAGCGCGAGGACACCGCGGTCGCGGTACCCGACGGCAGCGTCGGCGTGCACGGCGGCACACACGAACCCGCCCAGGGCAAACGCACACCGGCACAACGCCTGCGGCGGCTCGCCTCCCGGATGCGGAACCGCACCGCGTCCGACGAATCGAGCGACGCGACACCGACCGCCGCCGCGCCGCGCCGGCGCACCCGCGATATCTTCCAGCGCCCCCTTCGGCGATTGCTCAGCAGCACAAAGACTTCCACCGCACGCCCGGAATCGGACACCGCGCGCGACGGGGGCACCGCCCAGCACACGACCGTCACGAACCCGATACGAGCCGCCAAGACCCCGCTCGACTGCGTCGTGGACGCGCTCACCGGCATCGCCCGGGACCTCCACAAGGCCCCGATCCGCCTGCCGCGGCTGCCCGCGGTCCTCGCGGGCCGCACCCGGCCCGAACTCGAGAAGGCCGCGGGCGGCAAGCTGCGCGGCTACCCCGACGTCCACCGGATCGCCCGGCAGCTCGACCTCCTCGGCGACGGCGCGCAGGCCCTCGTCGTCGCCGTGCACGAGACCCCCAACGCGAACGGCGTCGGCGCACACGCCTACCGGATGGTCAACGAGGACGGCACAATCCTCGTATACGACACCGCCGACCCCGGCCACAGGCTCCCGGGGCAGCGCCCCTCCGCCAGCGTCCACGCCGTCCTGTACACCCCCGCCGGCAAGATCGGCCGCCCCGTCCGTCTCCGCGACGAGAACATCCCCGAATTCCCGGCCGGCACCCTCGTCGGCGCCACCAAGCAGCCGGATCTCACCGAGCTCACGGCGGAGCCCACGATCTCCATCGTCGACGAGTCGCACCACGACGACCCCGCAGCCGTCGAAGCACTCCTGAACAGCCTCCCGACGGTACCGACCAACGACCCCTCGGCCGCCCCGAAGTCAACCGAAAAGGTTCCGGGGGAAGAGGTTCCGAAGGAGAAGATTCCACAGGACAAGACCGCGCAGGTCAAGGCTCCCGAGCTGGGCGACAAGGTCCGCGAGAAGAGACGGGTTCGCTTCGACACCGGCGACGACGAGGTTCGCCTCTACGACCCCGCGGCGGCCCCCATCGAGACTGCCACGCCGCTGGAGTCCGCGCCCGTCCGCGACATCGTCTTCCCGGAGGTCCCCACCCACGACCCCTCCAAACCGCTACCCGCCCAACAGAAACCGGCCCAACAGAAACCTGCCGAGCAGAAACCGGCCGAACAAAAGCCCACTGAGCAGAAGCCCGCCGAACAAAAGCCCGAAGCCAAGCAGCCCGGCGACGAGGGCGACCCGAGCATCCCGCTGCCGAGCGATCATTCGACCTCGTCCACGCGGGCCCCGGGCGTCCCGGGCCATGTCGTCCGCACTTTCGGCACCCAGCGGGACGGCCACCAGGACCTGGCCCATATCATGCCGCTCTCCGAAAGCACGGTGCGGGAGCTGCGCAAGCACGTCATCGACGAGGTGGAGACCCGCGGCGGCCGGCGCACCAGGGTCAACGAGAACGACTTCCGGGACAACGACTTCCGCGCTGCGGTCGAGCAGAAGCTGACCTCCCGCCTGGGCGTCGCCGAATGGGACCGCCTGCTGAGCGAATCGGGTATGCCCCTGGGCGTGAAGTACCAGGGCAGCCCGTATCCGGCGTTCCTGCGCCTGACAATGCATGCCCGCACCCCGGAGAAGTCGCTGGAGCACAAGGGCCCGGCGGTCAGCACCCAGCGGTGGACGTATGGATTCGCCGAGTCCGGCGACAGCATGGCCAGCCACGACCTGCGGTCCGGCTCGATCCCGTTCTCCGATCTGTTCGATCTGTTCGACAAGGGGCTGCTCGATTGGGGCCTGACACCGCAGCTCAGCGCCACCCACAACCAGCTGTCCACCGCCATGTCCACGTTCGCGACGGTGCAGTCGATCATCAAGAAGCGCAGCACCGACGCCCACGCCAAACCCTTCGACTTCGAGCCGCGGTTCGAGATACGCCTCAACACCGACGGTCAGAACGGTGTGCTGTCACCCGACGCGCCGAACAAGACCGACTGGAAACCCCTGCCCGCCATGCCGGACGATCTGGTGGTCTTCTTCCCCCGGCACCTGGCCGACAGCACCGAGATGCCGACGGTCGACGAGAGCAAGCCCGAAACCGTCCCCGTACCGTTCGAGCCCGCGCAGCCCCCGGCAGACGCCGCCGTCCCCGTGGCGGCGCACAGCGACCCGAAGCAAAAAGACATCACCCTGACGCAGTTCCCCTTCTACGGTCCGCAGGACTTTCCGCATCACGACCATCTCCTTGCCGATATCGCGGCGGGATTCCCCGACGAAATCCGGGGCATCACCTCGGGGTCGACCAGCGCGCTGCTGGAATTCTTCGGCCGCAATTTCCTCGCCAATACCCCGGGCGCGCACGGCGGTTCGATGCAATCCCCGACGCTGAAGACGTCGTCCGGTAAACCGCTCGGGTTCTTCAAGGTGAAGCTCCGGAGGTTCGAGGGCGGCGAGACACTCACCGCCCCGACCATGAAGGACGGCTCGCGCCTGGAATACAACGTGCTGCGGGCGTTGCGTACGCAGGGAAATTCCACGGTCAGCCATTCCCTCGGCGCCTCCCTGGCACTGTCCCTCGGCTTCGGTAAGGGCAAGTCCGACAAGGCGACCGGCTATTCGCCCATCGGCGCGACGATCACCCCGCTGAAGGTCGGGGCCAGCTATCAGAACAGTCATTCGCTGACCTACGGCGGCCGGGCCTACACCTCGCGCGCGCTGCGCCTGGTCGCGGATCTGCTGCACACGACACCGCGGATGGCCCTGGAGGTCACCTTCGTCCGGCCCGACGGCACCGAGGTGCAGCCCCTCGCGGAAACGCCCCTGGACGGCGGGAAGAGCTATCCGGTCAACATGCTGGTGCCCTCGAAGCAGAGCATCGGCAAGGCGCCCGAGGAGGCCAGGTACCTGCAGCAGGACCTGCTGCATCTGCATCAATTCGGCCTGATGGTCACCCCGCTCGAGGTCAAGATGCCCGACGAGGTGTTCACCGATATCAAGAAGGTCCTGTCCGATCACGGATTCCTCCCGCCCAATCGCGAACCGACCTGGAAGGACTGGTTCGAATCGAATTCCAGCAAGAATCAGCGGCTGGAGAACGTCCGCAAGTTCGAGCAGCTGAGCGGTCGGCTGGGTCTGCTCGCGGAGGCGGACGAAATGATCCAGGGCGGCACCCGCATGGTGTTCGAGAAGTCCAATCTGACCGATACCGAACGCCTGACCGTCAAGATCATCGCCGAGCGCGATTACGAGGACGAGGCGGCGCCGCATCAGGGCGTGACGCACGATTGGTCGGCGCCCGACATTCAGACGATGAACTACACCGGCGTCGTCATGTCCGGCGGGGAGCAATCGGCGAAGGCGCCGTTCGCGTGGGATGTCGGCGCCAGCGCCTCGCTCACCAATCCGTTCAACGCGAAGCGCAGCGAGATCGTCTCGAGCCTCGGCGGATCCTTCGACCGCACGGGCAACGAGACGACGACCCAGCAGTTCGACACCAACTTCGGCGAGGAAAACTACACCTTCAGCCCCAAGAACAAGACCTCCGAATCCGGCGTCCAGCTCTTCGGACTGCCCACCCGCTACCGCGTCGAGTTCAGCTACAGCCACGGCCCCAACCCGGACACGATCGACGACGTCAAGGGCAGCATGCACCTGGCCGTCCCGACGTATCTCACCACCAAGGAGCCGGTCCACAGCGACCCCCGGCCCGCACCCACCACGCGCGAGCACCCCACCGACAAGAGCCGGATTCCCGACAGGGACGCCCAACTCCTCGACCTGCCCACCGCGGCCTACCGGACCGAGAAGACGCTCCCCGAGGGCGTCGGGCTCCTGCCCCACTCCGCGGTCATCTCGGGCAACCCCATCGCAAAGATCCTGCAGGACAACGCGTTCGACATGATCGGCGAGATCGACCGGAGCGGCGCCGAAGAACCCGACCCGAAACTGCCGGGTAGCTTCCCGGCCGAGACCGAAACACCGGCCATCGACACCTCCCGCCGGTCGAGCCGGTTCCCGAACATGGGTTCGCTGTTCCGGTCCTTCCGGCCGCGCCGGACCGGGGACGAGGAGTACGACCTGCCGCGCTGGAACCCGGCGTCGAGCTCGACGTCCCGGCCACAGGACGCCACCACAACCCCGACAACCAATCCCAACGACGTCGTCATCCAGATCGACCCCGCCACCACCGAGACCGCAACCCCGGCAATCGATCCCAACGACCTCGTCGCACGGTTCAACGCCCTTCGAAACCCGCCCGCGACCACCGAGACCACGGATTCGCCCGAGACGACGCCGGGCGACACCGCCGAGGGCGCCAAGCAGGGCTGGGGCTCGTGGGCCGCAAACAAGGCCGTTAACGCCGGTAAGTGGGTCTGGCGCAACGCATTCGGCGACGCGGCCACGAATCCGGCGTCGACGGCCCACTCGATCATCCATAGCTCGCTGTCGCCGCACCACGCGAGTTCCTATGCGCCGCTGATCTTCCGCGACTCCTACGAGTTCGAGGTCCCGATCCCGGGCGGCGTGGCCGGCACGGACTACAAGGTCAAGATCAAGGGCTATTTCAACAACGTCCGGGTCAGGAAGCCCGTCGGCGTCGATACCGAGCATTGGCTCGAGACCGTCAACGCCTCGTCCCGGACCACGTCCCGCAACCGCGGCAACCAGGGCGCGGTCACCGTGCAGGGCACCTACGGCGACAAGTCCGACCCGAGCTACCGGCCGTCCGGCGGCTGGCAGCGCAGCGACGCCACCTCGACGCACTCCACCGGCACCGACGGGATCGACAGCCTGCGAGTCACCTCCGACTACGGCGGCAACGGCGTCCACGAGTTCACCGGCGACGCGCACATCGTCATGACCATCGAGGCCGGCACCCGCAACTTCATCAACGGCCTGCTGCGCCGCGGGCCGCACACCACGCGCACGCGCGTCATCGACATTCCCCAGAGTCTCGACTTCTTCCTGGTCGACAACGACCTGCACAACAACCCGGCCCTGCTGGCCATGGTCGAACAGGCCGCCGAGGACCGCGGCGAGGAACCCCCGGTCGCCCAGAAACAGGCACCGACTCGCAAGCTGGGCTCCAGCTACACCGAGAAGATCAAGGGCACCGACCGGCCGAAGGCCAAGATTCCCTTCGGCGGCGCCACGGAGGTCATCTTCGACAACCGCAGCGCCTTCGAGAACGCGGCCAAGGATCTCGTCAACGAAATATCGCCCGGCGCAACCGAAGTGGGCTCGGCCAACTACCACCCCGGCGTCGGGCCGCTCATCAACCAGCACACCAACAGCTTCGGCGTGCGGACCCTCGCCAACGCCGGGGCCGAGGGCAGCCACTCGTTCCACTTCGTCGACCGCTCCGACGTATTCGGCCCGCGCGTGGTCGGTGTCACGTTCACCCAACGCCCCAAGACCGGAGTCGACCTCGACGCGCTGCGCGGCAGACTGGTGCCCAGGAGCGCGGCGCTGGACAACGTCCACCGTCACGACCGCGCCGACGGCAACGCGCTGATCGAGCCCGGCGCCACCAGCGTCGGCACCTCCAACACCAGCAGCCAGCAGCTGACCGCCACCCCGCTCGGCGGCTCGTTCACCAAGCAGCGCCCCACGCTCGGCGTCGGCATCGCGCGCGGGGGCAGCCACAGCGATACCCAGAACTCCAGCCGCGCCCTGAGCGCCTGGGAGCGCAGCGGCGACGAGGAGTACCAATTCGACGTCCCGACCGAGTACGTCGTCACGGTGGACTGGCGCCCCATGACCGAGACCGCGTCGAAATACCTGGCCAACATGGTCGGCGACGGCCTCATCCAGCTCGGGCAGGGCGCCCTCGGCGCCGGGCAGCTCATCCACGCCGGGCAGTGGGACGGAACGTTCACCGACGTGGACCCCGAACAGCTCGCGGACCCGCAGCATCCCGTGACGGACATCCATTCCAAGTCCACACCCGTGAACGCCCTGACGCACCTGCGTCTGCACAAAGCCGATACCGAACCCGCCCCGGAGGACGTCACCGCGGAGAACCCGGCCTCGAAGGCCGTCCCGCACACCACGCCCCGACTCTACGGATTCGACCCCGCCGTCCCGCCCGAGCTGCGCCGGACCCTGGACGGCATCGCCGACCCGACCGCGGCCGGGCATTCCGACACCACCGATCCGGAGGCGAACCGCGCCGGCGCCGAGGCGGTGCCCGACGACGTGCAGGAGCTGCTGTCGGTCGACAACTGGGTGCCCGACCTTCCGTTCGTGACCTACGACTTCGACGGCGCGAAGGAACTCGGCCAGGCGCTCCTGGCCGTCGACCCCTCGCTGAAGCCCAACAGCTACACTACCTCGGCCGAGGGCCTGAACTCCCGCCTGACCACGCTGATCGCCAACAACACTCACACCCCCATGCGGCCCGAAACCGCCGCCCCGTTCCTCAATGTCACGCCGGCGAGCACCGACGAGATGCCGCGGCCGCAACCGCACACCCGCGGCACCACCGTCACCGGCACCACGGTCCGTGTGAGCCTGTACTCACCCCGCTCCGAGCGGGACGTCGATTCGATCGTCGCCGACCGTTTCGAATTCTCGAACGACAGCTTCCAATCCCAGGAGAGCAAGTCCACCACGGTCGCCCCGACCTTCGGCCACACCGGGCCCGTCTCCGAGGACGGCAACCACCGCGGCGGCATCTCGGGCTTCCCCCTCGGCGGCGAGAACGCCAGCAAGGGCCAGGCCGCCGCGACCGGCAGCGTCCGGCGCCTGCTCAAGCGCCAGAACGCACCGGCCGACGGGCACCGCCTGCGGTCCGTGGCGCTCATCGAGGTCCGCGGCCCCAAGGGCACGGTCTGGCTCACCAGCGACGTCGTCGGCCAGTACCAGGAGACGCCGCCGCTGCGGACCAGGCCCCTGACCGATGAGGACTTCCCCGAGGTACCGACACACGACCCCGGGGCGATCACCGAGAGCGACTTCCCCGAGGTACCGACACACGACCCCGGGGCGATCACCGAGAGCGACTTCCCGGCGGTGCCCACCCACGAGCCGAAGGCCGTCAAGGAACGCCGGCTCGAAGAGCCCCTGCTGGCCGAGCCCGCGAAGAAGCCCGCGGAGACCACACCCAAACCTGCCGAAACCACGCCCAAACCTGCCGAGACGAAGAAGTCCGAACCCACCGAAACCAAGAAGGCCGAGCAGCCGGGCGACACCAAGAAGACCCCGGCCACCGGCGCCGAGAAGCCGTCGAGCACCAGTAAGCCCGCCACCGATGCGGAAGCCGCAGCCAAGGCCGAGGCCGAGGCGAAAGCCAAGGCCGCCAAGGCGAAAGCCGACGCGGAGAAGGCGGCCGAGGAGCAGGCCGCCAAGGACAAGGCCGACGCCCAGGCGAAAACCGCGGCAAAGGGCAAGGCCAAGAGCCAATCCTGGCTCTCCAGCCTGATGGGCGCCCTCTCGCCGAAGGTCGAGCGCACGAGGGGCCCGCAGTGGTCCGTGGTGGACGGGGTCCGCGCGCCCGACGGCCACGTATGGGAGTCGATGCCACCCGACGGCGACTGCTTCTTCCACGCCCTCGAACGCATCGTCCACCCCGACTCGTACGGCTCGGCGGACGAACTCGATCAGCGGATCCACGACCTGCGTAATGCGACCGCCGACGAACTGTCGGGGCCGAGACGGAACGAATACTTCGAGGCCTTCCAGAACATCAGGGTCGCCGCCGAGAACCGCGGCAGAAGACTCACCCGGGCGCAACTGCGGGCCCCGATTTCACCGGCGGATTCGGCCCGCCACCTCGCGGAGTACAACCGGCAGGTCGAACAGATCAGGCGGCGGGGAGTCTGGCGCACCGACGCCTTCCACCTGGTCCCCCGTGCCGCCGCGGCCGCGCTCGCCGGCCGGGGCACCGTCGTACGCGTCCACAACGACCAGATCCCGCGTGGACTGACCTTCGGCGAGGACACCCAGGCGCCGTCCGACGGTTCGGTCCTCGTCGCCTACGACCACTACTATCTCGCCGTACCCACCGGGGAACACGTGCCTTCCGGTGCCGTCGGCACTCCCGAGGGTTCACGACCCACCAAGCCCTGGCACGAATTCCTCCCCCTGCTCGGCGGCGATGCCGAGCGATACGACCCACGCGGCCCGGAACAGCCCCTCCCCTCCCAGTTCACGGTATTCGGCGACGAACAGGGCGCCGACTACATCTGGTACCCGCCCACCAACACCTGGTCCGGCGAAATGCGCGACGCCGACAGTCAACCGGTGCACGTCACCTTCGAACAGGCCCTCGCCGACCCCGCCGTCACCGTCGTGCACGCGTCCCCCGAGACCGTGGAAGCGGGCGCCCCGGACCTGTATGCGACCGACCCGGAGCTGGCCGCCGCGATCGCCGCATCGCTGGCCGAGTTCAAGGCACATTCCGCCGCGACCGACGACGCCCTGGCCGCCGCGATCGCCGCATCCCTGGCCGAGTCCAACGAGCATTCCGCCTCGACCGCGCTCGATACCCCGCACGACTCCACGACCACCGAAACGCCGCAGCAGCAACTCCAGCCGCCCAGCGAAACCGAGACGCCCGAAACCGATTCGGACGACGAGATCGCCGAGTTCGCCGCGCGGCTTCGCGCCCTGCGCGACAGCGTCCACAACCTGCGCGAGGCCACGGTCCCCGCCACCTCGCCGCGGCAGACCACCGAAAGTACCACTCCGGCAACCGATCTGGTCGAACGGTTCCGCGCGCTACGCAACAGCGTCCGCGCGCTGACCGAGAACAGCACCGGAACGACCGACACCACTACACCGCAGCAACGGCCGCAGGCGTCGACCGAAGACACAACCGCCACAACCGATCCCGTCGTCCACAACACCGCCGACTCCGAACCGCCACGGCGGCCACAGGCGGCGGTCGTCGACACCACCTCCGACTCCGAGACCGATCCGGTCGCCCGGCCCGACGCCGTCCACAACAGTTCTCCGACCATCACAGACGAATCGACCCGCAACGCACTCTCCGACGAGATCGACCTGGGCGACCCTCAGTTCCACCCGGGCGGCGGGATCTCCTCCACGAACACCATTCGGTCCGCGCCCTTCCGCAGCTACGAGTCGACCGACGACGAACTGTCGGACAACGGCGACCTCGGGACCCTCCGCCTTCCCCCGCGACCCGGGACGCCCTTCCCCACCAGCCTCCGCCGCGACGACGAACCGGAGTACCACGACGACCGGTTCCCCGGCGACGACGAATCCTTCTACGGCGACAACGAGTCCGCCTACGGCGACAACGAGTCCTTCCACGGCGAGGACGGCCAGTTCTCCGAGAGCTCGTACACCGCTCCCAGGAACTTCCCCGGCGACAATCCGACCTACCGCGATGACGAATCGGCCTACACCGAATCGATCTACAGCAACGACGGTCAGGAACTGCCGACCATCGGGACCTCCACGAGCACAGGCCGTTTCGCCCCTCTGCGCTACTACGAACCGGCCGTCGACAACAACCGGTCGGACTACAGCGAATCGGTGTACAGCTCGGACGGCCAGGAACAGCCCCGCCCGGTCCGGCCGCAATCGCTCACGGACGACGAGATCGACCTGACGGACCTGGTCCACACCCCGCAGCTCACCGAAACCGATACCGCGAACCGACCTTTCAGCATGCTGGATGCGATGGCCGAACTCCGCCGTGACGACAGCGAGGGATCGGTCGACAGCCAGGGCGAGCAGCTGCCGCTATCGAGCGGCGGCAGCCACGCGACACCGTCGCACCGGACGACCCGGAATGTGGTCTTCTCGGACGAGCTGACCTCGCAATATCAGGCGACCCAGCGATCCTTCCCGCTGGTCAACAGGCCCTCGCGGACAACGGATTCCACCCCGTCCACCGGCCCCCGCGACGAGCTCCGGCGCACCGAGCCGGCGATCTCCGACGGCACCGGCGACCTCGGCACCCACCGGATCGACCAGGCCGCGCAGGCATCACATTCCCGGCCCACCGACACCACAACGTCCGCCACGACCGGACGCCGCAGCGTCGCACCGATATCCGACGGCAGCACCGATACCCGCGGTGGGCGGGGATCCTCCAGCGGCGTGCGCGGATCGCTTCGGCGCCTGCGCAACGTCGTCTCCCGCCTGCGCAACCGGGACGACACGACACCGCACACCACCGAGCAGGCACCGACACCGCCGACCGAGCGCACCCGGCGTCGAGACATCCTGCGGCGGTTGGTGACCCGGCGCAGCAGCGCCACCGCGACCCCCGCAACCCACGGCGACGGCACCACCTCGCATTCGGCCGTCGAGAACCCATCGCCCGTCCTGGGCCGGCGGTACTCCGACGTCGGAACCGACTGCGTCGTCGACGCGCTCACCGGCATCGCCCGCGCCCTGCCCGATGCTCCGATCCGCGTACCGCGGGACCCCGCGCCCCTAGCCGGCCGCTCACAACGCGAACTCGAGCGGGCCGCCGGCGGCAGACTCCGCGGCTACCCCGACGTCCACCGCATCGCCAGGCAGCTCGACCTGCTCGGCGCCGGCGCGCGTGCACTCGTCGTCGCCGTGCACGAGACCCCCAACGCGAACGGCGTTGGCGCACATGCTTACCAAATGGTCAACCGCAACGGCACCATATTCGTCGAGGACGCCGCCGACCCCACCCACACCCTCCCCGGACAGCGCACCGCGGCCAGCGTCCACGCGGTCCTCTACAACCCCGACGGCCGGATCAGCCGCCCCGCCCGCCGCCGCGGCGAGCATGTCCCCGAATTCCCGCCCGGCACCACCATCGGCGCGCTCGTCGATCCGACGCGGGCGAGCGAAGTCGTTCCCGCCGACGACGATTCGGACTGGGAGACGATCTCCGACGAGGAGTCCGCGCATTCGAACAGCCGGGAGGTTGTGCCCGCCGATTTCCGGCTGCCCGATCCCGCGGAGTTCGAGCTGTCGTCGGACAGCGCGAGCCACCACACCTCCGAGGCGGGCTCGGACGTGTTCGTCGACATCCCGCTCGACTCCCCCGTATCACCTTCTGCCGC
The DNA here is from genome assembly GCF_050434125.1 of Nocardia sp. GP40. Classification (NCBI taxonomy): domain Bacteria; kingdom Bacillati; phylum Actinomycetota; class Actinomycetes; order Mycobacteriales; family Nocardiaceae; genus Nocardia; species Nocardia sp. GP40. The sequence goes on along the minus strand of NZ_JBNPVW010000019.1, from coordinate 158,299 downwards.
AACCTCTCTGGGCCATGTCGTCGAGCGCTTCGGCAACCGGGGAGAGGGCGGCAAGCCCCTGATCCACGTCGAGCAGTTCTCGGAAGAGAACATGAAGTACCTGCGCCGCCACATCATCGACGCGGTGCAGGGCGCCCACGGCCGGAGCGCGGCATTCCGGAAGGCCGTCGACAACAAGCTGACCTCCCGCCTGACCAAGGCCGAGGAGAATCTGCTGCTGAGCGAATCGGGCATGCCGCTGGGCGTGAAATACAAGGGCAGGCCGTATCCGGTGTACCTGCGGATGTCCCTGTACGCCCGAGATCCGAAGACGGGGCACGTCGCCCGGGTGAACGACGGTCCGGGAATCAGCACCCAGCAGTGGTTGTACGGATTCGTCGAGGCCGCCGATACCAGCGGCAGCCGCAATCAGCGATCCGGATCGCTGCTGTTCTCCCATGTTACGGATCTGTTCAAGACCAAGCTGCTCAACTGGGGTATTTCGCCGCAGTTCAACGCCACGCACAATCAGCGGTCCAGCGCCATGTCGGTGTTCTCGACGGTGCAGTCGATCATCAAGATGCGCAGCACGGATCCCAACGCCATACCCTTCGATCTCGAGCCGCGGTTCGAAATACGCCTCAACAACGACGGATTGGCGGGCGTGCTGTCGCCCAAGGCGCCGGAAGCGGGGGACTGGAAACCCATCTCCGAGCCCGCCCCGGACGACGTGGTGGCCTGGTTCCCGAAATATATGGCCGACAGCCGCGAAATGCCGCGGGTCGATCCGAACGACGACGCCACCATTCCCGGACAGTGGCATCGCGATCCGAACAACCCGAACCCCCAGCTCACCATGAAGGAACTGCGCTTCTACGGACCGCAGGGCCTGAAGTATCCCGACCAGCTCCTCAATCACGTGCTGCAGGGGTTCACCGATCATCTGAACGACCTGTCCGAGACCTCCGCGGCACAGCTGCGGGAGTTCTTCGTCTCCACCTTCCAGCGCAACGTCCCGCTGATGGACGGCGGCGCGGCGACCTCGCCGGTCATGTACACATCGTCCGGTAAACCGCTCGGGATGTTCCTGGTGAAGATCCCGGACATCCACGGCGGCACCGAACTCACCGGCCCCTCCACCGTGGGCGGCAACGCCTCCCGGCTCGAGTACAACGTGGTGCGGGCGCTGCGCACGCAGGCCAGTTCCGGGGTCGCCAACGGTCTCGGCGCCTCGGTGTCGGTGTCCGCCGGTCTGGGCAAGGGCGAGGCCGATCACGACACCGGCTACTCGCCCATCGGCGGCCAGATCACCCCCCTCAAGATCGGGGCGGCACATCAGAACAGTCTCACCCTGAGCCACGGCGACCGGGCCTACACCTCACGCGCGCTGCGCCTGGTGGCGGATCTGCTGCACACGACGCCGCAGGCGACCGTCGAGGTCACCTTCGTCCGGCCCAACGGCGTGGCCGTCGAGCCGGACTCGAAGACGCCCCTGCACGGCGGGAACGACTATCCGATCAACATGATGGTGCCGTCGAAGAAATCGCTCGGCCATGCGCCGAGCGTGCAGGAACTGCGATTCCTGTCGCCGGACATCCTTCATCTGACCGATATCGGGCTGACCACCACCCCGCTCCAGATCAACATCCCCAAGAAGATGTTCGACGACATCAGGACCTTCCTGACCGATCGCGGATTCCTGCCGTCGGGCAAGGACACGTCGAGTCTGTGGGACTGGTTCGAGCCCAATGCCACCAAGACTCAGCGGCTGGACAACGTCAGCAACTTCGAGCAGATGAGCGGCCGCCTGGGGAAGCTCTCGACCTTCATCGAGATGACCCACGGCGGCGCCCGGATGGTGTTCCTCAAGTCCACCGCGACCGGGACCGAGCCCGAGCGCATCACTGTCACCCTCAAGCAGAAGCGCCGGTATCACTCGCTGGAGAATCCGCACGAGGGCATCTCGCACGACTGGATACTCCCCGACATCCAGACGATGAACTACACCGGCCTGGTCCTCACCAGCTCGGAGGAGCACTCGAATACGCCGTTCGTCCTCGATATCGGCGCCAACGCCGCGCTGACCAACCCGTTCAGCAGCGAGCACAGCGAATGGATCGCGAGTCTCACCGGGTCGTACGACTTCACGCACAGCAACACCGAGAACGAGGCGTCCGGCCTCGGCTTCGGCGAGGAGAACTACACGTTCAGCCCCAAGGGTTTGCACATCTTCACCGTGCCGACCCACGTCGTCGCGGAGATCTCCTACAGCCACGGCGACAACCCCGACCCGATCCGCGCCGAGGGCACCGCCCATCTGGCCGTTCCCACCTATCGCACCACCGAGGAACCCGACAACACGCGCCTGCCCGAGCCGACGGTCCGCGAGAATCCGACCGATGGGTCCCGGCCCCCCGCGCAGGACGCCCGCGCCCTCGACCTGCCGACGCAGAAGCAGCTCAGGAAGGGCAAGGGAACCCTGTTCCCCGCCACCGCCGTCGTGGCGAGCCACCCCGTCGCCGAGATACTTCAGGACGTCTCGGTCGGTCTCATCCGCGACATCGAACGGGGCGCCCGTCTCGGACCGCACGTCTCGAAAACCCTCACCTCCGGCGATGACCATCGAACCGATACGCCCGCAACCGATTCGGTGGTGATACCGCATGGCGAGGACGAATACGAGATGTCCACGCTCGGGCCGGTGCCCCGCATCGTCATCACCGATCCGGACGGCGCACAGCATTTCGGCGCACAGCAGACGGCTCCGACAGTGCCCCAGCAGGATCGGACCGATCACACCGCACCGCCGGACATTCCCCGCATCGTCATCACCGATCCCGACGGGGCACAGCATTTCGGCGCACAGCAGACGGATTCGATCGAACCCCATCGTGATTCGACCGAGGCCCCCGCAACGCCGAGCGTCCCCAGGATCGTCGTCACCGATCCGGAAGGGGCGCAGACAGACCCGACCACGGCACCGGAACTCGCCGGGGACACCGGGACCGAGCACACCGAGTCCGACGACGAGCCGGGCCTGAGCTGGTCGGACGTGACCGACGCCCTGAAGAGCTGGGCGAACGGGGCGGGCGAGGCGGCCTCCGGCGCCGGTGAGTGGTTCGCGCGCAACGCGTTCGGCGATTCGGCGGAGAATCCGGAGTCGATCGCGCGCTCGATCCTCAATACCGAGCTGTCGACGCATCATTCGACCTCCCTCGCGCCGCTGATCTACCTCGACTCCCACAAGTTCGAGGTCGAGATCCCCGGCGCGGTGGCGGGCACGACCTATCAATTCAAGATCGAGGGCTACTACGACGACGTCGAGGTGCTGAAGCCGTCGGCCATCGATACCGAGCACTGGCTCGAGGCCATCAACACCGCGGCGCGCTCCCAGCTGAATCAGCACGGCCACCAGGGCAGCGGCGGCTGGACCGCCCGGCTCGGGGAGAAGGCCGACCGCAGCTTCACCGGCGGGCTGAGCCAGCAGCGCAACACCTCTCACACCAAGCACGTCACCGCGACCGATCTGACCGACACCCTGCGCGTGACCTCCGACTACGGCGGCAACGGCGTGCACCGGATTCGCGCGACCCCGCACCTGGTCGTCACCGCCACGGCCGGATATCGCAACGCGGTCACCGGTTTCTTCCACGGCAAGCCGCACACCACCCGCACCCGGGTGGTCGACGCCCCGAAACGGCTCGAATACTTCGTGGTCGACAACGACCTGCACGACAACCCGCCGCTGAAGGCCCTCGTGCAAAAGGCCGCCCGCGACCGTGGCGAGCAGCCCAAGATCGCGCCCAAGCGCCGCAACGATCGCGCGCTGTCCGACGCGTTCACCGGCAAGCGGAAGGCGGGCGACGCCAACGCGAAGGGCCTGCTCAGCTTCGGTCACGTCACCAGCGTCATCCTCAACGACGGCCGCAGCGCCTTCGAGGACACGGCCCGCAACCTGGTGGAGGAGGTGTCGCCCGGGGCGACCACGACGGGCTCGAACAACCACCATCCCCAGGTCCTGCCCCTGATCAACAAGTACGCCACCACATTCGGGCTGCGGACCCTCGCCAACGCCGGCTCCGAGGGCAATCACTCGTTCCACTTCGTCGACACCCACGAATTGCTGGGCCCGCGCGTCGTCGGCGTCACGTTCACCGCGCGCCCGCATCCCAAGGCGAAGCTCGATCAACTCCGCGGCCGGACGGTGCCCTCGACCGCCGCCCTGGACAACGTCCACCGCCACGATCACGCCGACGGCAACTCGCTCCTGGAGCCCGGCGCCACCAGCGTCGGCAGCACCCACACCAGCACCGACCAGACGAGCCTGACCCTCGGCGGTCAGCGGAACAAGATTCGCCCCGCGTTCGGCATGGCCGTCGGCCAGGCGCGCAGCCTCGACTCCACGATGACCGACAGCCGCGCTCTGAGCGCATGGGAGCGCACCACCGCGCCTCAGGACCAGTTCGACGTCCCCACCGAGTGGACGGTCACGGTCGACTGGCGGCCCATGACCGAGGCCGCGTCGCGGTACCTGGTCGAGAAGATCGGCGACCTGCTCATCAACTCCGGGCTCCACATCGCCTCCGGGCACTGGATGGGGGTCGTCGAGGGGGTGGACCCCACCCGGTTCCACAGCAGGCCCCGCTTCTCCAAGCCCGCCTCGGTGAACGGCGTCTCCCGGCTCCGTCTCCACGGCACGGACACCCAGCTCGCCCCGAAGTACCGCACCGCGGACACCCCCGCCAAGCCCGTCGTCCCCCGCACCGAGCCCGGTATCTACAACTACAACCCCACGATTCCGCTGCCGCCCCCTTCCCCGGACCACCGCGCGATCGAGATCGACGTCCCCGCCGACGTGCGGCACCTGATGTCGGTCCCGAACTGGGTGCCCGAGCGGTCGATCGTGATGTACGACTTCGACGCCCTGGAGGAGTTCGGCCGGGCGCTGCTGGCCGTCGATCCCTCCCTGCACCCGAACGACAACAGTCGCTCGGTCGAGCACATGTCCACCCGGCTGGTCTCGCTGGCCTCGAGCAACCTGCCCACGCCCCTGCGGCCCGAGAACACGGCCCCGTTCCTCAACATCACGCCGAACAGCGACACTGTGCCCACCCCACAACGCCATCGCCGGGGTGTCACCGTCAACGGCGTCACCGTCACGATGAGCCTGTACTCACCCCGCGCCGCGGAGACCAGCACGCAGATCGCCATCGACCGCTTCGTATTCGGCAACTCCAGCGCCCAGGACCACGAGAGCCACAACCTCAACCTCGCCCCCACCTTCGGCATCAGCGGCCCCGCCTTCACCGACGACGGCAACACCCGGGGCGGCCTGAACAGCTTCCCCCTCGGCGGCCAGAATGCCGGTCACGGCGAATCCGACGCCCTCGGCGGCGTCACGCGGGATCTGAAGCGCACCAACGCGCCGTTCAAGGGAAACACCCTGCGCGCCGTGGCCCTCCTCGAGGTCAAGGGCCCCAAGGGCACGGTCTGGGTCTCCGGCGACGTTCTGTTCCGCGCCACCGAGACACCGTCGAGTGCGCACATCGCACCGCCCCTGACCGACACGGAGGACCCGGCCGAGACCCCGGATCCCACGCTGCCGCAGGAGCACACCGAAACCGCCCCGGCACAGACATCCGGATCCGAGACGAAGGCGTCCGGCTCGGAGACCAAGAAGACGACCGGAACCGAGAAGAAGGAGGCCTCCGGCTCCGGCGCCAAGAAGACGACCACCAAGAAGTCCGCCGGGTCCGAGGCCAAGACGACACCCGAGTCCGACAACGCGAAGAAGGTCGCACCCGACACCAAGGAGACCACCGAACCCGACACCAAGAAAACATCCGAATCCGTAACCAAGACAACCGAACCCGATGCCAAGACATCCGAGTCCGATCCGAAGACATCGTCCACGTCCACACCGAAGAAGACGTCCGCACCCGACACGAAGAAGACGTCCGAACCGAAGGCGACGAGCGAAGCGCAAGCGGCAGAAGACAAGGCGGCCAAGGACAAAGCGGACGCCCAGGCAAAGGCCGACGCAGCGGCCGAGACCAAGGGCAAGAGCAAGCTCGAGTCCTTCTTCTCCTCGCTGCTGGGCGCACCGAAGGTCGGGCGCAGCGTCGGCGAACGACGGGCCGTCGTGGACGGGGTCCGCGCGCCGCGGGGATACGTCTGGGAATCGATGCCACCGGACAACGACTGCTTCTTCCACGCCCTCGAACGCATCATCTACCGCGACCCCTCCGGCTCGGAAGCCGAACTCGACCGACGCATTCGGCGCCTGCGCGGTCTGGCCGCCGGCGAACTGTCGGGGCCCAGATGGAGAGAATATTTCGAGGTCTTCCAGAACATCAGGGTCGCCGCCGAGAACCGCGGCAGAAGACTCACCGCGGCGCAGCTGCGTGCCCCGATATCGCCGTCGGATTCGGCCCGCCACCTCGCGGAGTATCACCGGCAGGTCGAACAGATCAGAGAGCGGGGCATCTGGCGCACCGACGCCTTCCACCTGGTCCCCCGCGCCGCCGCCGCCGCACTCGCCGGCCGGGGCGCCGTCGTGCGCGTCTACAGCCGGCAACTCCCCAACGGGGCCACCTTCGGTGAGAACACCGGGGCACGGGCCCACGGCGCGACCCTCATCGCCCACAACCACTACCACCTCGCGGTACCCACCACCAGGCACACACCCGCGGACGCCCTGGGCACCCCCGAGGGCACCCGCCCGACCAAGCCCTGGAGTGAATTCGCCAACCTGCTCGGCCTCGACGCAGAGCGATACACCCCCGGCCAGTCCGCCCCGGACCACACTCGGATCACCGTATTCGGCGACGAGAACAACGCGCACTACATCTGGTACCCGCCCACCGGCACCTGGCCCGGCGAAATGCGCGACGCCAACAGCCAACCGGCGCCCATCACCTTCGACCAGGCTCTAGCCGACCCCGCCATCACCGTCGTGCACGCGTCCGCCTCGGCCGTCGACAACGCCACTCCGGACCTGCCGTCGGCGGACCCCGACCTGGCCGCGGCCATCGCCGCATCCCTGGCCGACCTCAAAACACCCGCCGCCCCGGTCCCCGACGACGACGACCCCGAGCTGGCCGCGGCCATAGCCGCATCCCTGGCCGACCTCGAGACCCCGGCCACCTCGTCCCACGACACCGTGACCGACCCCGAGGCCGCCGTCGCCGTCACCGCATCCTCCGCCGCGGCACACACCGCCCCGGTGGAGGGCGAACAGGTCATCGACAACCCGCGGTCCGATGGGCAATCGGTCCACAGCACCGAGGAGGGCGAGCAGACCACACCGGCCGCCGAACTCGTATCGCCGCAGATCCGACCGCCCGAGCACGTCGACCAGTTCGACATGGGCGACGAAGCCCTGTCCCCGCCGTTCGAACCGCAGCCGCTGGGCTATGCCCCCACGCCCATCGGCACATCGCGGCGCAACCGCCCACCGACCTTCCACGACGACGAGTCGCCCTACGATGAACCGGTCTACGACACCGACGACGATCAGGAACTTCCTCCGCCGACAACCGGACGTCCGCACAAGCTCGCACAGCACGATGACGGGTTCGAGGTCCAGGAGGTCTTCGGTGCCCAGCCCCCGCGACGTGGCACCGGAACCTCCTCGCCGACCGGAACCCCCCGGTTGGCGCCCCTCCGGTACCACGAAACGTCCTTCTACGACGACAGATCCGCCTACAGCGAATCGGTCTACAGCACCGACGGCCAGGAACCGGCCGCACCGAGCGAACAGGCCATCGCCACCCCACACGGGACCGCCGTCCCGGAATCCGACCTGACCGACGCGCAAGACCCGCACATCACCGAAACCGGCGCCGAGAACCGGCCTTTCAACCTGAACGCGTTCCTGGACGAACTTCGCCGCGATGACAGCGACGAGTCGATCTACAGCCAGGATGACCAGGAACCAGTCCGCACCACCGAATCCCGAGACCTGCCCCAGCTACCACCCCGATCGGGCAGCGATCGCACGGAACCAGCGAACCGACCGACCCCGAGTGTGCGCTGGGCGGACAATCTGCCTACGAGGCCCCGGCCGGCACAGCGATCCTTCCCGCTGGTCACCAGCGGAACGTCGCGGCTCACCGACACCGACTCCCCCGTCGAACCCCGCGACCAACTCCGTCCGACCGAACCGGCGACATCCGAGGACACGAGCAGGATCGACGACACCGCCTCCACGTCGCACTCCCAGCAGCAGGACGGCACGGCGCCCCGGACAACCGGACACGAGGAAATCCCGCGCCTGGCGCCACGGACATGGGATGGCGGGGTCACCCACACCCGCGGCACTTCCGGTGGCGTGCGCGCACGCCTGCGACGCCTGGTCGACCGCCTGCGAGGCCGTGACACCACCCCGGATTCGACCGCCGGAACTCCCCGGACGGCCTCGCAGCCCACGGCAAGCGGCCGCAGCCGCAACATCTTCCGGCTATCGGTACTCCGGCCACACCGCAGCACAACAACTTCCACCCCACGACGTGACCCGAGCACCGCCCACGACGGCGCCACCGCACACACGACCGTCACAAACCCGACGCGCGCAACGGAACTGCGCCACCCCGATGCCGGAGCCGACTGCGTCGTCGACGCGCTCACCGGCATCAAGAGTGACACCGAGAGCTCCGCGATCCGGCTGCCGAAACGTTCCTCGGCCCTGCCGGGCCGCACACTACGCGAACTCGAGAGGGCTGCGGGCGGGAAGCTCCGCGGCTACCCCGACATCCACCGCATCGCCCGGCAACTCGACCTCCTCGGCCCCGGCGCCCAGGCGCTGGTAGTCGCCGTACACAACACCCCCAACGCGAACGGCGTCGGCGCGCACGCGTACCGCATGGTCGTCGACGAGGACGGCCTCGTCCTCGTCCACGACACCGCCGACCCCACCCACATCCTCCCCGGACAACGCACCGCCGCCAGCGTCCACGCCATCCTCTACACCCCCACCGGCAAGATCGCGCGCCCCGTTCGCCTCCACGGCGAAGACACCCCGGAATTCCCGTCCGGCACCCGCATCGGCGCACCCGCGACCTCGACGCAAGCAGCCGAAACCACGCCCGCCCAAGACGATTCGGACCCCGCCGCCGGGCACCACCCGGCTCCGACTCCCTCCCCCGAGGGCCCCATCGATCCGAGCCCGATCAGCGACCGCGCGGCCTTCCGCGCCACCTACGACAACACACGTCCGATCCCCAGAAGCGAACTACACGAAGATACGGACACCGAGACCGAGCCCGAGTCCGTCTACTACGACGCGGACGATCCGTACACGCTGCTGGCCGAGGCGGCCGAGAGGTTCGGAGCCGGTAGGGAATTCCCCGACGACGCCGAATCCCGGGACCTGCTGGACCGGCTGCACCGGGCGTTCGATTCGATCGATTTCGCCAGGATCGAGGACTCCGGGCTGGAGGCGTTGACGCATATCCCGAGGGCCGAGATCGAACGGCTGCTCTCCATCGAGCGGCAGGACACCACCGATCACACAGCGGGTTCGGGTTCGACGGACGCGGTACGGGCCGAGGCGGCCCGGCTGCAACGCGAGCTGAGCGAGGCCTATCTCCGCGACCACAGCGACTCCGACGAGGAGGAGTACACCTTCGACGGGGACCGGCAGCGAACCTTCCCCAGCACCGGCGCCCCTTCTTCGGATCCGGCGATCGAGCGCGGGGACCGGCCAGAGGATCGACACGCGGACATCCTGTCCTCCGACGATGACGGCCTGTACCTCGACGCGCTGTACGGGGACGGCGATGTCGACTCTCCGACGATCTCCGTGCAGGATCCCGAGGGCCGTACGAGGACGATCGATGAGGACGCGGCCCGCCCGACACTACCGGCGGATTCGACTGCGGGTCAGTCTGATTCGTCCACAACAAAATCCGACTCGCCTGAGCTCGAGCCCGAATCACCTAGGCGCACGACCGATTCGTCCGCACTTACGCCCGAATCTCCCAGGCGCACATCCGATTCGCGGGCGCGCGATCCCGAGTCGCCGACGCGCAAATCCGACCCGAAGACGCCGGTCAGGCCCCGGGCGAGCTCCAGGGCATCCAGGCTGTCCGTGGACTCGAGGCTCTCCGGGGACTCCCGGCAGACCGAGGTGTCGCGGGCCAGCACGCCACCCGTCCTGGAAACGCAGAAGGACGATCATCTCTCGGATGTCGAGCCGGAATTCTCCTACAGCGTCGAGGATTCGGACGATCCCACCGTGGATCCGCAATCGAGCAAACAGCAGGGCAAGCGCAAGGCCAGCTCTACGGGCCATGCCCGTACCGGCAGCAAGTCGTCGCAGTCCACCACCTCCTCGGCGAAGGATTCGACGAAGCCGAAGTCGCCGGTCGACAGCGGCTCCGGGCATCGTCGGTCGGGCAGCAATTCCACCGTATCCTCCGGCGCGCCAGGGGATTACAGCCCTCCGGTCCGGGAGTTCGGCACCCAGCGCGACGGCACCAAGGATCTGCTGCACATCGAGCCGATTCCGGAGTCGACGATCCGGTGGCTGCGCAATCAGGTAATCACCAGGCTGGAACGCACCCGGGGCCCGGACCCGAAGTTCCGCGCCGAGGTCGAGAAGAAGCTGACCTCGCGCATGACCTCCGGGGAATGGGCCAGCCTGCTGAGCGAATCGGGCCTGCCCCTGAACGTGAAATACCGTGGGCGGCAGTACCCGATCTCGGTGCGCCTGAACCTGAACCTGCGCGGACCGTCCGCCGAGCCCATCGAGCGGGTGGGCGACGATCTGCCGGTGAGCCTGCAGCGATGGTCGTACGGCGTCTCCGAGGTCGGCGATACCGCCAGCGCCCGCAACCAGCGGTCCCTGTCGTATGCGTACGCCTACCAGCGGAGTGTGGACAAGGGCAAATTCCTCACGGCGGGCGTGGGGCTGCAGGGCAACCTGACCCACCAGCAGTTGTCGACCGCCTCGAGCGTCTTCTCGACGGTGCAGTCGATCGTCAAGAAGCGCAGCACCGGCCCCTCGCTGCCCTTCGACTACGAGATGGAGTGGGAGCTACGGGTCAACGACCCGGACGATGTGCTGTCGCCGCGCGTACTGAACGATCGCTGGCTCTACATCGGCGGACACACGCCGCGCCCCGCGCCCGGCGCCGCGGCCGTGCCGGACCATGTACGGGCCTGGTTCCCGAAGTACATGGCCGAGGCCACCGAGCTGCCGACGGTCGACGAGGACGATCCGGCCACCGTTCCCCCCGGGTTCCACCGCGACCCGGCCGACCCGGAACCGCATATCTCCCTCGAGGAGGTACCACTCCAGGGTGTGCTCGACATCCCCCACCACGACCGGATTTTCGCCGATCTGATGGCCGGGTTCCGCAGGCGCATCCGGGGCGCCTCCGGGGCCTCGGTGGAGGCGCTGCGCGAATTCATGAGCGAGGGCAATTTCCGCAGCAACATCCCGATGATGCACGGCGGTTCGGTGGCCTCGCCGACCCTGTACACGAATTCCGGTAAGGCGCTGGGGCACTTCCAGTTCGAGATCGTCGACTTCAACGGCGGGGACACCCTCACCGGGCCGACCATGAAGGGTGGTTCCCGGCTCGAGTCGAATGTGCTGCGGTCGTTGCGCACCCAGAACAGCAGCACGGTCACCAGCTCGCTCGGCGGCTCTCTCGGGCCCACCTTCGGTTTCGGAAAGGGTAAGGCCGACAAGGAGACCGGCTACGCACCGGTCGGCGGGACGATCAACCCCTTCCGCTTCGGGATGTCCCATCAGAACTCCCATTCGCTGAACTACGGCGGCCGGGCCTACACCTCGCGCGCCCTGCGCCTGGTCCACGATCTGCTGCACACCACACCCACCATGACGCTGCGGGTGACGTTCGTGCGCCCGGACGGGCGGGCCGTCGGACCACGGGCCAGGACGCCGCTGTCCGGTGGGAACGACTATCCAGTCAACATGCTGGTGCCGCCGAAAAGCGCCATGGGCCACGCGCCCACCGAGCGGCGGTACCTGCCCTCCGAGCTCCTGCACCTGAAGGATCTCGGGTTGATGACCACCCCGCTGCAGGTCAAGGTCCCGCCGAGAATGTTCGCCCGGCTCGAGCACGTCCTGCACACCGAGGGGTTCCTCCCGCCCCGGGTCGACACGCCTGGCGTGCTGGACTCCGCGACGCAGGATGCCACCGATACGCAGCGGCTGAACAATGTCCGCAAGCTCGAGCAGCTCCGCAGCCGGATGGGCCTGCTGTCGACCGCGGACGAGATGGTCCAGGGCGAGATCGACGACGACGGGAAGATCACCGGCGGCACCGAGGTCACCTTCGTCAAGCCCACCCCGACCGGTAATCAGCGCATCACCGTCAGCCTCCTGGCCCTGCGCCGCTACGCCTCGGAGAAGGATCCGCACCAGGGCGTCTCCCACGATTGGACGCTCCCGCAGATCCAGACGATGAACTACACGGGCGCGGTCATGCCCGGCGGCGAGTCGGACTCGAAGACGCCGCGCGCGTGGAATCTCGGCGCCAGCGGCTCGGTGACCAATCCGTTCAGCGAGCCGCACAGCGAGGGCCTGTCGAGTTTCGCTCCGTCGTATACCTATTCGAGCAGCCACACGTCGAGCAGCGAGTACGACACGGGCTTCGGCGAGGAGAACTACACCTTCAGCCCCGGCCCGAAGAGCACCCAGCCCGGCAATCAGGTCTTCACCGTGCCGACCGATCTGTGGATGAACATCGACCACAGCCACGGCGACAACCCCGCCCCGATACACGATGCGGGCACCCTCCACCTGGCCGTCCCGACGTATCTCACCACCACCGAGAAGCGCAATACGCCGCCACCGCCGCCACCCACCGTCCGCGATATCGACCCGAACGACGCCACCGACCGGGACATCCAGCGCCTCGCGGTGCCCGGCCTCGGCAGCTCGCTCGAGGACGGGGTGCTGAAACTCCCGCTGTCCGCCGTGGTGGCCCGCCACAACCCGAGCAAGACGCTCATCAAGGTCGTGAACGACCTCATCCGGCACAGCGAACTGGAGGCCGCGGCCGCCCGGACGGACTCGACGACCGACGATTCCGACCAGGACCACGCGGACCTGACCGAGGACGAGGATCCCGCCGGCTCCTTCGCCATGCGGCCGCCCCGGAACCGGCCGCGCCGCACCACTACCACCGATACCGAGGCTCCGGCCGGACCCAGAATCGTCCTCACCAGCCCCGGGGGCGAGGAGCACGACATCGCCCCGCCGGAGTTCCCCGCGGCCACCCGCAGCAACTCGCCGGACAGCGGCACCGACTCGTCGTCGTCGGGCCCCTCCCTGCACAGCGACCGCGCCAGCGACGGCGGTTCCGACGCGGCGGGCTGGGCCGACATCGGCAAGGCCCTCGCGAAGGGCGCGGCACACTGGGTGGTCGATCAGGCCACCGGCGCCGGTAAGTGGGTGTGGCGCACCAACTTCGGCGAGCCGACCGCGAATCCGGAGTCGATGGGCCACTCCATCGTGCAGACCTCCCTGTCGACGCATCACATGAGTTCCTATGCGCCGCTGATCTTCCGCGACTCCTACAAGTTCGAGGTCGAGACCCCCGGCTCGCTCGCCGGTACCGATTACACCGTCGAGATCAAGGGTTATCTCGACGACGTGGAGGTGTTGGATCCGGCGGCCATCGACACCGAGCACTGGCTGGAGTCGACCAACGCCTCGTCGCAGACCGAGACCGATCAGCACGGGCACCAGACCAGCGGCAGCCTCGGCGGCCGCTACGGCGAGAAGGCCGATCACAGCTTCAATCCGATCGGCTCGTACCAGCACAACCGGTCCACCGCGACGCACATCACCAACACCGATACGACCGACACCCTCAGGGTCACCTCGGATTACGGCGGCAATGTCCACCGGCTCCGCGCGCGGGGGCACTACCTGGTCACGGTGAAGTCGGGCACCCGCAACGTCGGCACCGCCCTGGTCCCCGGGAAGCTCGCCCGCGGCATGCACCTGCGCGACAGTCGCTCCCGCATGGTCGACGCGCCGGAGGCCATGGAGATCTTCCTGACCGACAACGACCTGCACGCCAACCCCGATCTGCTGGAACGGGTGCAGCGCGCGTACACCGAGCGCGGCATCAACGCCAAGATCGCCGACGAGCAGCCCGCGAACCGCAAGCTGTCGACCGCGTTCTTCGACAAGAAGAACCCCGACAAGGACAACCTGATCGATTTCGGCGCGGCCACCGAGGTCGAATTCGAGGACGGCCGCGATGCCTACGAGAACACCGTCCGAGAACTGGTGGAGCGGTTGGCCCCCGGCGCCACCCAGGTCGAATCGGCCAACTACCGCCCCGGCCCGCTGCAGCGCATCAACCAGCAGACCACCAGCTTCGGCACCCGCACCCTCCCCAATGCCGGTTCCAAGGGCAAGACCTCGATCCACTTCGTCCACCGCCATCCGGTGTGGGGTCCGCGCCTGATCGAGATCAATTTCAACGTCAAGCCCCACCCCGACGTCCAGCTCAAGGACGTGCGCGGCAAAGTGGTCCCCGCCACCGCGGCCCTGGACAACGTGTTCGGCCACGCCCTGGGCACCAGCACCGGCACGAGCCGCTCCAGCGGACACCAGCTGAGCTTCAACCCGACAGGGCAGGACAACGGCGAGCGGCCCTCGGCGACCATCAACATTCAGCGCACGGGCACCCACAGCGATTCCCTCACCACCAGCAGCGATCGCCGCGCCTGGGAGCGCAGCAACGACGGCGTCGAATTCCAGTTCCGCACACTGCATTCGGTCGAGGTCAACTGGCGCCCCTGGACCGAGTCGCTGTCGACCTACGTGCTGGACAAGATCGGCACGGCGGCCGGCGCCCCCCTCTCCGCGGCCGGGAAATTGCTCGTGCGGGCCGGGCGGTACATGAATGTCCTGCCGGAACTGGATCCCGACGACCTTCCGGAGCCGCCCGTCCACACCGAGCGCGATACCCTGAACTCGTTGTCGCGCTTCCGTTTGCACAGCGCCAACGCACCCACCGAGTCCGATGCGAACTCGGAATCCGATCTCTCGGAGGTCTTCGACACCGATTCGGACGCCAGCTCCGACAGCGAGTCCGAGCCCGATCTCGGTCCCTCCCACACCAAGCCGGACACCTATCGCACCGACCCCACCATCCCGGTCCCGCCGCCCCCGCCCGGCAGCGTCGCCGTCGACATGCGATCGCCCGATGCGCAGCACGCACAGAATCTGCTCACCGGGCCGGTGTGGCGGCCCACGCGACCGATCGCGATCTACGACTTCGAGGGCCTGCCCGAGTTCGGCCGGGCGCTGCTGGCCGTGGACCCCTCGCTGCGCGACAACAACCAGACCCGCAGCTTCGAGGGCATGGGCGTGCGCCTGACCACGCTGGCCGAAAGCGGCGCGGACACCCCCCTGGGCCCGGAGAGCACCGCCCCGTTCCTGAACCTGGATGACACCGCCGATCTGCCTACCCCGCAACGACATCCGCGGGGCACCCGGGTCACCGAGACCTCGGTCCAGCTCACGCTGCACTCGCCGCGTATCGAGGAGTCCAGCTCGACCATCGCGATCGACCGCTTCGAGTTCACCAACAGCAGCGTGCAAACCCACGCCGACAACACCATCGCGATCAACCCGACCTTCGGGCTCAACTCGCCCTACACCGAGGACGGCGACCACCGCGGCACACCCACCATCCCGCTCGGCGGCCAGGTCGCCGGGCACGGCGGCACCGCGAACCTCGCCAGCGTCCGGCGCAACCTGTTGCGCTGGGGCACGCCGGCTTTGAACGCCGACGGCGAGGGCGCGGTCGGGCATCGCGTGCGCGCGGTCGCGCTGCTGCGGGTCACCGGCCCCAGGGGCACCGTCTGGGTCTCCGGCGACGTGGTCCTGCGCACGACCGAGGACAACCTCCCGCTGTCCCCCGACTTCCCCGAGCCCGATCGGGAGGCGCCCGCGCCGAAGACCCCGAAGCCGGTCAGCGACCCCGCCAAACCCAAGGCGCCCGAAACCAAACCCAAGACGGCGGACGATACGGCGGCCAAGGCGAAGGCGGACGCCGAGGCCAAGGCTGATAAGGCCAAGGCGGACAAGGCCAAAGCCGATAAGGCCAAGGCAGACGCAGAGGCAGCAGCCAAGACGAAGGCAGACGCCGAGGCCAGGGCCAAGGCCGATAAAGCCAAGGCAGACGCAGAGGCAGCAGCCAAGGCGAAAGCGACGGCGAAGAACGAAGATTCGGACTCGGACTTGTCGGACTCGGACGAGGAGGCCCCGCCCGTCACACCGAAGCCCAAGACCAAGGCCAAGGTCGTCGACGAGAGCGACAGCGAGAGCGAGGACGAAGACCCCGCGCCCATCACGCCCAAGCCCCTCGCCTCGTCGTCCGCGGGCAGCGTCGAGACCGTGCTGCACAAACCGGCCGACACCGCCGGGAAACCGGTCACCGACCCGAGCCGTCCCGAGTCCTCGGAGGAAACCCCCGCCGAGGACACGGTCGAACAACTCCGTCGCACGAAGCAGCAGCCCGGCGCCGACGACCGGGTGAAGCAATGGCAGCAGGACATGCGCGACGCCCTGAAGCAGGACGGCGAAGCCTCGGACGACGAGGCCGAGCACCGGGACCTCTCGGTGGACAAGCCCCCCAGCCCGCCCGCGGACATCTACCGACCCCCGTCGTCCGACGGGTCCGCCGAGACCGTCGTGCCCGCATCCAAGTCCACACCCGCACCGGCGGGCGCGGCCGACGCCGAAACGACGACATCGCCCAAGGAATCCAAGGGAAAGGGGAAGCGCACCTCGCCCGCGAGTTCCGTCGGGTCCGCCGGCACCACCCGCCGCATCCCCCGGGACGACGAGTCTGCCCATCTTTCCGACGACGAGCTGCCGCCACCGCCCGCCCGGCAACCCGCCGCCGACGCGCGGCAGCGTGGCCCCCGATTCGACTCGATCAGGAACGTCGCCCCGCCGGCGGGCCACGTCTGGGAATCCATGCCCCTCGACGGCGACTGCTACTTCTCCACCCTCGAACGCATCATCCACCGCAATGATCCGCCCGCCACTCTCCGCGAACTCCACAATCGCATCCGCGACCTTCGCGACCAGGTCGCCGACGAGTTCGCCGCCAACGCCAACGACTATTTCGAACAGTTCGAATCGATCGTCGCCGCCGCCGAACGCACGTCCACCGGACGGGCCTTCCGCAACCTCGATCGTCGCGAAGTCAGGGCACTGATCCAGGCGCGCGGCAACGGCCGACTCCGCGACGTCTTCGACCAACAGGTCGAGGACATTCGCACCCTCGGTATCTGGGAGAACGCGATCAGCCATCTCGTCCCCAACGCCAGCGCTCCCGTCCTCGACCGCATGAACCTCCTGGTCAGCCTGCGGACCACCCTGCACGGCGGGGCCGCCGACACGATCCTCGGGCCGGAGACCTTCGCGTCCGCCGACGCCGCGGTCCTGCTCCACGAGGACCACTTCTACCTCGCCGTGCCCCGGATCCACCCGCCCGCCAGGAACTGGGACGAACTCGCCGACCTCCTCGGCCCCGACCCCCTGCGGCACACCTCCGAATCCCTCACCCAGACCCCCGACGCCACCGATCGGGTCATCGCGTTCGGCGACCGCACGGGCGCCCGCTACCTCTGGCTGCCGCCCGCCGACGCGGCCTCCGACGGCGAATTGCGCGACGCCACAGACAATCCCGTCACCGTCACCATCGACGACCTCCTCACCGACCCCGCCATCACCGACATCCGCACACCGAATCCGGCCCCGCGCGCCCCATCCGGCAGCCGTCACACCGGGACCACGGACACTGCCGGATCCGGTGATCAGCAGCAGATCCCAACCTCCGGTACAACCCAGCACACCCCATCCGGTGAACGCCCCAGCGGCGCAACGAACACCACCGAATCCGGCGATCAGCAGCAGACCCCGACCCCCGATACAACCCAGCACACCCCGCCCGGTGAACGCCCCAGCGGCGCAACGAACACCACCGAATCCGGCGATCAGCAGCAGACCCCACGGACCGAACCGGCTGCACACGACAGCGACAGTGACAGCGACAACGAGAACGACAGCGACGAAACCTCCTCGACGGCGTCGGACGATGCCCCGGCGCTCCCCTCCTTCCAGGAGACCGGCCCACAGGGCGAGAGGGTCGGCGTATTCGAGCCCGGGGTCTTCCACCGGTCCTTCACCGGCGGCATATACCGACCCGGCACTCGAATCTATGGTTTCTCGCCCCGCGGAATAGTTCGGCTGACGGCGACTGAGGACGGGTACATCAGGCGCGACCAGTCCAACGACCTCTCCGTCCACGACAGGGCGTCGTACAGCCTGCAGGAAGCCCGGGAGTTCGTGGGCGGACTCGTCGAGAACGGCGAACTCACCTCGATCGTGGTCCGCATGCCGGGCGCCGCCCGCCCCGGGCCGGACGAGCAATTGACCAATACCGCTCTGGCACAACGGTTGCAACAACGCAACGACTTCGTCACCGGCACGCAATTCCGGTTCTCGGGCGGCCAGGCCGCCCTGATGGCGGACGGCAACGTCGCGCTCCGCCCACCGGGGAGCGCGGCGACCGACACGATCACCGTCACCCGGGCCGACTTCATCAACCGCCTGTCCCAGAGCCGGACACCGTTCTCCGTCGATATCACCCACCCGGGCCCGCCCCATTGGCGCCGCGTCCACAGCGCCGGCCAGGACCCGGTGATCACGACGCTGGCCGCTGTGCACAACGCCAACCCGAGCCAGCTTCGCACCCACGTGGCCGGTCTCCTGGAGACCGATCTGAATGGCCATCGCCGTGCCAGCCTCGCGCCGGGCTCGAGCCGCTTCGTCGAGCGCATCGGCTCCGATGTCTTCGACGCCGCACAGTCCGTCCATCGCGCCGGGGTCCACCGGCTCATGCAGGGCACCACCCCGGCCAGTGCCGCCGACGTTCGCCAACACGCCGCTCAGTTCGAGAACACGCAGTCCCGGATGCGCGCCGACCAGGCTCAGCGGGTGATCGATGCGCTGCGCGCCGGAACCGCCACCGACACCCATGTGGCCGGACGCCACGCCATCGACTTCACGCTCTTCGCCGCCGCGAACATCACGCGGACGAATGTCGTTGTCATGCATGGTGACCGGATACAGGGTCAGATCCTGTCCAACCCCGGCCAACCGATCCTGTTCCTCCGGCGCAACGAGGACGGCAGCTACGACGTCGGAACCACCGCCCCGCAGAACGGTAATTTGTTCGCAGGCTCGATTCCTGCCGCGGACGTACCGACCGCCGCGTCCCAGCAACCGCGCCCGCGGACCGCCCCATCCCCATCGGCCGAACCGGCCACCGCCACGCCGCCCGGCCCCAGCCCCACCGTGTCTCTCCGCCCCACCGCGGTACAGCCGGCTACCGTCACCGGCCGATCGGTGCCGACCGGCCTGGAGCAGGCCGGCATCGGACATGTCGGCGGGGACGGCGTCCGGGTATTCGATACCGACGCAGCGGGTTTGAACTTCGGCGAGACCGTTCTGAACAACTGGCCCGAGCTCACCGCGCCGCAGCAGAACGCGATATTCGCCTACGACCAGATGCCGATCGCCAATATCCTGCTCCGGCGCGGCGAACAGCAGATGCAGCAGTATCTCGATCGATTCCGCCACCAGGCCGCCGCCCTGGACCTGCTGTCGGAACTGACCGGATCCGAGCGGCCGTCGATGGCCGATCTGACGCCGTTCCGTGGGGCCGGCGAGGACGCCCTACCCGCGACGATCCAGGACCCCGTCCGCCGCACCCGGACCAGCCTGGTGCTCCGCGCGATCTTCGACAGCCCGCGCCCGGAGGGCGTGCTGCACCAGATACTCACCGACGCCGACTTCAATACCGCCGTCACGACCCACTTCCAGCGCTATTTCGGCACCACACCGAGCCTCGACGCCCTCGACCACGAGATCGAACTCCTCGACGAGGCGACCGAGCGGCCGCTGCCGCTCACCGAGGATGTCCGTGTCGTGCGCGGCCTGGAAAGCATCGGATTCCTGCGCGACCGGAACGGGGACCCCCTGGGGAACGGCGACCCGTCCCGGCTCGTGGGAACGGTGCAAGAGGAGCGCGGCTACCTGTCGACCTCGGTCAGCCGCGACCCAATCGCCATTTCGGGCGGCCTCCGATACAATTACCGGCTCAATCTCACCGTGCCCGTCGGGGCCCACGGCCTCTGGGTCGGACTGCTCGGATTCGACAGGGTCATACCGAATGTCGCCGAACTCCTGCTGCCGCGCGGCACCCGCTACCACATCACGGGCGTAACCCGGGACCCGACGACCGGCATGGTCACCCTCGATGCCCGTGTCGTGCCGCCCGGCGGCCGCCGACCCGAATCCCCGGGACCGGCCGAGAGTCCCGAACCGCCGCAGCGGCGTACCCCCGACCGCGACGGATCCGGCTCCCCGCATCGGGAAACGGATGCGGGCGGCTCCGGCGGGAACCGATCGCAGACACCGAGCCCGCCCGCCGGAACCAGGACCCCGCCCCGGCCAAGCACCGGCACGACGACCCCGCCGACCGAACGCCGCGGCACACCCGACCGACTATCCGACGGAAGCACCGGAACTCGTACAGACATCTCTCCGCCGGTACGAAACACAGTGCAGCGCTTCAGTTCCCAGATCCCAGCCCATGACTCCCCCGATGCGACTTCACCCGGCGACACCTCGACTGAGTTGTCCCACAGGGTATTCGACCAACCAGTTCTCCGACCATCCGGCGACGCACCACCTTCCAAACACCCGTCGCATGCGAGCACTGTCCGATACGACGGCACCGCCGCACACGTCACCGCCACGGCCCCGGCACAGTCCACCGCGGTGCACGACACCGCCGAGACCGCACCCGACTGCGTCGTCGACGCGCTCACCGCGATCGCACACGACCTCCCCGCCGCGCCGATCGAGATACCGCGGCAGGCCGCCGAACTACCCGGGCGTTCGAGGCACGAAGCCGAGCGGGCCGCGGGCGGCGAACTCCTCGGATACTCCGACCACGACCGCATCGCCGAACAACTCCGACGTCTCGGCCCCGGGGCGCAGGCCCTGGTCGTCGGCGTGCACCCGGCCGTCGGCACGAACGGCATCGGCGCGCACGCTTACCGAATGATCAACCGGGACAACACCATCGTCGTCGACGACGCGGCCGATCCCGCCCACACGGTGCCCGGCCAACGCCCCGCGGCGAGCGTCCACGCCCTCCTCTACGCCCCCACCGGCGCCACGGCCCGCCCCACCGGTTCGCGCGGCGACGCCATCCCCGAATTCCCGGCCGGCATTCGTATCGGCGCACCGACCGACGTCCTCGAAACCAGGGGCCCACCAACGGTTTCGGTCCACGGACTCGAACCTCCCACCCTGCCCGACAACGAGCGCCTACTCGACGCGTCGGGTCGGCAGATCCTCTCGGACGAGGACAAGCGCAGGCTGCTGCCCGAGCTCGGCGTACCGATCGAACTCCCGCGCCCGACCATGCCCGATCACAGCCCCGCGCTGGCGCTGGTCGACGGATACGGCACGGTCGTACACCTGCCGGCCACCGGCACCGGCGAGGTGACACCCATCCGGCCGATATTCGGGGCGGCCACCCACTACGCACTCACGCTCGAGGACGGATCGACCCACCGCATCCCCATCCCACTGACCGATGGCCTCGCGTTCGACTTCGGCGAGAACGGCCGGCCCGACACACTCAGCTGGAATTTCCCGGACGGCCTCGTGCGCCTGCTCGGCACCGACGAGGCGGGCCGTCCCGCCTCGATCGACCTGCCGCACGAAACTCCCGTGGTGGCCCGGTCCGGCCCGCAGGGTTTGCGGTCGGTCAGGCGCCCCGGCCGCCCGGAATGGTTCATCGTCAACGCTCCGCACAGCGTCCTGCCGGAGTTGCCGACACTGGTCGCCCGGCATGATCATCAGCTGTTCGGACCCGATGGACTACCCACACCGCAGGACGCGCGCCGCGGCGCCATCGACGACTCGTCCCTGGCTGACCAGCTCGCTTCCAAGGCCGGCGAGGCCCCCCGGGCGATCGCCGACAGGTTCCACGACCACGGCGACGGCACCGCCAGCATCCGCTTCACGGTCGAAACCTCCGACGGTCCCCCGAAGTGGGTCCGCGTCGAGAAAAGCATCTACGTCACCCCCGGAACTGAGCAGGGGCACTTCATCGGCCACAACCCCGGAGAACCACTGTGGGCGGCCATGGTCGACAGGGCGCACGGACCCGACCGGGTCCTGCACCCGGGGGCCGCCCGGCTGCCGCAGGCGGATCCCTTTGTCCAACACCCGAACCAAGGCCAGGTCGGCCTGGACGGCGTGCGCCGGTTCGACACCGACGAGGCCGGCGACAACTTCGGCTTCCACCGGTTACCCACCCTGTCCGACCTGCCCGAGCGGGTACGCGACGCGGTGCACGCGTACGTCGGCGCACAGGTGGTCAACCAGGCGCTGCGTGAGACCGCCACGGACGACGAACTCGACCGGTGGATCGCGAACCTGGCCAGAAACGCCGAGTCGGTGCGCTCGGTCAGCCGCTCGAATACCAGCATTCCCACATTCGACGAGCTGGTCGATCGGATGAATACGCTGATCGGGAAGGATGACGGCCGCACTCGAGCCGACGACGCGCAACTGCGGGCGCTGGGCGATATTCTGTCCACGCCGGACCCCTCCGCCACCTGGGAGCGGATGGTCGACGCCGCCGCGGTCTACGACATCCTGCGCGTCCACTACCAGCACGGCTACGCGGGCCACCCCGGTTACGGACGTCCCGCCGACCGGGGCGCCGTCCGGCACGAAATCGCCCTGCTCGACCAGGCCCACCGGCCACTGCCCCTGACCGAGCCGATCGTCGTCGTCCGCGCGCTCAGGGACGTCGGCTTCATGACCATCGACGACCACGGCACTCCACTCGGCGATCGGGACCCCCGGCTACTACGCGGCACCGTCCAGCACGAGCGCGGCTACATGTCGACCTCGATCGGCGCCGGCATGCCCGAACTGCCCGGCGGCGCCCGGAAATATCGCCTGGCACTGACCATCCCCCCCAACGTTCGAGGCCTCTACATCGGGCGCGACGGCGCCGCACCCGAACAACGCGAACTCCTGCTCCAACGCGACCTCGACTACCGGATCACAGGCGTCGAGGGGGAAGACCCCACCGGGGTCATCGTCGTGCACGCCACCGTCGAACCTCCCCAAGCACTCGACCATCCCGCCGGCGCCGTCGATCCCTCCGCAGGGCAGACCGGCGACGCCTCTCGCCGACCCCCCACCCACGACCCGATCGCCCCTGGGGCACCACGGATGGTCCCCCAATCAGGTGACGGCGCAACATCTCTCACAACCGAGCGCCGGGATGCCACAGGTTCCGACCCCAGTCCTATCGATGAGAACGCCGATACGGGCGACGCCCCCGCCGCCGCCCCTGCCCATGAGCCCGCCCCGCCCTCGCGCTCTCGCGTGCCGGACCGCTGGGAGCCGGTCGCCGCCGATCGGGATCCGCTGTTCGCCGCGATGACCCGAATCTGGAACCTGACCGAGCCGGACATCCGCCAACGCCTCGACTCGTTCCTGGGCGGGACCGAGCGAGAAGAACAACGCCGACGCAGGCGCCCGGACTACGACCGCCGGAACGGGGCGATCGACGACCCGGAATGGGATCGGGAGCAGGCGCGACGACAGGAATTCGACCGGCAGCTGGCATACCGGAGAGGCCTGCTGGCCCCTAACGATCCGTCGACACCGCACATCCCCTCGGACGCGACCGCCACTACCGACCTGCTGCAGCTGGCCGGTGAGGCATTCGGCAGGAACGTGGTATTCACGCACCCGGATGGGCGGACCACCGAGATCATCGGGAAACCAACCAAACCCTTGGTGTTCATGCGCAACACGGCACAGGGCGACTACGAGATCGGCCTCACCCACGTCGGGGGCCTGTTCATGGCCTCGGGCCAGCTCGGCATGTCCACCCGGCTCAGCTCCCCCCTCGCGCTAGTGCCCCGCGATCGGATTCCACCGCCGCGGGACCGGGTGCTGTCCACCACGCACGCCCCGCTGCTCGGCGGTGCGACGCTGCAGAAAAAGTACATCGGCGAGGACGGACCCGTCGTCCCGATCGAGACCGGCGTCGACGCGGTCCCCGGCAAGAAAAAGGGGCGCCGCCCGGTGGCTCCCACCCCGGTGCGGCGCATGGACGCCGAGGAACTCGAGGCCCATCGGCTCTTCATCGGCGAGGACGGCAGGCTCTACCGGGCCGCCGACGGCCGGCTGTTCGACACCAGGCAGATCACCTCCACCCGCCGCGACGGCGACGGCCTGGCCATGTTCGTCATGGACGAATTCGGCAACCTCTACGCCTCCGAACCCGAAATCGACGGACTGCACCACTCGTCGTTCCTGCGCGGCCCGTGGGTGACCGCGGCCGGCGAGATCGAGGTTCGCGACGGCCTGCTGGTCGCGATGACCGACACCAGCGGACACTTCCTGCCACGCCCGGAGGTCAACGATTACGCGCTGGATTGGCTGCGGCGCCAGGGTCTCGCGGTCAGCGACAGATTCGTCCGGCGCGCCTTCAACGGCCAGCCGCGTGAGCGGTCCGGCGAACTCGACCGCCAGCGCACCGAGGTCACCCACCGCCAGATCCTGCTCGACGCCGCCGACCAGGCGCTGGCCCGCCAGGAGAGCGCACTCGGCGCATCACCTTCCCGCGAGGCCGTGCGGGCCGAACGCGACAGCCTGGAACGGCGACGGGCCGAGCTGAACCGCTGGCGCGAAGGCCTTGCCGCCGAACAGCTTCAGCCGGACCTGAAGGACCAGCTCTACGCGCTCCCGACACCGACCGGACCGCACGACCGCATGAGCGTCCCGCAGGCACCGCGGGGGTTCGACGACGCGGGCTTCACCGCATCGCAACGGGCGGCGTGGTGGCACGAGCACGGCCGTTCTTGGTGGGACGCACTGCATTTCGAGCAGATATCACCCGAGTACCAGGCAACCCTGCTCACCGATCACCCCGGGCTGCGCAACGGCGAGGGCATCCCCGCCGACGTGCGAGATATCTTGAACCGCAGGCATATCCAGCTGGAGATTGCCCGGCTGGTCGCCGCTGCGGACCCGACACCGGACGATCTGCGGCAATCGCAGAACCTGAAAACTACGCTGGCCGACCTGCACGCCGCGGAACTCGAGGCCGCAATCGCCGCCCGGCACAACGGCATCGATACACCCCCCGTGCGTCTACTCTCCTTCCACCAGGCCACGCCCGGCCGCCGCGCCGGCGCGACCATCGCATTCGGGCCCGTGGACACCGCGGCGACGGTGCACTGGCATGCCTCGCGGAACACCGCGAGCGACTCGACGGGCCACACGATCACCGAGGCTGCCACGCGGCACGCGCACACCGCTGCGACACAACCGGATCACGCGACGGTGGCATGGATCGATCACGAGGCCCCGGAGCCATCCCGGTCGCTCGGTCGCATGTTCCGCGGCCACGGCGAACCCGACCGGCTCGGCACGGCGATCTCGGCATTCGCCGCCGCACGCCGCCCCGGCGAGAACGGTGCCGAACCGGCGCGGATTCAGCTGTTCGCGCCCGAATCGCTGGCGAAATCCGCGATACCGCACGTTGATTCATCCCTCGTCACGGTTCATGGAAACCAGGTGCACCCGGCCGCGTCGGTCGCGGAAACCCAACAGGCACACGATGTTTCGTTGGACGTGACGACCGGCGAGCCGGTCCTGTCCGGCACCGCGCGACCGTACGCGCAGACGCTGGGCACGATGCTGGCCGGGCAGGGACCGATCGACTTCGCCCGTGTCCTGACGCTGCTGCGCCACGCGAGCACCGCGCGGGACCCGCGCCCGCTCGACGGAGCGTTCGCGGCCGAGCACGACCGGACGCTGCGGGATGCGGTCCGGCAGGCGGTACAGCAGAAGCGGCTGCACCCGGCCCAGGAACAGCGGATGGCTCGGCTGATGGGCTGGCAGCCGAAGCAGACGCTCCCCGCCGACGCGCCCGCCCCGCCCCGCGCGGCGGCACCACCGGGCCAGGCGCCGGAGGATCTGCCGGAGGTGCGCGACTACGTCCAGGCGATTCGATCCGCCACCAGCACCGAAGGCGTGCTGGCCCTGGTGGAGCAGCTGGACCGCAACCCGCGCAGGCTGTGGGCGGTACAGGCCGCGTACACGGCGCAGACCGACGGCCGCGACCTGGCGCGGGACCTGCACACCGCGCTACCGGACGACAAGGACTACATCGACCACGTACTCGCCGAACCACCGGCGGAATCCACGGCCTGGAATCCCGGCAGCGAGCCGGCGCCGGTCGAGTGGGATACGGCACTGGGATGGTTCGAGCACATCGGGAACATGAGCTTCGAACACTGGACCGGCCACCACCCGCTGCCCCACGCCTACATCGACACCGGGTGCGTCCAGATGGCGCATCACGTTGCGCTGGAACTGATCCGGCTGGGCACGCAGCCCCGCAAGATCCTCGTCAACGGCGAGGACATCCTGATGACGCAGCACCTGCCGGACGGCTGGACCAATCGGCTCGCGTGGCGCCACCATGTCGCCAATCTCGTATACACCCGCGACCAGGACGGTCACGCCGACTGGATGGTCTGGGATCCGTCGGTCGCCCGCGAACCGGTGACAGCGCGAGAGTGGCTGGCGGCCATACGCATCGACGCCGATACCGCGGAACGCCTCGAGGGGCCGGTCGAGGACGTCACCGACACCTTCGGCAGACGCCGCGCCGAGGATGTCGCCAACGACCGGATCCTGGAGCGGTGGAGGCCCGGCGGCTATCTGCGCGATCCGACCGTGGTCGTCACGGATGCGCACGCGATGGCCCTGGCGCCGGGCCGGCTGCTACCGCCCGACCGGGGTCAGCAGGTACACCATTCGAAGACACTGCGGGAGCTCGACCGGGCGCTGGCGAGCGACGACAGCGATAAGCGCCTGCTGGAAAACCTGAACATCATCGCGCGCCGGAAACTCGGCGGCGAGGTCTCCGATGCCGTGGAGGACTATCTCCGCACCCGCGAGGCCGAGGGCACAACACCCGACGAGGACGAGATCCTCGACATCGTCTGGTCGCTGCTCAGGGGCAACCCGGCGAGGGTGGGATTGCTGGAGGACAGCCCCGGACTCATGGCGCAGCTGCGAACGCATCTGCGTACCCGGTTCGATGCCCTCATCGCGGGAACCCGGGCCTCGGACTCGGACGACGAATACGCCTCGCAACTCGCCACGATCCTGGGCGGCACCGGCCCGATCGACTTCCGTGCGCTGCTGGACAATCTGCGCCACGCGACCGCGCAACGCGACAGCGCCTTCGTGGAGGCCGCCTACCAGGCGGGCTACGAGAACCGGACGGACGGCGCCATGCGGTTGGACGACGCGGTGCGCCAGGCCCGCCGGGCGGACCGGTTGACGAGCCCTCAGGTGTCCCGGATCGCGCGACTGATGGGCTGGGCGCCCGATGCCGAGCCCCCCGCCACCCTGACTCCGCCCCGGACCGACGTTCCGCCGGGCGAGCACCCGGAGGACCTGCCGGAGGTGCGAAACTACGCGAATGCGGTGTGGGAGTACGTCGATTCCCGCCGACCCGACGCCGCGCTCGCACTGGTCACGCGGCTGGACCGGGATCCGCCGCGGCTGTGGGCCGTTCAGGGCGCCTACCGGCGGGCGTCCGGCGGACGCGAACTGATCGCGGACCTGCGCGACGCGCTCCCCGGCGAGCACGACTACATCGACCACGTCTTCGCCGAGCCGCCCGCGACCGTCCTGGCCTGGGCATCCGATGCCGCGCCGACGCCGGTCCAGGAGGAGAAGACGACCGAGTGGATCCGCGCGCTGTACCGCGGAACGTTCGAGGGTCCGACCGGTGACCTGCCGCTGTCCTCGCTCGAGGTCGGATCGCCGGAACGGGCGCAGCGAATCGCCTCGGCGCTGACCCGCCTGGGCACCCATCCCCGCAAGATCATCATCACGGGCCCGGACATGCGGGTGAACGCGCGGATTCCGGGCATGGCGCAGCGCCAGGTGCCACTCCGGCAGTACGTCGGAATCCTCGTGCACACGGTCGAATTCGGCGTGCCCAGCTGGCAGGTGCTGGATCCCGCGCTGAGCAACTCGCCGATCGGCCTGCAGGAGTTGCTGACATCGCTGAACATGCCGAACATCCCCGCGGACAGGCAACTTCGGGGTCCCGCGCCGGAGATCACCGAGTCGCTCGCCGAACTGCACATGCGGGATCCGTCGCGATGGACGCCCGAGGGCGATCCGCTCGATCCGATGATCGTGATCACGGACGCCAACCCGACACGCACCCATACCCCGATGTTCTCGATCGACACCGAGCGATGGCGGCCGCTACGGGCCGACGCTTCGAATCCCGCCCTCGAGGACGCCTTCGTCATGCGGCCGCCGGACACCCCGGACGGGCAGCCCACGATCGGCCGCGGCAATCACAGCGGCACCCGGCAGATCGTGCGATACGACCTCGACACCACGCCGGACGAATGGAAGTTCCGGCTCCGCGTCCACCTGAAACCCGGTGCCGGAGCGACGAAGTCGACGCTGGCCGAGATCATCTCGAAGGCGGCCGGCGCCAACCGGGGCATCAATCGGGACATCGGCGAGTCCGGCCTGACGCTGCCCGGCACCGACGCGACGATGTCGTCGAGGGTGGAGTTCGTCGACGACCCGGCCACCGCGCACCTGGTGGTGGAGGCCATGCCGGGGCTGCCGAGCCAGGACGAGCCGATGAATCAGCTCCGCTGGTTCGCCGGGGCGGCGCCGGACAAGTTCAAACACGAGATCCTGCACACGTACGGTCCGCAGGACGGGTACCGGCTCCCGCGCGGCCTGCTGCGCCCGACCGGCCCGAACGCGCAGGCGCAGCCCGACGATGTGATGGGCGCGATGAACAACGACGGCCCCTTCCGGGTCCTGGACCACCACCTGGCCCAGATCGTCGACGTAGCGGCCCCGTACCTGCCCGCCGACCCCGCCATCGCGCGCCCCGCGCCAACCGCCCGGCAGTCCTCGCCCGACCACCACCCCCAGCACGAGTTCGACCTGCCGCCGGAGGTCAACCAGGACCTGCTCGTGCCGGAGGACCGCGGCCAGGTCGTCGAGTCCGAACCCGGCGCCATCGTCTATCACACCACCGAGCTCGGCCCGGACACGGCGTTCAACACCGGCATTCCACCCAAGAACCCGGCCGATCCCCAAACCATCCACACCCACGTCAGCACCACCGGAAAATCACAGTTCGTATCGACGTCGCTGGACGAGACCTACAAGCACAAGCACTACCGCTACAAATACAAGATCCGCTCCACGACCTCCGGTATCGACGTCGCCGAAACCTTTGCCCTGCAGGGACACAGGTACGTCTTCAACTGGGAGAAGGAGGTCGCCTTCACCGAGACCATCCCCAACACGGACATCGTCGAGGTCTACGACCTCGAGACCAAGCAAACAATCCCCAACCCCAACTATCGGCCGCCCGTCCCCGAGGTACCGCCCGGCGAAGCCCTCGCGGACAACGCCCCAGCTGAGGCGCCGCCCGACGAGCAGGAAGTCCTCGCGGAGGGCGACCCGGCCGAGGAGCCGCCCAACGAACCCGCGCAGTCCCTCGAAGAGCCCGGCGCAGAACACGAATCCGCCGAGCCTGCCGCACACGGCTCCGAAACCGACGGCGGGCTCGGCGAATCCTCCTCGGAGGCATCGGATGTCGCCCCGGGCGTCCCCTAACTTCGACGAAATCGGCGCACACGGTGACCGTTTCGGAACGTTCACACCCGAGAACTTTTAACGGGCTTTCGCCGACGGCGATTATCTGCCCGGCGCCCGAATCTACGGCTTCGCCCCCCAGGGAGTCTTCCGGCTGATCCGAGCCGCGGGCCAGGCACAGGGCCACGACGCCATCAATTTCGCCCTCTTCGCCGGCGCCCACCTGACCCGAACGAACATCGCCGTCGTGCAGCACGGCAGGGTCGTGGACCAACTCGTCACGACCCCGGGCCGACCGGTCGTCTACCTACGTCGCAACGACGACGGCAGCTACGACATCGGAACCACCGATCCCCAGGGCGGCGGCTGGCACCTCGGCATCCTGCCCGGCGCTTAGCCGATCGGTCACACCGGCGCGGGTTCTTCCCGACGGGCCGCGATCGGCCAGTACAGGCAGATGAAGAACAGGGTGAGTCCGACGGTCAGGAGGATGTGCCCGCCTCCGGCCATGTGGGCCAGCAGATCACTCTCGGCGCGGCCCTGCACGGTACGCATGCCGATCGCCGTCATGATCGCGACCGTCCAGAGGACACCCGCGTTGTAGGTCCAGAAAAACCAGCCGAACAACCGTTGCGAGGAGAGTGCGAACTGTTTGTCCAACACCAGGACGATCAGGAAAAACAGCGTGCCCAATGCCAAGAGGTGCGTATGAGTGACCGCGAGTTCGGTCTTTCCGGTGAAATTGTGGGCCTTGGTGAATTCGCGATAGAAGAATCCGGCCACCAGTCCGAGAACGGTGTACAGGGTCGTCGCGTAGTAGAGCTGTTTCATCCGGGGTCCTTGTCGAATCTTCGGCGCCTGCCTCGGACGTCTTGCCCGTTCGCGTCGGCCACCATGACGATCACGATACTAGAACAAGTGACCTCTAAATGGAACATTGGTCTAGCAGGCGGACCGATGTTCACTTAGACTGAGTGCGGCACGAGCAAGCCGTCAACGAGGGCTCGATACGCTGCAGCGCAGGCACAGGCGCCCAAAAGGAGGAGTAGATGTCAGTGGAACAGTCCGGCGTGATCCGCCTGCGCGATCGACGCGAACAGCTGACGCTCCGAACCATCCTGACCACCGCACGCCGCCTCTTCACCGAGAGCGGATACACAGGCACCTCGATCAGACGCATCGCCCAGGAGGCCGGCGTCGCACCGCAAACGATCTACTCCCACTTCGGCTCCAAGGCCGGAGTGCTACGAGGCCTGATAGACCTGCTCGAGGAGGAGGCCGGCCTGATCGACCTGCGGGCCGAGTCCGAGCACTTCGCCGACCCCATGGAGCTGATCCGAACCCTGGCAAAGGGAAGCCGCCAGGTCCGAGAACGCTGCGGCGACATCCTCACCCTCCTCCACTCGGGCGTAGCCATCGACACCGACATAGCCACCGCCTGGACCGACGGCATGCGCCGCAACCGCACCGAAATCGGCAAAGTCATAGCGCAGATCCGCAACACCGGAATCTCCCTGCCCCCCAACGCCACCGACGTCGCAATAGCCCTGATGACCGACGACGTCTACCACAGCCTGGTCACCGAGGCCGGCTGGACACCCGATGCCTACGAGCAGTGGCTCACAGACACCCTCGCCCTCCTGCTACTGCACGCGGAGCCGAAAGCCCACTGAGCACAGCACCAGTCGGCGCGCACACCCAGCAAACCGCCGCTCCACCTCAACCGCCACCATCTCGGCAGCAGCGACCTGATCGAGAGCCTCGGACAACAACCCACAGATCGGCCCATCGAAGTCGAGCAAGAGACAAGAACAGTCCCGAACAAGCTCACGAGCAGTGACCACGGCTGATCCCTTCAGGACGACAGTCGGAGCGAGTCCCCGAACTCATATGGTCGGTCCATGCTGCTGCGGCAGGCTGACCTACCTTCTTCGAAATCGGTATCCGAAGGCCTCGGAGTATCTGGATACCGCGCCGATGCTGTCCGGCACTGGCGACGATGCGGCGGATGCCGCGTTCGATCTGCGGTTCGTGCACTTCATGACCGGCGGCCACATGGTGAGCGAAAACCCGTACTGGGACATCATTTCCCCGTCGGTATCGATGCGTGAGGGCCGTCGTGTGGTGGATGGTGGCCGGCCGAACGGGAGTGCTCGGCTCGGGTTCGCGGAAACGATCCTGCAGGCGGCGTACGCCTACGCGGCCCCGTCGCCAGACACTGTCACCTGGCTGGCCGAGTTCGCCGATGGACGGTCGGTGGTCGAGCTTGGGGCGGGCCGTGGGTATTGGGCCGCACAGCTCGCGGGGGCCGGAATCCGGGTCGAAGCGTTCGAGTCCGAGCCACCGGATCGGACGGAAAACCCCTCGTTCCTCCCCGCAACTAGGCCAGCCGACGTGTGGCACAGCGTCGGTGACCTGAAAGAGCTGGAGGCCCGCGGCGGCATCGGAGCGAACGATGTGTTGTTCCTGTGCTGGCCGCCGGGATGGGGGAACCCCATGGCATCCCACGCGTTGGCGGCCTTCACGGCGTCCGGTGGCGAGCGTGTGGTGTACATCGGCGAGCCGAAGGGCGGAAAGACCGGTGACGACGCGTTCTTCGACGCCCTGGCGGCGGACTGGAAACTGGAATCCGAAGACGCACAGTTTGTTTCGTGGTGGAACTTGGCCGACAGGGCGCAGAGCTGGGTGCGGCACTGACCTTGGACGCCAACCTCGGAGCCCAAGAGTCGGGCCGACCGCCCGATGCAGACTCCAGCTGAATCAGTCGGCGATGGAGCGCGGGGCTCGATCCGGCAGGACACCGGCCTGGACGAGTTCGTCGTAGATTCGCTGCTGCTCGTCGTCGAGGTTCGAGTACAGCATGTCGTACGCGCGGTCTTCCTCGGCGAGCACCGCGACCGGATCCCAGTTGTCGCCGAGCGCCGCGAGGACGGCGCTACGTCGCCGTGCCTCGTCGAGCGTGAGGTCATAAGCAAAATCGAGGTCGGCCATTGGGCACTCCAACCAGGTCTTTCCGTTAACGATTCGACGACGATGCCCAATGACGCCGGTGCAGGCAATGACCTGCGTCACATTTCGCGGTTCGATCGCATCACACTCGATCAGCGGAGGCCAGCGAATGCCACGAGCAATCGGCCCTATCGGGTGCGGCAGGCTCCGGCGCGGACGGCGATCAGGGCGGTGGCGGCGGCCCGGTCGGCGACGGCGTGGTCGAGCGGCTCCTGGGTCACCAGGAATCGGTAGTAGATCGGCGCGGAGATCAGGCCCACCAGTTCACGAGTGTCGGTGTCGGACGGCAGATCCGAGCGTTCGATCGCCGCCCGCACGATCGCCCGGGCCTCGTCGTAGCGACGGGCGTACAGATTGCGTTTGAGCTCGGCGATGCGCGGGTCGTGGGCGGCGTCGGAGAACAGTGCGCGTACGGCACCAATGACGATCGGGGAGTCGCTGCTGAGCAGATCGGCCAGGGCGCGGGCGAAAACCTGGAGATCGTGGTCGATCACCCCGGTGGTCTGGATCGGGAACAACGTCTCGACCAGGTCTCCGACGGCATCGGCGAGCACTGCCTCCTTGGACTGCCAGCGCCGATAGATGGTCGTCTTGTGCACGCCGGACCGTTCCGCGATGCGTTCGATCGACAGCGTCGCGTACCCGTCGGCGGCCAGCTCCTCGAGTGCGGCCTCGAGGACGGCCGCACGTACCCGGGCGGTCCTGCCGCCGGCGCGGACGGTCCCCGGCGCGGCGGTGCCGGCATCCTTCCCAGCCATAAATACAACCTCCTGTTGCGTTTGCACTCCGATCATGCCACACTCACTAACACAACATTCAGTTGCAATTGGACATCAGGAGTTGCCGTGGCCTACGAATTCGCCGTCGATCTCGATGCTCTCTACGACGAGCGGCGCCCGCAGTTCATCAATCAGGGCCTGCCCGCCGGCGATCTGGACCGCGCCATGGCGAGGGTGGACCGGATGTGGTCGGACGGCCCCGGCTGCTGGACCTACGAATTCTCCTCGCTGGCAGCCGAATACGCCGACGCCGGCGAACACTATCGTGCCGCCCTGGCCTACGGTGTGGCTCGCTTCCCGGTGCTGGCCGACGATGCCAAGCGCACGGCGATGGCGCTGCAGGTCGAGCAGTACACCAAGGCCGCAACCACTTTCGGAATCCACTTCGAGCGCCGCATCCTCGAGCTGCCCTATCGCGGCGGCTCCACCGAGGTGCCGGTCCATTTGCTCTCGGCCACACCGGATTTCGCGCAGCGCCCGGTGGTCCTCGTCAGCGGCGGTATCGACAGCTGGAAGATGGACCTGCACGCCATCGAGACGGCGTTCGTCCGCAGCGCGAACGTGACGGTGCTGGCCTTCGACCACCCGGGCACCGGTGAAACCCCCGCCCCGCTCGACGCATACGCCGACACCGTGATCGACGGTCTCGTCGATGCCGCCCGCGCCCTGGGCAACGGCCGCGTCGCCCACTTCGGCCTGTCCTACGGCGGCAACTTCGCCGCCGCCTCGGGTCTACGTGGAATCGTCGATGCCGCCATCGATCTCGGCGGGCCCATCGTCGAATCCTTCACACCGGAGAACTTCACGCACCTGATGTTCGGCATGGCCGACATCGCGGGCAATGCCTTCGGCTTCACAACCCAGCCCACCATCGACGAGATCCTCACCGCCGCACAACCATTCATTCGCGCCGACCTGATCGCCCAGGATGTCAACTGCCCGATGCTGATCGTCAACGGAGCCGACGATGTGCACATCGTCCAGCAGGACAGCCTCCTGTTCGCAGGTCGCCGCGACACCGAAGTCCACCTCATCCCGGACACGGGGCACGTCGCGGCGTCCAAACTCCCCGAGGTGATCCCGCTCATGGTGAACTGGCTGCGCGATCAGCTGGTGTGAACATCGCCGCCGGCCCCGGAGGCGGCGGGAAATAACGAATTCTCGTGATGTGGCGACGGGGGCTTTACGAGAAAAGTAAATGTCATGAACAGCACAGAGATCCGCCCCTCCCGCCCCACCATCCTCGTCACCGGCGCGACCGGCGCCGTCGGGCGCCACCTCGTCGCCACCCTCCTGGAGCGCGGCGCCACCGTCCGCGCCCTGACCCGCAAGCCCGAGGACGCGAACCTGCCCGAGGCCGTCGAGGTCGTCGCGGGCGACCTCGCCGATGCCTCTACGCTCGGCGCGCAGGTGTTCGAGGGTGTCGATCGGGTCTTCGTCTTCCCGGCAGGCGGTATCGACGTCTTCCTCGACGCGGCCGTCGCCGCCGGCGTGCAGCGCTTCACGGTCCTGTCCTCGCTGGCCGCGGCCAAGGAATTCCCCCGTGACCACGGCTCGGCCAGTCAGCTGCACCACACTGCCATCGAGGCCGCCGTGACCGATCGCACCGGCGGTTGGACGATCCTGCGCCCCGGCACCTTCGCCAACAACCTGCTCGAATGGCGCTGGCAGATCAGCTCGGGCGCCCCCATTCGGGCCCCGTACCTGGCATCCGCCCAGGCGCCGGTCCACGAATACGACGTCGCAGAGGCCGCCGCCGAGACGCTGCTCTCCGACGACTACACCGGTCGGATCATCCCGATCACCGGCCCGCAGGCGGTCACCCGCAGCGACCAGGTCGCAACCCTCGCCGCCGCCATCGGCCGCGAGATCCCGCTGATCGAGATCACCGCCGACGAATTCCGCACCGAGATGGCCCAATTCATCCCCGAGCCGATCATGAAGATGCTGCTCGACTACTGGAGCGACACCGTCACCACCCCCGACCGGGTACGCCCCGTCACCACGGTGACCGGAAAACCCGGCCGCACCCTGGCCGACTGGGCCGCCGACCACCGCGCCGACTTCGGCGCCTGAGTGCCCGTGCGGCCCACCCACCTCGGCCGGGCCGCACGGTGCGACTCCGATTCCACACGGTCACCACGACCGGTAGCGCGCAGGTAGTACACGGCAGCGGGACGGCCGGCCGTCATTCGCTCGAGCCTCAGACAACGCCGACCGGCATCGCGACAAGCTCGGCGACCTCCCGTGGGCCGCGCTCGAGGACCAACGGCCAATCGCGGCGGTATCGGTCCACGTGTGTGAACCCGGTGATCAGTATTTCGTCGCGGATTGCGGTGATCCCGGCATGGCTCCGTCACGCCGACAGCGCCTTCACGATGTGATGAACTCCCCGATATCGCCCCGAAACGGCGGATGGCCGGAAACCGGCTGGTCAGGGGCCGGATTGACCTGGAGCCGCCTGGGGGAATCGAACCCCCGACCTTTTCATTACGAGGGTCAGCGTGAGCAGCGAAAACAGAAAAAAACGACACCAGCAGGTGACGGCGTCGATGGCGTGGAATGTCGACGCCGTTGTCGTCAAAGATGTCGTCAGCGTGAGCACGCGACTCTTTACACACGGGGTCAGATTGGGCTGGGCGCAGCTGTGAGCAGCGAACGGCTGGCGTTGTCCCGTGTGTCGAGCACGGCCAGCCGTTCGCCGCTCCTTAGTTGCCTGCGGGAAGGGCTATGTCATGGCACAGCAGAGCGTGATGACGGCGATGCCGATGCCGACCACCGTCGCGAAGGCCGCGCCTCCGCACTTCATCGCTCCGATGGTTCGCCCGCCATCCAACTTGTAGAAGAAACCGACAGCCACCGCGAAGATCGTCGCGATCGCGAAGGCCAGCAAGATCGCCAGCACGAACGCAAGGTGGTTG
The DNA here is from genome assembly GCF_050434125.1 of Nocardia sp. GP40. Classification (NCBI taxonomy): domain Bacteria; kingdom Bacillati; phylum Actinomycetota; class Actinomycetes; order Mycobacteriales; family Nocardiaceae; genus Nocardia; species Nocardia sp. GP40. The sequence goes on along the minus strand of NZ_JBNPVW010000019.1, from coordinate 121,820 downwards.
GCGGCCAGACCTCCCGCTGACGTGCTCGCCGCGGCAGTGGCGCCGAGGTCGGTCAGGTGCGTGTAGTGGCCGCCACGCGATGTGATATTTGACGAAATGTTTCCCGTTCGATTGAACAGATGCAGCCTAGCGAATACTGTGAGCACTGGCGTCTCTTCTCCTACGATGTCGTTTGGTACGCAAATCACTCTGTGCATCGGGCTGAGGCCGCCGGGGTCGTGCTCCGCCCTCTGCCAAGGGCGGGCACGGCTCATCTTGAGCAAGCGGCGAGCCTTCGTCGCGGTGCGGGGTCCACTCTAGCCCCCTCTTCGGACACGAATAACAGATCTGCAACACCCATGTGAGCGTTCTCAAACCATCTGGCACGATTGCTTTTCACATTGATGGTCGGGAATATCCAGGTCAGGCAAGTTGAAGGATGAACCGAGTTCGCTAGCAAACTTCTCGCAATTCACAGTTATTCGCCCTATATGTGACTAGAATCACCAATTTACTTTCGAGTAAGATGACATCCGCCCCAGATTCGACCTTCATCCACCGATAGGCGTTGCCGTACGGCTGGTTTCTCTGCACTTACTTATCCAAGCCTATCCTTGTCAAGCATTGCTTGACATAGCTCAGCATGTACTGATTTACTTGACGCATGAAGGGTAGTGAATCTGACAGCAACAAAGAGCAAGCAGTCAGCGGCCATCGACTACTAGCAAACGACAATAGTCCGGTAGCAAAGCCAGAGGAATGGGAAATAGCCCGCGCGGCAGGGCAGCTAAGCGTGATTCTCAGACGAGAGATTGACAAGCTGGCTATTGAACTGATCAATGAATCGGCAAGACGGAAAGGTCAGCCAGAACCCATTGGGTTGAAGCAGCCTTCTCGCCGTGTGCGTGTGGCGCTGGAGCTTACGAAGCTAAGGATTCGTCACACTGCCCATGTGGAGCTGGTGGAGGCTGTGGTGGCAGCACGTCAAGCCGGAGCAACATGGGCTGCGATCGGCTTGGCTTGCGGTGTCTCGCGCCAAGCAGCGCACGATCGTTGGGGCAAGCTGCTCCACGCTACGGACGAGGCAAAACCCGCACCATTCAAGGATGCGATTGAACACTTCTTGGCCTAGATGAGTACCGTCCGACACGGCGTTTCTTGCGTGCCAGGCTTCGCTTCTTGCGTGCCAGGTGGAGTTGGTCAGGACTGCTCACTTTGTTCCTGGCTGTGAGCCTGGTGACCACGACCGAGTTCCTGGCGGGTTAGCCATCTGCCCTGACGATGTTCCTGGCCGTGCTCAGCGTTCTGCGTGGTGCTCGGTTCGGTCCTTGGCAGTAGCAAGGTCGATACTGGCTGCGGCACACCGACACTCGAAAGTGGCTGCCGAGATCGGAGCGTGATCACGTCCCCCACTGACTACTCACCCCGGGCCGGCGGCCGGCCGATCCGGTTGCATGACCTCCGTCACTCCTGCGCGACGCTGCTGTTCGCTCAGGGTGTTGATGTGGCGACGGTTCAGCGGATTCTGCGCCATGCCTCGATCAACACGACGACGACCTTCTATCTGGAAGTCGTGGAGAAGGTGCAGCGGGAAGCGGTGGCCAACATCGACGGCTTGTTCAGGCGGGAAAGCCTGACTGTCGTCGAGAACTGCCGTCAATGGCTCCGCGAGGGGGAAGAAAACATGGAGCCGCCTGGGGGAATCGAACCCCCGACCTTTTCATTACGAGTGAAGCGCTCTACCGACTGAGCTAAGGCGGCGTACCTTTCGGCCAGGCGAGTCTATCGTCTCCTGCCAGGATCACGAAAACCGCTGGTCAACGTGGCGAAATCGGCAGGCCAGGCAGCTGTATCCAGCCAGTCTTGGTCGGCTGCAGACCCGCGAAATCGAGTATCGAGGCGCTCGAACTACGACCCTTTCGCTAGAGGTGAAGCGCTCTACAAACTGAGCTGAGGCGGCGCGGCGCGGCCCACCGCTCTGGCATCCAAACTACTAAAACAGCTGTTCAACGACCTGACCGTCGGCCGACCTACAGCATCGACGGGTGCCACATCCACCGTCCACAGCCACCGAAACGGCCCTCTCAGCACATCAAGCGACGGTTTCGGTAAAAAGTCGGTAGCAGACCACAGTCCATCAGCTACCCCATATGGTTAGCAGACTGTTTGCCGTTGAGGTTGTTCAAGATCGCCGCAGTGGTCGGAGCAGGCCCCGCAAACCGCAGGCGCGCTGCTGATCGACGAACCATCCGTGGCGGCGATCCGGGCTGTGGCAATAGCAGGAGATTCCTGTTGTCCGCAGGGTACGACCGGAGGTTCATGAGGGTGTCTTACCGCTCGGCCATCGCCTTCACCACTTTCCTGGCCATTCAGTCCCCAACCCGTCTACCCGTCACTTTGCCCGTTGCGACAAATGGGTGTGCGGCAACGGTATGCTCCAGCTTCTCACGCCATGGCCCCTCAAGGCTGCCGGTCTGCAGAGCAATCTTCCCCACCATGCGCGTAGGTGATCATCGAGTTGCCGCCCGCGGCGTGCGCGGCAACGACGGCTATGTAGAGCAGAGCGGCCTCGTATAGGTCGGACTCCTTCGCGAATCCTCGATAGCTCGCGTGAAGTACGCCCAGTGATCGCTCGACGAATTGAACCAGCTCGACCTTGCCGACCCCCGCCTTCATCGGGATCCGAGCAACGCCAGTGCCTGCTCCAAATCTCCAAGCGCCTCGGCCATCTCACCGATCTGCGCCATCTGCCCGGCGGACACGGTGAATAGGTCTTCGGCGGTTTCGGGTGAGGCGAAAGTGAGGCGATCTCCCTGCCCTGCAGAGTCCTCGCCGGCTCCGAAGAACTCGGCGATTCGCTTGCGTGATTCAATCGCTGTCCTGGTGGCAGTGATCAAGGCGGCGAGCAGGATCTCCAGCTTTTCGTCGTCAGAGAACCTGCGTGTCGTGATCTCGATAGACCGCGTCCTTGCCTTCATGTACCCGTACGAGGACTGGTTGTCGGACGGAATATCCAGCCCTGCAGTCACATCGGCTCAGACCTGCGCAGCCACCTCGGGAAACAATCGGGAAACCTGCACCATCAACGTCTCGTAAGCTTCGCCGCTGCCTTCCACCACACCCCCGATGTCCCGCGGAACTCTGATTGAGCCGAGGCACGATAGTACCGCGCGGCCGAAACTTTGCACAGCTTAGAGCCTTTCGCCGAACCACAAGCCAGATCGGTGCGGGCCATCGCGATCACGCTGATGCCTATCCGCCTCCTGAGACATCACCACCAAACCGGGCCTCGCTGAGATCCACCGCCATGCCCACCGCAAGCCCCAGCGGCGGTCTGTGTAACCCCCGCAGAACCATGGGCCCAGGCCACTCAGAGGCGAAATGCCGATCGGGATCGCTGTCTCCGTCACTTGTGCGCGAAGATGGCCAGATGGTTCGTCGTCTTGCCTCCGCGCGGACTGCCAGCGCAGGTGTCGCGTCCGCAAACATCACCAGTACTGCAATGCTGCGCATTGACAGCGCAACATTGAGCTGGGCGCTCTGTTGCGCGACAGATCGGCCGCGGTGCACATCGTGGAGTCCGTCGAAAGTTTGAGGGTGCAGGGGATTCTCACACCCTGCGCACCAATCTGACTGCGTGTCGCTGGTTCGCTCGATGAGACGTGCACATTGTCGCACGTTTCCGACGCACCTCGTGCATCGGTGGCGATTCAGATTGTCCTCCAACGCATATGGCCGATCCCCGATGCAGCAACCCAATACTTGAGTCCGGGGTCGACTCGATCCAATTTCAGTTGATGCTGCGGGTGGCGACTGTGATGCGGGCAGCATGCTCGGTCGAGGTCAGATATCCTAGTACCGAGTGGCGGTGCCCTAGTGTCGCTTAATTGAATTATCTTTACCTGGGTTGACGTCTGTGGAAGTATTGTCTGGTGGGTCTTTCCGGTGAGGCGCGAGGCGAGTTGCGGTCGAAACTTTATTCAGATTCCTACGACAGTTCGGTGGCGTGGCGCGCGCAGATCGTCCTGTGGGACGACGAGGGCTATTCCGCGGCGGAGATAGCGGAAATGGCGGGGACGTCAAGGCCGACGGTCTACAAGTGGATCGACCGCTATGCGGAGTCCGGCGTGGACGGGTTGGAGGGTCGTAAGTCGACAGGTCGGCCTCGATCGGTTCCGGCCGAGACACGCGCCAGAATACTGGCGTTGACATGGACCACGCCGCCGGACGGCACGGGATTGACGCATTGGTCCAGCAACGAGATGGCGAAATATCTGAAATACCGCGAAGGCATCTCGGTGTCGCATAATTTCATCGCGACATTGTGGCGCGAGCACGGCTTGCAGCCGTGGCGGCAGGGCACATTCAAGTTGTCGAGCGATCCCGATTTCGCGGCGAAGGTGGTCGATGTGGTCGGCCTGTACCTGGACCCACCCGAGGGGGCGGTGGTGCTGTCGATGGACGAGAAGACGCAGGTTCAGGCTCTCGACAGGACACAGCCGTTGCTGCCGATGGATTTCGGCAAGACAGAGAAGCGCACGCATGACTACGTCCGTCACGGCACTACCAGTCTGTTCGCGGCATTGAACACCTTGACGGGCGAGGTAACCGGCCGCTGTTTCCCGCGGCGTCGGACGGCGGAATTCATCGAGTTCCTCGACTATGTCACCTCGCGTCACCCAGGCAAAGAGATCCACGTCATCGTGGACAACTTATCCACGCACGACGGAAAACAAATCGACGAGTGGACGGAGAAACACCCAAATGTCAAATTCCATTACACTCCCACCGGAAGCTCGTGGTTGAATCAGGTGGAAACCTGGTTCGGGATCATCACCCGGCAGGCGATTCGCCGAGGAACTTTCGGATCCGTCCGGCAACTCATCCGGCACATCGACAACTACATCACCCACTGGAACGAGAACGCGGAACCATTCACCTGGACAGCCACCGCCGACGGCATCATCGGCAAGGTCCGCATCCTCGAACGCGACTATCAGAAACTGCTCGACACCAACCGAAATCAAACATAAATGACATTCAATTACGTGACACTAGGTTCGCCCAGTTGAAGACCGGGGTGTTTCGATCTCCCGGCTACTCACCTCCAGCCTTCGGGCTGCGTCCAAGTGGTATTGAGCTTCACCTCTTCCTGAGCGAGGGACTTCTGGAGGGCAGTAAGAGCGTCCAACGCTCAAGGCCTGTCGGTCCATCCGCCGTAGAGGTTGCGGCGTTCGAAGTACTCGTCGTCGGCGGCTTGGATGTCGTTCTCGGTGAGCGATGCCTGGCGAGGAGGAGGTGCTGATTCGGGTGTGTGTGCTTGTTCGAGTTGGGTCCGGATGCGTGGGTCGGCTTCGTCGATGGCGCGGTTGGTTTTTGCTTTGGCATCTGCGCGGGCCTTGCGGTGACACTCGAGTAGCGCGGCGGTGAGCTGATTGCTGGACCATCGCATCGCGCCCGGGGCGATGTGGAGATTGGTGATGTCGCCGCTGGCGTCAACTTCGATATGAACCCCGTTGACCTCGCCGCGGCCCCGGACTGCGGCCGCCTTTGCTGCGAGTTGTTCGCCGTGATGATGGATCTCGGCGACGCGACGCCGGAGTTGCTGCTCCCATTCGTCGAGATTCACCACTGGAAAAACCCTCTCATAGTCACGAGATCGCCATGGGTGCACAGCCCTCATACAGAGCGTCTGGTTTAGGTTAGCTCCTCGGGATCAAAGTGAACCGTCCAGTCATGGTTCAATTCTTCTTGAAGGCGAATTGCGAGGCGTCTACCGTCTGCCCAGAATTGCTGTTCGGTGTTGGGTGAGCTGAAGTGCGGATTGGCGGGATCGTTGACGAGATCGTAAGTTGCGTCCCAGCGATCCGCCCACTCGTCCAACGCGGCAGCAAGGTCACCCGATACATTCAGCGACGCCGGAGAAACGTTATCGTACACCCCATCCCGGTAGACCCACGTGGGATAGCATTGAATCTCGGGTTGCAGTTTCAAGCGATGCATTGCACTCCTCTAAGATACAGGGTTTGCTCCGACAATGAACCCATTACTTCCGATAGTGACGGCTATCTTCAACATAGTTCCATTATGCATGATCTGGTAAATCGGCCGATCCCTACCTGATATTCCTACTTTCTCGCCTTGCGTTGCGGCTCGCGTGACCAGTTCGGGTATCTCGTCCTGGGAAACTCCCTTGTTCGCGAAATCGGTTGCGTGAGACAATATGTGCTGGAGTCCAGCCCTTTTGTTTCCTTGTTCGAGGAATATGATCTTGCCGTCGGAGTCCCGCCCGATTTGCACGACTTTGTCGGGATCGAATTTGATTCCTTCACTCTGGAGTTGTTGAATCATCTCATCGCGTTCGGCGGAGCTTGCTGCTGGTCCGGTGCGCGGCCCGGATGTTTTTCCGTCACGTGCGAGTTTCGTCGAGGCGTCCTCGACCCATTTGCGGACACGCTCAAGGAGCGGTCTCAGTCGTTCGACCAGTGGTTTTACGGCGTCGGTCACCAGTTTCGCCACTTTGGTGGCGAGTTCGCCGATGATGGTGGCGATACGCCGGGCCTTCATTGCCACCCTGCCGGCCAAGGCGGAGTTGCCGACCCATTCGGATATGGTCCCGGTGAACGGGGTGAGGATGGCGGCGCCGACCTCCCAGGCGGCGGCCTCGAGCAAGAATTCTTGGAGCTCGTCGAGGATCTTGCGGTGGGCTTCGTCAAGGTGGTTGGCGTATTCGCCGCAGGCGTCGCCGAGTGACTGGCAGGCATCGGCGAGGGCATTGAAGTCGGTCTTGCGTTGGTTGCAGGTGTCGATACTGGTTTGAATCTCGGGGGACTGCTGATTGTTCAGTAGGTCGACCGCTGGCGAGACGTTGCCTGCGAGTGCGCGGTAGTCGCTCGATGCGGTATGCCAGGCGTCTTTCGCGGCATCGAGCTGATCTTGATGGCCATCCGGCCAGGCGGCACCGACGGCGTCCTTGAGGATCGACCATCCGAACGGTTCGGGAATTCCGCTTCCGGCGGCCGAGGCAACGGTCTCGGCCAGACAGGGATCGATGGTGAGTTGTGGTTTCGTAGGTGCTGGCAGGTTTCGATGATTGGCAGCTATCTCGGCGACTTCGTGGTTGTAGGCGCTGATGACGAGCAGATCGCGAGTTTGACCGCATGCGGTGGTGAGTTTCGCCGCAGTAGCGATGACCAACTGTGCGGCCTGGTCGTAAGAGCCCGCCCACTGCGTGCCGACACTGTCGTTGCCGGCCATTCCCCCGTATGTGCTCAACACTGTCAGCAGCCCGCCATGCGTGGTGGCCGCATCGGTCGCGATCTGACCGAAAACCTCACCCGCCGAGTGATATTCGTCGCCTCGGCAGACGATGATCGGAACAGTCGGGGCCGGACTCACTGAGGCCACATTCCGTGGTTGGCGGGTCCGACCTGGTGATATGCCGCGTAAGCGGCCGAGAGCTTGCCCCTGAGCGCGCTCAGGGCTTCTCGCATCTCGGTTGCTGCCGCGATGCGGTTGTTGTGGGCTGCTCGGTGAGCTTCTGCGGCGGCACCGGTCCAGTTGACATGCAGCTGTTCGATCCCCTTGTCGATCTCGGCTGCGACGTCCTCGATCGTGGTTTCCACTTTGGCCGTATCTTCGATCAGGCGCTGCAAACCGACGAGATCCACGCGGTAATCGGCCGCCATTACAACACCTCGGGAAGATCCAGGCTCGCACCCGCCCGCACGATCGCCTGCGCCGAAGTGTGGTCGGTAGTCAGGTAGCCACCGGCGGCGTTTCGGAGAGCACCGGCGTCGGCGGTGAACGAGGCAATGACCCGGCGCGCGCCGTCCTCCCACTCGGACCAGGGACTCTCGTGAGAATTGGCCGCGGTGCCCTGCCAGTCGCTTCCGAGGAATGCGTGAATCGCACGCATGTGGGTGTCCACTGCGTTGACCAGATCCTCGGCCTGCCTGTCCAGCCAATCCGCGGCGGCCCGCAATGTATCGGGACCGACATCGACATGATCCGCCATAGTTTGCCTCCCCCCTTCTCGACGGCGTAACCGCGCACGCTTGACTATAGGACGCTGGTGGGATCGCTTCGGTCCATCCTCGAGCTCTTGTCGGACACGTCACAGTCGACGATCAGCAGCGGTAGCGCCCAACCTCATGGTTGACTGCGAACCTCAACGGGCGTACTGGGTTGCTGAACCGGAGTCGGCAACTCCTGTCGGCGAAGTGAGCCCGTCTGCAGGATGGCTCCACGGTAATGGCTCGTCTTTCGGCCCGGTTGGGCTGGGACGGTGGGTTTTTGGCTGATGCGACGATCATGCCTGAACCGCGCTCGCGGTGATAGGACCGACGGGCAGCGAACTCGTAGGAAGGTGCTTACGCGGCTACCTCCCGACTGTGCTGCAGTTCTTCAGCACGCAGGCGCAGCAGCCTGTTCAGCATCGTAACCGGCGAGGTCGGGCAGAGTTCCAGCCGCCAGTCCAGCGCTTCATGCCACTCGCGAGCCAGGTCGGCCATCAACTTCTTCACCATCACGTCGGTGACCTGGGTGTAACGGCTCTGCACGGTCCAGTCTTCGTGGCCGATCCTTTCGTTGATCAACTTCTGCGGTGTTCCCAGCTCCTCCAACAGAGTCCGGTGAGAGTGCCGATTCCCATGCGGTGTCATACCTTTCGCGATCGGCATCCAGCACGCATCAGCACGAGCATGGGCGTTGCTACCCCGTACCGGAACCCCAGGGAAAGCAGTCGTGCTGACCGGGACTGCCCGGGCCGGCGCGCGCTTTCCTCTCGATGGATACCAGCCCGACACCGCGGGGGTGTACAACCAGGCGTAGAACCCGGACCGTCGCCAGTGCGCGGCTCCTTCTCCGACTATGGGCTTGGTGTATCCCAATTCGCTCGCCGCCCGCAGGACTCGCTGACGACTCAGCTCGGAGACGTTGCGGCAGCCGCGCAGCGCCGCGGACACCGTACTCACGGTCACCCCGGCATGCTCGGCAATATCCCGCTGTGTGATCCCGCTGGCGCTGCCCCGGCTGCGCCGCTTGGCCTGCCCACGGAACACATAGGTATTCCCGTGGCACTGGCAGGGTCGTGGATTGGATTGCGCGATAAACGAATCGAGCATCCGCGACAGAAACTCGGGCAGATCGATGTCACGGTACGACCCACACTTCGGTTCACACTTGATCAGCTTGCCCCCGACCTCGCTCAACTGCCACTCCACACGCAGCCGGCCTCTGGTCACACTCTTGGTTTCCAATCCAATCAGCTCACCGATCCGGATGCCGGTGAAGTACTTCAGGACCATCGCCACGAACTCGTCGTCACGCCCTGACAGCAGCGCCATCCGTTCGGCGATCAACAACGCACCGCGAGTGTCGGTGATCACCTTGCGCGGAGCACGTCGGGACTTGCGACCGACACGACGTCCTCGATTGCGTTTACGCCGTGCCGGGTTGGCCGGGATCTTCTTGGCCTCGACCGCGTCCTCCAGAATCACATGCAGGACAGCATGATAGGAGTTGATGCTATCGGCGCTGTACCCTGCCGCGCGTAGCGATTTCTCCCAATCGGCGACCGTCCGGCGGGCGATGTCCCGTAGCGGCATCGGCCCGAACAGCGGCAGCAGATGACACTGAATGTGACTCTCATAGGCGGCAACCGTGCTGTCGGCCAGATCCTGATCATCCAGCCACTCCTCGACATAGTCCTCGAACCTCAGCTCGCCAGGATCCACTGCCCGCTCGGGCACCGGCGCGACCTCGTAAGTCGCACTACGACTCTCGACAGCCCCCGCAACGGTGATGGACCGGCTGCTCAGTACCCGATGAACGATTTCCTCTTCCTTGCAGGCGGTTTCGGCGAGCTCCTTGGTCGGGTACCGGCGCGGCTTGCCGTTCTCGTCGTAGATCGTCCGGTACTTCCCCGGGCTGGTCTTGAATCTGGCTTCGAAGTACGTGCCGCGATTGATTGCAGGCATTGAGGTAAGCACTCCTGGCGTCATGCGCGCACGTGCGCGGCGAGCGGACGGCGACAACAACATGCCGAAAAGGGCAGCAGTCGTCCCGAATCACACGCTGGTCAAGCCCCCGACGCGACTGCGATGGATACATCGACAGCGCAGATAGCCAGGACAGAATAACCACGTGATCCACTGCCGGGCAACAGTCTTCGCCGACAGCGACTCACACCCCTCGGCACACCCCGCGACACGGTGCACGACACGCCGTGAATACCAACAATTTTCCGTCCAGTACCCATCACCATCGCTGACCAGTAACCAGCGAACCCCGAAACTGGCCGATCGGCTCTACGGCAGCCGGGAAGATCTCGGTTAAAACTTCCCCGCCGAAACCGACCGAATCCGAGCGAAACCCACCGAACCAGACCGACACATCACAGCGACCTCGAACACACTCCGCCCGCCTGACTCGCCGCTGGACTGATATATCTTCGCTGGTAGAACACACAAAACACAGGTCACACTGCTAATCCGGTGCCCGGGGTGAAGGTGTCGCGACGCAATAACCTGAAGAGGGTGGGGTTGACGTGGCTGGAGATCGCCACTCTCGAATTACTGCGTGGTGATTGGGAGACGACTGTCGATGAGGGCTGGTCCGCATTCGCGGGCGCGGTCGGCCAGGCGGTCTCGACCGGCCGGGTGCGATGGCGCACGCTCACCGCTGCAGCCAAAGGTGAGCGCTCCCCGGCTCTGCGCGAGAACATGCAACGGCTTGGCGAGGACCTGCAGGTATCGGGCATGCTGGCCTGATGCCCCCATTGCTGCGTGAGCACCCGGACGAGTTGGCCGCCCTGATCGCCGCGGCCGCAACGCAACTCGGCCTCCGCGCCCGGCATTTCTCCCCGGCACATTAGGGTCCGGACCCGCCCCTGCCTCGGTCCGGCCGATCGATGCGAGGCAGGGCGGCGGGGAGGAATCAGCACAGTGGGTTAGGTCTGGTCGTCGGTCTCGGACACTGGCGCATACTTCATGACCGACTCGATGCCGTTGAGGGCGGCGGTCTTGCTCTCGTAGGCCTGCCCCTGCGCGATGATCTCGCCGTTGCCCGCCTTGAGCCTGAACCGGAATTTGCCGGCGCTGTCCCTGTATAGCTCGAACTTGGCAGCCACGCGATTACCTCGTCTCCACGTCGAACACGGATAATGCTTCGGTCCGAAATCGACTGTAGATCTTCGTGCTGCGGCCAGGACAGACGCCTTCTCGGGACCACCTGCCCCAACTGTCGATATAAAACTGACGGAGATGCTTGACATTCGGATCCCTTGAACCGTAGGGAGATTCGGGTGAGTGAGCCCGTTATGGACCGTGAGGTGCGTCGGCGCCTGGCGGTCCTTCGTCATGTCGAGGAAGTCACCTGCAACGTCGCGATGACCTGTCGGTACTTCGGTATCAGCCGTCCCACCTACTACACGTGGCTGCACCGGTATGAGAGCGGAGGGGTCGACGGCCTGCGCAAGCGGTCGGGCCGGCCGCGGACCAGCCCGACCGCGACCCGCGCCGAGGTCGTCGAGAAGATCATCCACCTGCGCCAGCACTACCACTTCGGACCGGACAAGATCCGCATGTACCTTGCGCGTTACCAAGACGGCCACCTACACCCACTGCCCGATCAGCCGATCTCGCTGCGCGGGTTGGGTTCTCGGCCGGATGGCTGGTGTGGGCGGGGTGCGGAGATCGGCGGCGGGATGGGGTGGGTGACGGTGTCCCCGGGCGCGAGGTCGAAGGGCCTGCGGTGGTGTTCGAGGGTCAGCGGCGAGCCGTCCAGGAGCTCATATCGAGCTTGGCCCGGGGTGATCTCGATGTGGAGCGCGCGGTGACGATAGTGCAGCCGGAAAGCGAGCCGGGACAGTTGGGTGGGCAGGCGCGGTGCGAAGCAGAGTGTGCCCGTGTCGTGACGCATTCCGCCGAATCCGGCGATCAACGCAGTCCAGGAGCTGGCCAGCGCGGCGATGTGCAGGCCGTCGCGGGTGTTGTGCTGTAGGTCCGCCAGATCCAACAGCGCGGTCTCGCGGAGATAGTCGTAGGCCAGCTCGGTGTGCCCGGTTTCGGCGGCGATGACCGCCTGGCAAGGCGCCGACAGGGAGGAGTCGCGGACGGTGATCGCTTCGTAGTAGGCAAAGTTGCGTGCCTTGTCCTCATCGCTGAACGCGGCACCGCACAGATGCATCGCTAGGACGAGATCGGCTTGTTTGACGACCTGTTTGCGGTAGAGGTCGAAGTACGGGAAGTGCAGCATCAGCGGATATCGGTCCGGGCCGGTGGTGTCGAACGACCACACGGCCCGGCGGGTGAAACCGGCGGCCTGCTGGTGAACCTTCAGATCGTCGTCATAGGGCACGGCCATGGCCTCGGCGGCTGCCCGCCACCGCTCGCATTCGCCGTCGTCCACGCCGAGGCGTTCCGCGACCTGGGCGTGACGTCCAGCAACATCGGCGGCGGCGCGCAGGTTCGCCTGAGCCATGAGGTTGGTGTAGACGTTGTCATCGGCGATGGCACTGTATTCGTCCGGCCCGGTGACCCCGTCGATGTGGAAACGGCCGTCGGCGCCGTGATAGCCCAGCGACTCCCATAGTCGGGCGGTTTCGACCAGAAGGTCGGCGCCGACGCCGCATTCGAAGTCGGTGTCGGCCGCGACGCGGACATAGCGGACGACCGCATCGGCGATGGCGGCATTGAGATGGAACGCCGCGATGCCCGCCGGCCAGTACCCGGAGCACTCCGCACCGGCTATCGTGCGCCACGCGAACGCGGCCCCACGCAATCCGAGTTGGGCGGCGCGGGCGCGGGCCTCGGGTAACGTGCTGTGCCGCCACCGCAGCACATCTTGCGCGGCGCGCGGTGTGGTGTGGGTGATCAGCGGCAACACGAAAGTCTCTGTGTCCCAGAAGCTGTGGCCGTCGTATCCGGGGCCGGTGAGCCCCTTGGCGGGCACGCCGCGCTCCTCGACGCGAGCACCGGACTGCAGCACCTGGAACAACCCGAACCGCACCGCCTGCTGCAACTGTGGATCACCCTCGACCTCGACATCGGTCCGCGACCAGAACTCATCTAGGTATCCACGCTGATCCTCGACCAGTCCGGACCATCCACTGTCCTCGGCAGCCGCCAACGCCGCATCGACCTGATCGCGGACAGCCGGCAGTGAGCGGTGCCCCGACCAGCCGTAGGCCACCGTCTTGTCCACGCGCAACCGCTGCCCGGCAGCCAGCACGCAGGTCAGGGTGAGACGCGCCAGGTCCGGATCCGATTCGACAGACGTGGTGGTGTGCACGGGAGCGTGGATGTGGTGGTGGGCAGCCACTCCGACGCGCAGTCCACTGACGCGGGTGCGATGTATCAGCCGCAGGCGGCTACCGTGCGCGTGGTCCTCCTCGGCCAGCAACGGCGCCTCCAGCGCTGCGGCCACACGCGGATCGCCGCTGGTCGCGGGCACCGGTTCATTGGCGACCAGTTCGGACTGGACCACCACCCGCGCCGTCCCGTCGATGGGTTCGACCTCGTAACGGATACCCCCCACCGCTCGTTGGGTCAGGGAGACCAGCCGGATGGCGCGGATACGAACCCGCCTCCCCGCCGGCGAGGTCCAATCCACCTCACGCGACAACAGCCCGGTGCGCAGATCCAGGATTCGCTGGTGTGCGTGCAGGTGCCCATAACGCAGGTCGAACGGTTCGTCGTCGACCAGCAGCCGGATGATCTTGCCGTTGGTGACGTTCACGATCGACTGATCCGATTCCGGATAGCCGTACCCGGCTTCGGCATACGGCAGCGGACGCAACTCGTAGTAGCCGTTGAGGTAGCTGCCCGGCATGCCGTGCGGTTCGCCTTCGTCGAGATTTCCACGCCAGCCGAGGTGCCCGTTGGACAAGGCGAACACCGATTCACTCTGCGCCAGCACATCCAGCTGCAGCCGCGTCTCCCGCACTCGCCACGGTTCGCACACGAAGGCCGGATCCGTGATCATGGCACGACCTCCAGCAACTGGCTCAGCTCGGTCACTACGACATCGGCGCCATGAGCACGCAACGCCTCGGCCTGGTCCACCCGGTCGACGCCGACGACGTAGCCGAACCCGCCCGAGCGCCCGGCGTCCATTCCTGCCAACGCGTCTTCGAAGACAGCCGCGTCGGCCGCCTGCACACCCAGCGCCCGCGCGGCGGCCAGGTAGGTGCCGGGGTGCGGTTTACCGGCCAGATGATCTCGCGCAGCGACGATTCCGTCGATGCGCACCTCGAACAGGTCAGCTATCCCGGCCGCCGACAGTACCTGTGCGCAATGCACACTCGAGGACACCACCGCGCGATGCAGACCCGCCGCGCGGACCGCTCGCACGAACCGCACCGACTCCGGGTAGGCATGCACACCGTCCTCGGCCAGCAGGCGCAGGAAAATCGCATCTTTGCGCGCGGCCAGCGCATACGCGGTTCGCGCGTCCGGTGGATCGCCGGGCCCACCGTCGGCCAGCGTGATCCCGCGGGAAGCCAGGAAAGTGCGCACACCGTCCTCACGGGGACGGCCGTCGACGTAGGTGTCGTAATCAGCGACCGCATCGAAGGGGCGCTGCGGTTCGGTCTCCTGCGCGAGCAGTGGATCGAAGGCCTGCTTCCACGCGGCGGCGTGCACGGTCGCGGTGCGGGTCAGCACCCCGTCGAGATCGAACAGGCACGCGGTAGTCGTCGAGGGCAACGAAATCCGATCCGGCATCGGGGCCTCCGGCCTCTCTTCGAGTACGCCCGGTCAGCCGGGCGGTGGGATCGTGCCGTGGATGCGGCCCTACCACGATGGCGGCCTCGAGTAGATCGCGCATTGCTGCTCGAGGCGCGCCTTCCCAATGTTCAGCAAGCGGCGTACCGGCGAACCTCTCGAGCATCGCGCGGGACAGCACCAGCACAGAACTGCGCGGCCGGTGATTCACCACAAGGCGCTGGGCTTTCCCTGCGGCATTGAAGACGACCAGAACGATGACAGAGAGCGGCATCCCCGGTTACGTCATCGGCGAGGTTGTCCAGCCACGCCGGATAGTAAGGCTTTCCCATATAGGTCGATGCCATGTCGCTCTTCCTATCTCCTCTTATGGGGTGCCTTCCCAGTACTTCGCGTGCGGGGTCCCGGAGAATGTCTCCAGCATCACGCGGGAAAACTGCAGCATCGCGCGGCGCGGCCGGTGATTCACTACCACGTGCTGGGTCTGCCCGCCGGCGTTGAAGCTGACCAGCACGACAACGTAGGTAGGCATGCCACGAATCGAGCTGGAGTAGTCCTCGAGGAAACCGTTTTCGCCGCACGGGTCGGCATAATTGAATTCCTGGTGCTCATACTGTTCGCGGGCTTTCGCCAAGATGAGTCCGACGTCGTCGGCGCCGCAGGCAGTGCCGTCCATCGCCGCAGCCTCGAGGGTGACATCGTCGGCCAGGTTGTCCAACCACAGCGGGTATTAGGGATTTCCCATATACGTCATCCGGTACCTCCTCGCATTGCCATTTCGTCGACCTCGGCGACAACGCGCTGGTTCATAACCAGCTTGTAGTCCTTCCCGGACCAGCATCCGAGAGGTCTGGGTGACTCATCGACGAAGGGTGGTGTCGTCAGGAATGCGAATCGTGCGGGCCCTGAGCCAGGTTGGTCGATGGCCCGCCGGCATTGCGGGCTTCGATGGCGTGGATGGTCTTGACGAGCTCTTTGTCCAGGACGCTTTTGCCGACGGTGCCTATCACCGCCCCGAGTACGTGTCCTGTGAAGTTCTTGCCGTCGCGGACCACGACGGCATCGACTTCGGTGGTCCCGTCGGGCAGCGGTGTGAGTGTGTAGGTGTGGCCGGATGCGCCGCCCCACATGTTGGAGTCGGTGGTCGTCATCACGATGTGGTGCGGGTCGGTCCAGTCGTAGCGCAGGCGCTCCCAGATGCGGCCCGACCCTTCGGTGACATCGGCGTGGGTGGAGTCCCGCCCGTGTACGCGGAGGTACTCGTCGGTGCTGTTGCCGAACAATTGCGACCGACCCGGACCGAAGTCGGTGAGGGCGGCGAGGAACTGCTCCGGTGTCGAGGTGGTTGTGTGCGTGAGGTGGATGGTGGACATCGTGTACTCCCTGAGTCGAGTTCGGGCCGTTGTCGTTCCCGGTCACGTGGGCCGGAGCTGGGCGCCTTCCTGGTGTTGTGGGCCGCGAGGCCCGTAGTCCAGTTCGGCGCCTCTGTTGCTGCTGGCGGTGACCGGCGCGGGGGAATCGAAGCGATCCATGATCGACTCGACGAAGATCAGCCGGTCATTGGGTGCGGCCAGGGCGTCGCGCAGGTCCGCCGGAGTCTGGGCGACGAACGTGCGTGCCGTCGTGTCGGGGCGGAGCACCCTGGGCAGGTCCGCGTAGGCCCAGGTGGCGATGTCGTTGTAGGACTCGCTCTTGCCGAGGTAGCCGCGCTCGATGGTGTATCCCCCGTTGTTGATCAGGAAGATCACCGGTTTGTGGTCGTGTCGCAGGATGGTCGAGAGTTCCTGCGCGGTCAGCTGGAACGAGCCGTCACCGACGAACAGCAGGTGTCGCCGGTCCGGTGCTGCGGTCAGCGTCCCGAGCAGGGCCGCGACCGAGTAGCCGATCGACCCCCAGTTGACCGATCCCACAAAGGTGCAGCCCGGCGGCAGCTGCAGGCCGAACAGGGCGTACGAAGTGCCGTTGTCGACCAGCAGCACATCCCCGGGCCGGATGTAGTTCTGGATGGCCTGCCAGTACCCGGCCTGAGTCAGCTCGGCCGAGTTGTCGATCGGGGCGGCGGGCGCGGTTTCCATGGGTCGGGGTGCGGCGTGGGTGGCGCTGTCACCGGCTGGAGGCACTGCATCGATGACGCCGCGAAGAACTTCCGCGAGCGTGACTGCCTGGTAGTTGGCATCGCCGACGTCGACCGAGTGTCCCCGCAGGTGGATCGTGTCGAAGGGCAATGCGAACGTGAAGTCGCCCGTAGTCACTTCGATCGGCCGGTAGCCGACGCAGATCAGGCAGTCGCTGGTTTCCATCGCGTCGAGAGTCTGCTGCGCACTGGCCTTGCCGTTGTAGACGCCGACGTAATACGGGAACGTCTCGTCGATCACGGCCTTCGCAGTGCTGCTCACCGCGACCGGAATATGCATCTTCCCGGCCAGTTCCATGACCTCGGCGGCGACACCGAACCGGTCCACGTCCAGATCCACCAGAATTGCCGGTGAGGTGGCGGCGGACAGGTGATCCGCGACAGCGGTAATGCACGACACCAACCGTTCGGGGTCGCTGGACGGTTGTTCGAGCACCAGCGGCTCGGCCGGAACCTCGATATCGAGATAGGCGATGTCGGAGGGCAACTCCATGTACACCGGCAGCTTCTCCCGCCACGCGGTGAGGATCAGCCTGTCGATCTCGATAGTCGCGTTGGTGGGGGTCAGCCTGGCCTGCGCAGCGGTAACCTGCGCGAAGGCGCCGAGGAACCGGTCCCAGGTTCCGTCGGCCATCGTGTGGTGCATCCCCAGGCCGCGGTCGATGGACCGCAGCGGAATCGATCCACAGATGCAGACCACGGGAACGTGCTCCGCGTAGCAGCCGGCAACCCCATTGATCGCACTCATCGCACCCACGGCTCCTCGAGTTGTTGGAGCAACTCGAGGTTGTAATCACCGGGAACGCCGAACAAGTGACTGATCCCAGCCTCCGCCAGACGGCGCAACAGAAACTCGCCGATCGTCATCCGCCGAGCCTCACGCATGGACATCGTGTGCTCCTGTTCGAATCGTCGACGATGACGTCACGGTCTTCTCGAACCCGCCGATCCTGCCGAACCGCCCACGCCGTGCTCGATGGATCACGACCTTTCCCTTCGCATCGAAGGCGTTCGGCCCATCGGCTGGAACGTGCGGTTCGATCGACGCCCCTCGGTCGGAGACGACTCCCACACTTCGCAGGCCGTTCACACCGGCAAACATTGCCCGCGGGGGCGCATATTCGCCAGTAACAAGTGGTTTCGATAGCTGAACCAGAGTCAGAATTCTACAGCTAACTCTTCGCACACGCGTAAGTATGAGGGTCGAGTGCTCTTGTCCGGCCGAATCACAGTGGTGGCCCCTGAAACCCGAGCCGCCGCCGGACCTGCCCGGGCTACACGCGGCTCAGATGTGGAACAGCGGTCCGGTGAGGGTCAGCCCGAGGTCGGCACCGAGGTGCGAGAAGAACGCGAACAGCATCAGGGCAGCGCCCGCCAGCCCGATGTCCTTGTTGAAGTTGATCATCTCCTGCTGCTTGACCTGTGGATCGGATTCCTTCCAGAAGGCATGCATGAGCAGGGCGGCCGGGACGAGGAATACGACCAGCAGCAGCGAGCCCAGATCGGCCCACACACCCAACAGCACGCTCAGTCCACCCGCGAGCAGGAGCACACCGGAGGCCAGAACCGACAACTCGGGAACAGGGACTCCCTTGTATCCGGCGTATTCCGCCATCTGCTTGCGCTGGGTGAAGTGCCCGAACGCGGAGCCGAGGAACAGTGCGGCGAACACGATGCGTCCGATGAGTACCACGACGTTCATGATTGCGCTCCTTACTGTTTTATCCGACCGGTCATCATCGCCATACCCGCGAATCCACCCATGTCACCGAATAGGATCGTCTGCTCCAGCAGAACGAAGATGGCGATCGCCGCGGTCCACGGGCACAATCCGGGCTACACCCGCGCTATTCCGTGCCGGTGTGGTGGCGAGTGATCACGACCGGTTTGACCTCGTTCGGGATCTGGTCGAACGCCGATACCGGAA
Organism: Nocardia sp. GP40; assembly: GCF_050434125.1. Taxonomy (NCBI): domain Bacteria; kingdom Bacillati; phylum Actinomycetota; class Actinomycetes; order Mycobacteriales; family Nocardiaceae; genus Nocardia; species Nocardia sp. GP40. The sequence continues at coordinate 103,054 of NZ_JBNPVW010000019.1, read as the reverse complement.
CGCCGAACGATGCGGCGAGTACCGCCCGCGGCAGGCTGTTGAGTGTGCCCACGATCCCGATATCGTCTTCGGGTTCCCGGGTGCTGGTGTTGAATACCACCAGGACATCCAGACCGTCTGTCTCACTGGGATTTTCAAAGTAGTGAAAGAATCCCTGCGGGGCGAACACCAGGTCGTGTTCGCCGACCTCGAACAGGTCGTTGTGGTAGCTGCCGTCCGGGTGCGGACCGAGCATGGCCCATCGGGCCTGTCCGGAGATGACGAAGTTCAGCTCCCACGCCGAGGGATGCCAGTGCGGTTCGCGGATCCCGCCGGGCTCGAGGTGGATCAGATAGACCGATCCCTTCTGATTTCGCAGGACCGGAAAGTTCTGCTCGTGTACGCCCCGCAGTTCGCCGCCGTCGAATCTGTCCGGCTCGGACTCGGAGAAATGGAAAACATACGGGTGATCGGCCGTCATGCCAGGCCCCCTGAATGTCGATGCCGCATGCGGAATTCTCGATCGGTCACAGTGTGGTCTTCTCCGGTTGGGTGGTCACCACGATGACGGTGGTGGCGCCGGATTCCAGCGCGAGCCGGAACTCCTTCTCGAGGTCTCCGGCGGAGGTGACGTCGACGGCGTGGCAGCCCAATCCTCGTGCCACCGAAGCGATATCGAGGCCGGGCAGGTCCAGCCCGGGTACGCCCGGCGTCTGTTCCAGATCGGCGAAGGATTTGAGGATGGAGTACTCGTGATTGCGCATCACGACGTACACGATCGGCACATCGTGTTGTACCGCCGTCCACAGCGACTGGACCGAGTACTGGAACGAGCCGTCCCCGATCAGGCCGATCACCGGACGCGAGACACCACGGTCACGGTCGCCCAGCGCGACCCCGACCGCCGCCGGAGCGGCCCAGCCGATACCGCCGCTGGCAGTGGCGAACATCGAATCCGGCTCCACGGTGGGCAGCCACTCGGCGTGCTGGGTCATGGTCGAGGTGGACTCGTTCACGAACACAGCATGTTCGGGACGGACCTCACTCAGCGCCGCGTACACCTCGTCAGGAGTCAGCGTCCTGTTCGACGTCTCCGGCAGACTCCGGCGGCGCGACATCGGCTTGGGCATCTCACGGCCTCCCCCGTCGCCGACCAGTCCGGTGAGAAGCTCGATCGACAGCCGCGCATCACCGAGGAGGCTGTCACCGACGCGGGCGGCCGCGGCAACTGTCGGGTCGTCGGTGATCTGCAGCAATTCGGTTCCGGCAGAAAGGATCTCGCCGGGTACGTACGGATAGTAGCGGAAGACCTCGGCCCCGATCACCACGACGAGATCGTGTCCGGCCAGGCGCTCGCCGATGGCCTTGACCGACATGCCGACCGAGCCCTGGAACAACGGGTGGTCCTCGGGGAAGGCGGCACGATCCGGCAGCGGAGGTGCGTACACCGCGGCCCGCATTTTCTCCGCCAGCGCGACCCCGGCGTCCCACCCGCGGGCACGGTCCACATCCGGCCCGAGAATCAGCGCCGGCCGCCGGCTCGCGGTGATGCGCTCGGCGAAGATCCGCAGCCGCTCCAGGTCGGGCGCATACCTCGTACTGACATCCCGCACCACCGCAGGGCCTTCCAACGGCTGATCCCAGTCATCGAGCGGAACGGACAGGAACACCGGCCCGGCCGGAGGCTGCACGGCCATCGCATAGGCACGCATGAACGCCTCGGGCACGGCCTCGGCACGCGCGGGCTCGTAGGACCACTTCACCCACGGCCGCGGCATCGCCACCGCATCGCGGTTACTCAGGTACGGGTCACCGATCAACAGTTCGCGATGCTGCTGACCAGCCATGACAATCAACGGCGTATGCCCGTGATAGGCCGCGACCAGATTGCCGATGCTGTTGCCCAGCCCCGCCGAGGAGTGCAGGTTCACCAGCGCCGGACGCCGCGTGGTCTGGGCGAAGGCATCCGCCATGGCGATGACGGATGCCTCCTGCAACCCCAGAACGTAGGTGAAGTCATCCGGGAAGTTCTTGAGAAACGTCTCTTCGGTCGACCCCGGATTACCGAAGATCGTGGTCATGCGTAGCGACCTCAGCAAATCGTAAGTGACGCTCTGCACGGACGATTTCACGGTCATGATGATCAGTCACTCCTTCGCCAGTTGGCGCCGGCGATCGAGCCAGAAGTGTCCGTGTGCGCACGGGAATGATGCCAACGACCTTGTCGGCCAGGAATGCCACACAATCCACTACAGACTGCCGACTGCGGGGTGTAGCGCTATGACGAAGATCGATAGTACCCACTCGGAGCACAATTCTGAACAGCATCAGCCACCTACAGCAACCATTCAGCGACTGTTCCGCGCACCTCGCGGCGCAACAGCTACCATCGGCGAGGACGCGCCGCGCAATCCCATGGCGACGGTCCGGCAACGGCTCGAGACGTGATTCGATGCGGACAGAGGAGTCGGTTTCCATGCTCGATAACACCATCGGCATTCTCGGGGCGGGAAATATCGGTCAGGCGGTCGCGGACAAGGCGGTCCGTCATGGCCATGAGGTACTCATCGGCAACAGCCGGGGCCCGCAGACGCTCCGGGCCGTGGTGCGGCAGTTGGGGCCGAAGGCTCACGCGGTCACAGCTCAGGAAGCGGCGCAGCCGGATCTCGTATTCCTCGCGGTACCGTTCTTCGCCGTGCCGGATCTGACCGGGCTGACCGATTGGGCCGGGAAGATCGTCGTCGACACGACAAATCAGTTCGCCACGGCTAATCCCTGGCAGGGCCGCTACGACGTGGGCGACCGCACGGGCAGCGAGTGGGTCGCCGAACACCTTGCCGGAGCGCGGATCGTGAAAGCGTTCAACACGTTGTTCGCCGCGTTCATCGCCGCGGACCCCCGGCATGCCGAGGGGCGGCAGGTGGTCTTCTACGCGGGCGACGATGCCGACGCGAAAGCCGAAGTGGCCGCGCTGCTGGGCGAATTCGGGTTCGCCGCGCTGGATCTCGGTGGTCTGCGGGCAGGCGGACAGCTGATGCAGTTGGACGGTCCGCTCAACGCGAAGCACTTCCTGCTGCAGGATGTCGGTTGACGCCCCTGATCCTCCCGGTCGACTCGGCCGGTCGTGACGTGCCTGCCCAGATGCGCTTCCGAAACTGCTCTCCGAAAACAAGGAGTTCCGATGACCACGACTGGGACGTACCTCATCACCGGCGCTGCCGGCGGCGTCGGCAGTGTCAGCACACGGGTGGTGCGGCAAGTGCTGGGCCGTGGCGAAGTGGTGCGAGCATTGGTGCATCGCCAGGACTCGCGTGCGGACGCGCTGCGCGAGTCGGGTGCCGAGGTGATCGTCGGTGACCTCACCGATCCGCTGGATGTCGGGTCGGCGCTGTTCGGTATCTCGCGGGTGTTCTTCAACATGAGCGTCTCGGCGGAGTATCTGGAAGCGGCGGCACTGATGTGCCTGGCCGCGAAGGAACTGGACGGTTTGGAAGTGTTGGTGAACATGTCGCAGATGACGGTCTCGCAGATGAGCACAACCAGCGTCGGGGAATCTCGCCAGCAGCGCTTGCACTGACTGGCCGAGCACGTGGTCGACTGCAACCGAGACAACGAGTTCGGCCTTCGTGGCGTAGGTGTGCCGGTATCGGATTCGCCGCCCTGCCGAAGCCCGGCGGCTCGATTCCGGCGTTCCTCGCGATCGGTGTCGTTGCGAGCCTTTCCAACTCGTGCATCTGGGCACCCTTGGCCTCGACCGCCACACGCGATCTACCGATCCAGCAGGCCGGCGCGGGAGCGGGGGTCTACAACACCACCCGGCCGCTGGGCAGCGCGGCGATCAGCGCGCTGATCTCCAATCGGATTGCCGCACAACATCTGTACGGCAGGTTCGCCGAGGAGGGCTCCGGCATGGGGAAGCTCCCGTCGTTCGTCGTGCACCCGTTCGGTACCGCGCTGAGCCAGTCGATGTACCTGCCCGCCGCCATCCTGCTCATCGGCGTGATCGCCTCAGCCTTGTTCGTCCGGGGCGGCAGGGCTACTCCGGGCGCGCTTGCCGAGACCGACCGTGTGCCGTTGGAGCCGGAGCGCTGAATTCCCCTGCAGCCGTGACAATTCGGCGGCGGCTGGCTCAGCGCCGATCCGCCGCTGTGGAGGCGGGCCATCGGTAGGCCGCCCCGGGATGGTCAGGTGCCAGGAAAGCTGCCCTGCCGCCGAGCTTTTCGCGCAGAGTCGTCGGTTCGTTCCGGTCCGGGACCCTGCCGCGGCGGCGCAGTTCGGGGACGACGAGGCGCGGCTACCTCGACGTTGACATCCTGGGCCCCACCGCAATTCGGTACGAACTCGACCGAGCCGTGGAGGCCACCAGCGGACCTTGGCGGCGACCATGCCGGCATTCGGAACATGCAGAAGGTGAGCAAGCCCGCGGCCATAGCCGCTACGGCGAAGCGCAGCTCGACGTTGATGCCCAGGGCCTCGCGGTCATGCAACTACGACCGTGATCGAGCAGAACCCGGTCGCGAGGTCCTCTGGCGACCTCACAAGTAGTGCAGTACCACCGCGATCGAGCAGAGCGGACCTCCGGCGACCCCTGAGTGCCGAGGCCCGGCCCCACCGACATTCAGAAGGATCGCGCGGCGATCAGGCCCGCAACCATCGCGGCGACGGCGAAGCGCGGCTTGACGTTGGTGTCCAGGGCCTCGCGGCAGTGCAGGACGGCCTCGATCGAGCGGAGCAGGCCCTCGGGGCGAACCTCGCTGGCGAGGGTGCGGATTTCCTTGCGCTGGTCGGGGTGGGTCAAGGTGACCGAGTCGGCGGGCGTGCCGAGGCCGACGGTCAGGGCGTCGCGGTAGAAGCCGGCGACGTCGATCAGGGCGCGGTCGAGCGCGTCGCGGCTGGTGCGGGTGGCGCGGGACTTCTGGCGGCGCTCGAGATCCTTGAGCACGCCCGCCGAGCCGCGGGTGGCCGAGGCGGTGCCCTTGCCGGTTCCACCGGCACCGAGGGCCGTGGCAAGCTCCTCGCGCTCACGCTCGTCGCGGGTCGCGCTGAGCTGCTTGGCCTCCTCCTCCGCGGACTTCACCAGTTCATCCGCCGCGGCGTAGGCCACGGCCGGGCGCGCGGTGGCCGAGACCAGCGCCAGGGCCCGGGTGCGCCTGGTCCGTGCCTCCGCGTCGGTGGCCAGCCGGCGCGCGCGGCCGACGTGACCACCGCTCACCGAGGCGGCCCAGGAGGCGGTCTCGGCATCGAGCCCGTCGCGCTCGCGCAGCACCTGGGCGATGGCCTCGACGGACGGGGTGACCAGGTGCATGTGCCGGCACCGGGACCGCAGGGTCACCGAGATGTCCTCCGGGTCGACCGACGGCGCACACAGCAGGAATACCGTCCGCTCGGGCGGCTCCTCCACCACCTTGAGCAGCACATTGCCCGCCGCCTCGGTCAACCGGTCGGCGTCCTCGATCAACACCACCTGCCAGCGGCCGGTGCTGGGGCGGCGGGCGGCGACCTGCACGATCTCGCGCATCTCCTTGGTGCCGATGCTCAGGCCCTCCGGGATCACCCGCCGGACATCGCCGTGTGTACCCGCCATCGTGGTGGTGCAGGCGTGGCATCGACCGCAGCCGGGCGTGCCCGGATCGGTGCACTGCAGCGCAGCCGCAAAGCACAGTGCCGCAATGGATCTGCCGGAGCCCGGCGGCCCGGTGAACAGCCACGAGTGTGTCATCGCCGATGAGGAGACCCCGCTGCGCGCGGCGACCGCGGCAGCGGTCAGTTCGGACTCGACCGCATTCTGGCCGACCAGCCGATCGAAGACACCCGCCACGACACACACCCTAGCCGCCGCCACCGACAGAGCCGGAAGAGCTCCGGTCGGGGAGCCGTCACGCCGAGAGGACAGCGCCACGACTCGGCTACGACTTGGTCGTGGTCGCCTTCTTCGCCGGGGCCTTCTTGGCCACCGTCTTCTTGGCCACCGTCTTCTTGGCCACCGTCTTCTTCGCGGTCGCCTTGGCCGCGGTCTTGGTGGCGGTCGCCTTGGCCGCGGTGGTCTTCTTCGCCGCGGTCTTCTTCGCGGTCTTCTTGGCCGCCTTCTTCACCGGCGCCTTGGCGCGACGATCGGCCAGCAGCTCCGAGGCCCGCTCGTCGGTGATCGACTCGACTTCATCGCCCTTGCGCAGGCTGGCGTTGGTCTCGCCGTCGGTGACGTAGGGCCCGAACCGGCCGTCCTTGATCACCATCGGCTTACCCGTGGCCGAGTCGTTGCCGAGTTCCCGCAGCGGCGCCGTACTCGCGGCCTGACGGCCCCGGCGCTTGGGCTCGGCGTACAGCTTCAGCGCCTCGTCCAGGGTCACCGTGAACAACTGATCCTCGGTGGCCAGCGACCGGGAATCGTTGCCCTTCTTCAGATATGGGCCGTACCGGCCGTTCTGCGCGGTGATCTCCTCGCCGGATTCGGGATCGTTGCCGACCACGCGCGGCAGCGACAACAGCTGCAGCGCCTCCGCGAGGGTGACCGTGGCCGGGTCCATGAATTTGAACAGCGATCCGGTGCGCGCCTTCGGCGCTTCGGCCTTCTTCGCGCCCTTCTTGGGCTCGTCCTCGTCTGGGGATTTCGGCAGCACCTCGGTGACGTAAGGCCCGAATCGGCCCTCCTTCGCCACGATTCGGTGTCCGGTCTCGGGGTCGACGCCGAGCGTCCGGCCCTCCTGCGGTGTGGCGAACAGCTTTTCGGCCACCTCGAGGGTCAGCTCGTCCGGAGCCAGTTCATCCAGCAGGTTGGCCCGCTGCGAAATCAGCTCGCCATCGGGATCGTCCGGATTGATCACCATGCGTTCCAGGTACGGCCCGAACTTCCCGACCCGGACCACGACGTCGCGGCCCTCATCGTCGGCGAACAGCCTGATCGAGTTCACCGACCGGGCATCGATGTCGTCCATCTGACCGTCGACCATCTTCTTCAGGCCGCCGCTGCGCGCGACCGACGCCTCGGCGCCGTGATCGCCGCCGAAATAGAAGCTGGACAACCAGTTTCCGCGCTGCTCACGCCCGCCGGCGATGGCGTCGAGATCGTCCTCCATGGCCGCGGTGAAGTCGAGATCGACCAGTCGGCCGAAGTACGCCTCCAGCAGGCCGATCACCGCGAAGGACACCCACGACGGCACCAGCGCGCTGCCGCGCTTGTACACATAGCCGCGTTCTCGTCCGCGTTCCTTGGTGATCGTGTTGATGATCGAGGCGTAGGTGGACGGGCGCCCGATGCCCAGCTCTTCCATGGCCTTGACCAGCGAGGCTTCGGTGTATCGCGCCGGCGGATTGGTGGAGTGTCCGTCGGGCGTCAGCTCGGCCGCGGCGACGCCCTGGCCCTCGGTGAGCGCCGGCAGCCGCGACTCGGCGTCGTCGGACTGGCCACCGGATTCCTCGTCGACGCTCTCCACATACGCCTTGAGGAAGCCCGGGAAGGTGATGGTGCGGCCGGAGGTGGAGAAGACACACTGCTCGCCGGTGCCGGCGCGGCCGGTGATCCGCACGGTCATCGTGGTGCCGCGCGCGTCGGCCATCTGCGAGGCGACGGTGCGTTGCCAGATCAGCTCGTAGAGCCGGAACTCGTCCTGATCGAGCCGGGCATGCAGCTGGCCTGGGGTGGTGAAGGTGTCACCCGAGGGACGGATCGCCTCGTGCGCCTCCTGTGCGTTCTTGACCTTGCGGTTGTACTGGCGCGGCGTGGGCGAGACGTACTCGGTGCCGTAGAGCTGGGTGGCCTGTGCACGGGCTGCCGCGATCGCCGACTCCGACAGCGTGGTCGAGTCGGTTCGCATGTAGGTGATGTAGCCGTTCTCGTACAGCCGCTGCGCCACACTCATGGTGCGCTCGGAGGTGAACCGCAGCTTTCGCGCCGCCTCCTGCTGCAGCGTCGAGGTCATGAACGGCGCGTAGGGCTTGCGCGTGTAAGGCTTGGACTCGACGGAGCTGACCTGGAAGTCCGCCCCCTCGAGCGCATCGGCCAGACGGCGGGCGTGGCCCTCGTCCAGCACTACGACACCGTTCGCCGTCTTGAGCTGTCCATCGGAGCCGAAGTCGCGTCCACTTGCCACCCGGGCACCGTCGAGGTTGACCAGGCGGGCACCGAAGGTGCGCGGGTTGGCCGCGTCGGCACCTGCGGCGCCGGTTTCCGCGTCGAACTTGGCCGCGATGTCCCAGTACTCGGCGGAGCGGAACGCCATGCGCTCGCGCTCCCGCTGGACAATCATGCGGACGGCGACCGACTGCACCCGGCCCGCCGAAAGGTTCCGCATGACCTTTTTCCACAGCACCGGGCTGACCTCGTAGCCCACGAGCCGGTCCAGAATGCGCCTGGTCTCCTGCGCGTCGACCAGGTCGTTGTCCAGCTCGCGGGTGTCCGCGGCGGCCGCCCTAATGGCCGATTCGGTGATCTCGTGGAAGACCATTCGCCGGACCGGCACCTTGGGCTTGAGCGTCTCGAGCAGGTGCCAGGCGATGGCCTCGCCCTCGCGGTCGGGGTCGGTGGCCAGGTAGAGCTCGTCGGCGTCCTTGAGCAGACTCTTGAGCTCGGACACCTTGGTCCGCTTGTCCGAGTTGACGATGTAGATGGGCTTGAAGTCGTGGTCGACGTCGACACCGAGGCGCCGGGCAGCGCCGGTGTACTCGGCGGGCACCTCGGCCGCCTTGGCGGGAAGGTCGCGGATATGGCCCACCGATGCCTCGACCACATACCCGTGACCGAGGTATGGGGCGATCTTGCGGGCCTTGGTCGGTGACTCGACGATCACGAGACGACGCAACGGGCGGCCCGTATCGGCCCCCGCCTCGCTCTTCGGCGTTGCACCGCGGTCTCGTGTTGCCACCGGCGAACACACCTTTCCTGTCGACCCGCACGACTCAGCTCGGCTGAGCCCCCTGCCAGAAACGTTTATACCCTGGGTAGGGCTCACCCCCACGCGTGCGGCGAGCGCCTACCGGCGTTTCGATGGCCCCATATCGTGGTCGAGTGTACTTGCCAGGAGAAACAGCTCGTCCCTCACCGCGTGGGCGGTGAGGGACGAGCTATCGGTTTTGGCTGGGGGTTGCGTGCTCAGCTGAGCGCGCGAACACCGGTGGCCTGGGGGCCTTTGGTGCCCTGACCAACCTCGAATTCGACCTTCTGGTTCTCCTCGAGGGTGCGGAAGCCCGAACCCTGGATCTCGGAGTAGTGGACGAAGACGTCAGCGGAGCCGTCCTCGGGCGCGATGAAGCCGAACCCCTTCTCCGCGTTGAACCACTTCACAGTTCCCTGTGCCATTCTGTTCCTTCTCTTTCCATACCGGAACGGCGGACAAGGTAGGTTCGTCCACCGGGTCCGTTCCGACCGTTGTACTCTGTTCCCCCTGCAGGAAGCACCAAGCACACCGTTCGCAACATCGATCCTGCTGATGGTTTGGACCTTTGATCCGTTCCCTCGAACACAGAAGCTTGCGACCAGGAACCAGTGAACCATGTCTTCGAGCAATTCAACAGTCGGGTTACCGACAATTTGCAAAAAAGATGATCTTGCGAATGTGCAGGTACGGGGCACAATGGCCAAATCCGTACTCGAGGTAGGTTTGCCGCTCGATAACCGAGCGGATGTCCGGCAAACGGGCTGTGACGCAGATCGCTACTCGGTAGTGAAATGGCAGGTCGGCCCCGTGCAACACACACCTTTCACACTTCTGCCGCGTGTCGCGGTCTCGACGCGATGAATCCGGCGGACCTCACGGCCCCCGGATCGCCCGGCGCCGAAACGAGCTACGGTCGATCGTTGCTGAATCGTGTCCAAATCGGGCTTCCCGATAGTTCGGCTCGTTTATCGCACGTCACCGAGCTACCCGCGCGGGCGGCCCAGGTCACGACCTGGCCATCCTGGACATCACCGGAATTGATCGCCGCGTTTCGCTCGCAGGGAATCGAGGCGCCCTGGGTGCATCAGACCCGGACCGCCGAACTCGCCGCGGCAGGCAAACACGTCGTGGTGTGCACCGGAACGGCCTCCGGTAAATCGCTCGGCTATCAACTGCCCGTGCTGACCGCGCTGCAACAGGATCCGCGCGCGACCGCCCTCTATATATCCCCCACCAAGGCCCTGGGTGCGGATCAGCTGCGGGCGACCGGCGCGCTCACCCACGAGGGACCGCTGGGCGGTATCCATCCCGCGGCCTACGACGGCGACACCCCCGCCGAGATCCGCCAGTGGGTGCGGGCCAATGGACGGTGGGTCTTCACCAATCCCGACATGCTGCACGTGGGCATCCTGCGCTCGCACCAGCGGTGGGCCCGGCTGTTGCGGCGGCTGCGCTATGTCGTCGTCGACGAATGCCACGCCTACCGCGGGATATTCGGCTCGCACGTGGCGCTGGTGCTGCGGCGGTTGCGCCGGCTGGCCGCGCAGTACGGCGCCGATCCGGTGTTCATCCTGTGCTCGGCCACCACCGCCGACCCGGCCGCCGCGGCGTCGCGGCTGATCGGCGCGCCCTGCGAGGCGATCACCGAGGACGGGTCGCCGCACGGCGCGCGGACCGTGGCGCTGTGGGAGCCGGCGCTGCTGACCACCGTCACCGGCGAGAACGGCGCACCGGTGCGGCGCGCCGCCACCGCCGAGGCGGCCCGGATCATGACGGACCTGGTGGTCGAGGGCGCCCGGACGCTCACCTTCGTCAGGTCCCGGCGTGCGGCCGAGGTCGTCGCGATGGAGACCCGCCGGATGCTCGCGGAGGTGGACCCCGGGCTCGGCGCCCGGGTGGCCGCCTACCGGGCCGGATACCTCGCAGAGGACCGGCGCGAGCTGGAATCGGCGCTGTCCGACGGCTCGCTGCTCGGCGCCGCGACCACCAACGCACTCGAGCTCGGCGTCGATATCGCCGGGCTCGACGCCGTCGTCATCGCGGGGTTTCCCGGGACGGTCGCCTCCTTCTGGCAGCAGGCGGGCCGGGCCGGGCGCCGCACACAGGGCTCCCTGGTGATGCTGGTGGCGCGGGACGATCCGTTGGACACCTATCTGGTGCATCACCCCCGGGCACTGCTGGGCCGCCCGGTGGAGGCGACGATCACCGACCCGGGCAATCCCTATGTCCTGGGACCGCATCTGTTGTGCGCGGCCACGGAAAGTCCGCTGACCGATGCCGAGGTGCACGAGTTCGGGGCCGCCGAAGTGCTCGCCGAACTCGCCGACCAGGGCCTGATCCGGCGGCGGGTGCCCGCGAAGGGTCCCGCGCGCTGGCATGTGACGGCCGCGGCCCAGCCGCACGACGCGGTCGACGTGCGGGGCGGGATCGGCACGACGATCGCCATCGTCGACGAGGAGACGGGCCGGCTGCTCGGCACCACCGACGCGGGCCGTGCCCCTGCGACCCTGCATCCGGGCGCGGTGCATCTGCACCAGGGCGAGACCTACGTGGTCGACGAGCTGGACCTCGAGGGCGGCGTGGCCTTCGTGCACGCCGATCAGCCGGGCTGGACCACCAGCGCGCGGGCGCTCACCTCGATCTCGATCGACGAGATGAGCACCGAGCGACCGCACGGCGCGGTGACCGCCGCCCTCGCCCGCGTACGGGTGACCCGCCAGGTCGTGGGCTATTTGCGGACCCTCCCCACCGGCGAGGTCTTGGACATGGTCGACCTCGAGCTGCCCGAGCAGACGCTTCCCACCCGTGCGGTGCTCTATACGGTGACACCCGCGCTGCTGGCCCGCGCCGGTATCGACGCCCGGCGCGCGCCGGGTGCCCTGCACGCCGCCGAGCATGCCGCGATCGGGATGCTGCCGCTGGTCGCGAGCTGCGATCGCTGGGACATCGGCGGGGTGTCCACGGCCGACCATCCCGATACCGGGCTGCCCACGGTCTTCGTCTACGACGGCCATGCCGGGGGCGCAGGCTTCGCCGAACGCGGGTTCGCGCGGCTGCGCACCTGGTTGACAGCCACCCGGGCAGTCATCGAATCGTGTGGGTGCCCGGGCGGGTGCCCGTCGTGTGTGCAGTCACCCAAGTGCGGCAACGGCAACCATCCACTGGACAAGGCCGGCGCCGCGGCCCTGCTCGGGGCGGTGGTGGCCGAGCTGCCCGATGATGACGAGGGCGAGTCCGGACCGTGACGCCGTAGTCATCGCGAGGAGATCGGGCCGCGACAGTGGCCCGGCAGCTCGGGTGTGACGGGCCGTGCGATGGGCATCACGTTCTGCGCACCCGCTGCATTAATAAAGCGGAAAGCGCTCTTGTTAACTGTCGCGTTGCCCCTTAGCTCTTAGCTGCCGCTCAGGAATCACGTCAATGACACTTCAACAATCAATTGGAATTCGACTGATCAGAATATTCCGTATCGCATTTAGCGAATCTCCCATCCGTCGCGGGATGCGCTGTGTCTACCGTCACGCATTCTTTAAATACCAACCGATCAGTCTTCAATCGTCCGTCCGGGTATCCCCGGGACCCGCTCGTGCGGTCGCGCCGACAGCCCGTCTACCGAATGGTCCGAACGACGCGGTGATCTCGGCAACCACCGTCACATCCCAGTCCGCGACCGTGCAGGCCGGCACCCGGGCACCCATCCGCCGTCCGATGTCCCGGGCCTGCGCGCAGGCGTCACCGGACCCGGTCGACAGGGCGCCCGCAGCCGCCAGCGCACCGAGATCCGCGGCCGCCTGCGCCCGGTGCCGCGCGACGATCACCGCGCCGACCTGGCCGATCAGCACCGTCACGGCGAGTAGCGCGGTCAGCGCCAGACACGCCGCCACGGTCGCCGCACCACGCTCGTCTCGCCACCCCATCATTCGGACTCCCCGGGCTCCCGAGCCGCGACCGCCTCAGCATGCAATCGCAGCAACGGCAACAGTGGCACCCGCGCGGACACGACGGCGATCACACGGTCCCCGGCGGCGCGAATCGAGACGGTCGCGCCGGGCGGGGCGACCCGCAGCGCCGCGGGCTGCGCATCGCCGTTCGCGCCGCGGGCGGCGAGCCGGGCCGCCTCGCGAGCGGCGTCGACACACCGCACCTGCGCCACCGCCGCCAGCAGCGCACCCAGACACAGCACCACCACCACGATCAGGGCCGCCAGCGCAATCGCCGCCTCCACGGTCACCGCGCCCCGCTCGCCGGAGCCACGCCGCGGAGCGTAAACCCGTGTGGCGACGCGCATCCGGCGACCGGCGCGCTGGCGACTCATACCGAGGTCTTCAGCGCCTTGTCGATGATCCTGGTCAACGCATTCACAATCGAGTCGCCGGTCACCACCGTGTACAAGACCGCCCCGAACGCCGCCGCCGCGATCGTGCCGATCGCGTACTCCGCGGTGCTCATCCCGTCGTCGGCGAGCATCGCCCCCAGCAGGCGGGCCCGTACTTCCAGCACCGCCGATCGAACTGCCAACCGCACCGTTCTCCCCTTCCTCTCGCCCCGGCGCGGCCGATCCGCACCGGACATCTCTCACAACCCACCGTCCAGCACCCGCGTGGCCAGACCGATGACGACAGGCACGATGCCCAGGCACACGAAGGCGGGCAGAAAGCACAGCCCGAGCGGCCCACCGATCAACACCGCGGCCCGCTCCGCCCGAGCCGCGGCGGCGTCGGCCGCGCCATCGCGGCATTGCCCCGCAAGCTCCGCCACCGCCCCGGCCAGCGCGGCCCCCGAACGCGCCGACCGCCCCGCCAGCCGGGCCAGCGCCTCCACATCGGCGGATCCGGACGCCCGGGCAGCCCGCCGCCACGCAACCGGTGGATCGGCGCCCAGCGCCAGCAGATCCGCTGCCCGGCACAGCGCCGCACCGAGCGCCGCCGGAGCCACTGGCGCCGCCGCACGCGCGGCCCCAGCAACCGGCAGCCCCGCCCGCAAGCACGCGGCCAGCAGATCCAGCGCGGACGCAATCGCATACGGATCAGCCCCCACCGCCCGCACCCGCTCCCGCGAAACCCGCTGCCGCCCACCGAATACCGCCATCCGCCGCGCCCCCGCGGAGATATCGCCCGGCACGAGCAACAGCGCAATCGCCAGCAGTACCAACGCACCCTCGCTCACCGGATCCCTCCAGCCCACACGAGTAGGCGTGACGACACGGCCACACCTACCTCGCCGACCACCTCGGCACCGACTTGCGGAGTGCGATCCCCCTGGACGACACAGCCACACCCACCTCTCCAATCGCTGCTGGGGTGAGTGCACAGCTCGGCACAACATCCCGGGAACACGACAAGATCGAGATCCGACTGCCGACCTGGCTGTCCGACCGCACAAAACCCACCGACCGCGCGCAACGTCGGCCCGCAAGGCTCTGCACTTCTCCGCCGGGACGCAATGAGCCCGGTGCTCCACGAATCCTGCGGCGGCACAGCCACACCCACCTTGCCGAACGCTCCCGAGGTAGGCGGGCGAAGTTCCGCCCGACGCCTGGAGAACGCGTCCTCGCCGGGATCTCGTGATGACCCGTTCATGACGACTCCGGTGCCGTGATCGCATCTGTCCACGGCAGGCCCAGGGGATCAGGGTTTGTGCCCGCGGGGAGCACGAGCGTGCCCACGCGACGCTGTGTCCAACGAATGGAGGACACACCGCAGCCAGTGGCGGCCCGTGACAGCCCTCTCATGACGACACCGGTGCGGTGATCGCATCTGTCCACAGCAAGCCGAGGGAGATCAGGGCCGTGCCTACCGGGAGCAGGACTGCGCCCGCGCCGCGGCTCAGTAGGACGTGTAGCGGGGCCGCACCCATCAGCTGGCCGAGGGCGAGTCCGAGCAGCGGCAGGGTCGAGAGCACGACGGCGCTGGCGCGGGCGCCGGCGAGTGCCGCGGCGGTGCGCTCACGAAAACGTATGCGGCCGAGTAGATCCGCGCGGGCTGCGGTGAGCAATTCGGCGAGAGCTAGCCCGTGCCGGTCCGCCACCTGCCAGGCGTCGGCGATCCGGGACAGTTCGGCGGAGATGATCGTCCCGGGGGCGCGTAGTCCGGCGGCGGCGGAGCCACCGAGCCTGCTGCGAGCGGAACTCATCGCAAATGCGCGCGCCGCGATGCCCTCGATCTCCCCGGAGGCCACCGCCGCGGCCGCACTCGGATGCGCACCAACCCGCAGCTCCCCGATCACCGTCTCCAGCCCCTCGAGCAGCGCACCGCATTCGACTGCGCGGAGCCGAACCGCACGCGCACGCCGCACGCGCACCCCGACCGTCACCACCATGAGCAAGACCGCGACCAGCACCCCCGGCCCCAGCACGGCCGATGCGGCGACACCGATCCCGAGGCCAACCCGAAATATGGAACGCCACAGTATTTTTCGCGGGCGATCCAGGTCGCCGAGCACCGCAAGACAACGCCGCCGGACTCCAGCCTGCGGCCAGGCCAACAACGCGGCCGCCAAACACCCCACGACCACACTCATATCCGCACTTCTCATACCGAGCTCCCGGACACCGCCCGGGCACGAACGACCCGGCGGCGGTCGACCCGCGCGCCCACACCGGACTCATTCCACGATTTCGGTTGTTCCATCGGCTGTTTCATCGAATATTCCGATCGCCGAACAGTCGGCGCAGCACCTCGGCAGCCGGACAGGCCGCGGTGTCAACACGAGACTCATTCCACGATTTCGGTTGTTCCATCGACTGTTTCATCGAATATTCCGTTCCTCGAGCAGTCGATGCAGTGCCCCGGCGGTCCGGCAGGCTGCAGCGTCGGCACGAGACTCATGCCGCGACTTCAGCTGTGCCATCGGCTGTTTCATCGGACATTCCGTTCTTCGAACAGCCGATGCAGCGCCCCGGCAGCCAGACAGTGGGTGGTATCGGCCCAGGACTCGTGCCGCGATTTCGGTTGTTCCATGAGCTGCTTCATCGGACATTCCGCTCCTCGAGCAGCCGATGCAGCGCCCCGGCGGCCGGGCAGGGTGCGGTATCGGCGCGCCAGGCGGCCTCGATGTGGACCTGGCCGTCTCGATCGCGGACCACCAGGCCGATCTCGGAAAGAGCACGGGCGCCGTCGGGGCGACGGTGGACGTGCACGATCACCTGTATGGCCGCGGCGAGTTGGCTGTGCAGGGCGGCGCGGTTGAGGCCGCCCAGTGCGGCGAGAGCCTCCAGCCGGGCCGGGACCTCGCGCGGGGAGTTCGCGTGCACGGTTCCGGCACCGCCCTCGTGGCCGGTGTTGAGTGCGGTGAGCAGATCCACCACCTCGGCGCCGCGTACCTCGCCGATGACGATGCGGTCGGGGCGCATTCGCAGCGCCTGGCGGACGAGGTCGCGGACCGTCACCTCCCCGGCGCCCTCGACGTTCGGCGGACGGGCCACCAGGCGCACGACATGTGGGTGCGGCGGAGCGAGTTCGGCCGCGTCCTCGACACAAACGATGCGCTCGCTCGCATCGACCGTGGCGAGCAGGCCCGACAGAAGCGTGGTCTTCCCCGCGCCCGTGCCGCCCACCACCAGAAAGGCCAGGCGTGCGCGAATGATGGCTTCCAGCAGCGTCTTTGCTTCGGCGGGGACCGAGCCGGAGGCGGCCAGCGCGTCCAGGCCCTGACTTGCGGGGCGCAGCACGCGCAGGGCCAGGCAGGTACCGGCGGGGGCGATGGGCGCCAGTACCGCATGCAACCGCACGCCGAACGAATCCCCCAGTACCCCGGTACTTTCCGGCAGCCGGCCGTCCACCCAGGGCTGTGCGTCGTCGAGCCGGCGGCCCGCGGCCAGCGCCAGTCGCTGGGCCAGCCGGCGGACCGCGGCCTCGTCGTGGAAGACCACCGACGTGCGCCGCAGTCCGTGGCCTCGGTCGACCCAGACCGAATCCGGCGCTGTCACAAGCACATCGGATACCTGCGGGTCGTGCAGCAGCGGCTCCAGCACACCGGCACCGGTCAGCTCGGTCTGCAGTTGCCGCAGCACTCGCAGCAGGTCGGTGTCGCCGAGCACCCCGCCCGCCTCGGCCCGAATAGCGGCCGCCACCCTCGCCGGATCCGGATCCCCGGACTCCACCGCCAGCCGCTCCCGCACCCGATCCAGCAGCTCACCCGTCACCACCGCGCTCATTGCCGGCACCTCTCGCTCATCGCCCGCCCTTCGCACACATCACCCGTCCTTCGAGCTCACCGCCGACCGTCCGCACGCACCGCTCGCCCCGCGCACACCGCCGACCCTCCGTACGAACCGCTTGGCCTCCGACGCACCGCCCGCCCTTCGCACACATCACCCGTCCTTCGAGCTCACCGTCGGCCCTCCGCACGCACCGCTCGCCCCGCGCACACGCCCACCCTCCATACGCATCGCCGACCCAGCGCCATCGACTTCCCCTGAATTCATCGCCGCCCCCTCGGACATGGCCTACCGCCGTATTCATCGCCGACCCCACGCTCACGCCCTGCCACCGGGCAGAACGGCGAGCACGGCCTCGGCGGCCGTGCGCAACGGACCGCGCGGGACCGCCAGGCCGGTGCGCTCGAGTTGCCCGGCGAGCCCGGGCTGGGCTCGCACCGCGGCCAGCAGCGGCAGGCCCAGTGCCTCGGCGACCTCCGCACCCCGCACACCGCCAGGCGCCGGTCCGCGAACGATCAAGCCCTGGTTCGGGTTTCGGCTGCGGATTCGAGCCGCGGCCGCGCGGGCCGCGGCGATCGAATGCAGCCGCGCCGAGGCGACGAGCACGACGAGATCGGCATCGTCGAGCATCTGATCCGCATGCGGCCCGCGCTCGCGCGAGACATCGCAGACCACCAGGTTGGCACCGGCCCGCCCGGCCTCGAGCACCGCTCGCACCGCGCCCGGGCCGATCTCCTCGGGCGCCGCATCGGCGGTGGGCCGTCCGGAGGCCAGTACGCACAGGCCCGGCGCCGCGGACGGTAGCGCGTCGCGCAGGGTGGACGCGCTCACCCGGCCGTCCTCGATGACCAGATCCGGCCAGCGCAGCCCCGCCACAGACTCGACCCCGAGCAACAGGTCCAGGCCACCGCCGAGTGGATCGCCGTCGACGAGGAGTGTGCCGGAACGGAATCGGGCCGCGGCGGCGGTCAGCGCGACGGCACAGGCGAGGATCGACGCCCCGGCGCCGCCGCCCGCCCCGACGACCGCGACAACGGTTCCGCCGCCCGCGGTGTGCCGGACCGGCTCGGCGAATGCCTCGATCAGCCGATCGGCAGCGGCCGGCAAACCGAGCACCGATTCGGCACCGCCGGCGACGGCCGCCTCCCACTGCGCCACCCCGGGCTCCCCCTCACTGACCAGGATCGTGCCGGGCCGGCGGGGATACCCTGCAACGACACAGTCGCGAGCGGCGGCGGTGTCGAGGATCACCAGGGCGGCCTCGGACCACGCGTATCGGCCGACCGGCATCGAGTGCTCGGCCAGGCGACAGTCGGCAGCAGCCGCGATACGGCGAACCTCCTCGCGCAACCGGGGATCGGTGACGAGCACCAATACCGGCGGCGGGCCCGTTGCATCTGAATTCATGCAGGTCAGCGTGGCCCGAATGCCGTCACGGCACCAGCGGTTACCGCCGGGTTGTGGATAACTCCGGGGGTGTGCACAACATCAGAACTGCGAGTTACGCCCAACGGACACAAGGGAGTCCGACAGGAACGCGCAGCGGCAGCGGGACGAGGTGTCCGGAAATAGAGGACGGCCCCAGCCGGGGGGGGAGGAGGCTGGGGCCGTCGGGGTTCAGCCCCGGGGGGTCGGGCTGAACGCGCCTGGACTATGTCCAGGTGCCAGCAATACTACACCCAGGCCCGGGCGGAAACGCAAGTCCACCGGCCGGGGAAGTTTTTTCCGGCCACCCCGGCGGCAGGGCAGCAAACCCGCCGCACCCGACCATCCGACGCGGTGGATTTTTCCCTATCCTGGACCGCGTGACAGTGGAGGGCGACCAGACGGCTGCGGAAAACCCGGCGACTGCGACGAATACCGGCGGACGGCGAGCGGGCGCACGACCCGCACGGGTGGCCGCTTTCTTCGATCTGGACAAGACGGTGATCGCCAAGTCCAGCGCCTTCGTGTTCAGCAAGCCGTTCTTCGATCAGGGCCTGATCGATCGCCGGACGGTGCTGGAGAGCAGCTATGCCCACTTCTTGTTCCTGCTCTCGGGCGCCGATCACGACCAGATGGAGCGGATGCGCGAGCACCTGACGAAGATGTGCGCGGGCTGGGACGTCGCGCAGGTCCGGGCCGTGGTGGCCGAGACCCTGCATGAGCTGGTGGATCCGCTGATCTACGCCGAGGCGGCCGACCTGATCGCCGACCACAAGATCCGCGGCCACGACGTGGTCATCGTGTCGGCCTCCGGCGAGGAGATCGTCGCGCCCATCGCGGCAGCACTCGGCGCCACTCACACCGCGGCCACCCGGATGGTCGTCGAAAACGGCAAGTACACAGGCGAAGTCGAGTTCTACTGCTACGGCAAGGGCAAGGTCGAGGCGATCGAACGACTCAGTGCCGCAGAGGGTTACGATCTGTCGCGCTGTTACGCGTACTCCGATTCGATCACCGATCTGCCGATGCTGTCCGCGGTCGGTCACCCGACGGCGGTCAATCCGGACCGAAATCTGCGGCGGGAGGTCACAACTCGCGGCTGGCCGATTCTGACCTTCTCGAACCCGGTATCGCTCTGGGCACGCATTCCGGCGCCCTCGTCGACGACCGTCGCCGCGACGGTGCTGGTAGGTCTGAGCGCCGTGGTCGCCGGTGCGATCAGCTACCGGCTGCTGCGCCGGCGCCCCTGAGGGGCAGATCCAGCGGCCCGGCGGGCACGGCTGCCGCGGTGAGATGCGGACCGGATGCGAAACCTATCAATGCAACCACGAAACGCCGGGCGACACGCCGGTTACGAGAAAGTTTCCGCAGGTCTTGCTGTGAGGCCGCTCACAGGCAACAATGGATTCACGGAAGGACGGAAGGCCTAGATCGAAGCGAAGAGAAGCTCCGGCTCTCCCATCCCACCCTTCCCAGCACGGGCACCAGGCACCCACGCGGAGCGCGCCGCGACAAGGGCAAGAGCGTTGTGGGCCTGCGAGATTCGGGCATCCGTCGGCGAGACTTCGCACAGGTTGCGGGGATGAACCGCCGGAGCGCGAAGGATCGCCGAGGCCGCAGAACACAACCGACAAAGCACGCCTGGTAACCCGGTAGTCCGTGCTAGCGGGCGGTGAGGTCGTTCAACGACAACGCCGCCCGCTTTGGTGTGTACACCCTAAATGGGCGCTGCCGGCGAAGCCGTCCGCAGACCGCGCACGGCCGGAGCGAATGCGGAGGTACGCCTAGGCGGCATCCGCGATCGAACGCGCCTCGCGGGCCCCGTCCTCGAAGGCCCCGCAGCAGAACAGCACCCACCCGCCGACGCCCTCGGCCGTGCCGGCCCCGAAGGCCGCCGCCGCGTCCAGGTAGGCCTGACGGCGGCGCAACCAGAACACCTCCGGCACCCCCAGACTGTGCGGGTCCAGCCCACTCGACACCGCTACCAGCCTTGACGCCCCGCGCGCGACGACGCCGTCACCGGCACCGAAGGGCCGCAGCGCCAGCAGCTCGCCGTGCACCACCGCGGCGACGACCGGGGCGGGCGCATTCGAGGTCAGCACGGTCTGCGCGAGCAGGTCCAGCCGCGCGGCGACGTCGTCCCCGGCACGCGGGCGGCCCAGCTGCTCGGAATCGGCGACCAGATCGGCGGCGGCCAGCAGGTGCAGGCGGGCCAGCGCCTGCAGCGGCGCCCGCTGCCAGACGCCGACCAGGTTCTGCAATGCCTCGCCGTCGAGGGCCTGGCCGACGCGCAGCGCGCCGGTCAGGATCGGATCGCCGACGGTGCCCGGCTCGGGCAGCTCCGTGCGACCCCCGTCGATCGCCGCGGACGACCGCGCCGCACGCACCGCGGCCTCCGCAGCCGTGGTCGGCCACCCCCGCCGGTTCGCCTTGTGCCGGTGCACCTCGGCGAGCGCGTCGCGGGCCCGATCGGCCGCGTCGCGCACACCAGGCAGGTCGACCAGGGGCTGCAGGACATCGTTCACAGGCGTCCACGGTACTCGAGCGGCACAGCACGCCTCGCACGCCGGACCCCGAGCTCGTGCGCGGCCCAGTTCCTCACCAGCCGGCCCCGACCCGAACCACAGGCCCGACACCGACCAGCGCAACCCACCCGCCAGCCGACCCCGACCCCGACCCCGACCCCGACCAGATGCGGACAACGACCAGCGCACGCAACCGGCCGACACCGACCGAATCACATCTTCCAACCGACGAGAGCGCAGCACCGCGTGCGTCGGTCACACGCGGTGCGGCGCCCGGTCCTACGCCGTATCGAGCAGGTCCCGGCCCGGAATCGCCTCCAGCAACTTGCGGGTGTACTCCTGCTGCGGATTGTCGAAGACCTCGGTGGCGGTGGCGGCCTCCACGATCCTGCCCTGCTCCATCACCACAACGTCGTCGGCGATCTGCCGCACCACCGCCAGGTCGTGGGTGATGAACAGATACGACAACCCGAGTTCGGCCTGCAGATCGTTCAGCAGTTTGAGGATCTGCGCCTGCACCAGCACGTCCAGGGCCGAGACGGCCTCGTCGCAGACGACGACCTCGGGCGAGAGCGCCAGCGCCCGAGCGATGGCGACGCGCTGACGCTGGCCGCCGGAGAGCTCGTTCGGGTAGCGCCGCATGACCGAGGCGGGCAGCGCGACCTTGTCCAGCAGATCCCGGACGGTGGCCTCGCGCTGCGCGGAGTCACCTATGTGGTGGGTGCGCAGCGGCTCCTCGATGGTGCGGTAGATCGAGTACATCGGGTCCAGGGATCCGTACGGATTCTGGAAGACCGGCTGCACCCGGCGGCGAAAGGCCATGGCACCCTTGCGGTCCAGCTTCGTGACATCCCTGTTCTCGAAAGTGACCGTGCCCGAGGTAGGTTCGAGCAGAGCCAGCACCATCTTGGCAACCGTCGACTTGCCGGAACCGGACTCACCGACGATCGCGGTGGTGGTGCCGCGTTTGAGCCGGAACGAAACATCATCCACAGCAAGGAAATCCGTCGACTTCCACGGCACGCTGCCGCGCACCTTGTACACCTTGGTGAGGTTTTCGACGACCATCACATCGTCGGAGACAGCGGCGATCTCGGTGTCGGCGGCGGCCATCTCCTCGGCCACCCGGACCGCCTGTTCCCGGATCCCGGCGCGGTGCCGGGACGAGGACAGCCGCTGCGAGGCCAGCGACGGCGCCGAATTGACCAGCCGCTTGGTGTACAGATGCTGGGGTTCACGCAGAATCTGCAGTGCCGGACCGGATTCCACCACATTGCCGCGGTACATCACCACCAAATGCTCGGCCCGTTCGGCGGCCAGCCCGAGATCGTGGGTGATGAGCAGCACGGCCGTGCCCAGGTCGCTGGTCAGCTCAGCCAGGTGGTCGAGGATCCGGCGCTGCACAGTGACGTCGAGCGCCGAGGTCGGCTCGTCCGCGATGAGCAGTTTCGGCCGGCAGGCCAGCCCGATCGCGATCAACGCACGCTGGGCCATACCGCCGGAGAACTCGTGCGGATACTGGTTCATGTGCTTGGCGGCATCCGACATGCCCGCCTGTTCGAGCAGCTCGATCGCCTTCGCCTTCGCCTCCGCCCCCTTGGCGATTCCGTTGGCCACCAGCGTTTCCCGCACCTGGAATCCGACCTTCCAGACAGGGTCCAGATTGGTCATCGGGTCCTGCGGGACGAATCCGATGCCGTTGCCCCGCACCGCAATCACGTCCCGCTTGGATGCGGCCGCAAGATCCTTGCCGTCGAACAGAATTCGGCCGGAGGTCACCCTTCCGGTGCCGGGCAGGAGATCAATGACCGCGTGCGCGGTCGTCGACTTGCCCGACCCCGATTCGCCGACGATGGCCACCGTCTGCCCCGGATACACCGACAGGCTCACATCGCGGACGGCGGGGACCTTCTTACCGTCGGAGGTGAAACAGACATTCAGGTCCTGGATTTCGAGCAGTGGCGCATCGGTCGAGCCGCCGCCCGCATCGACTACGGCACCGGATTCCTTTGTGGCCTTTTTCTTTATGGTCTCGGACATATCCGCGCTCACCTCCTGCGGGCCTTGGGATCCAGCGCATCGCGCACCGCATCGCCGAGCATGATGAAACTCAGCACCGTCAACGCCAGTGCCGTTGCGGGGTAGAACAGGATCCCCGAGGTACGGATCGACTTCTGATCCGCGGCGATATCGATACCCCACGACACCAGCGTTTGAGGCAGACCGACACCGAGGTACGACAGTGTCGCCTCGGTCACGATGAAGACGCCGAGCCAGATGGTGGACACCACGATCAGCGGACCGGCCGCATTCGGCAATACGTGGCGCATCAGTATTCGCCCTGGCGATACCCCCAATGCCTTTGCTGCCGTGACATATTCACTGTTCTTGGCCTGTATGACCGCACCACGGGCGATGCGGGCGGCCTGGGGCCAGGTGAACGCGCCCAGCACCAGGATGACCGTCCAGATGGTGCGCGAATTGAGCAGCTGCATGATCACGATTCCGGCCAGGATCAACGGCAGCGCAAAGAAGATCTCGGCCACCCGGGAGATCACCACATCGAGTATCCCGCCATAGAATCCGGACAGCGAACCGAGAACGCCACCCACGAGGACGAACAACACGGTGGCCCCGATACCGCAGGCCACCGAGGCCCGGGTGCCGTAGACGGTCCTGGCGAAGACATCACAACCCTGTCGGTCGAACCCGAACGGATGCCCGGAGCGGCTCGGCGCCATGCTCTGCGCGGTATCGCAGTAATGCGGATCCAGGCCGGTGAACAGCTGCGGCCACGCCACGACAAGCAGCACGAACAGGATCAGCAACACCGAGAGAATGAAGATCGGGTTGCGCCGCAACTGTTTCCACGCGTCTCGCCAGATACTGGTCGGCGATCCGGCGTCCTGGACCCGGTCGATGGCCAGCACCTCCACCTCGTCGGGCGGTGCGACAAAATATTCCTGGGTGCGCCGTGGGGCGCTGTATTCGGTGTCAGGCATAGCGGATCCGTGGGTCGAGGGCGGCGTAGAGCAGGTCGACAACGAGGTTCGACAGCAGGAAGACCACGATCATCACCGTCACGAACGACACGACCGTCGGCGCCTCGCCACGAATGACCGCCTGGTAGAGGGTGCCGCCCACACCGGGGATATTGAAGATCCCCTCGGTGACCACCGCACCGGCCATCAGCGCACCGAGATCGGTGCCGAGGAAGGTCACCACCGGGACCATCGAATTGCGCAGGATATGGACGACGACCACGCGGCGCCGGCTCAGCCCCTTCGCGGTCGCGGTCCGCACGAAATCGGCGGTCATGTTCTCCGCCACCGAGTTTCGGGTCAGGCGTAACACGTAGGCGAAGGACAACGACCCCAGGACGAAGCCCGGAAGTACCAGCTTCCCCCAGGGGGCGTCGCCTGTCACCGTCACCGGCGCGATACCCCACTTCACGCCCAGCAGAAACTGCGCGAGAAATCCGACCACGAAGATCGGCACCGCAATGAGCACCAGACTGACCACGAGCAGGGTCGAGTCGAACAGTCTGCCCTTGCGCAGCCCGGCGATCACGCCGAACGTCACGCCGAAGACGCCCTCCACAACCAGCGCAATCACGCTGAGCCGGAACGTGATCGGGAAGGCCCGGGCGAGTTCCTCGCGTACCGGCCGCCCGGAGAACGAGGTTCCGAAGTCGAGGGTGAAGATGCCTTTCAGATAGTCGAGGTATTGGATGATGAACGGCTGATCCAGGTGATACCGGGCGCGCAGCGTGGCGGCCACCGCCGGGGTGAGCGGCTTGTCGCCGGCCAGCGCTTGAATCGGGTCACCCGGGATCAGGAAGACCATTCCGTAGATGAGCAGCGTCGCCCCGAGAAAAACGGGAATCATCTGGAGCAGACGCCGCACGATGAACCAGGCCATGATGCCTCCGCGGTCGTGGACCAGGGCCGTGCCCATCGCCCGCCGGACGATGGGCACGGCCCCGGTTGTCTGCCATTACTTCTTGACGATGTTCTCGAAATCGAACAGGCCGGAATAGGTCATCGGCGCCGCCTGCACATTCTCGGAGCGGCCACCGTTGGCTATGTAGTCGAGCACCGGGATATCGGCCATATCCTTGATCAGAACGGCCTGAGCCTGAGCGGCAAACGTGAACTCCTCATTCGCGGTCGGCGCCGCCTCCGCCTTGTTGAGAAGCGCGTCGAAGTCAGGGTTGCAGTAGGCGACGTCGTTGGTATCCGAACCACAGGTGTACTGGGAGCTCAGGAATTCCAGGATGGACGGATAGTCCGCCTGCCAGCCATAACGGAAGGCCGCACCGATGGTCTTGTTGTGGACCTGATCACGAATCTGCTTGAAGGTCGGGGACGGCTTCCCGATCGCCTCGATGCCGAGAGTGTTCTTGATGCTGTTGGCCGTGGCATCGATCCACGCCTGGTGGCCACCATCGGAGTTGTAGGCGATTTCGAATGTGCCCGACCAGGGTGAGATCGCATTCGCCTGCGCCCACAGCTGCTTGGCCTTGTCGGGGTTGTACTGCAGCATGTCCTCACCGGGCAGGTCCGCGGTGAATCCGGGCAGGGAGGCGGTGGCGAAATCACGTGCCGGGTTCTTGGTGCCGTGCCAGATATTGTCGGCGATCTCCTTGCGGTTGATCGCCATCGAGACGGCCTGGCGGCGCAGTACGCCCTCCGGGCCGCCGAAGTGTGGCACGTTCTGCTGAATGCCGAGGTGCTGGTCCTGCGCGGTCGGCTTCGAGATGGCCCGATCGCCGAGATCCTTCTTGTACGTGGTCAGGGCATTGTCCGGAATGGTGTCCAGCGCATCGAGATTACCGGCCAGCAGATCGTTGTAGGCGGTCTCGTAGGACTGGTACATCACGAACTTCAGGCCCTTGTTCTTGGGCGGGCGGCCACCGTGATAGTCCGGATTCGGCACCACATCGATCGAGACGTTGTGCTTCCAGGCGTCGGAGGCCGCCATCTTGTAGGGGCCGTTGCCGATCGGGTTCGCGCCGTACGCCTTCATGTCCTTGTAGGCGACCGAGGGCAGCGGATAGAACGGCGCGAAACCCATCTCGAGCTCGAAGTCGATCGACGGATGGATGAGATCGACGGTGAAGGTGTGGTCGTCGACGATCTTCAGGCCCGACATCGCCTGCGCCTTGGGCGGAGTCGCGGACACGTCGTCGTAGCCGGCGATCGGCGCGAACACCCAGTTCTGCACCTGCGCGTTGGTGGCGAGTGCGCCGTAGTTCCAGGCGTCGACGAACGATTTGGCCGTCACCGCCTCGCCGTTGGTGAACTTCCAGTCCGGCTTGAGGGTGATCTTGTAGTGCTGTCGATCCGTCGACTCGATCGACTGCGCAACCTCGTTGTGTGCATTGCCATCCGCGTCGTAGTACTTCAACCCGGCCCACAGCCGGTCGACCACGCGGCCGCCCATGTTCTCATTGGTGTTGGTCGGAACCAGCGGATTCTGCGGCTCGCCGGCGTTGACCGTCGCGATCCCGCCGCCCGCACCTCCGCCCCCGGACGAGCAGGCGGTCAACGCCAGGCTGCTGCTCAACAATACTGCCGCGGCCAGCGCGGTAATCGTCTTGACTCTCAACGCATACTCCCGAACTCCAGGACGAGCGAGCCGACCGGCGGCGTGCATGGGGTCTCCCGCACGAGCCTGACGTTCGCCATAGGTGAATCGGACAGTAGCCATCCGACCGGTTGTTGTCAGCGGATCGAGTCGGGTTGATCCGCCTTGTTAGCAAAGTGGCAACATTTGTGACGCATAACCGCGAATTCGGGTAACACTCTGCACAATCGAGTGGACATCGTGCCAGGCAGGCGATCGGGGACATGGTGACCGGCCAGTCAAGAAACATCGGAGCGGACGGGACCGTAATGCACGGCGCTCCTCCGGCCACCGAGACCTGACCACGGCGCAGGTCGGACTCCGTTACTGTCGGAACGTGGCCGCGCTCACCCCCCGGCCGAAGCGCATGCGAAAGAAGAGGCGAGATGACCGAGAACACCGCTGATCACATGAACGCGTACCCTCCGACCGCGCAATTCGCCGCCGCGGCCAACGCCGACGCGTCCATGTACGACCGGGCCGTCGCCGATCGCGACGCGTTCTGGGCCGAGCAGGCGAACCGGTTGCATTGGCACGAACCCTTCAGTCGCGTCCTGGACTGGGACGACGCCCCCGTCGCTCGCTGGTTCGCGGACGGCAAGCTCAACGTCGCCTACAACTGCGTGGATCGGCACGTCCTGGATGGCCACGGTGAGCAGGTCGCCGTCCACTGGGAGGGCGAGCCCGGCGATTCCCGCGACATCACCTACGCCCAGCTGCTGGCCGAGGTGTCCCGGGCGGCGAACTACCTGACCTCGCTCGGCCTGGTGGCCGGCGACCGGGTCGCGATCTACATGCCGATGGTGCCCGAAGCGATCGTCTCGATGCTGGCCTGTGCCCGCCTGGGCCTGACCCATTCGGTGGTCTTCGCGGGCTTCTCCCCCAGCGCCCTGCGCCAGCGCGTGGACGACGCGCAGGCCCGGCTGGTGATCACCACCGACGGGCAGTGGCGCCGGGGCAAGGCGGCCCCGCTGAAGGAGGCCGTCGACGAGGCGCTGATCGGCGGCTCGCACAGTGTCGAACACGTTCTGGTGGTGCGCCGCACCGAGATCGAGGTGCCGTGGACCGACGGGCGCGACGTGTGGTGGCACGAGACCGTGGCCGAGGCGTCGGCCGAGCACGAGGCGCAGGCGTTCGACGCCGAGCACCCGCTGTTCATCCTGTACACCTCCGGCACCACCGGCAAGCCCAAGGGCATCCTGCACACCTCCGGCGGCTACCTCACCCAGAACTCCTACACCCATCACAACGTCTTCGACCACAAGGCCGGCCAGGACGTGTACTGGTGCACCGCCGACATCGGCTGGGTGACCGGGCACAGCTACATCGTCTACGGCCCGCTGGCCAACCGCGCCACCCAGGTCGTCTACGAGGGCACCCCGAACTTCCCCGACGAGCACCGGCACTGGCAGATCATCGAAAAGTACGGCGTCACAATCTATTACACCGCCCCCACGCTGGTGCGGACCTTCATGAAATGGGGCCGGGAGATCCCGGACGCGCACGACCTGTCCTCGATCCGGGTGCTGGGCAGCGTGGGCGAGCCCATCAATCCCGAGGCCTGGCGCTGGTACCGCGAGGTCATCGGGTCGAATTCGGCGCCGATCGTGGACACCTGGTGGCAGACCGAGACCGGCTCGATCATGATCTCACCGCTGCCCGGCGCGACCGCCGCCAAGCCCGGCGCCGCCATGACGCCGCTGCCCGGCATCTCGGCGAAGGTCGTCGACGAGGAGGGAAATCCGGTGCGGCTCGGCGAGACCGAGGCCAACGGGTACCTGGTCCTGGATCAGCCGTGGCCCTCGATGCTGCGCGGCATCTGGGGTGATCCGGAGCGCTACCAGGCGACCTACTGGGATCGCTACGGCGACAAGGGCTGGTACTTCGCCGGTGACGGCGCCAAGCTCGACAAGGACGGCGACCTGTGGGTGCTGGGCCGGGTGGACGACGTCATGAACGTCTCCGGACACCGGATCTCCACCGCCGAGGTCGAATCCGCACTCGTCGGGCACTCCGGCGTCGCCGAGGCCGCGGTGGTCGGCGCCAGTGACGACACCACCGGACAGGGCATCGTCGCGTTCGTCATCCTGACCGCCGAGGCGAAGAACACCGGCCAGGATCTGGTCGCCGAGCTCAAGGCCGAGGTCTCGCGCGAGATCAGCCCGATCGCCCGCCCCCGCGAGATCCACATCGTGCCAGAGCTGCCCAAGACGCGGTCGGGCAAGATCATGCGGCGCCTGCTGCGCGACGTCGCCGAGGGCCGCGAACTCGGCGACACCTCGACCCTGGTGGATCCCAACGTCTTCGAGGCCATCCGCACCCAGAAGACGAACTGGTAGGCGACCACCGGTAGCCGACGAAAGCCCGGGCGCACACCCGCGCCCGGGCTCGATGCCACTCTCCGAGCCGCGCGAATACAGCTCGCGCGGCGCGTTTCCCACGTCGGTACTGGGCGCGGTCCCGTTCACCGCTAGCCTCTAACGGAAAGAACTCGCGCCGACGGATAACGTTGCCACCACAGGCCCGAGACAGGCCGCCGCGGTCACCGAATCACCGGCGGCCGAGCCGGACAGCACGGACAGGGAGAGGTCGAGCAATTGAGTACACAGGGCGGTAACGGGCAGGGCGCCGATCGCGGCCGGACCATTACCTCTATTCCGCTGTCCGAGGTCGACACGACCCGCAATGCCAGCGTCGGCGACCTGGTCCGCGATGCCACCGAGCAGATGTCGACCCTGGTCCGTGCGGAGGTCGCGCTGGCCAAGGCCGAGGTCACCGGGGAAATCCGCAAGGGCCTGATGGGCAGCGTCTACTTCATCGCCGCGCTGGTCGTCCTGCTGTATTCCACGTTCTTCTTTTTCTTCTTCCTGGCCGAACTGCTGGATGTGTGGCTGTACCGCTGGGCCGCATTCCTGATCGTCTTCGGCATCATGCTCGCGGCGACCATCTTCCTGGCGCTGCTGGGATATCTGAAGGTGCGTAAGTTGCGGGCCCCGGCCAAGACCATCGAATCGCTGAAATCGGCGCGCACGGTGCTGCCGCAGGGGCTGGGGTCGCACGCCGCGCCGGAGGACGTCGACGTGGTCGACAAGTCCGCCAGCTGATCGGCCAACTACGCTTTCGGGCGTGTCGTTGAACCCGAGTCCGGATCCGTCGAGCGTGCGCTACGACGGACCATGGACCCACAAGGACGTGCATGCCAACGGCATTCGATTCCACGTCGCCGAGGCCGCACCCGAATCCGGCGTGGCCCCGGACGCGCCGTTGGTGCTGTTGTTGCACGGATTCGGCGACTTCTGGTGGTCGTGGCGGCATCAACTGACCGGCCTGGCCGGGCTGGGCCTGCGCGCGGTCGCGGTCGACCTGCGCGGCTACGGTGACTCGGACAAGCCCCCGCGCGGCTACGATGGCTGGACTCTGGCCGGCGACGTCGCCGGGCTGATTCGCGCACTGGGACACACCGATGCCGTCCTGGTCGGTCATGCCGAGGGTGGGCTGGTGTGCTGGGCGACCGCCGTGCTGCATCCGCGGCTGGTGCGTTCGATCGCGGTGGTGAGCTCCCCGCACCCGGTGGCGCTGAAGCAGGCGGTGCTCCGCGATCGGCACCAGCGCCGTGCCTGGCTGCCGAACTTCCTGCGCTACCAGCCGCCCCGCACCGGCGAGCGCCTGCTGACCCGGCGCGACGGTTTCGAGGTGGAACGGCTGCTGCGGCAGCGAGCCGGTGGACAGTGGACCGGCTCTGCCGAATTCGTCGACACGGCCAACCGGATGCGCGCGGCGATCCGGATCTCCGGCACCGCGCACTGCGCGCTGGAATATCAGCGCTGGGCATTCCGTAGCCAGTGGCGCCCCGACGGTCACCGGTTCATGACGATGATGCGCGAGCCGGTCCGCATCCCGGTGCTCTGCCTGCACGGCGAGCAGGATGCCTACATCCTGGCCTCGACCGTGCGCCGGGGGCGGCATCTCTCCCCCGGCCGCCGACTCGTATCCATCCCGGACGCCGGACATTTCGCGCATCAGGAGAACCCCTCGTCCGTGACCGCCGAGATCGCCAAACTGATCGGCTAGGAAGAGCAGTAGATGCGGGTGACGATCAAGTGGCCACCGTCGATCATTTCGTTCGGGCCGAAGTTGCGCCGACCGTACTTCGTCTCAATCCACCACCGAGTGCCATCGCACCGACAATGAACAGTCTTCTCATCGTGTCCCCTCCCCGATTGTCCCCAGATGACTTCCGGGGAAGTCACAATCACGAGGAGCTCACGGTCGCAAGGAATTTCGCTCATTGTCGACGGTCTAGCTCAGCACGCACCCCCCGGTCGGCACCGCGTTGGTCGACCCCGCCGCCACGTTGAGATCCGACTGCACCTCCGCGAGGGTCAGCACGTATCCGGTGTCGTCGTCGGTGACGGCCGCACCGAACACCACGCCGAGCACCTCACCCTTCGTATCCACCAGCGGCCCACCGGAATTGCCCGCGCGGACCTGCCCGCGCACGGTGTAGACCTCACGCTCGACGGTCGCGCTCTTGTAGATGTTCGGACCGGTCAGATCCAGGGTCTCGCGTACGCGGGCGGCGCTGGCGGTGTAGTTGCCGCCGCCGGGATAGCCGAGCACGATCGAGCTCTCACCCGATTTGGCGGCGGCCGGGGCGAGCGGCACGACCGGCGCCTGCAGGCCCGGAACAGCCAGTATCGCAACGTCTTTGGACGGATCGAACAGCGCCACGGTGGCATTCAGCGGGCCCCGGGCGGTATCGACCTGCAGGCTGTTGGTACCCGCGACCACATGTGCGTTGGTCATGATCCGCTCGGGTGCGACCACGAAGCCCGACCCCTCCAGCATGCGCTGGCAGCTCGACGCGACACCGCGGATGCGCAGCACGCTGTGCTGCAGGTTCAACGCGACGGGGCTGTCCAGCACGCTCGGATCCGGCGGCGCCACCGCGGCGATCGGCGCGCGGCTGAACGGCCCGATGACGTCCGGCAGCCCGGAGGTGTTGAGCAGCTTGGAGAATTCGTTGGGCACCCGGCGCAACCAGCTCGGCGCGACCTTGTTGACGTTCGAGAGCACCCGCGAGCCGTTCACCGCCGCGGCGATACCGGGCTGCGAGGAGGAGGCCAGCGGCAGCGCCAGCAGCCACGCGGTGGCCAGCACCGCGACCGCCTGCAGGCCCGCGCCCACGACGCTGTCGACACTGCGGACGAAGGGATTTCGCATGCCGCTGCGCGCCGCGCGCCCCAGCACCATGCCGGCCACCTCGCCGACGATGACCAGCGCCACGATCAGCACCACGCCGACCAGGACGCGTTTGCGGCCCTCGCTGATGTGAACCAGGATGTGCGGCGCGATCAGGATCCCGGCGACCGCGCCCAGGATCACGCCCAGAAACGCCAGGGCCGAGGCGACCGCGCCCTGCCGCCATCCCGAGGATGCGGCCAGCAGCGCGATGATCACGACGGCGATGTCGAGCCAGTCCGATGCGGTCACGACTGCACCTCGCTGGCGCTCGGCTCCGTCGTGCCCGAGAAGGGCTGTGTCATGGTTCCCTCGCTGCGCTCGGCTCCGTCGTGCCTTCGGCGGGCTGGCCTATTGGCTCACTCCGCTTCGCTCCGTTCACAGCGTCATCCCCACTGCCGCCAGCGAAGACTGCAGATCACGCACATCGTGGTAGTCCCACTCCCGTTCCCAGCCCGAGACCGCAAGCAGCCCGGCCAGCACGCCCGCGGTGAAACCCCACACGAGCATGCCGTCGACCGCGAACGCCGGGCCCATGTATCCCAGCGGATGCCGGACCACGAACCGATTGGCCGGGTCGACCAGATCCGCGAGCGGCACCCGCGCCACGCGCGCCGCCTCGGCCTCGCTGACCACTCGCACCGGGCCGGGGGTGCGCCAATACGCGACCACCGGCGTCACATCGAAGCGCGAGGGCGGCACGAAGATCTTGGGCAGCACCGCGATCGGGTCGACGCCCGCGCGCTCGAGGCCGGTCTCCTCCCAGGCCTCGCGCAGCGCCGTGTCGATGGGTCCGTGATCGCCCGGCTCCACTCCACCGCCGGGAAATGCGACCTGCCCGCGGTGTTCGCGTAGCGTGGCCGCGCGCTGAGTGAGCAGCACGTCCGCATCGCGCGGCAGCCCGCCCGGCGCGCCCGGATCGGATGCGACGGCGCCGCCGAACAGTACGAGCACCGCGGCCTGACGGGGCCGCAGCGCCGCCGCGGCAACCTGCTTCATAGCGGTTCGGTTCAGCACCGGGTTGATGCCGTCGGGATCGGCGGGCTTGCGCTCGACGACGCCGCGTAGCCATTGCGGGATGCCCTCGGTTACCAGGCCCGGTCTGGCCCGGAACCCGTCGTGGCCCTCGCCCTCACGCACACTGCCTCCTTGCGGCCTCGTCGCCGTATTCGCTACCGACGGCGCGGCATTCACCACCCCCGGTCGAGCCGCCGGGCGTGCGTACACCGGACCGCTCGTTTGCACGGTAATCGCAACCCCGGCCGAGCGCTCGGCGACGACTCGGATCTCGACCAGTAGTCATACCCGGACCCCGAGGTCCGCCGCGACGGTTTCGGCGATATCGCCCGCATTGCCGAACGGTCGCACGATCACCTTGGCGATCGAACCATCGGCGCGGACCAGCACCGAAACCGGGAGCACCGAGGGCGCGCCGACCGCGGTGCGGACCTTCGCCGCGCCGTCCTGCACACCCGGCAGGTGTACATCCAGGTCGTGCAGGCGCGCCAGGGCCTTCGCCTCGGCGGGATCGCTGTGCACGGTCAGCACGGTGACCGCCGGCCCGGCCCGGTCGGCGAACTGCTGCAGGGCCGGCAGTTCCTGTGCGCACGGCTGGCACCAGTACGCCCACAGATTCACCAGCGCGGGCCGCCCGGCCAGCGCGGCGGCCAGGTCGACCGGATGGCCGTCGTTCAGGCAGTCGAGGGTGATCCCGGCCAGCGAACCCGCCGCCGCGGCGCCCGTGGGCCGCGGGCAGTCCGCCAGCGCGGCCGCCGCGCGCGCGGCGGCCGTGACGCCGGAATCGGACTGTTGCGCCGATGCCGTCGGCGAGGCGGCAGGGCCGGGCCGCTGCGCGCGCGGCCACAGCGCGACCGCCAGCGCGACGACCGCGATCAGCCCGACGAAGGTCCAGCGCCAGGCCGCGGGAATCGACCTCACCGGCCGGCCAATTCGAGCAGATGTTCGGCCTCGGGTCCCTTGATCAGCGCGGCCGCGGCGGCCGGATCGGTCGGGCCCTCCCCGAAGGAGGGGCAGTCCTTGGCCAGCAGGCACGCGCCGCAGGCGGGTTTGCGGGCATGACACACCCGGCGGCCGTGGAAGATCAC
The DNA here is from genome assembly GCF_050434125.1 of Nocardia sp. GP40. Taxonomy (NCBI): domain Bacteria; kingdom Bacillati; phylum Actinomycetota; class Actinomycetes; order Mycobacteriales; family Nocardiaceae; genus Nocardia; species Nocardia sp. GP40. Next base: position 69,123 of record NZ_JBNPVW010000019.1, on the reverse strand, counting down.
CCGGTGCGAGAGCATCGTCCAGTCCTTGCGCTCGATCAGCTCGCCCACCGCGTGCTCGACCTTGACCGGATCTTCTTCTGTAGTCCAGCCCCAGCGGCGCACCAGCCGCCCGAAATGGGTGTCGACTGTGATACCCGGCACATCGAACGCATTACCGAGGATAACGTTGGCGGTTTTACGGCCGATTCCCGGCAGCGTGACCAATTCCTCCAGGCTGCCGGGCAATTCTCCGTCGTACCGCTCCAGCAGCGCCTGACCCAGCCCGATGAGCGAGTTGGTCTTGTTGCGGTAGAAACCGGTCGGGCGGATGTATTCCTCGAGTTCGGTGCGATCGGCCTCGGCATAGGCGCGGGCGTCGCGGTAGCGGGCGAACAGCGCGGGGGTGGTCAAATTCACGCGGACATCGGTGCACTGCGCGGAAAGAATTGTCGCCACGGCCAATTCGAGCGGGGTGGTGAAATCCAGTTCGCAGTGCGCATCCGGGAACGCCAGGGTCAGCGTGCGATTCATGCGGCGCGCGCGGCGCACCAGGCTCAGGCGCGTTTCGGCGGCGAACTTGGCCGCACGCACGGCGGATGCGTTCCGCCGCCGCGGAGTTTCGACAGTCTTCGACGCGGCCCCGTCGCTCCCGGGCGTGGCGCTGAGTCTGGGTTCAGGCACGAGTCCACCTTACGGATACACACCGACACCGAGCCCCCGTCGGGGCCGTCGCGGACCCGAAGACGCCACCGGGTGTGACCCTCCCAGATGACCTCCCGTGTTCCATCCGAGACCTTCTCAGTGTTTACTCCTCCGTATGCAAGGACTCGCTGTGGTGCTCTTCCCGGTGGTGCTGATGCTGTTCGCGCTGTTCATGGAACGCGTCGAAAATCGGCTTCGCAAACTGCTCGAACCGGAAGAAGAGGTCCAGCAATACCTCGACCGTGCCAGCAATGCAGAGGTGAACGAGCTGGCCAAACTCGGCGTGCCCGCCGCCGCGACCCGGATGGGTCCGCGCCGCGCACGCGGCGACGAATTGGACGTCGCCCAGGCCAGCTGACACAGCGTTCGATACGGTGTTGGCCGATACCCGCGAACGGGGTCGGTGAGTCGGCGGGGTGGGGACAACGCCGCGATCGCGGGAACCTTTCGGACATCGCGGTCGTTTCACCAACCGCACATAACGTGGTGTCGGTCACTACGCTGCCCGAATGCAAAGTAGACTGCACTGTCGGCCGTTCGCTTCGGTCCGGCCAGGACCCGGGGCGACAGCGACGGGCCCGCAAGCGGCAGCTTGCGTCGTCACCACGTTGTGGCCCGCTGCCGCTAGTACACCGTCAATCCCATAAGGAGCACATTCGTGGACGAGGCCCTCGCCAGAGCAGGCATCTTCCAAGGCGTCGAGCCCACCGCGGTGGCCGCTCTCGCCAAACAACTACAGCCTGTCGACTTTCCTCGCGGTCACATCATCTTCAACGAGGGTGAGCCGGGCGACCGGCTGTACATCATCACATCGGGCAAGGTGAAGATCGGCCGCCGCTCCCCCGATGGCCGGGAGAACCTGCTGACCATCATGGGCCCGTCGGACATGTTCGGCGAGCTCTCGATCTTCGACCCGGGCCCGCGCACCTCCACGGCCACCACCGTGACCGAGGTCCGCGCCGTGACGATGGACCGCGATGCGCTCAAGTCGTGGATCGATCAGCGCCCGGAGATCGCCGAGCAGCTGCTGCGTGTGCTGGCCCGCCGCCTGCGCCGCACCAACAACAACCTGGCCGACCTCATCTTCACCGACGTCCCCGGCCGCGTTGCCAAGGCGCTGCTGACGCTGGCCCAGCGGTTCGGCACCCAGGAGGCCGGCGCGCTGCGCGTCACGCACGACCTCACCCAGGAGGAGATCGCCCAGCTGGTCGGCGCCTCCCGCGAGACCGTGAACAAGGCCCTGGCCGACTTCGCGCACCGCGGCTGGCTGCGGCTCGAGGGCAAGAGCGTGCTGATCTCCGACTCGGAGCGTCTAGCCCGCCGCGCTCGCTGAGCCGCGCCACCACAACCGAACTCGTCATCCCGGCGTGCTCGTGGCCGGGATCCAGCGCATGGATCCCGGCCAATTGCATGCCGGGATGACGTGTCCCGGGGGCAGTTTCGTCTAGTTCTGGCTGCGCAGATACGCCAGCTGCGCCTGCACCGAGCTGCGCGCAGCGGGCCAGAGCTTCTTGTCGACGTCGGCGTAGACCTTCGCGACGATCTGCAAAGGCTTGGCGTCGGGGCCCAGTTCCCGCAGCGCCGCGCGCACCTGCTCCAGCCGCTCCTGGCGATGCTGGATGTAATACCGGACGACGGGCTCGGCCTCGGGGTGATCGGGTCCGTGCGCGGGCAGCAGGGCCCTGCCCGGGGCCACCGCGGCCAGCTTGTCCATCGAGGCCAGGTAGTCGCCCAGCGCGCCGTCGCGTGATTCCAGCACCGTGGTGCCGCTGCCGAGCACGGTGTCACCGGTCAGCACGGCATCCTCGAGCACGAAGCTGACCGAGTCCTGCGTGTGCCCGGGGGTTGCCAGCACCGTGATGCGCACCCCCGCCGCCTCGATGACCTCGCCGTCGGCCAGCGGCGTGACCGAACCGCGCAGGAACTCGCGCTCCACCGCACGCACGGACGTGCCGGTCAGCTTCGTCAGCCGGTCGATGCCGCCGGTGTGGTCGTGATGGTGGTGCGTGATCAGGGTGAGGGCGATATTTCCGTTGGTCTCGCGCGCGATCGCCTCGCTGTGCGCGCGGTCCTTGGGCCCCGGGTCGATCACGACGCAGTCGGACCGGCCCGGGGCGCGCAGAATCCAGGTGTTGGTGCCCTGCAGGGTCATCTGGTTCGGATTGTCCGCCAGCAGTACCGATGCGGTAGGTGTGACCGGCCGCAATTGCCCATACGCGGGATGGGTGAGGGTCATGACAGTGTCCTAACGCGCAGTGCGGTAACAGGTTCCACGACCCACCACCAACTTCCAGATTTACGCGATCTCGACGATGATCTCCACCTCGACCGGGGTGTTCCGGGGCAGCTCGAAGACGCCGACCGCGGAACGCGCGTGCTTGCCGGCGTCGCCGAACACCTCGCCGAGCAATTCCGAGGCGCCGTTGATCACCAGCGGCTGATCGTTGAATCCCGGTGCGGAGGCCACGAATCCGACGACCTTCACGATCCGCACGACCGCATCGAGTCCGGCCACGTCGTGGACCGCGGCGAGCGCGTTGAGCGCGCACAGCTTGGCGGCCTCCTTGGCCTGCTCCGGGGTGACCTCCGCGCCGACCTTGCCCTCGGCGAACAGCTTGCCGTCCACGAACGGCAGCTGACCGGAGGTGTACACCAGCTGGCCGCTGCGCAGCGCCGGAATGTAGGCGCCCGCCGGGGCAGCCACGCCGGGCAGCTCCAGGCCGAGCCGCTCGAGGTTCTTGCGCCAGATCTCGCTCATCAGCCCTTCACCCGCTTCAGGTAGGCGACGTGCTGTTCGCCGGTCGGCCCGGGCAGGACGGTCACCAGTTCCCAGCCGTCGGCGCCCCACTGGTCCAGAATCTGCTTGGTCGCATGCGTCAGCAACGGGACTGTCGCGTATTCCCACAGGGTCAGATCACTCATGTGCCCGAGCGTATCGGGGTTACGCGGTCTTGCGAACCGTTGGGCTCGACCGGATCCGCATGTGGCCTAGCAGACAGTCGGCGTATCCCGTGCCGGGGTTTTCGCAACGGGCTATAGGCTCGCGAACGTGGGAGTACCGATAGCGGCGCCCGTTTCCACCGAGGAGGGGCCGGAGCTGGGATGGCCGGAGCGGGCGGACAAGGCCCGGCTGCACTACGTCTCCGGGAAGGGCGGCACCGGAAAGTCCACGGTCGCCGCGGCTTTGGCCCTGGCCCTGGCCGCGGGCGGGCGACGGGTGCTGCTGGTCGAGGTGGAGGGGCGTCAATCGATCGCCCAGCTGTTCGATCTGCCGCCGCTGCCCCCGACCGAGACGAAGATCGCCACCGCCGACGGCGGCGGCGAGGTGATGGCACTGGCCCTGGACATCGAGTACGCGTTCCTCGAATACCTGGACATGTTCTACAACCTCGGCTTCGCCGGGCGGGCGATGCGCCGGATGGGCGCCATCGAGTTCGTCACCACGATCGCGCCGGGCCTGAAGGACGTCATCCTTACCGGCAAGATCAAGGAATGCGTTGTGCGGACCGAGAAATCAGGTGGTGTGACCCGTCCGGTCTATGACGAGATCGTGGTGGACGCGCCGCCGACCGGCCGCATCGCCGGATTCCTGGACGTCACCAAGGCGATGGCCGACGTCGCCAAGGGCGGGCCGATCGCCTCGCAGGCCGTGGGCGTGTCGAATCTGCTGCATTCCGAGCAGACCATCGTGCACCTGGTGACCCTGCTCGAGGCGCTGCCGGTGCAGGAGACCGCCGACGCTGTCGCGGAGCTGACCGAGGCCGACTTCCGCATCGGCACGGTGATCGTCAACCGGGCCACCGAGGGGTTCCTGCCCGCGTCGCTGCGCCGGCGGGCCGCGGGCGGCGACATCGATGCCGACGCCCTGCGCGCCGGACTGGGTGCTGCGGGAATCGACCTGTCCGACAACGATTTCCAGGGCCTGCTCGAGGAGACCATGCAGCACAGCGCCATCCTGCAGGCCCAGGACGACAGCGCGGCCGAACTGGCCAAGGTCGACATCAACCGGCTGTACCTGCCGACCCTGCCCGACGGCATGGACCTGGGCGGACTCTATGAGCTATCCGAACATCTGAGCACACAGGGAGTTCGCTGATGACCGTTCCGACCACCGCTTTCCCGCTGGATATCTCGGCGATTCTGTCCGATCCGGCGGCGCGGGTGGTGGTCTGCTGCGGCAGCGGCGGCGTCGGGAAGACGACCACGGCGGCGGCGCTCGCGCTGCGCGCCGCCGAGGTAGGGCGCAAGGTGGTCGTGCTGACCATCGACCCGGCGCGGCGGCTGGCGCAGTCGCTGGGCGTCAGCGATCTGGGCAATACCCCGCAGCGGGTGCCGCTGAGTCCCGAGACCCGGGGCGAGCTGCACGCGATGATGCTGAACATGCGCCGCACCTTCGACGATATGGTGCTCGAGCACACCACGCCGGACAAGGCCGAGCAGATCTTCGCCAACCCCTTCTATCAGACGGTCGCCTCCTCCTTCGGCGGGACGCAGGAGTACATGGCGATGGAGAAGCTGGGGCAGCTGGTCGGGAAGAAGCAGTGGGACCTGGTCATCGTGGACACCCCGCCCTCGCGCAACGCGCTGGACTTCCTCGACGCGCCGAAACGACTCGGCACCTTCCTGAACGGCCGCATGATTCGCGTCATCATGGCGCCGGGCCGGGGCGTGGGCCGCTTCGTGACGGGCGCGATGAGTCTGGCTGTACGCGGGGTGTCGACGATCGTGGGGGGCCAGATGCTCAAGGACGCCTCGCTGTTCCTGCAGTCGCTCGAATCCATGTTCGGCGGCTTCCAGGATCGGGCCGATCGCACCTACGCGATGCTGTCCCGGCCGGGCACGCACTTCCTCGTGGTGGCCGCCGCCGAACCGGATGCGCTGCGTGAGGCGTCGTTCTTCGTGGACCGGCTCTCCACCGACAACATGCCGCTGGCCGGGCTGGTGCTCAACCGCACCCACCCGGTGCTGTGCGCGCTGTCCCCGGAGCAGTCCACCGCGGCCGCGGACCGCCTGGTTCCGGACGGCTCGACCCAGGATCCCGAGTCCGACCCGCTGGCGTTGACGGCGGAGGTGCTGCGCATCCACGCGCACCGGGCCACCACCGCCCGGCGCGAGGAGCATCTGCTGCACCGCTTCACCGGCGCGCATCCGCGGGTGCCGATCGTCGCGGTGACGGCGCTGCCGTTCGATGTGTCGGATCTGGACGCGCTGCGCGCGGTCGCCGATCAGCTGACCGGGTCGCCCGCCGCCACCCCCATCGCCTGACAAGCCCCCTTGGCGGACGGGAATAATCGGCGAGGAACCGAAAACGGCCCGAGCCCGCGTCTAGCCGGACTCGGACCGCCGTCGGTTATCGACTCAGATCGCCACCTTCTGGTTCCGCTGGGCGCGGAAGAACTCCGCCCACGAGGTCACCTCGGGATGCTGTTTCAGCAGCGCACGCCGCTGGCGCTCGGTCATACCACCCCACACACCGAACTCGACTCGATTGTCCAGGGCGTCGGCGCCGCACTCCATCAGCACGGGGCAGTGCCGGCATATCGTCGCCGCCTTGCGCTGGGCGGCGCCGCGGACGAACAGCTGGTCGGGGTCCACTTCCTTGCATCGGGCCTGGGAGACCCAGGCGATCCTTGCTTCGGCCTGCTCCACGTCCAATCGAGCGATGGGGGTAGTCATATGCATTTGGTGTGCCCCTTTGCAGTCCGAACACCGGGTCAACGGCGCTCCGGAATCACGAGCAGTCCGCAGCAACCCAACCCCGCTGCGGCCTGCACCACATTCCACTTTGAGTGTTAGCTCTATCACACTGGGTTCTCAATCTAGGTAAAGGTATGGGGCCAGCGCAAGACCGTCTCGAGATTTTCTGGTACGCCCGTCCATGCAAATGCGACAAAAAACCGGGCAGTCTGAACCAAACGGCCGACACGCCCGGGTTTCTATGACAGGACCCGCCGAGATGTGATGGTTCCCACGTCCGGACCGTACACGTAATTCGAGTCTCGCACCGCGACCGCCCGCGCGCGAGGGCTGCCTTTAGTCTGGTGGCGTGCCGATCTCACAAACGCTCGCCAGACTGGCCGGGGCGTGCATCCTGGCGGCCGCCCTCATCGCCGGGCTGTTGTTCCCGCTCGCCGGTGGTTTCGGGTACGTGTCGAACCGCGCCGCCGATGCCGTCGACAACGTCTCCGCCGAAGTGTTGGAGGGCACCGTACCGGCGGTGTCCACCATGGTCGATGCGACCGGGGCACCGATCGCCTACCTGTACCAGCAACGGCGCTTCGAGGTGCCCAGCGACAAGATCTCCAACGACATGAAGCTGGCGCAGATCTCCATCGAGGACCGCCGCTTCCTGAACCATCACGGCGTCGACTGGCAGGGCACCTTCCGCGCGTTCCTGCGCAACACCTCGAGCGGCGAGGTGCAGCAGGGTGGCTCGACCATCGACCAGCAGTATGTGAAGAACTTCCAGCTGCTGGTCGTCGCCAAGACCGACGCCGAGCGCCGGGCCGCGATCGAGACCACCCCCGCGCGCAAGCTGCGCGAGATCCGCCTGGCCCTGACGCTGGACAAGCAACTCTCCAAGGACGAGATCCTCACCCGCTACCTCAACCTGGTGTACTTCGGAAACGGCGCCTACGGCATCCAGGACGCCGCCCAGACCTACTTCAAGGTCGACGCCAAGGACCTGAACGTCCAGCAGGCCGCGATGCTGGCCGGCATGGTGCAGAGCACCTCCAAGTTCAACCCGTACACCAACCCGAAGGCCGTGCTCGACCGCCGGAACATCGTGCTGGACACCATGGTCCAGAACATCCCGAGCCGCGCGGCCGAATTCCAGGCGGCCAAGGCCACCCCGCTCGACGTGCAGCCCGAGCCGCAGGGCCTGTCCAACGGCTGCATCGCAGCCATCGACCGCGGCTACTTCTGCGACTACGCCCTGCAGTACCTGAACGACGCGGGACTGAGCACCGATCAGATCAACAAGGGCGGCTACCTGATCCGCACCACCCTGGACCCGACGGTGCAGAACTCGATGAAGGCCGCGGTCAACGCGATGACGCCGGCCAATCTGGACGACATCGCCGAGGTGTCGACCATCATCGCGCCCGGCCAGGACTCCCACAACGTGCTGGCGATGGTGTCCAGCCGCACCTACGGCCTGGACGCGAGCATCCACCAGACGGTACAGCCGCAGCCGTTCTCGATGGTCGGCGACGGCGCCGGCTCGATCTTCAAGATCTTCACCACGGCCGCGGCGATGGAGAAGGGCCTGGGCACCAGCGCCAATCTCGACGTGCCGTCGTTCTACGCGGCCAAGGGCATGGGCTCGAGCGGCACTCCCGGCTGCCCGGAGATGACCTACTGCGTCAAGAACGCCGGTAACTACCGCTCGCCGATGTCGGTGACCGAGGCGCTCGCGCAGTCGCCGAACACCGCGTTCGTCAAGCTCATTCAGGCTGTCGGGGTGACCCCGACCGTCGACATGGCGATCCGGCTGGGCCTGCGGTCCTACACCAAGCCCGGCACCTCCGGACACGGCAACACGAGCATGGCCGACATGTTCAAGCAGCAGAACCTGGGTTCGTTCACCCTCGGCCCGGTCGCGGTCAACCCCCTGGAGCTGTCGAACGTGGCGGCGACCCTGGCCTCGGGCGGCAAGTGGTGCCCGCCCTCCCCGATCAAGCAGGTGCTGGACCGCAACGGCAAGCCGGTCTCGCTGACCCAGCAGGCCTGCCAGCAGGTCATCGATCCCGGCCTGGCCAACACGCTGGCCAACGCGCTGGGCCAGGACGCCACCGGCGGCACCGCGGCCGGATCCGCACGTGCGGCCGGATGGCACGTCCCGGTGGCCTCGAAGACCGGAACCACCGAGACCAACCGGTCCTCGGCCTTCCTCGGCTTCACCAACTCGATGGCCGGCGCGGCCTACATCTACGGCGACTCGCCGACCCCGGACCAGATCTGCTCGTTCCCGCTGCGCAACTGCTCGAGCGGCAACCTGTTCGGTGGTAATGAACCCGCGCGCAGCTGGTTCATGGGCATCAATCCGGTGCTGGGCAACTTCCCGCCCACCCAGCTACCGCCGTTGGACGACAAATACGTGCGCGGATCCAACAATTCACAGATTCCCGACGTGATCGGCAAGCCCCAGGCCGAGGCCACCGCGACCCTGGTGGGCGCGGGCTTCCAGGTGTCGGCGGTGACGCAGCCGGGCTCCGCGGCCAAGGGGACGGTGCAGGGCACCACGCCCAACGGGTCGGCCATCCCGGGTTCGGTGATCACGCTGTCCATCAGCGACGGCACCGTGCGCGATGCCCCGCTGCCGGACGCACCCCCGGTGAATCTGCCTGGCCTGCCGCAGATTCCGCGGCTGCCACCGATTCCCATACCGATACCGCTACCCCGCTAGACACACCGGAGCCCCGCTGGATCAATCTTCAGCGGGGCTCCGGCGTATCTGCGCCATGCTTGCGCGATTCGGACAGACTGGCGCGTTCGTCGGGATCCCCTTGCGCGCCCGCCGATTCCGGGCCGCGCGTGATCTACAGGCGGGCCTTCACCGCGGCCGAGATGCGCGAACCGTCGGCGCGGCCGTGGGCCAGGGTGGTGGCGATCTTCATGACCTGCCCCATCTGCCGCATGCCCGGGCGCTCACCGTTCTGCTCGGCGACCTGGGCGATGGCGGTGTCGACGAGGTCGGCGACCTCCGCATCGGTGAGCGGGGTCGGCAGGTACTCGTCGATGATCTCGTTCTCGGCGCGCTCGTTGGCCGCGAGTTCGCCGCGGCCCGCCTGCTCGTAGACCACCGCCGCCTCGTTGCGCTTCTTGGCCTCCTTGGCCAGCACCGCGATCACGTCGGCATCGGACAGCTCGCGCGCCTGCGCCCCGGCCACCTCGGCGGTCTGGATGGCGGCCAGCAGCATGCGCAGGGTATTGGTGCGCAGCGCGTCCTTGGCCTTCATGGACGTGGTCAGATCGGCCCGCAGCTTCGATTTGAGTTCCGACATAATGCTCACGGTAACCGGTCCGGACGCCTTGCCCCAGTCGTTTTGCCCCCGCGCCGCACCCCGTCCCGTGCTCGCACGCTGGCGCGATCTGGACTTGTGCCGAATCACACTCGGTGTTCGTCACATCCGTCGCCTATCCTGATCGAATGCCCGTACTCTCGTCTCCCGCAGTCCAACGAGCCGCGTTGGGCGCCGCCGGAGCCGCAGTGGCCGGTATCGGCTACGCCTCGCTGATCGAACGCAATGCGTTCGTCCTGCGTGAGGCGACCCTACCGGTGCTACAGCCGGGGTCGGCGAGCCTGCGGGTGCTGCACCTGTCCGATCTGCACATGATGCCCGGGCAGAAGCTCAAGCAGAACTGGGTGCGGGAGCTGGCACGACTCGAACCGGATCTGGTGGTCGACACCGGTGACAATCTGGCCCATCCCAAGGCGGTGCCCGCGGTGGTGCAGGCGCTGTCGGGGCTGCTGTCGCGGCCGGGCCTGTTCGTCTTCGGCAGCAACGACTATTTCGCGCCGGTGCCGAAGAATCCGCTGAAGTACTTCAAGAAGGACCACAAGCGAGTCCACGGCGACCCGCTGCCCTGGCAGGATCTGCGGGCGGCGTTCTCCGAGCGCGGCTGGCACGACCTGACCCACGTGCGGCGCGACGTCGAGGTGGCCGGAATCAAGATCGCGACCGCCGGGGTCGACGATCCGCACCTGAAGCGCGACCGCTACGACACCATCGCCGGCGCCCCGAATCCGCTGGCGGAGCTGAGCATCGGCCTGACCCACTCCCCCGAGCCGCGCGTGCTCGACCGGTTCTCCACCGACGGCTACGACCTGGTGCTGGCGGGTCACACCCACGGCGGGCAGCTGTGCCTGCCGGGCTTCGGCGCGCTGGTCACCAACTGCGGCATCGACCGTTCCCGGGTGAAGGGGCCCTCGCGCTGGGGTGCACACACCCGGTTGCACGTCTCGGCCGGGCTCGGTACCTCGCCGTGGGCGCCGTACCGGTTCTGCTGTCGCCCGGAGGCGACCCTGCTGACGCTGGTCGCTGCCCCGCCGCAGCGCCCCGCTGCCGCCAGCGGCCACGGCGTGTCGGCGTCGGAGGTCGTGGCCCGGTAGGGGACGGTAGGCCGCGAGGTGGGTGAACACAGGGTCGCTCGTCGATCCGACACGTCAGGCAGGGGACGAGGGTGAGCAACGAGCCGATCAGCGGTGAATCCGGCGATCGGCCGGCCGCCGACAATCGATCGCACCCGCAGCACGCCGCGCATCTGCGCGGTTTGAACCTGCCACATCCGACCTCTCCGGCGGACACCACCGATACCGAGGCGATCGATTTTCGTCCGGCCGGGCCCGCCAGGACCGAGAAGATCCCGGTCGTGGATGCCGCGGTGCCCGCACGTCCCGATGCCTGGGCGCAGCAGGCCGCGCCCACGGATCGGATTGCGCAGGTGAGCTTCGGGCAGGGTGGGTCCCCGTCTCAATCGGTGTCGGTCACACCCGATCTCGAGCACGCCGCGCGCGACGGGCGGACCGATCATCTCGGGCTCGTCGGCTCCGATCCGCGCACTAATCCTATTCCGCAGCAGGCAATTTCACCTGCGTCGCCGTCTGCGGCCGAGGGCCGCGCGCAGCCGGGAACCTCACCTCGCGGCGGTGCCCCCGATCCCGCTGCACAACAACAACCCTCGAGTTCGAACGTGCCGAAGCCGGAGGAGGCATGGCAGCTCGGTGGACCGGATCATGCAGCACTACAACAGAATTCGGATCAGTCGGCGAAATCGGTTGGCGTCCAGGGTGTATCGCGAACTGCACATGCTCCGGGCGCCTCTAGAGGCATAATGCCTTCACTGCCCGGCGCACCCTATCCCCCTGGGACGCCACAGCATCCGTCCGGGGCGCCGCAGCCGATGGGATCCGCCTCGGCCGAGATTCGCGATTCCGCCCAGACCTTCGGTGGCGCACAGCCGCACGACGCGCCCGCAGCAGCGCAGCCGTGGGACGCGCGGACCGCCGCCCATCCGGTGGACTCGGACCCGACGCCACCGGACGCGGGCCCGTACAAGTCCCGCCACAAGGATCGACCGCTGAGTGCCCGCGAGCGCAAGACCTGGCTCTTCGCCGGGATCGGGGCCGCGGTGGTGGTAGCGCTGGGCATCGGCGTGACTCTCCTCACAGTTGGTGGCTCCGGCAATTCCGCATCCTCGGCCGATTCCGGCTCCTTGGTCAGCGCGCTGACCTCGGCCAAGAGTTCGCCGCCCAGCGCCGCACCATCGACGACCGCGCCCGCCACGATCGCCAATCTGGCCCCGCTGATCCCCGGCTACCAGGTGGTCCAGGTCCCGTCCCGCGGCGCGGCCTTCGACGTGCCCCGGAACTGGCAGGTGGACCCGGCGAGTTCCACCGTCTGGGGCACTGCGCCCGACACCGTCGAGATCGCCGGGCTCGCGCAGGACGGCAAGGGCTACTGCCCGAACTACGTGCGCACCAGCGCCTTTCTGACCATGTCCGCGAAGCCGGACCCGACCGCGGCGGCCACGGACGTCGGCGCCCACCTGGCCAAGATCGGCTGGTCCACCGCCACCGGCACCACCCCGGGCAAGGCCGTACCGCTCACCTCCCTGGACGGCGAGCTGCACGGCTCGTTCGCCGAGGTCGACGGCACCTTCCCACCCCCGGCCCCCGGCTGCGCCGGCTCCTTCGCCGTTTACACGTTCGCCTTCCCCGGCGAGAACGGCAACTTCGTCATGACCATCGCCGCCGACACCGGCGTGGACCGCGCCATCGACCGCCCCACCGCCCAGCGCATCCTCGCCAGCATCCGCCCCCTCCCGGACAAGTGACCTGCGGATTTAACTCCGGAGCCCTCCTTGTTGTAAGCTACTGCAGGTTCACATCACGGGGTGTGGCGCAGCTTGGTAGCGCGCTTCGTTCGGGACGAAGAGGTCGCAGGTTCAAATCCTGTCACCCCGACTCGTGTGTGGAGACACGACAGGGCCCCTGACCAGTACATCTGGTTGGGGGCCTTACTCGTGACAGCATCAGCGAAGCCACCGACGCACCCAGAATGGGAAAAGCTGGGAAAAATGAATCGTCACGGGTAAGGGACCGGCTTCGGTGTTAGACCAGCGCCGGTCGGCGTGGTGGTTGTTGAGGGTAATACGTGGCTTCGTATTCGGCCAGCTGGCGCCTGGGCTACGACATCCGCAACGCACGAGGCCGCGCTGTCACCACCGCCGTGATCCGTCCCAATAGCCACATCCAGCGGCTCTCACCCATTCGGCTCGAGTTCCCGGATCGCGGCATCGGTGCGCACTCCGAGGATCCCCATGAGGATCGTCCGGCACGCGGTCATACCCGAGAGGTGCCCGCGCAACGTCAGCACCGCGCGCGCTTCGGTCCGACGACATTCCTGAACGAGCTCGACGAACGCCGGTGGCAATATCCCATGCTGGGGCGCGGGCTCATAGAAGACGGTGCCCAGCGCGTATCCGAATGACTCGGCGGCGGCCCGCAGTCGGTCCGCGCCCGAATCCGGGTCGCGGTCACGGAGCATATCGGCGCGTAAGTATCCGTAGGCAAGAGGCAATAAGTGGGTCATCGGATGGTCCGATCTCGGTTGGCACATCTGTCGCTTGCCCTGCGATTCTCGTCCGCTGCGCGCGGTGGCCGGATCGGTAGATCTACACATTTCCCTACCCAGCCGGGTGGGTGAGTCGCCGGGACCCCGGTACATCGGCGCGGCTAGATTGGTCTTGTGGCGAGACGCAAGCCTGCTCGCGTGGCTGGCAACATGCCGTTCGCGATCACCAGCTTCGTCGGACGAGAACGGGATATCCGCGAAGTCCGGAAGCTGCTCGCTACTGCCCGGCTGGTCACGCTCACCGGTGCGGGCGGAGTCGGAAAGACCCGCCTGGCCACCGAGGTCGCGGCCGCGGTCGGCCAGTTGTTTCCGGATGGGGTGTGGCTGGTGGATCTGGCCCGCGTCGGCGACGCGGATCTGGTGGCACGGGCGGTGATGACCGTCCTGGGAATCAACGATATGTCGAACCGAAGCCCCGAGGAGCAGCTCGTCGACCACCTCGCCGCCAGGCACACCCTGCTCGTGCTGGACAACTGCGAGCACCTGCTGGAAAGGTCTGGCGCGCTGTGCGAGCACCTACTGAAATCATGTGCCGAGCTGCAGATTCTGGCCACCAGCCGGGAGGCGCTCGGGCTGGTGGGCGAGCACGTATACCCGGTCCTGCCGCTGTCGATGCCCGCCGCGGGCACGGCGATCACACTGACGGCACTGACCGCTTTCGAAGCGCCGGCACTGCTACTGGAACGCGCCCGGGCAGTGCGTCCGGATTTCACTGTGACCGAAGGTGACACAGAAGCGATTACGCGGGTCTGCCACCGGCTGGACGGCATCCCGCTCGCCATCGAACTCGCCGCATCCCGGCTACGGTCACTGACGATGCAGGGCCTGCTGGAACGACTCGACGACCGGTTCACCCTGCTGAACATCGACACGCGGGCCACGGTGCCGCGGCAGCGGACGCTGCGGGCGCTGATCGACTGGAGCTACGGGCTGAGCCGACCGGCGGAGCGGCTGCTGTGGGCGCGCCTGTCGGTTTTCGCCGGAGAATTCACCTTGGCCGCCGCGGAGGGCGTGTGCGCCGGTCCCGACCTGCCGCGCGAGGAGATTGTGGACCTGATCGACCACTTGATCTTGCAGTCGATCCTGCTGCTCGCCCCGACCGACGGCCCGCCGCGGTACCGGATGCTGGAAACGATCCGGGAGTACGGGGGGCAGCGGCTGACCGAACTGGGTGAGACCGGCGCCCTCCGCAAGCGGCATTGCGATTTCTTCCGCGCGCTCGCCCAGCGGACCGCCGAGGTCTGGGACGGGCCCGGCCAGGCGGCCGGTCTGGCCGAGTTGCGCGCAGAACACGACAACCTGCAAGCGGCACTCGACTGGGCGACCAACGAGCCGGCCGCCGCACCCGAAGCCCTGACCCTCGTCATAGCGCTTCGCTACCACTGGTGCGCCGACACCTTCCTCGGCGACGGACGACGGTGGACCGAGCGAGCGCTGCACAACTCCGACCCGGACAGCCCCAAACGGATCCCGGCGCTGTGGGTCGCGGCCTGGATAATGGTGCTGCAAGGCGATCACGACCAGGCCGACCAGGCACTCGACGAGTGCACGGCCCGTGCGGCCGCCGTCGCCGACCGCCGCGTCATCGCCTACGCGGACAGTCTCCGCGGCACTTCAGCGCTGTTCCGCGGCCGCCTCGCGGAAGCCATCGCGATCTTCGAGCGCGTCCTCGCGGATTCCCCCGACAACGACAACCTGGCCCGGCTGACCCTGTTCCAGCTCGCCATGGCGCAAGCACACGCCCGCGACGACAGAGCGGCGAAGACAGCCCGGGAGGCGATCGCCCTGGCCGACAAGTGCGGCGAACAATGGAGCAAGTCGTTTGCCCTGTTAGCACTCGGCTTCGACCGGCACCTCCACGGCGAATACGACGAGGCCGTCACTAGTACCCGTGCCGCACTGGAGATCCAGACCGAGTTCAACGCCCGCGCGGCCACGGCACTAATGATCGAACTGCTGGCCTGGATCGCCGCCGCCCGCGGCGAACACCGGCATGCGGCGCGGCTGCTGGGAGCAGTCGGATCGGAATGGCAGCACATCAATACATCGATGACGGCATTCGGCCCCTACCTGGGAAAACTGCACGCCACCTGCGAGCGAACCATTGCCGCGGCGTTGCCCGAGGCGGTGCTGCGTTCGGAGCGCGCCCGCGGCGAAAGCCTCGATCACGACCAGGCGATCGCCTATGCACTCGATCGTCGCGAGCGTGCCGCCGAACCCGCGCAGCAGCACGACACCGTGAAGCAGCACGACACCGTACTGACCGCGCGCGAGCAGCAGGTGGCCGAACTCGTCGCACAGGGCCTCAGCAACCGGCAGATCGCGCAACGGCTCGTGGTCTCACCGCGCACCGTCGACCGGCACCTCGAAAACATCCTCGGCAAACTCGGCTTCTCGTCGCGGACGCAGGTCGCCGCCTGGACAGCGCGGTCGTCGTCGGTGCGGTAGCCCGACCGGCCCTGGTACGCCGTTACGGCTGCGGCGCCGACACCGCATGCGCCATGTCGTAGCCCCGACCCGCCACGGACACGATGCCGTGCTCGATCAATGCGGTCTTGGGGAACACGAACTGACCCACCTTCGCCGGCGTCAGCTTGCCCACCCGGAACCTGACCGACCCGCGACCCACGCGGGAGACGAACGCCCCGTACTCAGCGTTCTCCGTCTCCGGAACCGCATCCGAAAGCTCCAAACCCAGACGGCGCACAAGATGCCTCGCCTCGGCGACATCGGGATGCACACCAGCGGAAACCAATCCAACTCCTCACTGAACCGACTCTCTCCTACAACATCCAACCAGTGCCTGAGGCTGGTTCAGTGCACGGAATCTTCGGTGACGACAGGCCCTGCGGTGGTTGACGCACAACGCGACGAGACGCTGCCGGGGCGCTCCGGCTACTTCCAGGTTCTCGTAGGTGAGGGTCAACACTCCGACACCCGGAACCCGGAAACTCTTCGCCCCGTGCGTCCGGACCTCGACATCGCTACGCGCCCAGAACATTCGGAACTCCGGGCTGCCCGCCAACTCGTCCAGCAGTACGACCAGTCCGTCGTCCGCCGGATACCGAGCGGCGGTCACCCGTAGCTGCGCCGCCGTGGCGGCGGCTAGCACCTGCTCGGCAATCACCTCGTCAGGGTCGACGGCGACACCGCCACCTACACGGCCTCATTCCGTGCGATGCACGGTCAGCGCGATCGCGGCACCTGGACCCTGTACGGCACCTACCGCACCACTCTCACCCGCACAAGCGGCACCTGGCTCATCGACGGCGTGTACATGAACTGGAACTGGGAGGAAGGCGACCGACAGATCATCCTCGACGCCGCCGGTTCCGCCACGCCGTGAGCTTCGCCGGCATCTCCGGCCGCACCAGATCCGCATCCACAGGGGGCTGCCGTTGTACGAGGAGGTGAGCAGTTGGAACATCT
Source organism: Nocardia sp. GP40 (assembly GCF_050434125.1). Lineage (NCBI taxonomy): Bacteria > Bacillati > Actinomycetota > Actinomycetes > Mycobacteriales > Nocardiaceae > Nocardia > Nocardia sp. GP40. The sequence continues at coordinate 52,372 of NZ_JBNPVW010000019.1, read as the reverse complement.
GCTACGCGGGTCCGGGGCGTATCCGGGCCGCGCGGAGCCATTCGTGGCAGAACGCTGACACGAGCACGGCCGCACCGCCGCCCAATGCGGCGTCGCAACTGGTCGGGCAGGTACGGTAACGACTACCGGGACGGTCTGCAGCTATCACCACGTTCGTCGACGAATCGGATCCACCACCATGGAAAACGATCTTCTCGAGCTCGCGATCTCCACGACCGGCGGCCGCGCGCTGTGGAACACCGTGCGGGGCCTGCGGATCGACATCTCTATCGGCGGCCCGATCTGGGCGCTGAAGGGCTGGCCGCCGGGACGCACTTTCGACCAGATTCTGACATTGGACACCCGGGCCGAACACATCGTGTTCACCCCGTTCACCCGCGACGACCAGCGCATGGTGTTCGACGCGGCCACCGACACCGTCCAGATGCAGACGCTGACGGGGGAATCGGTCCAGGAACTGTCCCCCGCCAGGGCCGGCTTCAAGGGACTGCTCCGCAACAGTGCTTGGGACGCAGCGCATCTGGGCTACTTCCTCGGTTACGCGTGCTGGAACTACTTCGTCACCCCATTCGTATTCGAATACCCGGGCGTGGAAGCCCGCGAGATCGAGCCGTGGGAGGAGGCGGGCCAACTCTGGCGCCGGCTGCTGGTGCGGTTTCCATCCACCATCACCACCCACAACCCCGAACAGATCTTCTATTTCGACGCCGAGGGACTGCAGCGACGCATGGACTACATCGTCGAGATCAACGGCAGCACCCTCGTCGGGCACTACACCAGCCGCTACCAATCCTTCGACGGATTGCGGATCGCCACCCGCCGACGCGTCTTCCGACGCAACCCCGACAACACCGTGAACCTCAATCTGCCATCGATCACCCTCGACATCCACGACGTGGAGTTGATCCACGGCGACGCCGGACAGGTACAGCCATGACCAACACACCCACCTCGATCGATCACCTCAGCCGACGGCTGGTGATCGCCTTGCCGCAGCCCTACGATGAAGCCCGCACGCGCTACGAAACCCTGGTTCCCGCAATCGATGCGGCACGGTTCGCGCAGATGGCGTCCTGGCAGGCCACCCTCGAACTCGCCGAGATCAACGCCCCGCACGGATTCATGCGCTATTACCGCAGCGACATCACCGCCGCCATGGCCGGCTCGGCGTCGATGTGGAAGACCACTCAATACCTCATGGGCAACCACACGATCGCCGAGCGAATGTTCCGCCACGACCCGGCGGTGATGCTGCACGCACCCCTGCGAACGGTGCTGTACGCCGACCCCGACGGCGACACGAAACTCGTTGTCGACCAACCCAGCCTGCTGTTCGCCAGCTACGCCGACCCCGGCATCGCCGAGGTCGGCCGGGAACTCGACGCGTTGCTGGCCGCACTCGCCACCACGCTCGGCGGGAAGGCACCCGCCGAGCTGTCGAACGGAGGAAAACCCTGACTATCCAGTATCTCGTGACCGGCGCCGCCGGCGGCGTCGCCGGCATCAGCAGGCTGGTCGTCGACAAGCTGCTCGGCCACGGTGCCTCGGTGCGGGCGATGGTCCACACCGACGACGCCCGTGCCGACGCCCTGCGCACACTCGGCGCCGACGTCGTCGTCGGTGACCTGACCAATCCCGCCGATGTGGCGGCCGCCGCCGAATCGGCCGACCGGGTGTTCTTCAACATGAGCGTCTCCACCCAATACGTCGAGGCCACCGCGGTCGTGTGCTCGGTGCTGCGCATGAACCCGGACCTACAGGTACTGGTCAACATGTCCCAGATGACGGTGTCCCAGATGACTGCGACCAGCACCGACGAATCTCACCAGCAACGCCTGCAGTGGCTCGCCGAACAGGTCGTCGACTGGAGCACGCTGCCGGCGGTGCACATCAGGCCGACGATCCTGTTGGAGAACCCACTGTTCACGATGTTCGCCGCGCAGTCCGTCCGCGACCACGACACGCTGGCACTGCCGTTCGGCAAGGGCAAGACGTCCCCGGTCGCCGCCGACGACGTCGCCGCGGTCGTCGCCACCGTGCTGCTCGACTCGAATCCGCACGTGGGCAAGGTGTATGAACTCACCGGCCCGGAAACACTGGACCTCGACCAGCTCGCCCAGCGCTATACGCGCGCCCTCGGCCGCACGATCGTGGCCGAAACCCCGTCCGAGAGTGAGTGGTCCGCGCGCATGGATGCCGAACCACTGCCGCCTCATGTGCGCCAGCACCTCGAGACGATGGCACGACTCCATCGCGACGACCGATACAACCGATCGACCGACACCGTCGAGCAACTCACCGGCCGCCGCGCCCAAACCGTCGACGACTACCTGCGCGCACACCGAGATATGTTCGGGGACAAGCGATGACATCGCAGCGTCGTCTAGCTCACCGGCCGCAGTCTCGACCGCGTCAACGAAGCCGTCGCGGCGCTGCCCGCCGGCGGCGCGACAGTTCGCGGGGGAACTGCTCGAGGTCGCCGACCCACACGCGACGGGACGTCTTGCCGCGCAACTAACCGTACGCCACGGCGGCGTCGACGTCGTTTTCGGCGCGGGCAGAGGTGATCGCGGAGGCGGCCGGTCGGCTGTTCCTCGCGCCGGGTCCGGGGCGGGTGAGTATGGACGATCTCGCCCGTGCGCTGGGGATGAGCAAAAAGACGATCTACCGTCACTTTCCCGACAAGAACAGCCTGCTGACCGCGGTGCTGGACCGGCAATTCGACGTTGTCGAGCGCACGCTGAGCGCGGCGTTGGACAATGAGGAAGGCACGTCGTTCGGCGAGCGGATGCAGCGGTTCCTGCTCGCGGCGTGCGGTGAGTTCGAACGGATCGGCGCGGCTCAGCTCGCCACCGGGCGCGGCGAGGCGGTGCTGCGCCGGCATGTGGAGCAACGCATCGACACGATCGTCTACCAGCGGCTCGACGAGCTGTTCCGGGACGGGCATGGACGTGGTGTGCTGTCGGCGCCGCCCGAACTGCTCGGGGAGATCACTCGCGGCGCGGTGGAGCGGCTACTGAACTCGCGGCTACCGCGCGAACTCGACTACACCGCAGCCGATCTGCTCCGCGCGACCGTGGACACAGTGCTCTACGGGGCGATCCGCCCCGGCAGCGACAGGAGGGCTTACTCATGACCGAGACAACCAGCCGGGTCGCTCTGGTAACCGGTTCCAGCAGCGGAATCGGCGCGGCCACAGCACGACTGCTGGCCGGGCGCGGACTGCGCGTGGTGGTCAACTACCTGCACAGCGAGGCGGCCGCCGAAGAGGTGGTGGCGGACATCGAAGCCAGGGGCGGCCAGGCCATGGCCGTACAGGCCGACGTGTGTGAAGTGGCGGCGGTCGATGCCCTCATCGAAAACGTCCGGGCGGCGTGGGGAGAGGTCGATGTGCTGGTGCACAACGCACTGACCCCGTACACGATCAAACCGTTCCGGGAGATGGCCTGGGCAGAGCTGGGCGGCAAGCTCGATGACGAGATGCGCGCGGCTTTCGTCGTCACCAAGGCCGTGCTGCCCGCGATGACCGATCAGGGCTGGGGACGACTGATCTACCTGGGCACCGGCCTGAGCAGCCGGCCCCGGGAAGGCATGATCGCGCTGGGTACGGCCAAGGCCGCGCTCACCCAGTTCGCCCGGTATCTGGCCCAGGAACTGGGCCCGGCGGGCATCACCGTGAACGTCGTCGAGCCCGGCCCCGTCGCCGAAACCAAGATCTCGCATGTACTCGACGAGGAGCAGACGCGGCGCCAGATTGCCGCCACACCGCTGGGCCGCTTGGCACTCCCGGACGACGTCGCCCAGGTGGTCGCCTTCTACGCCGGCGAGGACAACTCCTTCATGACCGGCACCACCGCCGCGGTCAACGGCGGAATGGCCATGTACTGAACGAAGGTTCGAAAGGAACGGTCATGCACACCATCGATCTCGCCTTCGTCGGGCGGGGCCTGCACGAGGAACTGGTCGCCTACATCGCCGACCAGGAGGATTTCTACGTCGACGAGAACGTACACGTCGCGCTGCGGGACGGGTGCGCCTGGGACGAGCAGCGGCTGCGTCGGGTCGCCACCATCGGGCTCGGCCGGGCGCTGTTGTCCCGGCTGACCGATGGCGTCCCCTGGGTCGCACTCACCGTCAACACCCAGCGCCCACTGTTCTGGTTCCTTGCCCACCCGGACGTGAGCTCCCTGGCCGATCTGGCCGGGCGGCGGCTCGCAGTACACGAACCGCACACCGCGCCAGGATGTTTCGCCCGCATCGTGCTGCGCGGCGCCGGTCTCGATCCGGACCGAGACATCCAGTGCGTCGTGCGCCCACCCGGGGACTACGGCATGGACCTGCGCCGACTTCACGACGGTGAGATCGATGCCGCGTTCGTCGGCAGCACCATGGCTCCGGAGGCGATCGCGGCCGAGTACGGCTGGCGTGTACTGGCCTGGGTCGGAGACCATTTCCAGATCCCCACCGTGGGCGTTGCCGTCGACCCCACACACATCCGGCCGGACGCACCCGTGGTGCAGGCCGTCGTGCGAGCCCACCGACGAGCCCTGCAGGTGATCCACAAAGATCCCGACACCACGGTGCGGCACCTTCGGGCATTTCTCGGCCGGCACACCGCGGCCGAGGTCCGCGCCCACTACGAGACGTTCATCGCACCGTATTTCACGACCGACGGCCAGGCCGACCTCACCGTCGGGAACAGTGCGATCACGGCGGTCGCCGCCGAACTCGGCGTGCCCGCGACCCTGACGGCAGCCGAGTTCTACCGCACCACACCCTGACAATTCCGCCAGAATCCGCGAAAGGGAAAGGGAAGGAACATCTTATGAGGATCTCTGTCTTTGGCACCGGACTCATCGGCTCGCAGGTGATCAGTGACCTGACCACTACCGGACACGACGCGACCGGGCACTCCCGCTCGACCGGCGTCGATCTGCTCACCGGCGACGGAATCGACGAGGCGGTACGTGGCGCCGAGGTCGTGGTGAACGTGACCAACTCGCCCACCTTCGACGACGCTTCACTCGAGTTCTTCCGCACCTCGGTGACCACCCTGCTGGCGGCCGCGCAGGCCGCGGGCGTAGGGCATATCGTGACGCTGTCGATCGTCGGCGTGGACCAGGTCCCCGACATGGCCTACTACCGGGCGAAGACGCTGCAGGAGGATCTGGTCAAGATCGGTCCGATCCCGTACTCGATCGTGCGCGCCACCCAGTTCATGGAATTCGTCGCGCCGACGATGGAATGGACCACCGACGGCGACGTCGTCCGCCTGCCCGCCACCCCGATCCAGCCCATCAGCTCCGTCGAGGTGGCCGCCGAAGTCGCCGACGTCGCCACAAATGCCCCGCTGCGCGGCACCCGCAACATCGCCGGCCCCGATGTCTTCACGCTCGACGAACTGGGCCGCATCACGCTGGAGGCCACCGGCGACCACCGCCACGTCGTCACTGACCCCACCGCTGGCCTGTTCGCCCTGGTCAAAGGTGACGTGCTCACCGCACCCGAAGGCACTCACCTGACCACCACCCACTACCGCGACTGGTTACGGTCACATTGACCCGCCCCGAGCGTCTTCGGTGATCCGGATGCGCCGGCTGCAACGACACCGGCTTGATTCTCCCGCTCGCTCGCCGCTAGTGCCGCGTTCCTCAATGGTCATGTATTCGGTGGCGGGCCGCAGCGAGCAGGCGTCCGCATCCGTCCGAGTGACCGGCACCGCGACCTCCACCTGAAGTCGAAATCGTGCCGTGAGAGAAGCCGAGTCACCCAGGCGCCCAGGGAGTTTCGGGCTCAGTACTCGCCCTTGATCACGAAGTAGGAACCGCGAATCACGCCCGCCAGCTTCGACTTCTGGCGCGCGAACTTGAACGCCGACAACTCTTCCGGGACTTCCATCCCCTCGGAGAGCTTGAAGCCCACCGCGCGCTTTCCGGCGTCCGCGATCGTGTACATCACGTTGATGGACAGGCCGGACCGGTAGAAGACGTACGCCATGCGGATGCCCTCGACCTCGAACGAGGTCACCTCGAGCGCGGGCGAGGCGATGACGATGCCGCGTTCGTCGGACAGGATGCGGGTCACCCACTCGAGGGCTTGCGGCTCCTCGGCCGCGGGGACGACCGTGAAGACGTGGTTGTACTTGTTCTTGAAGTAGCGCGCCTCGTTAGCCCGCAGGCCCGCGAGGGCGGCTGCGACCGGGGATGATTCCAAGCCGGTCGTGGAGACGTTGTCGAACTCGACGGCGTACGGCATAGACCCTCCTGATCACGGTGGATTTGCCCATCATCGCAGGCAAACGAGGCTCCCGCGGTGGTCGACACGGGAGCGTGCACCTCGGTTATTCGCGAGCCGGCGACTGCCCGAGGCCGACGAGTTTGGCCAGGAACCGGTCGAGCTGGTCTTCTGCGGGGGGCCAGGGCATGTCGGGTTCGTTGATGCGCTGGGAGAGCATGCCGTTCACGGCGGTGCGCAGGTCGATGGCGACGGTCTTCGCGTCGCCCGTGGGCGCGACGCCCGCATCCATGCAGCGCCGCACCGCATCGACGGTGCGCTCGACCATCACCTCCTTGAACGGCATGCCCAGCCGGCGGTGCACCGAGCTCTCGTGCAGCACCTTGTAGAGGCCGGGATGCTCTCGCGCCCAAGCCATCTGGGCCAGCATGCGCGCGCGCAGGCCGCGGCCCGGATCGGATTCCGCGGCGTCGGCAGCGTCGCCGCGGCCGACCAGTTCCTCGTGGAAGCGCCCAGCCACCGCGAGCACCAGCGAATCCCGGTCGGGGAAGTGCAGATACACCGAGGTGGCGGCGATGCCCACCGAGCGCGCGACCGCACGCAGCGACAGCGCCTCGTCGTCGGCCAGCTCGTCGAGCATCGCCATGGCGGTTTCGACGATCTCCTCGCGCAACACCTCACCACGTCCGCGGGCGTTCGGGCGGCGGCGCGGGGCCGAAGTCTCCTCCATAACGGCATTGTAAGCGTACGGCCATTGCGCTACATTCATAGCGCTACAGCTGTAGCGCGACATTTGTACATAGAGCTAGGAGTGGTCGTCATGACCGCAATCACCCCGCCCACCGGCGTCGATATCGGCGCACTCGATCCGATCTTCGCGCAGATGGTCACCGCGTCCGCCCGCCACTGCAACGCGGTATCCGGGCTGACCGACCGGGAAAAGGTGCTGCTGCGCCTGACCGCGGACGTCTGCGACCAGGCCCTCGGCCTGCCCTTCGAGGTGCATCTGCGCATCGGCCTGCGCCTGGGTGTAACCACGGCCGACGTGCGCGCCCTGCTGCGCCTGATCTCCTTCGACAGCGGCTACCACACGGCCCTGGCCGCACTCGACCGACTCGTCGAGTTGGAAACCGTCTTGGGCCTGGCACGGCCGAATACCGCGGAACTCCCGGCCGAGCTGCTGACCAGCGGCCCCGACGCCCCGCCCTCACCCCTGCCCGAATCGGCGCGCGCCATCCTGGCCGAGCTGGACCCGTACTTCCTGGACTACTTCGACCTGCAGTCCCGGATGCGCTCCCCCTCGGGCCCGGACACGCTGACCGTCCGCGAAAGAGCCTTCACCTCAATGAGTATCGACATCCACTACCAGACGCTCGAGGATACGTTCCGCATCCATATCCAGCGCGCGCTCGGTGGCGGCGCGAGCCTGGACGATGTCCGGGATGTGTTGCGGTTCAACGCGCAATTCGGGGCGACGCGAGTCTGGCAGGCGTGGAAGGCATTTCACTCGCACGCCGCCGAGGCCGGATGGAATCTCGGTTGAGGGCCGCGGAATGCCTAGTGGCTGTAGGCGATCGGCACGCGTATCGGGCCTATTGCGGCCCGGTAGAGCTCTCGACCCATTCGGCGTAAGCGTCCGGGCACCATTCGATCGGCGTCGCGGTGATCTCGGGTCTGGTCCACGGATGCAATTGGGCGATGCGCGCCGCGAGCCGATCGCGGACCGCGGCGGTGGTGCGCATCGTTACTCGCCATTCCTTGCCCTCGCCGACCTCGCCGAGGTGCCAGAAGACCGATGTTGCGGGACCGGTGATTTCGGCCCCGGCCGCGAGCCGCTCGGCGACCACGGCGCGCGCGATCGTCCGCGCGTCGTCCTCGCCGGACGTCGTGGAGGTAACCGACCACACTCTCGCTGATGTCATTCAGCCACCATAATTGCGGTGACATGGCGACAAGCGCCGCATCCCGATCGGCTCCCGGCGCGATGAACCGGGAGCCTCTCGACTACTTCTTACGACCGACACCCGCGGCAATGCACCTGCGAACATCCGAGAGAGGCTCGATAAACGGCCCGTCGGGCCACCATTCATCCGCGACGACCAGGCCGGGCTCGACCATTTCCAGGTTTCCGAACAGGGCCTGGATTTCGGCGCGGGTGCGGAATCGGCCGCTGCTCATGGGGCTGTGGATGAATTTCTCTTCCATCCTTTCGGCCAGGCTGGTGAGTTCCGGGGTTTCGGGATTGAAGAAGTGGCACAGGGCCACGTAGGAACCCGCGGGCAGGGCGTCGATGAAGTTCTGCATGATTTCGGCGACGTCCTCGCCCAGATAGTGATGCAGGGTGCCGTTGTGGATGAGGGCGATGGGACGGTCGAAATCGAGTTCGTCCCGGATCACGGAATTCGTCAGGATCTCGAACGGCTGGAAGATATCCGAGCTGACGATGGTGGTCTGGGGATTGTCCCCGAGCAGCGCGCGGGCGTGGGCCAGCACCATCGGGTCGTTGTCCACATAGACCACCCGGGCATCGGGCACGATGCGCTGCACGACCTGGTGGGTGTTTTCGGCGGTCGGCAGGCCCGAACCGAGATCCAGGTACTGGTCGATGCCGGCGTGCCCGGCCAGGAAGCGGCAGGCTCTGATGAGGAAATCCCGGTTGGCCCAGGCTAATTCGGCTACCCCCGGTGCCACCGTGCGAACCTGGTCCAGCACCTCGCGATCGACCTCGAAGTTGTCCTTGCCGTTGAGGGCGGCATCGTAGACCCGCGCGATGCTGGCGCGAGCGGTGTCGACCCCGACCGGTACCGCGCTCGGGTAGGCAGCGGAGGGCTGAGACATCGTTGGACTCCCTGGCGTTGTGCGATTCGCTTCGATCACTGCCGAGTTTCCCGCATTTGCGCGCGTCCTGCGGTGGGTCGGTGCGATTTCATACAGGTGTAATCGGCAGGCGCAAGGCCGCGGGCGCGGTCGGTGGAACCACCGGAGACCGCGGCGCGACGGGCGCGATCCGACGATACGGCTCGCCCGGTGCGGGCCGCGGGTCGGGCTCACCCTTGTTGGGCCACAACGCGATTGCACGCTCGGCCTGCGCGGTGATGGTCAGCGACGGGTTGACACCGAGGTTGGCGGAGATGGTGGAGCCGTCCACAATGTGGAGGCCCTCGTGGCCGTACAGCCGCTGATACGGATCGACCACCCCGGTCTCGGGCGAGTCGCCGATGGCGCAGCCACCGATGAAGTGTCCGGTGATGGGGATGTTCGCCAGCTCGGTCCAACTCCCCTGTGCGACACCGCCGATCTTCTCCGCAATGCGGCGCGTGACGTCGTTGCCCTCGGGAATCCACGCCGGTGGGGCCTGGCCTGTGCCGGGCCTCGTGGTCATCCTGCGTCCCCACAGCCCGCGTTTGGTATATGTGACAATCGAATTGTCCACATTCTGCATGACCAGCACGCCGACCATTCGCTCCGACCAGCGCCGCGGGTTGTGCAGAAAGAGCAGGTCCCGGCGGCGGCGCACCAGCTCCCGCAGCCCGAGCACCCAGCGCCTCCTGCCCTCCTCGCCGTCGACCATCACCGTCGTCAGCAGGCTCATGGCATTGCTGCCCTTGCCGTAGCGCACCGGCTCGATGTGCGTGTGGTCGTTGGGGTGGATCGACGAGGTGATCGCCACCCCCTTGGTGAAATCGGTGTCCTTGCGCCGGGACCGCGCCGCGAGCACCGCCTCGGAATTGGTGCGCGCCAGATGCCCGAGCCGGGGCGAAATATTCGGCAGCACACCGCGATCGCGCAGGCTGTGCAGGAGTTGCAGGGTACCCAGGGCGGCTGCGGAGAGGATCACCTGATCGGCGGTGAACCTCGTGAGTCCCTTGCGAATCCAGCGCCCGGTGCGGACGGTGTCGACCGCGTATCCGCCGCCGGGCAGCGGCCGCACCGTCACGGCTGTGGTCAGGGGATGCACTGTGGCGCCCGCCTTCTCGGCCAGGTACAGGTAGTTCTTGACCAGGGTGTTCTTCGCCCCGTGCCGACATCCGGTCATGCATTCACCGCAGTGCGTGCACGTGCGCCGCTCGGGCCCCACCCCACCGAAGTAGGGATCGGATACCTCGCCACCCGCCCGGGAATCCTTGTCCGCGAACAATACTCCTACCGGCGTGCGCCGATAGGTTTCGCCGATACCCATGTCCTCGGCGACCTCCCGCAGCACCCGGTCCGCGGGCGTCGTCGCCGGATTCTCCGCCACGCCGAGCATGCGCCTGGCCTGGTCGAAGTGCGGAGCCAGCTCGGCCCGCCAGTCGGTGATGTGCGCCCACTGCTTGTCCCGGTAGAACTGCTCGGGCGCCTCGTACAGCGTGTTGGCGTACACCAGCGACCCGCCGCCGACCCCGGACCCGCTCATGATGAAGGTGTCCTTCAGCAGCGTCATCCGCTGAATCCCGTAGCAGCCCAGCCTGGGCGCCCACAGGTATTCGCGCAGATGCCAGGAGTTCTTCGCGAACTCGTCGTCGGCGAAGCGGCGTCCGGTCTCGAGCACGCCGACCCGATACCCCTTCTCGGTGAGCCGCAGCGCGCTCACGCTGCCACCGAATCCGGAGCCGACGATCAGCACGTCGTAATGCGTCATAGCTGATCACGGTAGGTATTCCGGCGCTGGGGCGAGAGAGCCTAGCGGCCAGAAAATCGAGATATCCGGCCAGCGCCGCCCCCTGCATCGACGGATTCCCGCCCCGGACCACCGACGCTCCGGCGGGCCCACCGGCTTGCGCACGCGAATCCGCCGCAGCCGGACAGCGCAGCGGCCCCGCCCCGAAGGGCAGGGCCGCGGCGACGAAATCACCAGCGGGCGAATCGTTTACGCCCGCTCAGCGAATACCCAACTTCCGCATCATCCGCAGCGTCAGCAGCGTGGTCCGCAGCTGCTTGGCATACGGCATCGCCGCCCGCGCCGCCATCACCTGCCGCTTCTGCACCCCGATGTGCACGGTGTCGGTGTATTTGAGCAGACCCGAATCTCCGTGCCGGCTGCCGACGCCGGACTGCTTGATCCCGCCCGACGGCGTCATCTTCGAGGAGTAGCTGACCACGAAGCCGTCGTTGACGTTGACGTTGCCCGCTTCGATCCGATCGGCAATCCGCTTGGCGTGGGCCAGATCCCGGCTCCATACGCTGGCGTTGAGGCCGTAGGTGGTGGCGTTGGCCTGCTCGACGGCGTCGTTCTCGTCGCTGAAGCGGTATACGGTGACCACGGGGCCGAAGGTCTCCATGGTCGCGTGCGTCATCTCGGGGGTCACCCCGGTCAGGATCGTCGGCTCGTAGAACGCCGGGCCCAGATCCGGGCGGGCCTTGCCGCCGGTCAGCACGGTGGCGCCCTTCGCGCGCGCGTCCTCGACGTGCGAGGCCACCTTCTCCATGTGATCGACCGAAACCAGCGAACCCATCTCCGGATCGGTGCCGTAGGAGGCCCCGGCGGTGGCGCCCAATTCCGCTGCGGCGGCGACGAATCGGCGCACGAACTCGTCATATACCTTGTCGTGCACGTAGATCCGCTCGATGTGCATGCACGCCTGGCCGGTGTTGCCGAACACGGCGAAGACCGCGCCCGGGATCACGTCGTCGAGATTGGCGTCGTCCAGCACCAGCATCGGATTCTTGCCGCCCAGCTCCAGGCTGCAGCCGATCAGGTTGCGCCCGGCCAGCTCGCCGATGGTCCGGCCGGTCGCGGTGGAGCCGGTGAACATGACGTAGTCGGAGTTCTCGATGAGCGTCGGGCCGACGTCGGGGCCGCCGCCGCACACGACCTGCATCAGCCCGCGCGGCAGGCCCGCCTGGTACAGCAGCTCGACGCCGAACAGCGTGCACAGCGCGGTCTTGTTGTCGGGCTTGAGTACCACGCCGTTGCCCGCGATCAGCGCCGGGGTCGAATCGGACATCGCGATCGCGAACGGGAAGTTCCACGGCGCGATCACCGCGACGACGCCCTTGGGCCGGTGCTGCTCGGTCGAGGCGGAGATGACCGGCATGTAGCCGCCGCGCTGCACCGGCTTCAGCACCCGCTTGGCGGTCTTGATGTAGTGGCTGGCCACCATCGCCGGGTCGCAGGCCTCCTCGATGGCCATGCGCCGGGCCTTGCCGGAGCCGATCTGGATGAGGTCCGCGATGGTCTCGATCTCGGTCAGCAGCAGCTCGTGCCAGCGCTGGAACACCGCCACGCGGCGATCCACCGACCAGGAGGCCCACTCGCGCTGCGCGGCGCGAGCCTGGGCGACGGCCGCGACGACGTCCTCGGGCGAGGACTGCGGTAGCTCGCCGACGACGCCGCCGGTGTACACCTCGATCATCTCGAAGGGCTCGCGCTTCTCGCCGGCGGTGCCCGCGGTCACCATCGCGGTCAGCCGGTCGATCAGCGTCTTCATGATCCGCGGCGGCAGCGTGGTCGCGCCGCTCTGCGTGGTTGTCTCCATCGAGTCTCCCTAAGTTGCCGCCGCCGTGACGGCTGTCACCATCCTCTAAACTAGAACACGTTATTGTTGTGGACAACGGTCCGGGGTAACTTCCTTCCCGACACGCGAGTATCACCAGGAAAAGAGGGTCGGCGAATGACGACGGCAGCAACTGAAACGGGTAGCACCACCGAGCCCCACGCACTGGTCGAGCAGCGCGGCGCCACGCTCATCATCACCATGAATCGCCCGGCCGCCCGCAACGCGCTGACCGGCGAAATGATGGACATCATGGTCGAGGCGTGGAAGCGGGTCGACGAGGATCCCGAGATCCGCTCCTGCATCCTCACCGGCGCGGGCGGTGCGTTCTGCGCCGGCGCGGACCTCAAGGCGATGAGCCGCAACGACCCGAGCAAGAACATGGGTGAGGGCACCAAGTTCGACCCGACCCGCATCCCCGGCCTGCTCAAGGGCTACCGGGTGAGCAAGCCGCTGATCGCGGCGGTCGAGGGCGCGGCCATCGCCGGCGGCACCGAGATCCTGCAGGGCACCGATATCCGCGTCGCGGGCGAGAGCGCGAAATTCGGTGTGTCCGAGGCGCGTTGGAGCCTGTACCCGATGGGCGGCTCGGCCGTGCGGCTGCCGCGCCAGATCCCGCACACCGTCGCCATGGACATCCTGCTGACCGGCCGCCACATCACCGCGGCCGAGGCCAAGGAGATCGGGCTGATCGGCCACGTCGTCCCGGACGGCACCGCGCTGGACAAGGCCCTCGAGCTGGCCGAGATGATCAACAACAACGGCCCACTGGCCGTGCAGGCGATCATGAAGACCATCCGCGACACCGAGGGCATGCACGAGGAGGAGGCCTTCAAGATCGACGCGAAGGTGGGCCTGGCGGTGTTCGCGAGCGAGGACGCCAAGGAGGGCCCGAAGGCGTTCGCGCAGAAGCGCAAGCCGGAGTTCAAGGGACGTTGAGCAGCCCTCGGCGCCGGCCACCCGGCGCCGAGGCGAGTCCCTACACGGTGGGCTTGATCAAGCGAGAGATCTGTTTGCGCAGCAGGTTCGGGACGAAGCGGCGAGCCAGCAGCAGCGGCAGCGCCTGCCCCGGGAAGATGAAGATCGGGTTCTTCGGCTTGGCCAGCGCCCGCTCCATGGCATCGAGGACCTTCTCCGGGGCCATGCCCTTCAGACCGGCGACGACCGCCGGGTCGGCGTCGCGAATCCCGGTCAGCAGTGGGGTTTCCACGTGCGGCGGGCAGATCGACAGGAACCGGATGCCGCTGCCGGCCAGTTCCTGGGCCAGCACGTCGGAGTAACAGACGACTGCGAATTTCGAGGCCGCATACGCGCCCAGCCCGGGCGAGGGCACCCAGCCCGCTACCGAGGCGAACAGCACCACCGTGCCCGATCCCGCCGCCTTCATGGCCGGAATCACGGCCTGGCACAGGTTGATCGTGCCCAGGTAGTTCACCTCCATGACCCTGCGCATCTCCGCGACGTCATGGGTGAGCGCCGAACCCACCCGGCACAGCGCCGCGGCGTGCACCAGGTGCTCGATCGGACCGAGCTCGGCGCGCACCTTCTCCACCACCGCGCCGACCGCGGCGGGATCGGAGACATCGCAGGTGTACGTGCTCATATTCGGTGAGTGCTGGGCGGTTTCGGCCAGGCCGGCCTCGTTGAGGTCGACCGCGGCCACCCGATATCCGGCGGCGGCCAGGCGCTGCGCGGCCATCCGGCCCATACCGCTCGCTGCGCCGGTCACCAGGGCTGTCTTGGTCATTTGATCTCCTCAGCATCCTCGAAAGTCATTCGCAGCGAGCCGATCTCGCTGGTGAACAGCGCCCGGCTCGGCAGTCCGAGCGTCCGCATCTGCCGGGCGATCGGATGGTCGCCGAGTTCGACCTTGCAGCCGCCCACCCGCATTCGCACATCCGCAGGATTCATCACCCACGGCGTGCTGCGCAGCATACCGTCGAGGTTGGTGTAGGCCGCGATCGAGGCGCCACCGAACCGCGACGGCACGGGTATGCCGCCGCTGGTCTGCATGGTGACCACCACGCGCCCGTGCACCCGCACCTCGCAGCGCTTGCCGCGCCCGCGCCGGGCGATCCGGATGTCGGCGACCTCCTTGGGGAATCCCCAGATCTCGCGACCTGCCGCGCAGGTGAAGCTCTGATTCACCGGCAGCCACGGGATGTAGACCCCGACACTGGACGGGTCGCCCGGCAGGCGCGCGAGCAGGGCGAAGGCGAATTCGTGATACGGGCCCAGATCGCCGTCGACGTACCGCACGAAGGCCAGCGAGCAGATCGCCCGGCCCGCGACGACTACGGCCTCCAATCCGGTGCCCGCCAGTATCTTTCGCGCGGCCTCCGCGTCCGCGAGAAACATGGCCGAGGCCGCGTCGGCGTCGCGGATCTCGACCGGCATCGTGACCTTTTCACCGAGGACAGTGTGCACGGCTGACATCTCCCAAGTAGAACACGTTCTTATTTGATTCGGAGGCGAAAATCGGGTGAGTGATCCCGGTGAGCGGGACGTCGCGCCCCGCGATCTCCCGGGGCGCCTGCACCGCCTGGTCAGCGGACTTCGTGATCGGGCTCGCGACCTTCGGCGTACTCCTTCGCCCAGCGATAGTCGGGTTTACCGCTGGGGGTGCGCCCGACCAATTCGGCCACCCAGATCTTGCGCGGCAGCTTGTAGCCCGCGAGATGGGCGCGCACATGGCGGGCCAGGTCCTCGAAGTCGATGCGACCGGGGCCGCTCGCGGAGACCACGGCCGCGACCTGCTGCCCCCAGCGCTCGTGCGGGACACCGATCACCACGACGTCGTAGACGCCGGCGTGCGCCTTCACGACCGCCTCCACCTCCTCGGTGAAGACCTTCTCGCCGCCGGTGTTGATCACCATGTTGCCCCGGCCCAGCAGCGTGACGGAGCCGTCGTCCTCGACGCGGGCGCGGTCGTCGGTGACGACCATGCGGGCGCCGTCCACGGTCTGGAAGAGCGTGGCGGACTTGACCGGATCCTTGTAGTAGCCGATCGGCACGGATCCGGTCTTGGCGACCCATCCCTCCCGGCCGGGCCCGACCGGATGGCCCTCATCGTCCACCACCAGCGCACCACGTCCGGTCTGCACCCGCGGGCCGCGCCCCGGATCATCGTCCTTCTGGGCGAAACCGATGCCACCGAAACCGGTTTCGGAGGAGCCGATGGAGTCGGTGATGATGGTGTGCGGGAACAGTTCCAGCAGTTCGTTTTTCACCGGCTGTGACAGCAGCGCCGCGCCCGATCCGATGGCGATCATGGAGCCGGTGTCGACGGGCGCGGCCCGATAGGCGTCGATCAGCGGGCGGGCCATCGCATCCCCGGTGATGACCACGATCGCGGGCCGCACCTCCGCCAGCACCCGCCAGATCCGGGCGGCGTCGAAGCGCGGCTCGAACACCACACCGCTGCCGGACCACAGCGCGGTGAAGGTCGGCATCATCGCGGCGGCGTGGATCAGGGGCGGCAGCACGAACCACAGCGCCGGATCGCCCTGGGCGCCGGTGCGCGACTGCTGGAATTCGTCGGCAACCGGCTCACCGGAATAGAAGTCGATACCGCCACCCAGCACCCGCCACATGTCCTCCTGCCGCCACATGACGCCCTTGGGCAGCCCCGTGGTGCCACCGGTGTACATCATGAACAGATCGTCGGGGCTGCGCTCACCGAAATCCCGTGCGGTCGAGGTATTTTCGAAGGCCACCTCGTAGGGCGTGGCAGTACTGGGCAGCTCGGTCCCGCCCTGATCGTCCTCGACGACGAGGGCGTAGCGGATCGAGGGCACCGACGCGCGAGCCTTCTCGATCGCCGCGGCATAGCAACGGTGATGTATCAGGGCCTCGAGATCGGCATTGTCGAAGATGTAGCGCAGTTCCTCGGGCCCGTACCGATAGTTGATATTGATCGGCACCGCCCGCAGCTTGAAGCAGGCGACGAGCGTCTCGAGGGTTTCGATGGAATTGTGCATCTGGAATCCGACGTGCGCCCCCGCACCGATCCCGGCCGAATTCAGATGGTGGGCCAGCTGATTGGCCCGGCGCTCCAGGTCCGCAAACGTGCTGCGGCGCTCGCCCTGCACCACGGCAATGCGGTCGGGCATGGCGTCCACGGAGTGCTCGAACAGGTCGGCGAAATTATTGGGCATATCCGTGCCTCTCGCAGAATTCGACCCCGCGGGTCTACACGACGGTCAGCGGCAGCGACCGCCGCTCGGTGAAGGTGAATCCCGCTCCGGTGCTGAAGCGGGTGATCGCCACCTCCGGCAGCTCGCGGAATGCGGTTGGCGCGGTGGCGATCTCGAACACGATCTCAGCCTCATCCGCGGCACGGACTCGGACGTCGAAGCGCGGATTCACACCCCGTGCCATCGCATTGAGCGGCGCGAGGTGATCCGCGTCCAGCAGCGCGGGCCAGCCGCCGTCGCGCACGCCGGGACAGTCGCGGCGCAGCCGCAGCACGACGGTGTCGTGGTACGCGGTGATATCGATGTCGATGTAGGGCAGCGGATTCCATGCCGGGTGGCAGCGCAGCACCCGGGCCAGCGCGGCCGGGGTGTCATCGAGACCGAGCACCCGGCGCAGGCGCTCGGAAGTCAGGCCCGCGATGCCGGTGAACTGCTTCCGGGCGATCTCGACCGCCTGTGTCTCTGCCGCGGCCTCCCTCACCCTGGAAGCGTCCTTGGTCACTCCGGCGCGCTCGCGAACAGCAACCATGAAACCCAGCGTCAGCAGGTGTTGTTGCAGGCACACCTCGTCGGCGATGCGCACCAGCGCCGACTTCGAGAAGTCCTCGAACCGGATGTCGCTCAGCAGCGGCCCAGCATAGTCGCCCCGGCCTTCATCGCCGGAATCTATGGGCTCCAGCACGATTCGCGCCGCCTCGGATCCCTCGATCCGCGCCGCGTGCACCGGTACCGGCGGCGGCTCGTGCGAGGGATCGATGACCACGGTCCACGCGCACACCGGGACTCGATCCGCCGGATGACGTGGCGGCCGGTGGATGGGCCGCACCTGTGCATGCACATTCGTCGCCAGCGCGGTCGCATCGAACGTCGGGTCCTCGATGGTGTGGCACATCGCGACCACGAAATCCTCGCCCATCGGCTCGACGTCGGCCAGGGCGCCGCAGTGGTCGAGCCAGAATTCGCCATGGTCGTGATCGGTGACCCGGAATCGGAAGTCCATGAATTGCGGCGGCGCGCCGATATCGAGCTGCAGGCCCTTGAAGATGGTGTCCACACCGTCCCCCGCAATGCCCAGGGCCGTGCGCATGCGGCGGGTGTAGACCGGGCTGGCCAGCTGCCACTCCTCGATCGCCACCTGCGCCATCCCCTCGCGGCCGAACGCCGCGATGGAATGCGCCATCCCGGAGCGGTCGATCAGGTGCCCGCAGAGCAGCAGCTCGGGCACCAGGGCCGCGAGCCGGTCCCGGGTCAACTCGTCGAATCGGCTGCCGGACAACGCATTCACCACAGCGGGACCGGGGACTGGCCGACCGGATACCACCCCGGCAACGGCTCGGCGGACATCGAGCGGGCGATCCTCTTCTGCATGCCGTCGGACAGCGCGTTGGCGGACATCATCTCCACGAAAAGCGCCGCCACATTGCCGAAGTCGAAAAAGTCGCGCTGCCAGGACCATTGGAAGTCGCCGCCGTAGCGGAACCAGCTGCCGCCGAGCCCCTCGGGGCTGTAGTTGCGCCCGTCGGGCCGGGTGGCCTCGTTGATCTGCTTCCAGAAGCCGATCACGCTGCCGCTGCGCTCGTCGACGACGAACTCCTGATAGGGATAGGTCCAGCCCTCCAGGCCGTCCATCTCCTGGCCCAGCGCCAGCTCGCGGATCTCCTCGCGCCCGACGGCCATGAATTCCTGCTGCGGACCGTAATTCCAGCCGTAGGTCGCGTCGGGGGTGTACATCTGGGCGAGGGGACGCCAATCCCCCTGGGCCTCACAGCGTTTGTTCTCTTCGACCCAGCGCTCGATCATCTCGTCTAGTTCGTCGCGGGAATATCCGGCCATTGTGAAATTCCTTCGCTATCAGGACTGTTGGCTGTCGGCGCTATTCGTCGTCGTCGACGATCGAGAGCGCCCGGGTCGGGCAGTAGCGGACCGCGGCGCGGGCGGCCTCGAGATCCCCGCCGGGATCGGCCCGCTGGATCTGCACGGTGCCGTTCTTGGGCACCGTGAACAGCGCGGGCGCCTCGTCCTGGCAGACCGCATGCCCCTGGCACAGATCGGTGTCCACCACGATGCGCATCACCGGCCGCCCTTCGCATCCTCGCAAGCGCGGGAATCCTTCGGCTCACGCTCGGCCAGTGGCGCTTCCGGCTGCACCTCGACCAGCACCAGATGCGCGCCGCGCGGCGCGCTGACCACCGCGACCACCGCGGCCGCGATATCGGAGGCCCGCAGGAAGTACGGGTGGCGGGCGAAACCCCAGCGGGCCCAGTCGTCCAGCAGCGGGCCCACCACCTCGGGCGAGGCGGTCATCCCCATCCCGGTCCGGGTGGGACCCGGACGCACGACCGAGGCGCGAACCCCGGTGCCCTCCAACTCCATTCGCATCTGCCGGGCCATCGCCTCGAGGCCGGCCTTGGCGGCGTTGTACGCACCCATCCGGGGCCGCGGACTGTCGGCGCAGTCCGAGCCGATGAAGACGAAATCGCCGCGGCGCCGGGAGACCATCCCGGGAAACACGCGATGCGCCAGGCGCTGCGCGCCGACGAGATGCACCTGCACCTGCCGCAGGAACTGCTCCGAGTCCATCTCGTGCGCGAGGGCGAACTCGAGATCCCCGGCGCCGGACAGCACGATCTCCGCGGGCCCGAGGGCCGCCTCGGCGGCGGTGACGAACTCCTCGACCGAGTCTGCCTCGGTCACATCCAGGCGCAGCGCCACGGCCTCGCCGCCGTCGGCACGGATCTTCTCGGCGAGTTGTACACAGGTGTCCACACGCCGTGCCCCCAGCGCGACCGGATGCCCGAGCTCGGCCAGCGCGACCGCGGTGGCCGCTCCGATCCCGGAGGAGGCGCCGGCGATCAGCGCCGGTCGTCGCTGCGGATTGGGTTCGAATCTCGGCATCAGTCGGTCACCTCGGCAATCGTCACAGTGTCTACCCGCCCCGTCGGCTCCGCACGCTCCGCCGCCTTGCCATCCCCGTGGTCGCGTGTCATCGAACACGCACCGTCACAGGGAGTTTGGCGAAACCGCGGACGTTCGTGGAGTGCACGCGCTCGATGCCCGCGGTGTCGACGCCGTACTCGCGGACTCGATCGGCGAACTCCCGCAACACGATTCCGGCCTCCAGCCGCGCCAGGTGTGCACCGAGGCAGAAGTGCACGCCCCGGCCGAAGCTCACCAGCCCACCCTTGTCCGGGCGTTCGATGTCGTAGATCTCCGGATCGGTGAATACGGCCTCGTCCCGGTTCGCGGACCCGATCAGCAGCAGCACCTTCGAGCCCGCGGGCACCGTGTCGCCGTGGTATTCGAGGTCGACCGCGGCGGTGCGGGCGAGGATCTGAGTCGAGGTGTCGTAGCGCAACGTCTCCTCGATCCAGTCGGGCACCAGCTCGGGATTCCCCGCCACCTTGGCGTACTGCGCGGGATCGCGTGCGCCCCAATACAGCGCATTGCCCAGCAGCTTGGTCGTCGTCTCGTTCCCGGCGATCACCATCAGGAACATGAAGCTGAGGATCTCCTCGTCGGACAGGTGGTCCCCGTCCGCCTCCGCATCCAGCAGGGCGGAGGTGAGATCGCCGGTGCGGGCACGACGGCGCTGGGCGATCATGTCGGCGTAGTAGCCGACCAGCTCGAGCGTGGCATGCACCGCGCCCTCGGGCACGTCGAGCACGCCGTCCTCGCGGTGCACCACCAGATCGGCGAGCCGGCGGATCTCGGCGCGATCCGGCTCCGGCACGCCCATCAGTTCGGAGATGACGTCCATCGGCACGGTGCCCGCGACGGCCTCGATCCAGTCGAAACTGCCCTGCGCCAGTGCGGGTTCCAGCTTTCGCAGCGTCAATTCCCGGATGCGATCGGCCATCTCGGTGACCCTGCGCGGGGTGAAGCCCTTGTAGACGAGCTGGCGCAGCCGCAGATGCCGCGGATCATCCAGTGCGAGAAAGGACATCATCTTGTGGGCGTGCGGCCCCCAGGCCGCCGGATCCAGCGAGACGCCGTTGGCGCTCGACAGGCGCACGTTGTCCCGGAATCCGGCGGTGACGTCGGCGTGCCGCGACAGCGCCCAGAACCCGAGCTCGGGATTGTGATAGAGCGGGGCCTCGGCGCGCAGCCGCCGATACAGGGGGTAGGGATCGTCGTGGATGCCGTAGTCGTACGGATCGAAGGTGAGCGGTTCGAGGGAAGCGGTAGTCACCGTGTTCACCTCCGGTTCGAGAACGTGTTCAGTCTCCGAAGACGGCGCGCAGCCGTCATGGAAGACACGTAGCTGGACATGTGTCTGGACCGTACCATCGCCCCGCGCGGCGGACAATGCATTCCTCCATTTTTGCAGGCGAGCCGGAGTTGGTCAGCGATTTCACGCCTGCTCGGGCAGGTTCTCCGGCACGACGGCCGCCCGCCGATGCCCTCCCGGTCCGCCGCCGCGCCGTCGTCACGCCCGGATCCCGCGGAAATCTCGACCCCACCGGGGACGGATACGCCAACTGCAACAGGTTCTTGCGCTGGCAACGATCGCGAACATATAGTCCGTACACGTGTCCAGACAGCATGGGAGTTACTGATGAGCGCGCTCGTCACCCCCGACGGCTCACAACTGCTGATCGGCGGCAAGCTGGTCCCCGGCGGGGCCGGGACGTTCGCCACTGCCAACCCCGCGACCGAGGAGGTGCTCGGCCAGGCGGCCAACGGCGACGCGGCCGATATGGACGCCGCCATCGCCGCGGCCCGCACCGCCTTCGATGCCGGATCCTGGTCCGCCGATCCCGCCTTCCGGGCGCGCTGCCTGCGCCAGCTGCGCGACGCCCTGCGCGGGCACATCGAGGAGCTGCGGGAGATCACCATCGCCGAGGCCGGCGCGCCCCGCATGCTGACGAGCGGACCGCAGCTCGAGGGCCCGATCGGCGACCTCGGATACTTTGCCGAGCTGGCCGAAAACTACTTCTGGGAAACGGATCTCGGCTCCGCCGCGCCCATGGGCATCAAGTCCGGGCGGACGCTGCGCCGCGAGCCGGTCGGGGTGGTCGGCGCGATCACCCCGTGGAATTTCCCGCATCAGATCAACTTCGCCAAGATCGGCCCAGCCCTGGCCGCCGGCGCGACCGTCGTGCTCAAGCCCGCGCCCGACACCCCGTGGTGCGCGGCACTGGTCGGCAAGGTCATCGCGGAGGAGACCGACATCCCGGCGGGCGTGGTCAATATCGTCACCTCCGACGATCACGGCCTGGGCGCCCAGCTGGTGACCGATCCGCGCGTGGACATGATCTCCTTCACAGGCTCCACGCAGACCGGGCGCGGCATCATGGTCGGCGCGGCGGCGAGCCTGAAGAAGGTATTCCTCGAACTCGGCGGCAAGTCGGCCTTCGTGGTGCTCGACGACGCGAATATCGCCGCCGCCAGCAGCTATGCGGCCTTCTCGGTCTGCGTGCACGCCGGACAGGGGTGTGCGCTCACGACCCGGTTGCTGGTGCCGCGCGAGTCCTACGACGAGGCGGTGCGGGCGGCGGCCAAGACCATGTCGGGCATCGTCCCCGGTGATCCCGGAAATGCCGGAACCGTCTGCGGCCCACTGATTTCCGAACGGCAGCGCGCCCGGGTGGAACACTACCTCGACCTCGCTCGCGCCGAGGGCGGCACCGTCGTCACCGGCGGCGGGCGACCCGAGGATGCCGCGCGCGGCTACTTCGTGCAGCCCACACTCATCACGGGCCTGCCCAACACCGCCAGGGTGGCGCAGGAGGAGATCTTCGGACCGGTCCTGGTCGTGATTCCGCACGACGGCGACGAGGACGCTATCCGCATCGCCAACGAATCGCCCTACGGCCTGTCCGGCGCGGTCTGGGGCACCGACCCCGACCGGATCCGGAGCGTGGTGCAGGGCGTGCGCACCGGCACGCTGAGCGTGAACGGCGGAGTCTGGTACAGCGCCGACGCGCCCTTCGGGGGCTACAAGCAATCCGGGAACGGACGCGAGCTCGGCGTCCTCGGATTCGAGGAGTACCTGGAAACCAAGCTGATCGCGACCGCTGAATAACCTTCCCGCAGAGGAGTTTTCATCATGGCACGCTTCACCGGACGATCCGCGATCGTCACCGGCGCCGCCCAGGGCATCGGCGAGGCCTACGCCAAGGCGCTGGCCGCCGAGGGCGCGAAGGTCGTCGTCGCGGACCTCAACGCCGAGAAGGGCGAGGAGGTCGCCAAGCAGATCACCGCCGACGGCGGCACCGCCGCGTTCCACCGCGTCGACGTGTCGGATCCCGAATCCGCCACGGCCCTGGCCGAATTCACCATCGCCGAATTCGGCGGCATCGACCACCTGGTCAACAACGCGGCCATCTACGGCGAGATGAAGCTCGACCTGCTGCTCACCGTGCCGTGGGACTACTACAAGAAGTTCATGAGCGTGAACCTCGACGGCGCGCTGAACATGACCCGCGCGGTGTGGCAGCCGATGTCCAAGGGTGGTGGCGGTTCGATCGTGAATCAGTCCTCCACGGCGGCCTGGGTGTACTCCGGTTTCTACGGGCTGGCCAAGGTGGGCATCAACGGCCTGACCCAGCAGCTGGCTACCGAACTGGGCGGCTCCAAGATCCGGATCAACGCGATCGCCCCGGGCCCGATCGACACCGAGGCCACCAAGACCGTCACCCCCGGCACCATCGTGCAGGACATGGTGAAGCGACTTCCCCTGCAGCGCATGGGAACCCCGCAGGATCTGGTCGGCGCCTGCCTGTATCTGCTCTCGGACGAGGCGAGCTGGGTGACCGGGCACATCCTCAATGTCGACGGCGGACAGATCTTCCGGTCATGAGCGAGCGCAGCGAGCGATCAATAGGCACAGCCGACCCGTCGGGCATGACGGAGCCGAGCGCCGGCGAGGTGGAGTCATGAGCGACGACGACACTCCCCTGGGCTTCATCGGATTGGGCAATATCGGCGCACCGATGGCCGACCGGCTGCTGTCCTGGCCCGGCGGTCTGGTGGTCTGCGACATGCGGGCCGAGGCGATGGAGAAGTTCGTCGCCGCCGGGGCACAGCGCGCGGCAACGGCGGCCGAGGTCGCCGAGCGGGCGTCGGTGATTTCGATTGTGGTCGTCGACGACGCCCAGGTGCGCTCCGTGCTCACCGGGCCGGACGGGATTCTGCGCACTGCGAAGGCGGGCACCGTCGTTGCCGTGCACTCGACCATCAGCGATGAGACCGCCGTCGCGCTCGCGGCCGAATGCGCCGAGCACGGTGTGGAATTCGTCGATGCGCCGATCAGCGGCGGCGCGGGCGGGGCCAAGGAGGGGAGGCTCGCGATCATGGTCGGCAGCAGTAGCGACGCCTTCGAGAAAGTTCGCGAACCGTTCGGCCGATTTGCCGAAATGGTCGTGCACGCGGGCGATGTCGGCGCGGGCACGCGAATGAAGTTGGCGCGCAACCTCTTGCACTTCGTCGCCTTCACCGCGGCCGCCGAGGCACAGCGGCTGGCCGAGGCCGCGGGACTCGATATCACCGCGCTGGGCAAGGTGGTCCGCCATTCGGACGCGATCACCGGCGGCCCGGGCGCGATCATGCTGCGCGACACCACCGCACCCGTCGCGCCCGACGATTTCTGGTTCCCGATCCTGAGCCACGTGCGCGATCTCGGCGAGAAGGATCTGTCGCTGGCACTGGGGGTGGGCGAACGCTTCGACGTTTCGCTACCGCTCGCGCGGCTCGCGCTGGATAACCTCGGTCGGGGGCTGGGCGTCGGGTCCGGCGACACCGCAAAGGAGCAGTCATGACCGACGAAACCGCTGCACAGCGCCGCGCCCGCGGGCTGGCCAAGATGAGCGAGGTGTACGGCTGGGAGTTCAGCGACGGCCCGGGCGAGCACTTCGCGGTCACCGCCGATCACCTGTTCGCCGGCATCTGGTCCCGCCCGGGGCTGAGCCTGCGGGACCGGCGGTTGCTGCTACTCGGCGCGCTCACCGCGCAGGGGCTGTTCGATATCGCGGAGATCCAGATCGGCGCGGCCCTGGGCAACGAGGAACTCACCGAGGAGCAGCTGCACGAGATCGCGCTGTTCCTGTGCCACTACGTGGGCTGGCCCGCCGGCACCACACTGGACGGAGTGGTCGGCAAGGTGGCCTCGCAGCGCAGGAAGGCCGCGCGAGCAGCAGCGAGTCCCACCGAGTGAAACGCTGAGCGCATGCCGCGCTCCCGCGAGCAACTATGAAACGGCCCCTACCGGCAGCGAACCAGACAGGAAACCGCAGACGATGACCGAAAACACCACAGTCCGACCGCAGCGCGCGAGCACGATCACCGAGTGGGATCTCGAGGCCGACGTCGTGATCGCCGGATACGGCGTCGCGGGCGCCTGTGCCGCCATCGAGGCCGCGCGCGGCGGCGCCGATGTGCTGGTGCTCGAGCGCACCGGCGGCTGGGGCGGGGCCGCGTCGATGTCGGGCGGATTCATCTACCTCGGCGGCGGCACCGCGCTGCAGCAGGCGCTGGGCTTCGAGGACACCCCGGAGAACATGGAGAAGTTCATGGTGGCGGCCCTGGGCCCCGGCGTGGACGCCGCCAAGGTGCACGACTACTGCCAGGGCAGCGTCGAGCACTTCGATTGGCTTGTCGCCCAGGGGGTTCCGTTCAAGGAGGAGTTCTGGGGCGAGCCGGGCTGGGAGCCCGCGCACGACGAGGGCCTGATGTACTCCGGCGGCGAGAACTCCGCGCCCTTCAAGGACACCATCCCGCCCGCCCCGCGCGGGCACCTGCCGCAGATGCAGAACAAGCGCACCGGCGAGCAGGGCGGCGGCTACATGCTGATGAAGCCGCTGAGTGACACCGCCGAAAGCCTCGGCGTGCGTGCCGAATACGACATTCGCATCCAGTGCCTGATCGTCGACGACGCCGACCGCGTCGCCGGTGTCGTCGCCAAACGCTATGGCAAGCAGGTGAATATCCGCGCCCGGCGCGGAGTCGTGTTGGCCACCGGCAGTTTCGCGTACAACCAGGAAATGATCGAGACCTACGTGCCGCGGCTGCTGAACCGCCCGGCCGCCTCGATCGAACAGCACGACGGCATCGGCATCCGGGTCGCCCAGGCCCTGGGCGCGCAGGTCGCTCACATGGACGCCGCCGAGGTGGCGTTCTTCGCCGACCCGCAGATGGTCGCGCGCGGCATCCTGGTCAACGGGCGCGGCCAGCGCTACATCAACGAGGACACCTACTGCGGCCGCGTCGGGCAGGCGACCCTGAATCAGCAGGACAACAAGGCCTTCCTGATCATGGACGAGCCCGCCATCGACGCGGCGAACGCCACCGAGAGCACCGTCAGCTTCTTCCGCCAGCCGCCCAAGTGGGTGGCCGAGACGGTCGAAGAGCTCGAATCGGAGATGGGCCTGCCCGCGGGCGCGCTGCAGACCACCCTCGAGGTCTACAACCGCCACGCCGAGCAGGGCCGGGATCCGCTGCTGGGCAAGAAGACCGAGTGGGTCAAGCCCATCGCGACTCCGCTGGCGGGCTTCGATCTGCGCGAGATGACCGGCGGTTTCACCCTCGGCGGGCTGAAGACCGATCTCGACTCGCGGGTGCTGCACGTGTCCGGGGAACCGATCGCGGGGCTGTACGCCGCGGGCCGGTGCACCTCGGGCGTGTGCACCGGCGGCTACGCCAGCGGCACCTCGCTCGGCGACGGCAGCTTCTACGGGCGGCGCGCGGGTAAGGCCGCAGCCGCCAACGACTGAAAGGAATACTCGCACATGCGTTTCGGCATCGTACTGTTCACCAGTGATCGCGGCATCACCCCCGCCACGGCGGCAAGGGCCGCGGAGGACCGCGGTTTCGCGTCGTTCTTCGTGCCCGAACACACCCATATTCCGGTGAAACGCGAAGCGGCACATCCGCTGACGGGCGATGCCAGCCTGCCCGACGACCGCTACATGCGCACCCTGGATCCCTGGGTATCTCTCGGCATGGCCGCGGCGGTCACCGAGCGCATCGAATTGTCCACGGCGGTGGCGCTTCCCACCGAGCACGACCCGATCACGCTGGCCAAGACCATCGCCTCGCTCGATCACCTCTCGGGCGGGCGGGTCAGCCTCGGCGCCGGATTCGGCTGGAACACCGATGAACTCGCCGACCACGGCATTCCCGGTAAGCGGCGCCGCACCGCGCTGCGCGAGTATCTCGAGGCCATGCGGGCGTTGTGGAACCAGGAGGAGGCCTCCTACGACGGCGAATTCGTGAAGTTCGGGCCCAGCTGGGCCTGGCCCAAGCCCGCCCACGAGGTGCCGGTGCTCATCGGCACCGCGGGGACCGAGCAGGGTTTCCGCTGGATCGCGAAATCGGCCGACGGCTGGATCACCACCCCCTACGAGATGCACACGCTGCTCGAGCGTCTGCAGCTGCTGCGCAAGGTGTGGCAGGAGGAGGGCCGCGAGGGCGCGCCGCGGGTCGTGGCGCTGGCAGGCAAGCCGGATCCGCAGCAGCTGTCCGACTGGGACGCGGCCGGGGTGACCGATGTGCTGTTCGGCCTGCCGGACAAGCCGGAGGCCGATGTGCTGGCCTATCTGGACCGGCTTTCCGTCAAGATCGGCCTGCGTTCCTGAGTCGCCCTGTCCCCCAGTGTTGTTCGACCACTCGAGAGTGAGCCGAGAGCGTGCGTATCGCCCTGCTGTCCTACCGCAGTAAGACCCACTGTGGGGGGCAGGGGGTGTACGTCCGCTATCTCAGCGCCGGGCTGGCCGAGCTGGGGCACGAGGTGGAAGTGCTGTCGGGCCAGCCGTATCCGGAGCTGCTGGACCCGCGCGTGCGGCTGACCGAGGTGCCCAGCCTGGACCTGTACCGGGACGAGGATCCGTTCCGGACGCCGCGGCCCGGGGAGATCCGCGACCGGATCGATCTGCTGGAGCTGGGCACCATGTGGACCGCGGGCTTCCCCGAGCCGCGCACGTTCAGCCTGCGGGCGGCGCGGCTGTTGCGCACGCGCGCGGCGGATTTCGATGTGGTGCACGACAACCAGTGCCTGGGCTACGGGCTGCTGGACATCGCCCGGCGGTTGCCGTTGGTCGCGACCATCCACCATCCGATCACCCGGGACCGCGCGGTGGATCTGGCGGCCGCGCCGTGGCGGCGGCGGCCGTTCGTGCGCCGCTGGTACGGATTCCTGGGGATGCAGAAGAAGGTGGCGCGGACCATTCCGGATCTGATCACGGTGTCCTCGTCGTCGGCCACCGATATCGCCGAGGACTTCGGCGTTGCGCCGGAACAGCTTCGGGTGGTGCCGCTGGGCGTCGATACGGAGCTGTTCCGTCCACGCGGGGAGCGGGTGCCGGGCCGGATCGTCGCGGTGGCCAGCGCCGACAAGCCGCTCAAGGGCATCTCGCATCTGCTGCACGCCGTTGCGCGGCTGCGACTTTCGGGTGGACCACTGGAATTGCGTTTGGTCGCCAAGCTCGAGCCGAACGGCCCCACCGAGAAGCTGATCGCCGAGCTCGGCCTGTCCGATATCGTCACCGCCAGTAGCGGTCTGAGCGATGCTGAGCTGGCCGAGTTGCTGGCCTCGGCGCAGATCGCCTGCATTCCCTCGATGTACGAGGGCTTCTCGCTCCCGGCGGTGGAGGCTATGGCCAGCGGAACCGCGCTGGTCGCCAGCCGTGCGGGGGCCCTGCCCGAGGTCGTCGCCGACTGCGCGCATCTCGTCGAGCCCGGCAATGTCGACGAACTGACCGCCGCGCTGCGGCGGCTGCTGGACACCCCCACGCTGCGGCGAGAGCTCGAGACCGCCGGGCGCGGGCGGGCATTGTCGGTCTACAGCTGGGAAGCCGTTGCCGCACAGACCATTTCGGTATACGAGCGGGCCATCCACCGGCATGCGGCGGATTCGGGAGTGCCGCAGGGCGTGCGGGGACAACGCCGCGCGAGCTTCTCCCGCGCCCTCGAGTCGTCAGCCGAAGGCCCGGCCGCACACCGCGAGGCGGGCTGACCACCTCACTTGGCAGGGCCGAGCAGAACAGGCGGCCGGGCGATCCACAACAGATGGCGCACAATACGAGGAGATTCACACATGTTGACAGTCGACTTCGACCGCCTGGGCGTCGGTCCCGGCACCCGCGTGATCGACGTGGGCTGCGGCCTCGGGCGGCACTCGTTCGAGGCCTACCGCCGCGGTGCGGACGTCGTCGCGTTCGACCAGAATGCCGACGATCTGGCACAGGTCAAGATCATGTTCGGCGCGATGGCCGAGGCGGGTGAGGCGCCCGAGCACGCCACCGCCGAGGCCGTGCAGGGCGATGCGCTCGCGCTGCCGTATCAGGACGGCGAATTCGACGTCGTCATCGCCTCGGAAATCCTCGAGCACATTCCCTCCGACGAGCGCGCGATTGCCGAGCTGGTACGGATAACCGCGCCGGGCGGCGCGCTGGTGGTGACCGTGCCGCGCTGGCTGCCCGAGCGGATCTGCTGGCTGCTCTCGGACGAATACCACGCCAACGAGGGCGGGCACGTGCGGATCTACCAGGCCGATGCGCTGCGCACCAAGATCGCCGGGCGGGGCATGCGTTTCGTGCACAGCGCGCACACTCACGCGCTGCATTCGCCGTACTGGTGGCTCAAGTGCCTGGTCGGCGTCTCGAACGAGAACCACCCCGTGGTGTCGGGATATCACCGAATGCTGGTGTGGGACATGATGAAGCGGCCCTGGCTCACTCGATTCGCGGAATCCGCGCTGGATCCGCTGATCGGCAAAAGCGTGGCGCTGTACTTCACCAAGCCCGCGGTGCGGCGTGCGGCATTCTGAACTGCCCTCGGTGCCTGGTGCGGTGAGTGCGGCGCAGATCCGGCGGACCGCTGAATCCATTGCCGCACAGCAGGAATCCGATGGTGCGCTGCCCTGGTTCGCCGGCGGGCA
This sequence comes from Nocardia sp. GP40, assembly GCF_050434125.1. NCBI lineage: Bacteria > Bacillati > Actinomycetota > Actinomycetes > Mycobacteriales > Nocardiaceae > Nocardia > Nocardia sp. GP40. Next base: position 22,592 of record NZ_JBNPVW010000019.1, on the reverse strand, counting down.
CACCGATCCGTGGGATCACATCGAGAATGCGATGGCGCTGACGGTTGCGGGCCTGTACGAGCAGACGCGCGCGGCCTATGCCTGGTCGGCGCGCACTCAGCGGCGGGATGGTTCCTGGCCCAAGCAGTTTCGTTCGGGTGCGGTCGAACATCCCGAGACCGACACGAACTTCTGCGCCTACATCGCCACCGGCGTTTGGCATTACGTGTGCAGCACCGGCGACCGCGCCTTCGGTGCGCGGCTGTGGCCGACCGTGCGCGCCGCGATCGACTACGTCGTGTCGATGCAGCGCGGCCGAAACGGCGAGATCTTCTGGCTGCGCGACGGAAGTGGCGTGGTCCCCGAGGCGCTGCTGACCGGTTGCGCCAGCATGTTCCACAGCATCCGCTGCGCCCTGGCCCTGGCCGGGCTGCTGGGCATCGCCCAGCCCGAATGGGAAGTCGCCGCACTACGCCTGGGCCACGCGATCCGGCATCACCCGGAGGCGTTCGCCGAGAAGGACCGCTACTCGATGGACTGGTACTACCCGGTCCTGTGCGGCGCCTACGAGGGCCCCGACGCGATGGTCCGAATCCATTCGCGCTGGGACGATTTCGTCGTCGGCGACCTCGGCATCCGCTGCGTCGGCGACCGCCCCTGGGTGACGGGCGCCGAAACCTGCGAACTGGTCCTTGCTCTGGATGCTGTCGGCGACCATAACCGCGCCCACCGCCTTCTCGCGTCCATGCAGCACCTACGCGAGGAAGACGGATCCTATTGGACCGGCCTGGTTTTCGCCGACGGCAAACGCTGGCCCGAGGAGCGCACTACCTGGACCGGGGCGGCGATGATCCTGGCTGCGGATGCACTCTCCCGCACCACACCCGGCAATGGCATCTTCCGGGATCTGGCCGTGCCGATCGATGTCACCATCGGATTCGCCTGCAACTGTGTGGTTTCAAGGGCCTGAGCCCAGCCCATCTGGACAACAACGCGAGCCGGGCACGTCCGTTGCAAAAGTTCAGCAGACACTCACCCGTGCGGATACGGCGGCCGCCCGTAGTCCGGGCCATGCTTCGGCGTGGTGGCCGCAACCCAGAGCCGGGTCGATCGGACATTGGCGAAGATGAGCAGTGCCAGTGCCACAACCGCTCCCGGAATCGCCGCGTCCAGCGGAGCTGCGTAGAGAGCGCTGCGAACCGGCATGGGCTCCCAGCTGAACACGGCCGACGGAACGACCATCCCGAGGGACAACTGCAATCCGACCAACAGGGCAACAGCCCCGGCAATGTTCAGCATGATCAGGCCGATGCTCTTTCGGCTGAGCAGCAGAACACCACCGATAAGCAGCGCCAGCGCGACTAACGCCTCACAACCGCCGCCAACCCGAACCGCAACAGTCCAGCTGTGCAGATAGTGCGGGTGGCCGTAGTTGTTCCCCCTCAAAAGGGTCTCCACAGCGACAAAGCCGGTAATGGCGGCCAGCACGAGCGCCAATATTCCGGCCGTCAGCGCCGTCGCCCTCTTGGGCGGCAATGAATAACCGCGCTGCGGCGCAGGAGGTTGCGCGAGGCCGGCCTGTGGGCCCATCGGGTATGAGTGACCTGCTGGGTATTGGCTGACTTGTGGATTACCGAACTGCGGCACCCCGGGCTGTTGATATCCCCGCTGCGGAGAACTCTGCTCGGGATAGCCCGGCTGCGGAAGGCCTGGCTGGGGATACCCTGGCTGCGAACCATTCTGCTGCAGATAACCAACCTGTGGAGCACCCTGCTGGGGATAGCCGGACTGCGGAACGTTCTGCCCGGGATACCCAGCCTGCGAACCGTTCTGTTGGGGATAGCCAAGCTGTGGACCATCGGGCTGCGGATAACCCTGTTGCAGGGCTGAAGGATTCGGATAGCCGGGCTGTGAGGCTCCCGGCGACGGCGCTCCGGGATGTGCATAGTCGGATTGTGGATGATCAGCCTCCGGCATCGCACCCTGGGGATCGCCGAACTGTGGAGCGTCTGGCTGTGAAGAACCCGGCTGGGGATAACCCTGCTGTGGCACAGCTGGATTCGCATGCCCAGGCTGTGACGCACCGAACGACGCCGCCTCGGGATGTGCATACCCGGACTGTGGACTATCAAGCCGTGGCATGACCGGCTGGGGATATCCCGGTTGTGAACCGCTCGGTCGTGGAAACCCCGGCTGCGGCATTCCGGGCTGTGGGGCGTTCTGCTGGGGACCGCCATACTGTGGCGCACCAGGCTGTGAATAGCCGGGCTGGGGATAAGCCTGCTGTGGCGCATCGGGATTCGGATAACCGGGCTGTGGCATTCCGGGCTGTGGGCCGACCTGCTGTGGATAGCCGGGCTGTGGATAACCGGACTGCGGCGCCGCTGGATTCGGATAGCCGGGCTGTGGGTGGCCGGCACCTTGCATTCCTGGTTGTTCTGGCACTCCGGGCTGATTGTTCAGATAACCCACTGCTCCCCCTCCACACCAACGATCGGCACTGTTCAGCCGAACAGAACCGCCGCACATGCTACCGCCGGCTGATACAGGCGGCGACCTGTCGGCCGTCGTTGTCCCCGCCCACCACGCCCATATCGCTCGTCGACCACAGACTCGCTCAGCACCTACCGCGCCTTCGAGCACGAACATTCGCCCGACCTCGTCGCGGTCGATGGAGTCGCGCTCGCCGACTACCAGCAGAGGGTTGCCGACCAGGCCGAAGCCTCCGGCTGAACCGAGGCCCGAGTAATGCGGTGGGCCGCCCGCCCAGGCCCGCTGTGGACTTTGCTCCCTGACCGCGCCGGGCACTACCGCCTCCCTATACGGGCGGTAACACTCATCGGCGACAGTGACTACATCGGCTCCGGCACAACCCATCAGGCCGAGGCAGCAGATTCCGACGCCGGCTCGACGCTCTGGCGGGATCGAGATGGTGTCCGGAAGTGCATGTACGACAAGGTAGTTCGGTCACAGCGCCGGGGTGACCGGTGATAGCGGGAGGCACCCCGGCGCTGTGCAGTCCGGTTGTTGCGGATCAGGACGTTGTCGACCCTCGACGTTCAGATCGGTTGGTAGCGATGATGAGTGCGCTGAGGACGAGTGGCGGTAGCGCCCACAATGCGGCGGTGATGTAGCCGTCCCGCGCGGGGAGCATCGCCCCGCTCGGGGTGGTGGCGGCGAGCAGGAACCCGGCGAGTGCACTGCCGACGGCCATTCCGATGCTGCGAGCGATCTGGTTGATGGAGAGCACACTAGCTGTTTCCTGTTGGGGCACACCGACGAGGACGAGCTTGGGCATCACCGCGAAGACCCCGCCGACGGCGAAGCCCAGGAGGGCAATCGCCGCGAGTACCGCCAGAAGCGATCGGTTGTCGGCCGCGAACAGCAGTGCGCTGCCGACGGCGATCGTGATCGAGAGCCCGAATGTCCACCGTTCCGTGATGCGCGCGACGAGTCGCGGCATCGATTTTCCGGCGACGAACCCGAGCAGCGAGAAGGGGATCAGCGCCGCACCCGCGGCGACGCCGGGAAGTGCGAATCCGTAGCGGGCGCCGGCGGGGGTCTGCACGTAGCGGGTGAACAGGCTGAACAGCAGGTACAAGCCTGTTCCGGCGACGAGTATCGCCAGGTTGGCGCGCAGGACGGGCGCTTGACCGAGTAACCGAAGGTCCACCAATGGCGCCGTGGCGCGCAGTTCGATGAATGCCCAGGCGGCCAGCACCGCGGCGGACCCGGCGAGGAGGCCACCGGCCAGCCACGGGGTCGCCCATATCGAGGGTTCGGCGACGACCAGGAGGATCCCGAGGGTACCGACAGCGAGCAGCAACGCGCCCGTGACGTCGATCCGGGGTAGGTCACCGGGCGTCTCGAAAGGCAGTGTCCGCCAGGCGATGACGAGCGCGGCGGCGGACACCAGGACTCCCAGTCCGTACGCGGCGCGCAGGCCCGCGAGCTGGTCGAGCAGGCTGATCGCCGGGTAGCCGACTCCGATTCCTACTGTCGTCGCGACGGACAACGCGGCGATCGTCGATGCCGAACGCTCGGATGGCAGGTGTGTGCGGGCGACGCTCATCAGCAGCGCCCCGACCGCGACCGCGAGCCCCTGCAAACCGCGTCCGATCAGCAACACCGCGAACGGCAGCGGGAGCACCGTGAGCAGCCCACCCGCCGCGACCAGGGCGAGCGTGACCAGGATCGTGACACGGCGGTATGGACCGCTGCCGAGCCGGCCCAGCACCGGGCCCGCGATAGCACCGGTAAACAGGGTCACCGTCAAGGTCCACTGCGCGGCGGCCAGCGACACGTGCATGCCCGTGGCGACCGCGGTGATGAGAGGCGCTCCGACACTTCCGATCACCGCTCCCGCCAACGCCGTGCACACCAGCGCGAGGCTCAGCCGTCCGTCCCGCTGCGCGGAGACGTCGTCGCGGGGATCAATACGGGTGTTCATCGGTTCACCTCGGCGGTGATGTGCGCGAAGAGACCGGACTGGATCCGGGTGCGAACACCCTCGGCCCATGCCTCCTCGACCTGCTCGACGTCCATCGCGGCGCCGGCGTTCAGCAGCATTCCGAAGGCCAGGAACGTCTTCACCGTCACCGGTTCGAGTCCGGTGCCGTCCTCGACCGTCCCCCACATCCGTCCGAAGCACGACCGCACCGTGTCCCGCACTTCCGGGTCTCCACAGGCGGCGAAGCCTTGCAACTGCAACAACAACCCGACGCGATCGGCCAGCAGGTCGAAGTACTGGGCTCCCATTGCCGAGAGCGCGTCCAGGTTGTCCTTCCCCGCGCCCGCATCTCGCATGCCGTCGCCGACACGCTCGAACGCCGCCCGGACCAACTCCAGGAACAGGGCTTTCTTCGTCCCGAACATCCGGAAGACGTACGCCTGCGTGATCCCCGCCGCTCGCGCGATCGCCTCCGTCGAGGCCCCATGCAACCCGTGTTCCGCGAACTCCTTCGCCGCGATCGCCCGTACCTGGGCGCGTCGTTCGGTTCCGCTCATCCGTTCAGCCACGGTCGATAAGTTACTAGTTACTAACTACTAAACCAATGTGATCTAGATCCACCCCTATGAACCCGACCTCGCCCGATCGCTGAACAACCTCGGCCTCCGGCTGTCGGGAGTGGAGGTTGCACGACGCTCACCCCGCCGCATTCGCCGCTGACCTGAACGCCGTCCGCACCACCCTCGCTGACATCCTCGACGCCCTCGGCCGACACGACGAAGCCGACGAGCACCGCCCGGACACCGGACCGTAACCCCCGCTCCGAGAGCATTCCGGGGGTACGCGTGCATTTGCGCCAGATCCCCAACGGTGACTCACCCTCGGCATCACTGGGTCGGTATTGGGGCGGCACCGCCAGAGCCGATGCCTAGCGCCTGCGGCGGCGATAGCGCACGGCGCAGGGCTGCCGCAGCTGCACCACCATCTTGGAGTGGTCGTTGCGGTAGCTGCCCGAGGGCTGCGCCATCTCGAACTCCCAGTCCCGCAACAAGATCGAGAAGATCGCCTGCAGCTGCATCGTCGCGAAGGCCGCGCCGACGCAGCGGTGCCGGCCCGCGCCGAAGGGGATCCAGGTCCAGCGGTTGAGTAAATCCTGCTGGTTCGGATCGATGTAGCGCCCCGGATCGAAGTGGTCCGGATCGGGGAAATCCGTCGCGATGCGGTTCGAGATCGCGGGCGTGGTCGCCACGAGATCGCCTGGCGCGATGCGGTTTCCGCACACCTCGAATTCGTCGCGGGCCACCCGCATCAGGATGATCAGCGGCGGATGCAGCCGCAGCGTCTCCTTCAGCGTCGCCTCGAGGCGCGGAATCTGGCGCAGCGCATGGAAACTCACGCTCTGACCGTCGGAATAGAGCTCGTCGAGCTCGGCGACCACGTCCGCCATCTGCTCGGGGTGGCTCAGCAGTTCGATCACCGTCCAGGCCGCGGTGCCCGAGGTGGTGTGGTGCCCGGCGAACATCATCGAGATGAAGATGCCGGTGATCTCGCTGGCCGAGAAGCGTAGCTGCCCGGCCTCGTCGCGGATCGAGACCAGCACGTCGAGCATGTCCCGATCCTGTTCGCCCTGCGGCGGATTCGCGATGCGGCCGTCCATGATCTCCTGCACCAGCTCGACCAGCTGGGCGCGGGCCGCGTCGCGGCGGCGGAAGCTCTCGATGGGCGCGTACGGGTCGACGTAGCACAACGCGTCGGTGCCCTGTTCGAGCTCGTGGTACAGGTGCGCGAAGCGGCCGTCGAGCTCGTCGCGGAACTTCTTGCCGATCAGGCAGGCCGAGGAGGTGTAGATGGTCAGCTCGGCGAAGAATTCCAGCAAGTCGATCTCGCCCTCCTCGCCCCAGCGGGCGAGCATCGAATCGACCTCGCGTGCAATGGTTTCCGCGTGCCCGCGCATGTGCTCGCCGCGCAGCGCCTGGTTGTGCAGCATCTCCTTGCGGCGCTCGGGGCTGGCGTCGAACACCACGCCGTCGCCGAAGATCGGCTTCATGAACGGATAGGCCGCGGCCTGATCCAGATCGGAATCGCCTGCGCGGAAGAAGAATTCGTTCGCCTCGGCCCCGGTGAGCAGGATGACGTCCTTGTCGGCCAGCCGGAACGAGCCGACATCCCCGCATTCCTCGCGCACCCGCCGCATCAGGGCGATCGGATCGGTGCGGAATTCCTCCAGATGCCCGTGCTCGTGCCCTCCCCCGGACACCTGCCGCGGCTTGACCAGCGTCATCGCACAACCCTTCCGCACTACGGTATCCACCCGTATGGACATCTGTCTGGACGGTACTACGGAGGGAGAATCGTGGCAAGGGCACTCCGACCGGTCACCGACGGCACCGAAGGGCGGCCGGGTTGGGTGACGCTGACGAGTCGGGCCCAACCAAGGATTGAGGGTTTCATCTCGAGTAGGCGAGAGATGAGCTGCAAGCCTCACTGGGTGACTCAATGACAGTCTGGAACCATGACCATGGATAACATCATCGAATTCGTCGCCGGCCTCGGCGACGTCCTCGTCATGCGCCCGCAGCCGGGCGACGGCTCCCCGGAGATCGCCTGGGGCGACACCTTCTTCTACTACACGGCCGACGGCGCCACCCCGAGCGCCGCCCAGCCCTTCGCCACGATCGTGACCAAGAACTACCCCGACGACACCGCCTCACGCCTGGACCGCCCCGGCACTTTCCGCGTGAACATCGCCGCGGGCACAACGGAATTCGCCCGCCGCACCGGACGCACCCCGCGGGAGGCAGCCCACGCCGACATCGATCACGCCCGGGACGACACCGTCCTCCCCCATCCGACCTACGCCTCAGCCGGATGGCTCGCGGTGGTCAACCCGGGCCTCGAATCCGAAGCGGCAACCCGCGACCTGCTCCGCATCGCCCACGACCGCGCCCGCCACCGAGCCGCCCGCGGATCCGCAAGCGGTAACTCTCAGCCCATCCGACGTGGCGACCTCTAGAATTCGACGCATGTCACCGATCTTCGATTGGGCGCGCCCGGAGAACGTTCAGCCGGAGCCGATCACCCTCGACATCTGGCGCGAACTCCCCGAGGAGTTCTGCCGTCTGGTCGAGGTGGTCAACGGGGACGCCGTTCGATGTGAATCGCCGAGTCGCGCACACCAGAAGGCCGCGCTCCGCCTGCACGGCATGCTGGAAGCGGCGGCTCGGGAGTACATGGCCGAAGATCCGTCTGCCTGCCTGGATACCAACCAGGACTTCGATGTGGTGCTGTGGGAGGTGCCGCGCGCGACCATCCGGCGCCCCGATGTCGCACTGTTCGAGTGCGTGCCACCGGAAGTACGTCCGGTGCCTGCGCACCATCTGAAGATCGCGGTCGAGATCATCTCACCGAGCAACGTGAAGACGGATCGGCTCGAGAAGATGGGCGAGTACGCCGCAGCCGGAATTCCGTGGTACTGGCTGGTCAGCGTGTCGGACACCGATGTGACCTCGATCGAGACCTATGGACTCGATCACAGCGTCGGCCACTACCGACTCGCTCGCGTGCTCAAGTCCGGCACCGCATTCGCCGTTGACCTCCCGATCCGCATCCACATCGACTGGGATCAGTTGACCGATCTCGTGCTGTAGTTCGCCCTTCGGTCGCACGCCCGCGGCCGGCACGAGCGTCGTTCAGGAGGCCCTCCTGATGACGGGTAGCGCAGATTGGTGTCGTCGGATTGCTGCAGCGCCATGCGGTTTCGGCATGCCATACCCAGGGGGACCCGACCCTGTTCGCCGACAACCGAATACACACGCGGGTCCCCGAGATCGGGCATCGCAGCGCGGCCGAGGCCGTTATCGTGACGGGATGCTCCGCATGCTTCGCCCGGCCGGACAGGTATTAGCCTCGATATTTCGCGGTCAGGAGTGGGCCATCAGGACGTTACCAGCTGGGCAGCGCATCACCCGACCAGGTCCAGGTTGTTTGGGTCGCACGCTATTCCAGGTCGCTGGTCCGCGCCGCCAGCGCACCGGAGTCGACGAGAACGTCCTTGGTTCACGTGTTCAAGCGGTGTCCTCGGCCTCACCCGGTCGAACGGGTGCATATGTGCACGTGTACATCCTGCTGAGGTGTCAACCCGTCAGATCGACGGGCTGATCTGGACACCACAACGCTGCATCGCGGTGGAGGTCAAAGGATTTCATACCCGCCAGGACGGGTGCTGGTGGTGGCACCCAGTGGGCTGTGGCGGATGGACGACGGCCGGATCGCCGACATCTACGACAACGAACGCAGCCACAACCCGATCAACCAGGTCCGCGCGAACACCCTAGCCGCGAAAAACTGGATCATCGGCGAAACGGCCGTGGATGCTTCGTGCACGGGCGGTCGGCGTGTCCCAGCAGCCTGGCAGCACCCGACTGGTGAAGTTGGCCACCGATGAGGAAACGGTGGCGGCGTCCCGTCGTGCGGAGTGTTCTCCACCGTGGACAAAGAGCGCGTGAGGACCCGACCGAAGTTCATTTTGGCGCGGCGGTTGTCGAGATCGCAGTCCTCGATGTTGAACGCCAGTACCGCATCGGCGTGTGGTGCTGTCTCGTACAGCATCAGCTACAGCACCCGATCGCGGATCGGGATGCTAAGTCCAAACATGTGTGTTCGAGGACGGTCGCAGCGTTTGGCCTTGGCCGCGCTGGCGGAGTGGGTCACGACCTTACAACGGGCCTGCAGGATCTAGCTCGGTGTCAGCTTCAACGCTGGGATCACAAGTCCTTGGACGTGTCGTGTTGTCAATGGGAACCGTAGCTGGGCGTTCGGTGTGATTCGAGGAGTGCGGCCTCTTGCGCCATCTCGTGGCCCACGGCAGGAGCGAGCAGGACGCGAGGATCACGGCTACCCCCGCCCATTGCAACAGGCCAAGCCGCTCGGACAGCACGATCGCGGCGGTGATGACGCCGACGATGGGTTCAAGCAGACCGATGAGGCTCATCGGGACCGATCCGAGGCGGCGTACGGCGTAGAACGCCCCGCCGACGCCGATCGGGATCAGGAACAGGCCCTGCAACGCCACCGCGCGCCAACCGCCGAAGGACAGCGCGGAGTCCTGATGCGTTGCGACCGCGATGATTCCGATCGCGATCGTGGACCCGACAGTCACCAGCCCAGCGGCGACGACCGCGCCGACCTGGCGCACCCAGCCCTCGCCGAGTACCAGGTACACCGCGTAGCAGGCCGCGCTGAGCATGGCCATCCCCGCCCCGGTGGCGGTGATGGTGGCCGAGCCGGACCCGGCGACCAGTGCGATTCCGCTCATCATCGATGCGCACAACGCGATCACCGGCATCCCGATCCGCTTCCTGGTGGCCAACCACACGAATAGCAGCACGAATATCGGATAGATGTGCACGAGCACGATGGCCACCTGTGCGCCGATGGAGCGCACCGCAGCGAAGTAGGCGAGGATCTGCAGCCCGGAGATGGTTCCGCACACGAAGGTCAGGCCCAGCGCGGCGCGCTGTGGGAGATCCCGGAGGCGGCCGGTGACCGCCGCAAAAGACATGATGAGGACGGCACCGAACAGACCGCGCAGCGTAACCAGCACAGCAGGGGATACTCCCTCGCCGTACGCGAGCACCGCGACGGTCGGTGTCAGACCGTAGGCGACAGCCGACGCGACCCCGCTCGCCCAAGCACCGGCGACGCGCTGGTCGTCGGGTCGTACCACCCCACCGGTGCTTGGGCGGCGAGTCACCCGAGGTTCCGGGAGATGACGAGTCGCATGATGTCGGAGGTGCCTTCCTCGATCTCCTCGAGCCGGACGTCGCGCGACCACTGCTCGACGGGGAATTCCCGGGAGTAACCCCAGCCGCCGAGGGTCTGCACTGCCGCCCAGGTCACGAACGTCGCGGTCTCCGAGGCGGTCAGCTTCGCCATCGCAGCCAAGCCCGTTGAGTCGCCGCCGCCATCGATGACACGGGCCGCGTTGAGCACCATCAGTCGGGAGGTCTCGATCCGGGTTGCCATGTCCGCCAGCCGGAATGCGACGGCCTGATGTTCGATGATCGGCTTGCCGAACTGCTTGCGGGTGCGGGCGTAGTCGAGGGCGTACTCGTACGCGGCGCGGGCGGCACCGACGGCCGCAGCGCCGAGGACGGTGCGGGAGATGTCGAAGGTCTTCATCAACCCGTAGAAGCCCCGACCCTCCTCGCCGAGCCTGTCTTCCTCGGGCACGAACACGTCATCGAAGAACAGTTCGCGGCACACGATCGCGCGCTGGCCCATCTTCTTCATCGGCTCGCCCCAGGAGAATCCGGGCGTGTCCTTGTGAAGCAGGAACGCGGTGACGCCCTTCGAGCGCTCGTTGCGGTCGGTCTTGGCGAAAACCACGTATTGATCGGCGGCGCCGGCATTGGAGATCCATGCCTTCTGGCCGTTGATCTTGTATCCACCGTCGACCTTGGTCGCGGTGGTGATGATGGACGCGGCGTCCGATCCGGATCCGGGTTCTGTGGTGGCGACCGAGGTGATCACCGGGTCTGTGCCGGTGAGCGGGCGCAGCCACTTCTCTTTCTGCTCGTCGCTGCCGAGGGCCATCACCGGGTCGGAGAAGAAGCCGTTGGAACAAATCAGGTTCCCGATGCCCGGATCGCCCCAGCAGAGCTCCTCCTGCACCAGGCACTGGGTGAATACGTCGGTGAAACCGCCGCCGCCGAACTCCTCGGGGATCATGAAGTCGGTGATCCCGACCTGGGCGGCCTTCTTGAAGATGTCGACGGGGGTGACGACGTCGGCTTCGTCCACCTCGCGGCCGCGGGGCCGGATCTCCTTCTCTGCGAAGTCGCGGCACAGCTTGACGATCTCGCGCTGCTCGGCGGTCAGGGGCCAGGGGTCGTACTGCGTGGTAGTCATGATGGGCCTTTCTTGGTTGGCTAGCTAGTTGATCAACGAGGGAGGGGACGATGAATCTGCGGGCGGCGTCCCGTAGAGGTCACAGCTGGACTGCGGTGAGCTCGGTGAACTCCTCGACGCCCATGCGTCCGAGTTCGCGGCCCAGCCCGGAGGTCTTCCAACCACCGAACGGCGCAACGGGATTGAAGTCGGCACCGTTGATGTCAACCTGACCGGTGTCCATTCGGCCCGCGACGGCGATGGCGCGGTCGCGATCTCCCGACCACACTGCGCCGGCGAGGCCGTACACGCTGTCGTTGGCCAGGGCGACCGCGTCCTCGTCGCCGTCGTGGGGGAGCACGACGAGAACCGGACCGAAGATCTCCTCCTGAGCCACCGGATCCGCGCGGTCCACGTCGGCGAGCACCGTGGCCTGCAGGAAGTGACCGCGCTCGGCGATCCGCTCAGTGCCACCCGCCGCGATCCGGGCGCCACGGGTGACCGCGCCTTCGACGGCGTCCGTGATCGAGCGTCGCTGCTTGGCGGAGATCACGGGACCGAGCTGCGTGCCCCGGTCCAGTGGGTCGCCGACGACCATCGCGTCGGCGTGTGCCGCGGCCAGCTCGACTGCCTCGGTATACCGGCTGCGGGGCACGAGGAGTCGTGTCCAGGCGCTGCACGTCTGACCGCTGTTGAGCATCGCGGACTCCACACTCGCGGTGACGGCGGCGTTGAGGTCCGCGTCGTCCAGAACCACGCTCGCTGATTTGCCGCCCAGCTCCAGGCATGCACGCTTGAGCTGCTCGCCCGCGACCCGGCCCACCTGGCGGCCGACCGGCGTCGAGCCGGTGAACGAGACCACGTCGACGCCCGGATGCGCGACGATGGCTGATCCGATCACGGCGCCCCGTCCCGGAACGAGGTTGACCACACCGGGCGGCAGCTCGGTGTCGAGCACGGCGTCGCAGAACAGGTAGGTGGTCAGCGGGGTCAACTCGGCGGGCTTGATCACCGTGGTGCACCCCGCTGCAAGGGCCGCGCCGACCTTCGCCGCGAGTTGGTAGAGCGGGTAGTTCCACGGCGTGATGCAGCCGATCACCCCGGCAGGGCGCCGCAGCACCGTCGAGCTACCGACGATCGTATGCAGGGGATCCTCGCGGGCGATCCTCGCGAAGGAGCCGATCAGCTCGATCGCGAGGTCGACGTGCGCCTCCTCGACCACGGCCACCGGCGCGCCGACCTCGGCCACGGTGGCGTCGATCAGCTGCTGCCGGTCGGCCCGCAGGCGGGTGTGCAGCGAATCGAGAACGTCGGCCCGTTCGGCGGAAGTGCTGCGTCCCCAATTGGTTCCGGCCGCACGGGCCCCGCGCACCGCGGCATCCACGTCCTCCACGGTGCCGGCGGCGGACTGGCCGATGATCTCCTCGGTCGCCGGGTTGTATACCGCGATGACCTCGGGGCACTCCTGCCATTTACCGCCGATGAGGACGGTGTTACGCATCCAGTTCATTACTACTCCTCGTCGCCCTCACGCACATGGATCAGGGTGGGACGGTCCGCGGACAGTGCCGCGGTGACCGCGTACCCCACCTGAGTCGGGGAGTCCAGTGCAACGCCGTGGCAGCCGAGGGCCCTTGCGAGCGCGGGGAAGTCGGGTGCGCCGAGTTCCACCGCGTGAACGGCCTCGTTGCGGTCGACCATCTCGTTGCGGATCTCGCCATAGCCGCCGTTGTCGACGATGATGACTGGGATCGCCAGCCTCGCCTCTGCGGCCGCGGCCAGCTCGGCAATCGTGAACATCACGCCGCCGTCTCCGAGCATCGCGACGACCTGGCGGTCCGGGGCCGCGACCTTGGCGCCGATCGCGGCCGGCAGGCCGAAGCCGAGCGTTCCGACGCCGGTGGGGTAAAGGAATGCACGGGGCCGGTGCAACGGAAGATTCGACAGCGCGCCGTAGTAGCAGGCCATCGCGCTGTCCGCGGCGAGGATCGCGCCCTCGTCGAGCGCCTTGTCCAGCGAGGCGCACAGCGTGAGGTAGCGCTTGCCCTCGCGCTGCGCGTCGGCCCGCAGCCGCGAGCGCCAGGAGGCGGCCCGTTCCTGCCCGCCACCGGATGACGGGTCGATGTAGTCACCCAGCGCGGCGAGAGTTTCAGCCGCATCGCTTACCAGAGCTGCTGTCGGCTGGGCATTGGTCGACACCGAGGTCGGATCGATGTCTATGCGGATCAGCTTGCCGTCGGCGCGCAGCGGTCCGATCCAAAGGTCCGACGGGGCCAGCTCGGTGCCGACGGCGATGACGACGTCGCTGTCCGCGACCAGTTCGGCGACCGTCGGATGGTGCAGGCCGGCGCCGAGCGAGAGCGGATGGTCCTCGGAGAGCACGCCCTTGCCGTTGGCGGTCGTGATCACCAGGGCGCCCAGGCGTTCGGTGAACACGCGCAGCTCGGTGGCCGCCGCGGAGGAACCGCCGCCGGCGATGATCAGCGGGCGCTGGGCCGAGGCGATCAGCTCGCCGGCGCGGCGGAGCGCATCCGGGGCGGGCGCGGCGACGGCGCCCTCAACGGGGGCGACCGCCTCCACCTCCGCGCTGGCATCGAGCAGATCAAGTGGGATCTCCAGGTACGCGGGGCGCGGACGTCCCGCGGTCATCGCGGCGAAGCACTGTGCCACGGCGAGCGGGATCTCCTCCACGCTGGTGACCCGCTGGCTGTGCCCCACAATGGAATCCATTGCACCGAGCTGGTTCTTCACCTCGTGCAGGTAGCCGTTGCCGTTACTGGGATGCCCGAGGGGCAGACCCGGCGCGATGAACAGCACCGGAACCGAGTCCGAATATGCCTGCGCCGCGGCGGCGGCGGCGTTGAGGATCGCCGGGCCGGTGGTGGTGATGCAGACGCCGGGCTTGCCGCTGACCCGGGCGTAGCCGTCCGCGGCGTATCCGGCGCCCTGCTCATGGCGGGGCGATACGTGCACCACGCCCGAATCGGCGAGGGCCGCATAGATCGGCAGGTTGTGGGTGCCGGGAATGCCGAAGACGACGTCGACGCCGTGCCCGACGAGCGCCGCGACGAGCGCCTGCCCGCCGGACTGAAAAGCGATTGTCATGCTTGGGCTCTCTTGGTGGGGTCGGTATAGATGGCTTTGCCGAGCCACTGGCCGCCGTCGACGACGAGCACGTCGCCGGTCACGTAGGAGGCACGGTCCGAGAGCAGGTACGCCGCGGACTCGGACACCTCCTCCGGGGTGGTGAACCGGCCCGCTGGAACGCTGGAGAGCACCCGGGCCCTGGCCTCCTCTGTGGGCCACAGCGCGGCTCCGGCGCCATCTGTCTCTGTGGGTCCGGGGGCGATGCAGTTGAGGCGGACCCCGCGTGCAGCCCACTCGACGGCCAGTGTGCGGGTCATCGCGACCACGCCCGCCTTGGCCGCGGCGCTGTGGACGGTGCCGGGATGGCCGTGCCAGGCGTAGGTCGCGATCACGTTGAGGATCGACCCCTTGCCCGCAGGCAGCATGTGCCGCGACGCCGCGCGGGTGCAGTAGAAGCTGCCGTTGAGAACGATGTCGATCACGGCCTTCCAGCCGTTCGGAGACAGGTTCTCGCCGGGCACCACGAAGTTGCCTGCCGCGTTGTTGACCAGCGCGTCCAGGCGGCCGTTGCGGTCGACGACGGAGTCGATGGCGGCATCGACCGCGCCCGGATCGCGGACGTCGCAGGTGATCACCTGCGCCTTGCCGCCCGCCTGCTCGGCCAGGGCCACGGTCTCATTGAGCGCTTCTTCGCGTCGCCCCAGCACGGCCGCGGTTCCGCCCGCGGCGGCCCAGCGCACGGCGATGGCGCGCCCGATGCCGGAGCCGCCGCCGGTGACCACGGCCACGTGATCGGCGAACTCGGACCTGATGTCTGGTGCTCTCATGAACATTCCTTGTCTGGGGAGTCAGCGGTGGTCTTCGACGATGAGCGCATCGACGGCGAGCACGCCGTCCGGGCCGACGCGCAGCGGATTGATCTCGATCTCGGAGATGTGGGGATGGGACGCGGCCAGCTCGGACACCGCGGCGACCGCGGCAGCGAGCGCCTCGACGTCGACGGCGGGCCTGCCGCGCCAACCCTGCAGCAGTGGAGCGCATTTGAGGCGCTCGAGCATGGCGTGCGCTGTGCCGGTGCTCACCGGGGCCATCTCGACGGCCACGTCCCGGTACACCTCGGCCTCGGTGCCGCCCGCACCCACAACCACTATGGGGCCGAGGTCCGGGTCGCGGCGCGCGCCGAGCAGGATCTCCACGGTGTGCGGGCGGGTGTCGAGCTCCTCTAGCACGTAGTCGCCCTCGCCGAGAGCCGCGTACATCGTGTCGAATGCGTCGGTCACGGTGTCGATGTCGCTGAGTCCGACCTTGACGCCGCCAACCTCACTCTTGTGGTCGAGCCAGCTGGCCTTCAGCACGAACGGGGCGGTGAGCTGCGCGTCGGCGGTCTCGAGGTCCTCGCGGCGCAACACCGGAACACCTCGGGGGAATCGGATCCCGGCGTCCGCCAGCAGCTTCTGGGCGTTCAGGTATCCGGTGCCGAGGTGGTCGGTGCGTTCGACGGGCCTCGTCAGCTCGCGACCGGCGTGGGCGAGCCGGTCGGCGTCGGCCAGCGACCGTATCGCGGTCTCGATGTTCCCGTAGCTGGGGATTAGGTGGGTCCGCATGGCCTCGGTCGCGGGGTTTCCGTCGACCATGGTGTGGACCAGCAGCGGCTTTCGGGTGTGGGTTACCGCGGTGCCCATCGCGTCGACGATCTCCAGTTCCCGGTCTGCCAGGGACGGGGTGTCCACGCCGTAGGTGCCGAAGTATCCGGTGAGTACCACGGCGTCGACCTCGTCCGAGGACAGCAGGAGCGAGACGACATCGGAGTACGAGGCGAGGTCCTTTTCGCCGGACCCCGCGAGGTCCACCGGATTGCTGCACGAGGCGCCGTCCGGGAGGAGTTGCGCGAGTTGGGCTTCTAACTCGGGGGAGAACGCGGGCACCCGCAGGGTCGCGGCGGCGGCGACGTCCGCGGCGATGCCGGTCTGCCCGCCGCTGTCGCCGACGATGGCCACCCGGTTGCCCGCGGGAAGCGAGGTCGCAAGAAGCATCCGCGCCACGTCGACCAGCTCGCTCGGGGTGTTGACCCGGACCACGCCCGCCGCCCGGGCAGCGGCGTCCACCACGTCCAGGTTGGAGGTCAGCGAGCCGGTGTGTGAGCGGGCGAGCCGTGAGCTGGCCTCGCTGCCACCGACGGTGAGCAGGATGGTGTACTTGCCGGCCTCCCGCAGCCGGGTGAGCGTCTCGATGAGTACGGTTCCCGCGGAGAAGCTTTCCAGGTACAGCGCCACCACCCTGGTGCGCTCGTCCTCTATGAGGTCGCCGAGTAGCTCGTCGGCGGTGACGTCCACCTGGTTGCCGATGGACACGAAACGCGAGACGCCGAGGCCGGCGCGGGCCGCGAGGATCGCGATCTCGGACCCGAGCTGACCGCTCTGCGAGATCACCGCGATCGGGCCGGGAGTGAACTGACCCCAGGCCAGCTGCAGGTCGGTGGAGCTGTCGTAGATGCCCAGGCTGTTCATGCCGACGACCCGTGCGCCGGCGTCGGCGATGCGTCGCGCGATCGCCCGCTCGTCGGGTACCCCGGCGGTGATGCCGAGGAAGCCCCGCACGCCCAGGGCCAAGCCCTCGTCGACAACCGAACCGATGTGGTGCGGCGGCACACACAAAGCGACAAGCTCGGGCGCACTGGGGAGTTCACCGAGCGAGCTGTGGCTCGCCTCGCCGAGGATCTCGGCCCTCGACCGGTTCACCAGGTATACCTCGCGGCGGTCGCCGCCGCGGAGCGCCCCCTTGGCTAGCCAGTACCCCCATTTGGCCGGGTCGGAAGTGGCGCCGACGACGGCGACCGAGGCAGGGTCTCGAAAGACCCGCAGATCGGTGTCGGTCTGCGGCGGCACGGGTAATGCCATAGCAACTAGCTCCTGAGTGGATGTCGGTGGACGGCGTGCGCACTAGGCGGAGGCAGCCGTGGAATTGTCTTGGGTATCAGGGAGAACGGCCACTTCGTCGATATTTCCGTCGACGCTCCCCCCTTCGCCCGCGGCGACCGCGTCCAGGGTCAGCGGGACCGATGTATACGCGACGACGAGGCGTCAGTTGCGGGTGCGTGGACCCGCAACGGCTAGTTTCTGAGCGACTCCGCAGCCACAATGATCAGAGTGCGGGAAATTGCAGGGAGATCAGCTCGATCCGCTGTGAGGCCAGGGCGAAAGCTGCGGCGCGCGGGCTGACGCAATGACGGTCGGAGTAGTCGAACATCTGCGCACTGAGGTCCCGGATACGCGCGCTGATCTTGTCGAAGGACTGCTGCGCGGTGCCGTCGATGTCCCCGAACAGCACCCACCACCACCAGGAGTTGGTGGCGGAGTTGGCGAGGAAGTCGGGCGAGAGGGTGACTCCGCGTGCGATCAACGCTTCCTCGGCCGCGGGCGTCACTGGCATGTTCGCGGCCTCGACGATGAGCTTCGCCTGTACGTCACCGTGATTCGACTCATCGATGCAGTACGAGGTGGCGGCGGGAATGAGCACCTCCGCTGGCACCGAAAGCCACTGTGCGCTGGAGAGTTCCGTATCGTCGGCACCGAGCTGTGTGCGGTCCACACCACCAGTGGCGTCGCGGGTGAGGAGGAGCTTTTCGACGTCAAGCCCGTTCGGGTTCGTGACGACACCATGGACGTCGGCGATGCCGACGATCCGCACCCCGGCCCGGGCCAGGAATCGCGCCGTCGCTCCGCCCATGGATCCGAAGCCCTGGATTACGGCCCGGGTCGACTTCGGATCCAAGCCCGTGCGCTCCATCGCGGCAAGAGCAGCCTCGGCGACGCCGAATCCTCCGACCAGTTCGTCAAGTTTGACGCCGTCGACGATCGTGGCGAATGCGGTCTTCATCCGGGAATCGGCCGCGGCGGGGTCGTCGATCACCTGGTACGCGGCCTGTACGGAGCTCGAGAGCCCGATCTCACTGATCGCGCGGTCGACCGACTCCTGACGAACACCGAAGTCCTCTCCCATGGTCCAGCGCTTCTCGATGAGCGGAGCCATGGCACTCAAGTAGCGGCCGAGCACCTTCTCGGCGTCGGAGTGGTAGGGGTCGAAGTCGATGCCGCCCTTGGCGCCGCCGAGCGGCACGTACTTGGCGCTGTCCTCGTAGTGGATGGCTTCCTTGAGGGTCATCCCACGCGCGAGCCCGCGAACCTCGTTCAGCGAGCAGCCGGCACGCATTCGGAGGCCGCCGCTGGAGATGCCCCGCACCAGGCGATCGATCACCAGGTACCCCACAGCTTCGCTGTCGGGGTCATGCCATGTGACCTCGAAGAATGGTTCGTCAGAGGTGTTGGTGACGATGGTCGATCCGATGGCGTTGGGGAGGGTCAATGACATGGCGGGCTCCTGTCGCGATTCACGATCCGATCTAACTGATTGCTCAGTCAGTATCGAGGTGACGCCCGCCACCGTCAAGGGGTGACAGCAAAGAGATTCGTGCCGTCATCGAAATCCGGCGCTGGATCCACGAGCTCGGCGGGATCGGGCAGGGGTGACGCAGAGGGAGAACGTTCCGCCAACAGGTTGGAGTCAGAGACCCAGTTCAGACTTGATCACGTGATCGATCCAGGTGGAGAGGTCTTCTCGGGAGACTGCCCCGTCGAGCGCCACGAGCTGCACGGCGAGCCCATCGAGCATCGCGGTCAGCCGCCAGGCGGCGCCCCGAGGATCGCCTGCGGTGAATTCGCCGTTGGCCACACCTTCTCGAATCAGATCCGTGACCACCTCCCGCCACCGCATGTCCAGCCGCTGGGTCACCTCACGTAGCGCGGGCAATCGGAGGCAGGCGGACCAGGCCTCGATCCACAAACTCCAGCCGATGGCAACGCCGGTCGGCCCGTACTCGTGCAGCACTATCCGGAGGCGGTGCTCGACGGTCCCGTCGGTAGCGGCCAGAACGGACTCGAGGTTGTCCAGGTCGCGCTCGGATGCGAGCTTGAACGCACTGATGACGACGTTCTCGAGCGTCTTGAAGTGGTAAAAGATCAGCCCCGTGCTGATGCCCAGCGCCTCCGCGATGTCCGTCGCTCGCAAACGCTCGATTCCGGACGCAGTGACGAGGTCTAGGGTGGTCGCGAGGATCTCGCGCCGCCGGTCTCTGGTGTCTTTCTTCGGGCTTCCCACACGGCCAAGTTACGCGCCGGTTCAGGCCTTCAGTGGGAGGTGTCCCGGATTGGGGGTTGACAGAGATGTGATCCAGGTCGCACAGTAGCCACGTTGACTGATTGCACAGTCAGCCGACGGCCGGTCCCGTAGACGAAGCTGGTAGTGCTTCTTGCGGTTGCACCATTGCGAGTTCTAGATCTCGAGGAGAATCATCGTGTTCGATACGGCAACCATCGATTCCACTGAGGAACTTGTCGAGGAGAAGGCGAAGCTCAAACGCGGGCTCAGACGGTTCGACGTCTTCTTCCTCCTGCTGTGCTCGCTCGTCGGCCTCGACGCGATCGGCTCAATCGCCGCGGCGGGACACGAGGCATTCACCTGGCTGCTGATCCTTACCGCACTGTTCTTTGTTCCGTACGGATTGATTGTTGCGGAGCTGAGCGCGACGTACCCGATCGAGGGAGGGCAATACACCTGGACGCGACTGGCCTTCGGCCGGTTCGTCGCTGGCGTCGCCCAGCTGGTCTACTGGCTGTCGAACCCCGTGTGGGTCGGCGGGACACTCTGCGTGGTCAGCATGGCCACGTTCGAGACATTCGTGCACCCGCTTCCCGGCGCGTGGAAGTACATCGCCGGACTGATCTTCATCTGGGCGGGCATCCTGTCGACCTCGGTGTCGCTCGAGGTCGGCAAATGGGTGCCCACATTCGGTGCCATTGCTCGGATCGTGCTCCTGGGGTTCTTCTTCATCTCCACATTTGCGTACGGGATCATCAACGGTGTTCAGCCGCTGCACTTCTCAGACTTCAGCCCGACCTACCTCGGCTTCGTCGCCCTGGTTCCCCTGATTGTGTTCACGTTCGTCGGCTTTGAAGTCTCGAGTTCGGCAGCCGAAGAGATGGAGAATCCGCAACGCAGCATCCCACTGGGTGTGCTCCGATCGGGCCTCACCTCCTTCCTCATGGTTGCTGCCCCGATCGCCGGCATCCTGGTTGTTCTTCCGCAGGCACAGGTCAGTCACCTCGGCGGCTTCATCGATGCGTGCAAGGCCGTGTTCACGATCTACGGCGGCCACGTGAACGCTGATGGGACGTCCGAACTGACCGGAGCCGGCCAGGCAATCGGCCTTGTCTGCGCCCTCGGCCTCATCATCGCCCTGTTCACAAGTGGAGTGGCTTGGGCGCTCGGCGAGAGCCGCGCTCAGGCGGTCGCCTGCGCAGACGGCACCGGACCGGCGTACTTCGGCGTCATCTCGAAGCGATTCGGCACACCCGTCCGTATCAACGTGCTGTCCGGGATCCTCGCGACGATCGTCATGGTCGCCGCACTGAACCTCACCGGGGGAGACACCGGCCAGTACTTCAGCGCAGGCCTCAACCTCGCCATCTCGATGACGGTCATCGCCTACATGGCCGTGTTTCCCGCGCTGCCGGTGCTACGCAAGAAGTTCCCCAACACGCCCCGCCCCTTCGAGATCCCCGGAGGAACGATCGGCGGATACGTCGCCTCGGCACTCGCAACGGTGATTGCAATGTTTGCGTTCTGCCAGCTGGTGTGGCCGGGGATCGGCGTCGGCTGGTTCGGATCCCAGGGATCTCCGAACGATTCGCTTCCTGCCGGTTTCACCAGTCAGCGCATGGCCTACGAGGTGACCCAGGTTGTGCCGCTTGTGCTCTTCCTCGGAATCGGTGTCGTGTTCTACCTGATCGGCCGGTACCAGAAGCGGTCGGAGTTCGAGGCGACGAGCCATCACTAAGACCACGGATTCACCGAAATTGGTGACAGCGTGCACGGGACATGAAGAAGGGCGCTCCGACCTGCGATAATTCTTCTTGCTGAGGGAAAAATCATCGCGAGTGAGGAGCACCCTTCCGGTGCGGAAGTCTATCTCGCCGTATCCGGCGTTGGCTGTGGACGGTGACGGTTCGGGGGTGGTGTCGCAGGCCGGGTCGGTGCTGCTGGTGCGTACCGCTGAGCGGGTCGGCTTGGTCAAGGGCTTGTCGAAGGCGTTGGCGCCGTGGCGTAAGCGGTTGGCCACGCACGATCCGGGCAAGATCGTGCTGGATCTGGCGGCGTCGCTGGCGGTCGGCGGGGACTGTGCGTCGGATCTGGCGGTGCTGCGGGCCGATCCGGGCGTTTTCGGGCTGGTGGCGTCGGATCCGACCGTGTCGCGTCTGGTTGCTGTTCTGGCGGCTGACACGCCGAAGGTGTTGTCGGCCATCGCTTCTGCGCGCGCCGAGGCACGCGCACACGCGTGGGCGCTGGCCGCCGAGCACGCTCCCGGACACGGTATCGATGCCGAGCATCCGCTGACCATCGATCTCGATGCCACTTTGACCGACGCGCATTCGGAGAAGGAAAACGCGGCCCCGACGTTCAAGCGGGGCTTCGGGTTCCACCCGTTGTGGGCGTTCATCGACCACGGCGCCACCGGCACCGGCGATCCCGCCGCAGCGATGTTGCGGCCGGGCAATGCCGGGAGTAATACCGCCGCCGACCACAAACAAGTCCTCCACGATGCCCTCTCCCAGCTGCCGTGGCGGCCGGCGTGGCGGGTCGGACGGAAAGTGCTGGTGCGCACCGACTCCGGAGGCGGCACCCACGAATTCCTCGACTACTGCCACCGCCGCCGGTTGCAGTACTCGAGCGGGTTCACCCTCACCGACGACATCGTGGCAGCCATCGACACTCACCTCTGGCCTGCGGACTGGACACCGGCCTACGACGCCGACGGCGAGGTCCGCGACGGCGCCCGGGTCGTCGAAGCTACCGGTATCACCGAGTTGACCGGATGGCCGCCCGGCATGCGGCTCATCATCAGGAAGGAGAGGCCGCATCCCGGTGCTCAGCTGCGGTTCACCGATCGTGACGGGTTGCGGTTGACCGCGTTCGTCACCAACACCAGCCGAGGTCAGCTCCCCGATCTGGAGCTGCGCCACCGCCGCCGCGCCCGCTGTGAATCTCAATGAAGATGTCAAGCAGGGATGGCCTCTCGCACGGCAACTGGCGGTGTGGCGGTGAAGTGTCGTCCGTCGCGGAGCAGGGCCCAGAG
>NZ_JBNPVW010000018.1:0-197739 GCF_050434125.1 Nocardia sp. GP40 | reverse complement strand
ATATTTTCGTCAACCCCCGCGTGACTCTCGGTAGGTACCCGGCCCGTGCGGGCCGGTTCGATCAGGGCGGATTCCGGAACGCGGGCAGCATCTAGCCGTACACGTGGGCGGGGGCAGGGATGGTGTGCATCTCCGTCACCGTGAGGGTGGGCGTCATGTTGTCGGCCCGGGTGGCGCTGTTGGCAACGACCCTGCCCTGGACCGAGACCCACGTGTCGTCGGGCAGCGGGGTGACCGGGCCGTCGAGGTGGATGCGCAGGGTCTGGGCGTCGGCCACGCAGCAGGTGATGACGACGCGGGCCAGGTCGAGTCCGTCGTGCCCACCGTCGAGGCGGGGACTGCCGTCCTCGTCGGTGCGGACCACGAAGCCCATCACGGTGACCTGCCGCCGGTCCAGCTCGCCACTGGAATCGTAGGAGGCGCGGTCGATCAGGTCGTACATGCGGATGGTGGGGGCATCGCCGGGCGGCATCGGCGAGAAGGGGAATTTGCCGTCGTCGCCGGCGGTCGCCGCGGCGGGTTTGGCGATACTGGCCTGGGCGGTGGTCCCGGACTGCACGGAGACCGCGCCCAGGGCGGGCGGAACGATGATCAGCAACGCGGCGATCGGCGCCAGCAGCAACCATTGCGGGCGGCCGGGGTGGTGGTCCGGTTCCGCGTCACCGCGCACGTCCCGCACGATCGCGACGACGGCGAGCAGCAGCAGTGCGGCCCCGCTGACGATCAGATACGGCCGCAGCCCGGGCTTGACGTACCGCAGAAACGTGCCGTCGAGCGAGATCCTGAGCACCGCCGCACCGATCAGCAGCAGCACGAAATTCTGCGCCGCCCGGTTCATCGCGCCCCCACGAACAGATATCCGGCGGCCGCACCGCACACCGTCGCCACCACGAATGTCATGGGCGCGAAGCGAATCGCGAACCGCCGCCCGAAGGTGCCCGCCTGCATCGCGAACAATTTCACATCCACCGCGGGGCCGACCACGAGGAAGACCAGCCGGGGCAGCAGCGGCAGGGCCGACATGCTCGACGCGACGAAGGCGTCGGCCTCCGAGCACAGCGCCAGCACCACGGCCAGCAGTGCCATCACCCCGATCGAGACGATGAGCTGCCCGGACAGATCCCGGTACCAGGACGGCGGAACCAGCACGTGCAGGGCCGCGGCGGCCATGGCGCCGATTACGAGGAACGCCGCGGCCTGCATGAAATCGTGCCGGGCGGCCTCGGCGAAGACCTCCCACCGGGACCTGCCGGCGGCGCAGTGATCATGGCCGTGCGGGCGCGCCCGGAACCACTCGGGCCTGCCGAACCGCGCCCACAGGTACCCCATGACGAAGGCGGTGGCCAGCGATCCGGTGAATCGCGCGGCCACCATGCCGGGCTGCCCGGGAAACGCGACCGCGGTGGCGATCAGCACGACGGGATTCACCGCCGGCGCCGACAGCAGGAAGGCGAAGGCGGCGGCGCCGGGTGCGCCCTGATCCATCAGCCGCCGCGATACCGGCACCACTCCACATTCGCAGCCCGGCAACGCGATTCCCGCCAGACCTGCCACCCCGATGGCCGCGGTTTCGTTGCGCGGCAGCAGTTTCCGCAGCATCTCGGGGGAGACGAAGGCCACGATCGCGCCGCTGATGGCGACGCCGAGCACCAGGAAGGGCACTGCCTGGACGAAGACTCCGGTGAAAATCGTTGTGGCGGTTTGCAGTTTCGCGCTCCCACCCACCCAGCGGCTCAGCGTGCCCTGGAAGATCAGGCCGAGAGCCAGCAGTGCCGCGAGCACGTAGGTGGAGAACCTGTACAGCAGGCGGGTGAGCGGCGATCCGCCGGGCGGGGAGGTGGTGTGGCCGGTCGGCGTCGCATGGCCGGTGTGGCCGGACATCTCACCCGTTTGCGGTACCGACACGTGCTACCCCCATCGTCGCTGGCGAACCGAGCTGCTGATGACACTGTGCTGCACATGACGATCCCACACACCACCGACAGGTGTGAATCCGGATTCGGTGCCGCGCGTGTCACCCAACGGACCCCGCCGCCGCCCCCGACGGCCGATCGTCGCCTAGTCTCAACTTATGCAGCGCATCATCGGAATCGAGGTCGAGTACGGGATCTCCACTCCGACCGAACCCTCGGCCAACCCGATTCTCACCTCCACCCAGGCGGTGCTGGCCTATGCGGCCGCCGAAGGCGTGCCGCGGGCCAAGCGCACCCGATGGGACTACGAGGTGGAATCCCCGCTGCGCGATGCTCGTGGGTTCGATCTCGGACGCCTCAACGGGCCCGCCCCGGTGATCGACGCCGACGAGGTCGGCGCGGCCAACATGATCCTCACCAACGGCGCCCGGCTGTACGTCGACCACGCGCACCCCGAATACTCCGCCCCCGAGGTCACCGACCCCCTGGACGCGGTGGTCTGGGACAAGGCCGGCGAGCGGGTGATGGAGGCCGCCGCGCGCTACGCCTCCAGCGTGCCCGGCGCGCCCCGGATGCAGCTGTACAAGAACAACGTCGACGGCAAGGGCGCCTCCTACGGCACCCACGAGAACTACCTGATGAGCCGCGATACGCCGTTCAATCAGATCATCGTGGGCCTGACCCCGTTCTTCGCCTCCCGGCAGGTGATCTGCGGCTCCGGACGCGTGGGCATCGGCCAGTCCGGCGACACGGCCGGATTCCAGCTCTCGCAGCGCGCGGACTACATCGAGGTCGAGGTCGGCCTCGAGACCACGCTCAAGCGCGGCATCATCAACACCCGCGACGAGCCGCACGCCGACGCCGACAAGTACCGCCGCCTGCACGTCATCATCGGCGATGCCAACCTCTCCGAATGGTCCACCTACCTCAAGGTCGGCACCACCGCGCTGGTGCTGGATCTGATCGAGGCGGGGCAGGACCTGTCGGATCTGCAGCTGGCCCGCCCGGTCACTGCCGTCCATGCCATCAGCCACGATCCCACGCTGCGGGCCACCGTCGCGCTCGCGGACGGCCGCGAGCTGACCGGCCTTGCGCTGCAACGGATCTATCTGGATCGAGTGGCCAAGTTCCACAGCCGCCAGGGCACCGACGACGCGCGCGTGTCCGATGTCGTCGAGAAGTGGGCGCACGTGCTGGACCTGCTCGAGCGGGACCCGATGGAGTGCGCCGATCTGCTCGACTGGCCCGCCAAGCTGCGGCTGCTCGAGGGCATGCGCAACCGCGAGGGCCTGGGCTGGGCCGCGCCGAAGCTGCACCTGATGGACCTGCAGTACTCCGATGTGCGCCTGGACAAGGGTCTGTACAACCGCCTGGTGGCGCGGGGTTCGATGCAGCGACTGGTGTCCGAGCAGCAGGTCGTCGACGCGATGACCGCCCCGCCGACCGACACCCGCGCCTACTTCCGGGGCGAATGCCTGCGCCGCTTCGGCG
Source organism: Nocardia sp. GP40 (assembly GCF_050434125.1). Classification (NCBI taxonomy): domain Bacteria; kingdom Bacillati; phylum Actinomycetota; class Actinomycetes; order Mycobacteriales; family Nocardiaceae; genus Nocardia; species Nocardia sp. GP40. The sequence continues at coordinate 194,335 of NZ_JBNPVW010000018.1, read as the reverse complement.
CCGATATCGCGGCGGCAAGCTGGGATTCGGTGATCTTCGATCTGGGCGGGGACTCGCTGGTGCGGATTCCCACCCTGGAGCCGCGGCGTGGCACCAAATCTCATGTCGGCAAGCTGCTGGACGGCGTGCAGACCGCCTCGGAGCTGGTCGAGCAGCTCACGACGTAGGCGTGCATGGTCGGGCTGCAAGTCTTTTGGACGGCGTGCACACCGCCTCGGAGCTGGTCGAGCAGCTCACCACCTAGGAAGCGGCGACCGGCTACGCGGACCGCGAACGCGAAATCCGGCCGCCACGGTGCGGTGATATGGCTGCTGCGGCGTTGCGGAGTGAGCGGAGCGAACCAAGGAGCCAGCGCGCTGTGCGCAGGACGGAGCCGAGCGTTAGCGAGGTGGAGTCCTGGGCACATTGCGGTGTAATCCGGCATGTTGTCGGCGCCGCTGGGTAGTGTTGAGGAACGAGCATCGGACTTTTTCCGGTGCTCGCCGATGATCAGTTAAGAGGAGGTCGGCTGCGATGGCACAAGAGCAGACCAAACGCACCGGTGGTGGTGACGAGGACGAGGGCGACGCCAGCGGCGATGGGGCCGGGCAGGAGCGTCGCGAGAAGCTGGCGGCGGATACCGACGACCTGCTCGACGAGATCGACGATGTGCTCGAGGAGAACGCGGAGGACTTCGTTCGCGCGTACGTTCAGAAGGGCGGCCAGTGACACCAGGTGACCCCATGCGGCTCCAACCGGGGTACGCCCTGTCATCCTTCTCTGAGCATCTGCGCTCGCACGCGCCGGAACTGTTGCCCAGCAACGGTTTTGCGCGCGCCGCCGACTCGGCCGTCGCGGCGGCCGGTGCGCAGGACATCGCTCCGCACGGCACCACCATCGTCGCGGTCAGCTATCGCGGCGGCGTGCTGATCGCGGGCGACCGCCGGGCCACCCAGGGCAACCTGCTGGCCAGCCGGGACATGGAGAAGGTGTACATCACCGATACGTTCTCGGCGGCCGGCATCGCCGGTACCGCCGGGGTGGCGGTGGAGATGATCCGGTTGTTCGCCGTCGAGCTGGAGTACTACGAGAAGATCGAGGGGGTGTCGCTCACCTTCGACGGCAAGTCCAACAAGCTGTCGAAGATGGTGCGTGACAACCTCCCCGCGGCCCTGCAGGGTCTGGCGGTGGTGCCGATCCTGGTCGGCTACGACGACCATGCGGCCGACCCGGACAAGGCCGGTCGTATCGTCTCCTACGACCTCGTGGGCGGCCGGAGCGAGGAACGTTTCGGCTACACGGCCACGGGCTCGGGCTCGATGTTCGCCAAGTCGTCGCTGAAGAAGACCTACGCCCGCGGGATCGACCAGGATCGCGCCCTGCGCATCGCGGTCGAGTCCCTGCTGGACGCCTCCGACGACGACACCGCCACCGGCGGGCCGGATCTGATGCGCGGCATCTACCCGACGGCGATCACCATCGACGCCGAGGGCGCGGATGAGGTCTCCGACGAGCGGCTGGCGGAAATCGCGCAGGCGATCGTGGCCGAGCGAGCGATCGAGGAAGGAAGTGCGACAGCATGACACTGCCGTACTACGCGTCGGCCGAGCAGATCATGCGCGACAAGACCGACCTTGCGCGCAAGGGCATCGCACGGGGTCGCAGCGTCGTGGCGCTGGTCTACGACAAGGGCGTGCTGTTCGTCGCCGAGAACCCCTCGGCGACGCTGCACAAGGTGAGCGAGCTGTACGACCGCGTCGGATTCGCCGCGGTCGGCAAGTACAACGAGTTCGAGAACCTGCGCAAGCACGGCATCCTGAACGCGGATCTGCGCGGTTACCAGTACGACCGCCGGGACGTGACGGGCCGGGGCCTGGCGAACATGTATTCGTCCCTGCTCGGCACGATCTTCACCGACCAGCTCAAGCCCTACGAGGTGGAGCTGTGCATCGGTGAGGTCGGCTATCCGGAGCAGGACCCGGAATCGGTGTTGTACCGGATCAATTTCGATGGCTCCATCGTCGATGAGCGCGAATACGTGGTGATGGGTGGCAACACCGATCCGATCGTCTCCGCGCTCAAGGAGTCCTACCGGGCCGGGCTCGAGCTCGGCCCGGCGATCGGAATGGCGGTCGAGGCGCTGCAGAAGGGCACCCCGGAGGGCACCGACAAGGAGAAACGGGTACTGGGCGTTCGCTCGCTCGAGGTGGCCACGCTGGAGCAGCTGCGGCCGCGCCGGTCGTTCCGCCGCATCTCCGGCTCGGCCCTCGAGACCCTGCTCGCCGCGGGCACGGACGAGGAAAAGGCGGCGAAGGGCAAGTCCAAGACCAAGAAATCCGAGGAGTCCGGCGAATCGGAGACCCCCTCGGCCGGAGATCCGTCGAACTCGTAGATTCCCATATTTTCGCCCGGAAGAGGCCCCTTACACCCGCTGGCAGCGGGTGTAAGGGGCCTTGCCCGTCGGGCAGGTACCGCTATGCTTCGCACGCACAATCGTTGCGAAGACGTATGCAACCTTCTGCTCGCACAGCCACTTTCGGGCATGCCATAGCTGTAATGTCGATGGTGTGCAGCGACGAATTATGGGGATCGAGACCGAATTCGGGGTCACGTGTACGTTCCACGGCCACCGTCGGTTGAGTCCTGACGAGGTGGCCCGGTATCTGTTCCGCCGGGTGGTTTCCTGGGGCCGTAGCTCGAACGTATTCCTCCGCAACGGTGCCCGGCTCTACCTCGATGTCGGTTCCCATCCGGAGTATGCGACGGCCGAATGCGACAGCCTGGTGCAACTTGTCACCCACGACCGTGCGGGTGAGCGGGTGCTCGAGGAATTGCTCATCGACGCCGAGCAGCGCTTGGCGGAGGAGGGTATCGGCGGTGATATCTACCTGTTCAAGAACAACACCGACTCCGCGGGCAACTCCTACGGCTGCCACGAGAACTTCCTGGTCGTGCGCGCCGGTGAATTCTCCCGGATCTCCGATGTGCTGCTGCCGTTCCTGGTCACCCGCCAGCTGATCTGCGGCGCGGGCAAGATCCTGCAGACGCCCAAGGCGGCCACGTTCTGCCTGTCTCAGCGTGCAGAGCACATCTGGGAGGGCGTCTCCTCGGCCACCACCCGGTCGCGCCCGATCATCAACACCCGCGACGAGCCGCACGCCGACGCCGAGAAGTACCGGCGCCTGCACGTGATCGTGGGCGATTCGAACATGTCCGAGACCACCACGATGCTCAAGGTGGGCACCGCGTCGCTGGTCCTCGAGATGATCGAGGCCGGGGTCTCGTTCCGGGACTTCGCCCTGGACAACCCGATTCGCGCGATCCGCGAGGTCTCCCATGACCTGACCGGACGTCGTCAGGTGCGCCTGGCGGGTGGGCGGCAGGCCAGCGCGCTGGACATCCAGCGCGAGTACTACGCCCGCGCGGTCGAGCACTTGCGCAACCGCGAGCGCGATCCCCAGGTGGACGCGGTCGTGGACCTGTGGGGCCGCACCCTGGACGCGGTCGAGGCGCAGGATTTCGCCAAGGTCGACACCGAGATCGACTGGGTGATCAAGCGCAAGCTGTTCCAGCGCTATCAGGACCGCTACAACATGGACCTGTCCGATCCCAAGATCGCCCAGCTGGACCTGGCCTATCACGACATCAAGCGCGGCCGCGGCGTCTTCGACCTGCTGCAGCGCAAGGGCCTGGCCAAGCGGATCACCGAGGACGACCTGGTCGACGCGGCCGTCACCACGCCGCCGCAGACCACCCGGGCCAAGCTGCGTGGCGATTTCATCACCGCCGCCCAGGAGGCCGGCCGCGATTTCACCGTCGACTGGGTCCACCTCAAGCTGAACGACCAGGCGCAGCGCACGGTCCTGTGCAAGGATCCGTTCCGCTCTGTCGATGAACGAGTCGATCGGCTGATCGCATCGATGTGATCGGCCCAGGCTCGACGCCGGGTGCGGTACGAGAGTGCGTCGATGCAGGTCGATGGGCGAGCGTGAGGATCGCATTGAAGTGATACAGGCCGCCCGTCGTCGCGGGGCCTCCCGGAGGGAGGGCGGCGGCGTGGCGGTTCACCCCGGATTCGCTCGCGGGCGCCGGGTGCGCCGCTGAAAATGCGATACCACCGCGCATCGATCGCCGGACTCGCATTACTCTTGTCCGAGTGGCGATATCCAAGGTCGAGCGGCTGATGAATCTGGTTATCGCGCTGCTGTCGACCAGGCAGTTCCTGAGCGCGGAGCGCATTCGCGACAGTGTCGCCGGGTACGAGGAGTCCGCCAGCGACGAGGCGTTCAGCCGGATGTTCGAGCGCGACAAGAACGAACTGCGCGACCTGGGTATACCTCTCGAGGTCGGCCCGGTCGGCCGCTTCTCCGGCCAGGAGGGCTACCGCATCAACCGCGATGCGTACGAGCTCCCCGATATCGACCTCACGAGCGAGGAGGCGGCCGCGGTCGCGGTGGCCGTGCAGCTGTGGGAGTCGCCGGAACTGGCCGCCGCGGCCGAGGGGGCGCTGCTGAAGCTGCGGGCGGCGGGAATTCATGTGGAACCCGAGGCGGCTTCCGCCACGGTGCCCGCCGTGCCCGCGCGCACCAGGGGTTCGGAGGCGGCGCTGGGCAAATTGCTGGCTGCCATCGATGCGGGTCGCGCGGTCCGATTCGAGCACCGGAACACGCACAGCGCGCCGTACTTGATGCGCGATGTCGAGCCGTGGGGAGTGGTGACCCACCGCGGCCGCTGGTATCTGGTCGGGCACGATCGCACCCGCAATGCCGTGCGCACCTTCCGGCTGTCCCGGATCGGGGCGGACGTGACCGCGTACGGCCCGGAGAACGCGGTGCACGCTCCCGAGGGCACGGATCTGCGCGCGATCGTCAGGCAGGTCACGGGCGCGGCCCCGGTGACCGGGTCGGCGACCGTCTGGGTGGCCGAGGGCCGCGGACAGGAGATCCGCCGGCTCGCCCCGATCGTGGAGGACCGCGATGTCGGCGGACGTAAGGGGTCGGTCATCGAGGTGCCGGTCCGCTCGCGCGACTGGCTGGCCCGCCTGGTCACGGGCCTCGGCCCGGACGCTCTCATCCTGGCCCCCGCCGACCTGCGCGAGGACGTGATCTCCCGCCTCCGCTCAGTTCTGGATCGCACCGAGGTTCACGCATGAACGCAGCGGAGCGGAGTGAATCGGTGAGCCGGCGTGCCCTGCGCACGACGGAGCCGAGCGCTAGCGAGGTGGAGTCATGAACGCAGCGGAGCGGAGTGAATCGGTGAGCCGGCGTGCCCTGCGCACGACGGAGCCGAGCGCTAGCGAGGTGGAGTCGTGAGTAGCAGGCTGTCCACGCGGCTGTCCCGGCTGCTGAACATGGTTCCGTACTTCCTGGCCAATCCCGGAATCAGTGCGGCCGAGGCGGCCGAGGATCTGGGGGTGACGACCAAGCAGCTGATGAACGACCTGAATCAGCTGTGGATGTGCGGGCTGCCCGGATACGGCCCGGGTGATCTGATCGATCTCTCGTTCTCCGAGGAGAGCGTGGAGGTGACCTTCTCCGCGGGCATCGACCGCCCCCTGCGGCTGACGTCCACCGAGGCGACCGCACTGCTGGTGGCGCTGCGCTCGATCGTCGACCTGCCGGGCATGGTGGATCCGACGGCCGCCCACGCGGCGCTGGCGAAGATCGAGTCGGCGATCGCGGGGACGGAGTCCGCCGCGCAGCCCAGAGCCGTTGCGCCGCAGGAGGCCCCGGCGGTGACGACCGTGCGCTCGGCGCTGGCGTCGGGTCGCGCGCTGCGGCTGGTCTACTACTCGGCGAGCCGCGATGTGGTGTCCGAGCGGGTGGTCGACCCGATTCGAATCGTGCTGGTGGACAACAACTCCTATCTGCAGGGCTGGTGTCGTCAGGCCGAGGGGGTGCGGCTGTTCCGGTTCGACCGCATCGAGGAGGCCACCGAACTGCGCGAACCGGCCCGCCCGCCCAGCCATGCCACCGATGCGGCCGCGGCCCTGGACCTGTTTTCCGACGATCCCGCGGTTCCGCTGGCGCGGTTGCGAATTCGCGCCGATTTCGGCTGGGTGCTGGACCAGTATCCGATGCACCAGGTAGCGGTCCTGCCCGACGGCGACGCCGAGGCCACGATGCGCTTCGCCACCCTGGACTGGATGGCCCGGCTGCTGCTGGGGTTCGGATCGGGCGTGACGGTGCTGGGCCCGCCCGAGCTGGTCACCGCCGTGCGGGAGCGCTCCGGCGCCGCGCTGGCGGCCTATGCCGCGCTCGCCGAGGACGGCGGGTACGGCACTGCCCCGCACGAGGAGGTAAGTCCCGCTTGACTTTTCGTGTGACGGTGCTCGGCGCCGGCAGCGTCGGGATCTTCGTGGGCGGCAAACTGGCCGCCGCCGGTGCGGAGGTCACCTTCGTGGGCCGCCCGCGCCTGCTCGACGAGATCCGGGCGCACGGCCTGCGGCTGTCGGATCTGGACGGCGGCGACGAGCGCGTCGCCCCGGACGCGTTCGGCGCGGAGACCGTGCCCGAGTCCGCCGCCACCGCCGACCTCGTACTGATCACGGTGAAGTCGGCGCAGACCGGGGAGGCGGTCGCAGAGCTGGTGAACCGGATCGGGTCCGGCACCGTCGTGGTGAGCCTGCAGAACGGGATCGGCAACGACACGGTGATCCGCGAGGTGCTGACCTCGTGCGTGGTGCTGGCCGGGATGGTGATGTTCAACGTGGCCCACCAGGGCGAGGGCCACTTCCACCGTGGCACGGAAGGTGTCCTGGCCGTCACCGACAACCCGGCCGTGGATCGGTTCGCACCGCTGTTCGCCCGGGCCGGGCTGCCTCTGGACCGGCACGCGGACCTGCTGCCGGTGCAGTGGGCGAAGCTGCTGCTGAACCTGAACAATCCGGTGAACGCCCTGTCCGGCCTGCCGCTGCGCGACCAGCTCGCCGGGCGCGACTACCGGCGCTGTCTGTCGCTGGCTCAGGCCGAGGCGCTGGCGGTCATGCGGCGCGCCCGGATTCGCCCGGCCCGGCTGACGCGCGTGCCGCCCTGGCTGATGGTGCGGGTGCTGGGGCTGCCCGACGTGGTGTTCACCCGGCTTGCCGGCGCCGTGGTGGCGGTGGATCCGCAGGCGCGTTCGTCCATGGCCGACGATCTGGAGCTGGGCCGCCGGACCGAGATCGCGTGGCTGTCCGGCGAGATCGTGAACCTGGGCCGGATGGTCGGGATGCCCGCGCCGGTCAACGCCCGGTTGACCGAGCTGATCGGCGCCGCCGAGCGCGGCGACCCCCGCCGGTGGGCGGGTACGGAGTTGCTGGCAGAGTTACGTGCGGCGAAGTCCGGCGGCGCGGACGCGGCCCATTCGGCGCAGCGGGGCTGACGAGCGGGTTCGGTTCTTCCGGGTCCGGTAGCATCGGACATACCACAGTCTTTGGAGGTTATCGATGGGTACATTCGGCCCGACGCATTGGATCATCATTGCGTTGCTGGTGCTGGTGCTGTTCGGCGCCAAGCGGCTGCCCGACGCCGCCCGGGGCCTGGGGCGCTCGCTGCGCATCTTCAAGAGCGAAATGAGCGAGATGCAGTCCGAGGGCTCCGCGGCCGCCCCTGCGTCCAGTCCCGCACCCGCGCCCGCCCCGCAGGAGTTGCCCGCCTCGCAGCCGGCCGCCCCGGCCCCGCAGGCGCAGGTCAACCCGGAAGTCCACAAGGCGTAGCCGCCGCATCGTCGCCACCCGGCCCGCTCCGAACGAGCGCATGCCGCCGGGTGGTTTGCCGGGGTCCGGCCCAGATACTGCGATCAGCGAGGCATTGAGAATCCATGCGCATCCCGTTCGACCCCCGGCGCAGCAAGCGCAGGACGAATCCCGACGGCACCATGTCGTTGGTCGAACATCTGGAGGAGCTGCGCTCCCGGCTGCTCAAGGCGCTGCTGGCCGTCGCGCTCACCACCGCCCTCGGATTCGCCTGGTATCAATACGGATTCCTCGGCATTCACAGTCTCGGTGACATCCTGCGCGGCCCGTATTGCTCGCTCCCGGCCTCCTCGCGTGCGACCCTGAGCGCCGACGGGGCCTGCCGGCTCCTCGCGACCGCGCCGTTCGAACAGTTCACGCTGCGGCTCAAGGTCGGCCTCACCGCGGGCGTGGTCCTGGCCAGCCCGATCTGGCTGTATCAGATCTGGGCGTTCGTCACCCCGGGTCTGTACGCGAAGGAACGCAGGTACGCCGTCAGCTACGTCGGCGCCGGTTCGGTGCTGTTCGTCATCGGCGCGCTGCTGGCGTACTGGGTGGTTGCCCACGCGCTGCGGTTCCTGATGTCCGTCGGCAACAACGTGCAGATCACGGCGCTGAGCGGCACGCAATACTTCAGCTTCATCATCAAGCTGCTGATCATCTTCGGGGTCAGCTTCGAAACGCCGCTGCTGATCGTCGGGATGAATGCGATCGGCGTGCTCAGCTACGCGCGGCTGAAGAAGTGGCGGCGCGGCATGATCTTCGGGCTGTTCGTCTTCGCCGCGATCGTCACGCCGCAGGATCCGATCTCGATGCTGTCGCTGGCCGTCGCGCTGACGGTGCTGTTCGAGGTGGCGGTGCAGGTGGCTCGGCTCAACGACCGGCGGCGGGCCCGGGCGAGCGGGGAGTGGGACGCGCTGTCCGACGACCAGGCATCGCCCCTGCCCGGCGCTGGAGGGATGGGCCAGGCGGAGCCGATCGCGGCCGCGGAGCCGGTCGACCCGGCCGCCTCGATCCTGCACGACTCCGCCGCGGAGAAAACATCGAGACCCGTGTCGGACTACTCCGATACGCTGTGACGAGTGGGACAACGGTCGCCGATCGGCGAACTTGCGGCATTCACCGCCGAACTGAAATTCACGCTCGATCCGTTCCAGCTCCAGGCATGCGAAGCCCTCGAGCACGGTCACAGTGTGCTCGTCTGCGCCCCGACCGGGGCCGGTAAGACGGTCGTCGGCGAGTTCGCGGTGCATCTGGCCCGGGCCGCGGGCGGCAAATGCTTCTACACCACCCCGATCAAGGCGCTGTCGAATCAGAAATACGCCGACCTCGTCGAGCGCTACGGCCGCGGCCAGGTGGGCCTGCTGACCGGCGATCAGTCGCTGCATCCGGACGCGCCGGTGGTGGTGATGACCACCGAGGTGCTGCGCAACATGCTGTACGCGGGATCCGATGCGCTGCAGGGCCTGTCGTACGTGGTCATGGACGAGGTGCACTACCTGGCCGACCGGTTCCGCGGGGCGGTGTGGGAGGAGGTCATCCTGCACCTGCCGCCGGACGTGCGGCTGGTGAGCCTGTCCGCGACAGTGTCGAACGCGGAGGAGTTCGGCGCGTGGATGGAGACGGTGCGCGGCAATACCGCCGTTATCGTCGACGAGACCAGGCCGGTCCCGCTGTGGCAGCACGTGCTGGTGGGGCGGCGGATGTTCGATCTGTTCGATCAGAAGTCCAGCGATCAGAAGATCCTGGTCGACGAGGATCTGGTGCGCTACATCAAGCACCGCGAGGCCGAGGACCGGATGAACGGCTGGGGTGGTCCCCGGCATCGCGGCGGCGGTCCGCGCCGCGACTACCGTCCGGTGCCGCGCCCGGAAGTGCTGGCCCGGCTCGACGACGAGGGCCTGCTCCCGGCGATCACGTTCATCTTCAGCCGCGCGGGCTGCGACGGCGCCCTGGCGCAGTGCCTGCGCTCGCGGCTGGACCTGAGCCGCGACGACGAGCAGGCGGAGATCACCGCCATCATCGAGAAGCACACCGGCGATCTGCCGCGCGCGGATCTCGAGGTGCTGGGGTACTGGAATTGGCGCGAGGGCCTTTTCCGGGGGCTGGCCGCACATCACGCCGGCATGCTGCCCGCGTTCCGGCACACCGTCGAAGAACTGTTCGTGCGCGGGCTGGTGCGCGCGGTATTCGCCACGGAGACACTGGCTTTGGGCATCAACATGCCCGCCCGCACCGTGGTGCTCGAGCGCCTGGTGAAGTTCAACGGCGAATCGCACGCCGAACTGACGCCGGGAGAGTACACCCAGCTCACGGGCCGCGCGGGGCGGCGCGGCATCGATGTCGAGGGGCACGCGGTGGTGGTGTGGCATCCGAACGTGGACACCAGCGCCGTCGCGGGCCTGGCCTCGACTCGCACCTATCCGCTGCGCAGCTCGTTCCGGCCCGGATACAACATGTCGATCAACCTGATCGACCGGATGGGCGCCCAGGAGTCCCGGGCGCTGCTGGAGCGGTCCTTCGCCCAGTTCCAGGCCGACCGGTCGGTCGTGGGCCTCGTGCGCGGCATCGAGCGCAACGAGGGGCAGCTGCGCAAGCTGCGCTCGCAGATCGACGACGACGGCTTCATGGATTACCTGTCGCTGCGCGAGCGGATCAGCCAGCGCGAGCGCGATATCGAGCGGCAGGGCCGCGCCGATCGCCGCGGGGCCGCCGTCGCCGCGCTGACCTCGCTGCGGCGAGGCGATGTCGTGGCGATTCCGAGCGGCCGGCGCCAGGGCCTCGCGGTAATCCTGGAACCCGATCAGTCGCCCGGCGATCCGCGCCCGCTGGTGCTCACCGAGGACAAATGGGCCGGACGCATCTCCGCGGCCGACTTCCCCACGCCCGCACAGCCTTTGGGGCGAATGCGGCTGCCGCGGCACGTGGATCACCACACCGCCCGCACCCGTCGCGACCTGGCCTCGGCCCTGCGCAGCACCGGGATCACCCCGCCCGGGCGGCAGCGCCGCGGAACCCGCGCCAAGGGTGGCGAGGACCGCGAGCTGGACACGCTGCGCCGTGCGCTGCGCTCGCATCCCGCGCACACCCGGCCCGACCGGGAGCAGCTGGCGCGCGTCGGCGAGCGCTACAACCGGGTGCAGCGCGAGACCGAGTCCATGCGGCAGAAGGTCGCGGCGACGACGAATTCGCTGGCCCGCACGTTCGATCGCATCGTCGAACTGCTGACCGAGCGTGGCTACGTCGACGCCCAGGGGGAGGTGACCGCCGACGGCCGCAGACTCGCGCGCATCTACACCGAGGCGGATCTCGTTGTCGCCGAATGCCTTCGGCAGGGGGTCTGGCGCGGGCTGGGCCCGGCCGAGCTGGCCGCGGTGGTGTCGATCCTGGTATACGAGTCGCGTCAGGAGAGTGGATATCTGGGACCGTCCGGTCCGACCGCGCCGATCCGGCGCGCGGTCGGGGCCACCCTGGGCATCTGGGGTGAGCTGCGCACCGACGAGGCCGCGCACAAGCTGGAGCCCACCCGCGAACCGGATCTGGGGTTCGTCACCGGGGTGCACAAATGGGCCCGCGGTGACGGCCTGGCCGAATCGCTGCTGGCCAGCGGGGACCAGGGCAATGCGCTGTCGGCGGGCGATTTCGTGCGCTGGTGCCGGCAGGTGATCGATCTGCTCGACCAGATCCACAATACGGCCGACGACGTCGAGGTCGCTGGGACGGCGGCCAAGGCGGTGCGGGCAATCCGGCGAGGTGTCGTGGCGGTGGATGCCGCCTAGGCGGCGGTGGTCGGTGGAGTGGGGGAGCACGGTCCGGCGGTGGAGCGGTCAATACGAACGCTGCGTGCCGGACTGTGATTTGATGCTTTCGAGCACCGACCGTGGTGAGAGATCTCAGGACCTCACACGGGGGGAAGCGTGGGTACGACGAGTGCAAGTGGAGGCAGGCAAATGAGCGGCCCGTACGGTCCGAACGACACCCCTGGTGCCGGGTCGGGGAGTCCCAGCGACCCGACTCAGTGGGGCGGCCAGCAGCAGTGGGGTCAGCCGGGCCAGGCGTCCTGGCCGCAGCAGGGCGCCGGCAGCGCCGATCCGACCCAGCAATGGAGCGGCCAGTCCCAGCAGCAGTGGGGGCAGGAGAGCTCGCCGTCGTGGCCGCAGCAGCAGCCTGCGCAGCCCTCGGCGTGGGATCCCACTCAGCAGCAGTGGGGCCAGCCGGGGCAGCAGGGGCAGCAGTGGACCCAGTCCGACTGGTCCCAGCAGCCTGGGTCGCCCGCGCAGCCGTCGTCGCCGGTCGACGGCGAAGGCAAGAAGAAGTCGCGCAAGGGCCTGCTCTTCGGCGGGATCGGCGCGCTGGTGGTCGTCGTCGTGGCCGTGGTGCTGGGCTTCGTCTTCCTGGGCAGCGACCAGCTCGACAACTCCGCCGTGCAGACCGGCGTGCAGAAGGTGCTCAAGGATTCCTACGGCATCGATGACGTCCAGGACGTCAGCTGCCCGTCGGGCGAAGAGGTGAAGGTCAACAACAGCTTCGATTGCAGCCTCAAGGTCGGCGGCGAGAAGAAAAAGGTCACCATCAAGGTCACCAAGTCCGACGGCACCTATGAGGTCGGCCGCCCGAGCTGAGGGTTCCGCACCGCGCGGCCGAATCGCGGGGTGCGAACCGCCGGACGTGGTGCACCCGGGCGATCCTTTTGATCTAATGGCCCTTTCGCCATGGGTGTGAAAACAATGCTGCGAGTTGAGCTTTGAAGCGCACACGACGCGAGCGCGAATCGTTGGCCATGGCGGTTACGCGGTGTTCGATGGGCTCGGCTGCGACGGGCCTTTCGCGCAGGAGGGTGCGCGCAGGGCAGCCGGTGGCCCTCGTGCCGCAACCCGGGCGAGGCATAGGTTCCCGGCTCAGGCTCCGCGGTTGGCCATAGCGGCGATGAGGCGTTTGACCGGGCTCTCCGCGTTGTAGGCGGCTGCCAGGGCGTTCAGGCCGTCTGGGTCGGCGGGGGTTTCGGGGAGCGTGTCCGGGCGGGAGAGGTGCACCTCGGCGTCGCGGACCACGCGGACGACGGGGGCCGCCACCTTCAAATAGTCCTGTGCCGCAGTGAGTTTGGCGCGCACGCCCTGTGCCAGCTCGGCGTCCGGATCCGAGACGGCGGCGACCAGCGCCTCCAGGGTGCCGAAGCGGGAGATCAGGGTGGCCGCGGATTTGTCTCCGATGCCCGCGACGCCGGGCAGGCCGTCGGAGGCGTCGCCGCGCAGGGTGGCCATGTCGGCGTAGGCGGGCCCGGCATTCTCCTGGGGCACACCGTATTTCGAGGCGACCTCGGCGGGGCCGAACAGCTCGGCCTTGGCCAGGCCTCGGCCGACGTAGAACACCCGCACCGGCGGGGCCGGGTCGTCGCGCACCAGCTGGAGCAGATCGCGGTCGCCGCTGACGACGATCACCTCGTCGGTGCGCTCCCTGGTGGCCAGGGTGCCGATGACGTCGTCGGCCTCGAGGCCCTCGGCGCCCGCGGTGGCGATGCCCGCCGCCTCGAGCACCTCGAGAATCATGTCCACCTGGGGGGTGAGCGTGTCGGGCACCTCCTCGGCGCCCGGCGCGGCTCCGGCCGAATCGTCGAGCCGGTGCGCCTTGTAGGAGGGCAGCAGCTCGACCCGGAATTGCGGCCGCCAGTTCAGATCCAGGCACACCACCAGCCGACCCGGTGCGTGCCGGGCGATCAGCGCCGCCACCATGTCGGTGAATCCGCGCAGCGCGTTCACCGGCTGCCCGCTGGGCGCGGTGATCTTCTCCGGCACGGCGTAGAAGGCCCGGAACCACAGGCTGGCCCCGTCGAGCAGCAACAGCGGTCCGGCGGCAGGTGAGCTCATAGCGCAGACGGTACCTGCTCGGGCTGACAAACCAGCCCGGGAGGCGAGGTGAGGCGGGCGCTCCTGCCGGGACGGCGATGTCCGGGCGGCGCCTATTGCCAAGCGGGTAACGTGAGGCGGCATGAGCGACCAGTCGGATTCACGGTTCGGTGCAGAGGTCTACGGAAAGCGGTTGGAGCGGGCGGCGGAGCTGCTGCGGGCCGCTCATCTGGATGCGCTACTCATTACGCCGGGCCCGGATCTGCGGTATCTGATCGGGTCGCGCGCGCAATCGTTCGAACGGCTGACCTGCCTGGTCGTCCCCGCCAGCGGCGCGACGCCGTCGGTGGTCGTCCCGAAGCTGGAACTGGCGGGGCTGGCGGGTTCGGCGGCCGGTGAGCTGGGCCTGCAGCTGCTGGACTGGGTCGACGGCGTGGATCCGTACCACATCGTCAAGTCCGCGCTGAACGCCGGCGCCCGGGTCGCGGTCGACGACGCGATGCCCGCGCTGCATCTGCTGCCGATCGCCGACGTGTTCGGCGTGCTGCCCGCGTCGGCGACGCCGGTGCTGCGACAGCTGCGAATGCGCAAGGACGACAGCGAGATCGAGGCGCTGCGCCGCGCCGGCGCGGCGATCGATCGGGTGCACGCCCGGGTGGGCGAATGGCTGCGCGCCGGGCGCACCGAGGCCGAGGTGGCCGCCGACATCGCCGAGGCGATCGTCGCGGAGGGGCATACCGCGGTCGCCTTCGTGATCGTCGGCAGCGGTCCGAACGGCGCGATTCCGCATCACGAGCAGTCCGACCGCCGCATCGAATCCGGCGACATCGTGGTCGTGGACATCGGCGGCCCGGTCGAGCCCGGCTACTATTCCGATTCCACCCGCACCTATGTCGTCGGCGAGCCCGATGCGGAGATCGCCGAGCGCATCGCGGTGCTCGAGCGGGCCCAGGCCGCCGCGGTGGCCGCGGCCCGCCCCGGCGTCACCGCCGAATCCGTCGACGCCGCGGCGCGAAATGTGCTGACGGAGGCCGGTTTCGGCGAGGCCTTCATCCATCGCACCGGCCACGGCATCGGCCTGTCCGTGCACGAGGAGCCCTACATCGTGGGCGGCAACGACATCGTGCTCGAGCCCGGTATGGCCTTCAGTATCGAGCCGGGCATCTACTTCCCCGGCGAGTGGGGCGCCCGCATCGAGGACATCGTGGTGGTCACCGACGGCGGCTGCGAATCGGTGAATCAGCGCCCCCATGGGCTGACGTCCGTGTGAACCCTCGCTCCGCAGAGATCTCTGGCGTCCTGACGGCGGTGCAGCTCGGCCGCATCGCAGAATCCATTGCTGCACAACAGGAGTGCGAGGGTGCCTGCGTTCAGTTCTCCGGCGGGCACAACGATCCGTGGGACGACCTCGGGAATGCGGTGGACCTGACCGCCACGGGCCTGGTGCCGTACGGGAACGTGCACCATCCGCACGGGCACACTGTGGCCCGGACGAAACGACTCCGGGTACGAAGCCGAGGCGATCAGACGCAGCGCAGGGCCGCGCTCGACAGCAGGCGGGTGGGGCGGATGACGATGACGACGCGGGCCGGGTTCTCGCGCGGAGTCCGGTACCGGACGGCGTAGCGCCGTTCGGCCTCGGCGACCTCGGCCGGGTCGGTGAGCACGTCGGCGGGACCCTCGAGGGTGAGCCAGCGGGCCCCGTCGACCTGGCTCACCGCGGCATACCCGGTGTGCCGCACATTGCGCGCCTTCGTTGAATCGCCCGAGGTGATGATGCGGACGATCCCGGCCTCGTCGTCCCACGCGAATCCGATCGGAACGACGTGGGGTGTGCCGTCGCCGCGCAACGTGGTGAGTGTCGCCAGATGCCGTTCGGTGACGAACGCGAGCGCGGCCGGGGCCATTTCGATGCGGGTATCGGTGGCTGCCATGCAGCCAGGCTAACAATCGGTGAACTTCCGTCGTCCCGCCCGTGCTCAGAACGACCCGGCGGGCCGGCTGAGCAGCGGAATTGTCCGCTGGGCCGGGATGCAGTTGCCGTGTGCCGTGTGCCATGGACGGTGCGCGGATGCGGTCGTTCGTGAGCACATCCGGCGGAGGTACTCCCGATGTTCACCGGGCGCGTACCGGTGGGGTTGGAGGCAGGGCCACGGGCTGTGTGGCGTTCGACGATGGCACACTGTCGGCATGGGTGTGCGGGTGGACGAAGGTGCGATCGTGCTGCTGGGTGGGCGCAGCGAGATCGGGCTCGAGATCGTGCGGCGGTGTGCGGCGGGCCGGGTGGTGATTCTGGCCGCGCGTCGCAGCGACGAGCTGGCGCGGGAGCGGGTTGCGGTCGAGGATGCGGGTGCGGCCGCGGTGCACTGCGTCGAGTTCGATGCCGACGATCTGGCCGCGCACCAGCCGTTGCTGGAGAAGATCGCCGCCGAACACGGCCGGATCGGCGCGGCGGTGCTCGCGTTCGGCGTGCTGGGTGACCAGGCTCGCGCCGAACAGGATCCGGCGGCGGCGGTCGCGGTACTGCAGACCGATTTCGTGGCGCAGGTCGGCCTGCTGACGATTCTGGCGAACATGCTGCGGGCCCAGGGCAGCGGGCACCTGGTGGTGTTCAGCTCGGTGGCCGGATTCCGGGTGCGGCGGGCCAATTACGTGTACGGCTCGGGGAAGGCGGGACTGGACGGATTCGCCACCGGACTGGCGGATGCGTTGCACGGCACCGGAGTTCACCTGCTGCTGGTGCGTTCCGGATTCGTGATCGGCCGCATGACCGAGGGGATGGACCCCGCGCCGTTCTCGGTGCGTCCCGGCCAGGTCGCCGACGCGGTGCTCGCGGGGTTGCGCGCCCGCCGCGAGATCGCCTGGGCCCCGGCCATGATGCGCCCGATCTACTTCGTATCCCGCTTCGTCCCGCGCGCGATCTGGCGGCGGCTGCCCCGATGACCGGCATGTCCCGTTCGGCGGGGGAGACCCGATGGTGATGATGCAGTGGTCCGGCGCCCCGATCACGGTGGTGGGCATCGGGGCCGACGGCTGGGACGGGTTGGGGTCGGCGGCGCGCGAGGGCGTGGAGCTGGCGGACGTGGTGTTCGGTTCGGGGCGGCAGCTGGCGCTGGTGCCCGCGGCCGTCTCCGGCCCCGAACGGGTGCGGTGGCCCGTTCCGCTGCTTCCGGCGCTACCGGATCTGTTCCGCGCGCACCGCGGTTCGCGAGTGTGTGTGCTCGCGAGCGGGGACCCGATGTTCTACGGAATCGGGGTGCCGCTGGCGAAACTCGTGGGGCCGCAAGCGCTTCGGGTGCTGCCGCAGCCCTCGTCGGCAGCGCTGGCCTGTGCTCGGCTGGGCTGGGGGCTGGCGCAGACTCCTGTGGTCAGTGCCGTGGGGCGCAGGCTGGAGACGGTGCTGCCGGAGCTGGCCGACCGGCGCCGGATCCTGCTGCTGAGCTCCGACGAGCGCACCCCGGGCGAGTTGGCGAAGCTCCTGTCGCGCAACGGTTTCGGGTCATCGCTGCTGACGGTGCTGGAACAGCTCGGCGGCCCGGCCGAGCGCGTCGTGTCGGGTGAGGCGGCGGTGTGGGACGCACCGCTGGGCGACCCGCTCAATATCGTCGCCGTGGACTGCCTGGCCGATCCGGGCGCACCGCGGCTGACCCGGCTCCCGGGCCTGCCGGACGGCGTGTACGCCGGTGACGGGCAGCTCACCAAGGCGGAGGTGCGCGCGCTGTCCCTCGCCGCGCTGGCCCCCGCGCCGGGGGAGCTGCTGTGGGACGTCGGCGGCGGGTCGGGCACGATCGCCATCGAATGGTGCCGTACCCATCCGGAGTGCAGCGCAATCACTTTCGAGCGATCCGAAGCGCGACGCGAGCAGATTGCGGGCAACGCCGCGGCCCTCGGGGTGCCGGGAGTGGCGATCGTCGGCGAGGTGATCGCGGAGCTGGCGGACGGCGGACTCGCAGAACCCGACGCCATCTTCCTGGGGGGCGGGCTCACCCAGCCCGGTGTATTCGAGAGCTGCTGGGCACGGCTGCGACCCGGCGGACGCCTGGTCGCCAACGCGGTGACCGCGGAATCGGAGACGCGCCTGGTCGCCTGGGCGGCCGAATTCGGCGGTGCGCTGCGGCGATTCCAGATTCACCGGGCCGAGCCGCTCGGCGGTTTCACCGCGTGGCGCCCCCAGCTGCCTGTCACGCAGTGGAGCGTGATCAAGCAGGCCGAGGTGGACCCGAACCCGGACGGGCAGCGGTGAGAATCCTGCTGCTGGGCGGTACTCGTGAGGCCCGCGAGATCGCCGAAACCGGTACGGATGAGCGAGAATTCGAGCTCGTCTCCTCGCTCGCCGGACGGGTCCGAGATCCGGTGCTGCCCGCGGGGCCGGTGCGGGTCGGAGGTTTCGGCGGAGTCGATGGACTGCGGGAGTGGCTGGCCGCCAACGATATCGATGCGGTCGTCGATGCGACGCATCCATTCGCGGGCCGGATCTCGGCGCACGCGGCGGCGGCCGCTGCCGCACTGGAGCTGCCGGTCCTGCACGTGCGGCGTCCCGGCTGGCGGGAGCGACCGGGCGATCGTTGGCTCCGCGTGCCCGATGTGGCCGCGGCCGCGGATCTCGTGGCGGGGCTGGGGGAACGGATCTTCCTGACGATCGGTCGTCAGGAGGTCGGCGCGTTCGCGGGCCTGCGAGGGCAGTGGTTCCTGATCCGCGCGATCGACCCGCCGACCGCCGCGCTGCCGCGCGAGCACGAACTTCTGCTGGCCCGTGGGCCTTTCGACGTCGAAGACGAGGTGCGGCTGCTGAGTGCGCACCGGATAGATGCGCTCGTCACCAAGGACAGCGGGGGAGAGTCGACCGCGGCCAAACTCGCCGCCGCCCGCGCCCTCGGCATCCCCGTCGTCATGGTCGATCGCCCGGCGTTACCCGCGGGCGCGGCGACCGTGGAATCGGCCGCCGCGGTATGGGATTGGCTGCGGGTGCTGCGTTGAGCCGCGTGCGCGGCGTTGTCGGCCGCGGAGGTGGCACGCCGTTGGGATGGACGCTCGAACTCCCCGGCGCGGCGAACGGGCGGCCAGGCTTTCAGGAGGGGTCGGCGGATGCGGGCGCCAACAGTGTCGGCAGCCGGTCGAACCAATCCAGCACGGCCCGTTCGTATCCGATGCCGAAGTCCAGGGTCGCTCGCTCGTAGCGGGACATCGACTCGTCGGTATCGCCCAGATAGCGTTCGAGGCGTTGTTCGTGGATCGCGCGGTTCGCCGCGATGATTCGATGCAGCCGCTCGGATTCGACGAATTCGCCGAATGCCAGGGTCAGCAGCAGCGGTACCCGGATGGTCTCCGCGCCCGGGTCGCGGGCGATCCACTGCGCGAACGCCTCGCGGCCCGCCTCGGTGATTCGATACGGCGTCCGCTCGCGCGCGCCGGTCTCACCCTTCTGCACCAGCCCGATCCGGGACATCGTCGCCAGCTCGCGATACACCTGGCTCTGGGTGATCGTCCAGAAGTCCCCGATCCGGTCCTGAGCGACGCTGACCAGATCCCACCCGGCCATCGGGCCCTCGTGCAGGAAACCCAGCAGTGAGGCGGCGGTCGAGTTCAGTCCCCGCTTCGGTTCGTCCCCGGACATGCCACCCTTCCTTCAATGTTCCACATAGGAATATTAACTGCTGGGACAGTCGAACCGCATCATCGGGCCACGTACCGGCGTGAGGTGTAGACGCGGGTGCCGGACGGGGTGTCGAACGCGGTGGTGGTGGAGGCGCCGATGATAAGCAGGGTGCGCATGTCCACCTCGGCGGGATCCAGCTCGGCGAGGGTGAGCACCCGCACCGATTCGCCCGGCCCGCCGACATCGCGACCCAGGATCACCGGCGTATCGGGCTTGCGGTGTTCGAGCACCAGCTCGCGCAACGCGGCGACCTGCCAGGTGCGCTGCGAAGAGGCCGGGTTGTACACGGCGATGGCCATGTCGGCGGCGGCCACGGCCGAAATGCGCTGTGTCACCGTCTCCCACGGCTTGAGCCGGTCGGACAGCGAAATCATGGCGAAGTCGTGGCCGAGCGGGGCGCCGACGCGGCTGGCGACCGCCCCGGCCGCGGTCATGCCGGGCAGCACGCGCACCGGGACGTCTCGCCACTGCGGATCGGCGGACTCCTCGATCACCGCCGCGGCCATCGCGAACACGCCGGGGTCGCCGGACGAGACCACCACCACCCGGGCGCCCTGCTTGGCCAGATCCAGTGCCATGGCGGCACGTTCGGACTCCACCCGGTTGTCGCTGGCGTGCCGCCGCTGCCCCGGGCGCAGCGGAACCCGGTCGATATAGGTGGTATAGCCGACCAGATCGGTTGCCGCGGCGAGGGCCTCGGTGACCTCGGGAGTCGTCCAGTCCGGGGAGCCCGGGCCGAGACCGACGACGACCACCTCGCCTGGTTCTGGCGAACTGCTATGCACTGTAAGGGAATCCATCACCGGCGGTGCGACATTGTCGTCGGCCGCGGACGGGCGGTCGGGATCGTGCGGGTCAGCTGCGGATCGCCGCGCTCGTGCGGCGGCCTCGGAATTGGCGGCCGTGAGCGGGATCTCGGTGGTGACCTCGGGTCCCGGGACGACGGTGATCGCGAAGTACGGCACCTCGTCGTCGGCGACATCGGCCGCGCGTAGCACACGCTGCCGGCCGGTGCTCGCACGCTCGACATAATAGGCGTCGTCGATCCGTCCCGCATCGGAAAGCGCCTGCCGCACACCGGGATAGGTGCGCCCCAGCTTCATGATGACGGCGGCGTCGGCGGCGGCGAGCCGGCGGGCGAGCTCATCGGCGGGCAGGGTGCCGGGCAGCACCGTCAGCACCTGATCGCCCTCCACCAGCGGCGTGCCCAGGGCCGCCGACGCCGCGCTCACCGACGTGATGCCGGGGATGATCTCGGCGTCGAACCGGCCGGCGAGGCGGCGGTGCATGTGCATGTACGAGCTGTAGAACAGCGGATCCCCCGCGGCCAGCAGCGCCACGGTCCGCCCGGCCTCGAGATGACCAGCCAGCGTCGCGGCCGCCCGCTCGTAGAACTCGTCGATGGCGCCCTGATAACCGCCCGGATGGTCCGTCGTCTCGGTCGTCACCGGATAGATCAGGTGTTCCTCCAGCTGCCCGGGGCGCATGTATGCCGCGGCGATGCCGCGCGAGATGCTGCGCCCGTGGCGGGCGCTGTGAAAGGCGATCACATCGGCCGCGCCGATGATCCGCGCCGCCTTGACCGTGACGAGTTCCGGATCGCCCGGTCCGAGGCCGACGCCCCAGAGCTTTCCTCGGCTCATTCCTGTTCGCTCGCAATCGCATTCAGCGCCGCCGCGGTGATGGCGCTGCCGCCGCGCCGGCCCCGGACGGTGAGATAGTCGATGCCGCCGCCGAATTCGGACAGCACCTGCTTGGACTCGACGGCTCCGACGAATCCGACCGGGATGCCCAGCACCGCCGCCGGCCGGGGCGCACCCGCGTCGAGCATGTCCAGCAGGTGGAACAGCGCGGTCGGGGCGTTGCCGATCGCGACCACCGCGCCGTCCAGGCGGTCGCGCAGGAGTTCCAGCGCCGCAACCGATCTCGTGTTGTCCATGGTTAGTGCCAGCTCCGGCACCCGGGGATCGCCCAGCAGGCACAGCACCTCGTTGTCCGCGGGCAGCCGCCGTCGCGTCACCCCGGAGGCGACCATGGTGGCATCGCACAGGATCGGGGCACCGGCCCGCAGCGCGGCGCGGGCCCGGGCGACGACGCCCTCGGAGTAGTCCACGTCGGCGGCCAGATCGACCTGCCCGCAGGCGTGGATCATCCGGACCACGACCTGCGCGACATCGGCCGGGAACCGGGCCAGGTCGGCCTCGGACCGGATGGTCGCGAACGACCGCCGATAGATCTCGGCCCCGTCGGTGAGGTAGCTGGTGCGCACATCGGACATGCCGTCCACATTAGAAGTGCGGTTGTGCGTGGTCGGCCCCGGGCCTGGGCTGACGCCGCGAGGGCACGGCGCGGAGGCCACGATTGTGGCCGGCTCCGGAGCCTCAGGTGCGAGGGCGCTCGAGGATTCTGGACATCACGATGCTGCTGCGGGTGCGTCCGACTCGGGCGTTCTCCCGGATGCGCTCGACGGTGGATTCGATCTCGGCCATATCGCTCGCCATGACGTGGACGAGCGCGTCCGCCTCGCCGGCGATGGTCCAGACTCCGACGATCTGCGGGATCGGCTCGAGGCTGCGGCGCAGCTCGGCGGGGGAGATGTTGTCGCGGTAGTACACCTCGACGTACGCCTCGGTCCGCCAGCCCAGCGCGGCCGGATTGACCTGCGCGGTGAAGCCGGTGATCTGCCCGCCGGTGACCATCCTGTCGACCCGGCGCTTGACCGCGGGCGCGGACAACCCGACCCGCGCCCCGATGTCCTGGAACGATGCGCGCGCACTCTTGAGCAGGTGGGCGAGGATATCGCGATCGATGTCGTCCACGACCGGGCCTCCGTTCGTCGCGCCTGCAATGAATCGCCGTTTCGAGCCGTCTTTGTGCAACGAATCCGTATTTCTCGCGCAATAGTACGCCGCTTACCGTCATTTCTAGCCTCGAGAACGCCGATCACAGGGAGTCCCGTTGACGTCTGTCGCCACGCTGCGCGCCCCCGAACCGTCCGGCGCTCGCCGGCCGGTGCCGCGCCGGTTCCTGATGTGCCGCCCCGACCATTTCGACGTCCGCTACGCGATCAATCCCTGGATGGACACCACCGCCCCGGTCGATCGCGTCCGCGCGCTCGCGCAGTGGGATACGTTGCGCGACACCTTCGAACGGCACGGTCACATCGTCGAGACGATCGCCGGTGAACCCGGGCTGCCCGATATGGTTTTCGCGGCCAACGGCGGCCTGGTGATCGGTGACCGCGCCCTGTCGGCGCGGTTCGCCAGCCCCGAGCGAGCGGCCGAGGGACCCGCCTATCACCGCTGGCTGACCGGGCGCGGATTGCACCGGGTCGCGGCCGCGGTCGAGATCAACGAGGGGGAGGGCGATTTCGCGCCCGCGCCCGGACGCATCCTGGCGGGCACGGGATTCCGGAGCTCACCCGCCGCGCATCGGGAAGTCGAGCGATTCTTCGGGTTGCCGGTGGTCTCGCTGG
Organism: Nocardia sp. GP40; assembly: GCF_050434125.1. Lineage (NCBI taxonomy): Bacteria > Bacillati > Actinomycetota > Actinomycetes > Mycobacteriales > Nocardiaceae > Nocardia > Nocardia sp. GP40. The sequence goes on along the minus strand of NZ_JBNPVW010000018.1, from coordinate 171,668 downwards.
AACTGGTGGATCCGCGGTTCTACCACCTCGACACGGCGCTGATGGTGCTCGGTGACACCATCGCGTACTACCCACCCGCGTTCAGCCCGGCCAGCGCGGAACTGCTGGCGAGCATGTACCCCGATGCGGTCGTGGCCACCGCGCGGGACGCGGATGTGCTGGGCCTGAACGGAATCTGCGACGGCTACCACGTCTTCCTCAGCGACCGCGTCACCGTACTGGCGGACGAACTGCGGGCCCGCGGTTACGACCCGATCGGCATCGACCTGTCCGAGTTGCTGAAGGCCGGCGGCGGCGTGAAATGCTGCACGCTCGAAATGCACCACCGTGCAACCGAACCGGCCGCCATCGACTAATTGCCCGGGTCATCCCTGCTTCGCGCGAGGCCTCGGGCTCGCCGTCGGGAAGCGTCGGCGCGGATCGTTTGGGGGGCTGGTGCTGCGAGCGTCAGTCGCGCGGTCGACCAGGCGGGGTGATGCGGTAGCCATCCTGTTCGGCGACGACATCGGTGACAGCACCGCGCGGGCGGCCGCAGCGGCGTTCGCAGCCGGACCAGTGCTGGCGGCCCGCCCCGACGATCTCGGTCGCATCCAGGCCACGGAGTTCGGCCTCCGGGGAATCGGACGGCCCGTGCTCACCCGCCGTGATGCCTTCCGGCGCATCGAGCTCCGCGGTGTGATGCAGCACCCGTCCGCCGGCGACCGCCGCCGCGGCGTCGGCACGCACGTCGGTGCGGGACTTGGCACAGCCGGGCTGCCCCGCGCAGGCCGTCACCAGCAACCAGGGTGATGCGGCGTCGAAGATCAGGCCCATCGGCGCGAGCACCCGCACCACCTGCTCGGCGGCCCACTCGTCGAGGTCCGCCAGCACCAGGCTGCGCCAGGGGGTCAGCACGATCGGGCGGTCCACGGCGGCAAGGAATTCCGCGGTCCGGGCGGGCAGACTGCCGAGCGGAATACCGGCACCCAGGCTCACCAGGCCGTCGCGCTGATCGTGCCAGCCGATCGGAATATCGTGGGGCGCAGCGAATTCCAGCGACTCGGCGGTGGCCGGGCGGCCCAGGGCGGCGGCGATGCGGGCGGGGCCGTCGTCCACCTCGTGCACCCGCCACCGCTCACCGCGCAGCCCCTGGAATTCGTGCGCGGCGGCGAGCAGGACCGCGACGGCGTCGTCGGCCGGTATCCGGATGCCGCTGTCGCGTCCACCCAGCAGCAGCGCGTAGGTGCTCTCGCCGGTCGCATGGACGCCGAAATCGCCGCCGAGGCCGCTGATGTCGCCGCGCCCGTCGTCGAGGGTGAACAGGACCCGGCCCGGCAGTTCGGCCAGCGCGGGGGCCGCGCGCAGCGCCTCGTCCAGGCGCGGCACCACATCACGCACATCGGTCAGGCCGCCGACGCGGCCCGAGAGCGGCGAAGCGATGATGTTGCGGACCCGTTCGTGGGTGGGGCTGGGTAGCAGATCCGCGGCCGCGAGCCGCTCGGCCAGTGCGGTGGCATCGTGGATCCGGCGCAATTGCACATTGCCGCGCGAGGTCAGCTCGATCGCGCCGTCGCCCAGCGTGCGGGCGGCCTCGGCCAGGGCCTGCAGCTGATCCGGGCGCAGGCGGCCGCCGGGCAGGCGGATCCGGGCCAGTGGCCCGTCGGCGGCCTCGTGCAGGCGCAGCACGCCGGGGCACGAATCGGGTGCGGAACGAGTCATGATGGGATCAGCCTACGGCGCGGGCTGTTCGGGCCGCTCACAACCCTTGCGCGGCCCGTTGGGCGATGTACTCAGGCCCGGATGTGGCGACGCCGGGCGCGCGCCCGCACCGGGGTGAGCATCGCGCGCGTGCGCAGCGCCCGCGGCGTCTGGTCCCACTTGTCGGCGAGCAGATTCGGGGTGGCGTGATGGTCGGCGTGGTCGCGGTGGACCGTGGTCGCGATGACGGTGAGGCCGTACAGGAGGGTCAGCGCGCACAGGGTCCCGCAGATCACCGCCCACTCGGTGTGGCCGCTGCCCGCGGCCGTGAGTGTCATCGCCAGCGTCGCGAAAGTTACCAGTGCGCAGAAGTAGCCGGACCATGCGGCAAAGTGATTGCGGCGGACCCAGTTAGGGGGCATCGGCATATTCTCAGCGTCCTCTCTCCCCGATCAACAGGCGCAGCCGGACGCGCCGCGCCCACCGCGGGGGCGGAGCGTAGCTCTCGGACAACAGATGTGGTTTCTCGTGACGGTGGATCCGGTCTCGGTGGGCCGTGGATTCGAAGACCAGCAGACCCGTCAGGGCGATCGTCGCGCAGGCGCAGCCAGCGATGACTGCCAGGGTGTTGCGATGTTCGGCGGCGGACGCGAGCGTCATTGCGAGCAATGCAACGGCAACCATCATGCAAATTATTCCTGACCAGGCAGCGAAGCGATTTCGCCTGGCCCATCCTGGTGAGTTCGGCATATGACGAGCGTACGCCGGTGATGTCCGGTCCGGGAGCGGAATTCGCAGGTCGGCGAGGGTGCCAGCGGACACCGGATAATCCCGGTGGGCGGACATGTGGGTCCGGGCTGGTGGGCATGATTTCTCCGGATGGGCGGACGTCTGGGTCTCCGGGACACGCCTGAGTAAATGCGAAACGGGATCTCTTCAGGCGAGTTGGCTGGCGGTGTGTGATCGCTCGCCAACTGCGTCGAAGGGATCCCGTTGACCAAGTCTGACAGGGAGATCATGGAGATTCTGGAAGCGTTCGATCTGACACGCTGCGGGCATTCGGCGGCAGTGCTGTCGGGAGTAGATGAGAAAACGGTGGCCCGGTATGTCGCGATCCGCGACGCGGGCCGCGATCCGCTGGTGAAGCTGCCGCGGCCGCGGTCGATCGACCCGTTCATGGGCAAGATCAAGGAGTGGGTCGACAAGTCCCAGGGCAGGGTGCGCGCGGATGTGGTGCATCAGCGGTTGGCCGCGATGGGGTTCACCGGCACCGACCGATCGACGCGACGTGCGGTCGTCGCGGCGAAGAGGGCATGGAACAGCGGTCACCGCCGGGCATGGTGCGAGCGAGTCAACGCGCGCCCGCATCGCGAGACTGGGGTCGCGCCGGTGGCCCGGTTGAGTATCGAGCGTGAGCATCTGCATGTGCTGCCCGATGAGCCGCATGCCATCGTCCTGGGCGAGGAGCGCCTGGTCGGCGACGATCAGACGATCCGGTGGGGGTCGGTGCGGTATTCGACTCCGGACGGGCATCAAGGCGCCAAGGTGTGGTGCAGGGTCGCTGGCAGGTCATCGCGACATTGCCGGTGACTTCCTCGACATGACGAAGGACCGCCAGGTGCCGACGCACCTCGCGGTCCAAGACAGGCTCACTCACCCGAATCTCCTTACAGCTCAGGGGATCCGAGTGTCAAGCATCTCCGTCAGTTTTATACGACACAGGAACTACTCGCGCGGCGAAAGCCAGCGGCAACGGCGGCATGGAAGCGCTCTGCATCCTCAAAACCGAGGCTGTCCGATGTCGTGTTCCGAGCCATGATCAGCGACCTCCGATCATCCGAGTCTGCCACCGCCGGTTGACAGAGGAGCAAGCGACAGTCCTGCATATGGGTGAGGTTTCCGGTAGGTGGTTCAACGAACAATCCGAGACCTCGTGACCGGCGTGGCGGTGGCGGGGGAAGAAAGCGGACGCCTGCCGAAGTGGACGAAACGTGGCCTATTCGCCCGGCGGGTTCCAGATGCCGGTGGCGGCCACTGTTTTCGCGTAGTCGGCGAAGTCGCGTGGCTCCCGGCCCAGTGCCCGCCGTACACCGTCGGTGGTCGGCGTGTTGCGGCCGTCCATGACGGTGCCGAAAAGGTAGTCCAGCAGGGTGATCACGTCGGAGGGAACCTGGTATTCGGTGAGCGCGGCGACGAATTCGGGGCGCGACACCGGGACGAAGGCAATCTCGCGGCCGGTGGCGGCCGCGATCTCGCCCACCGCGTCGGCGAAGGTGAGGGCGCGGGGGCCGGTGAGTTCGTAGAGCCGGCCGTGATGCCGGCTGTCGGTCAGGGCGGCGGCCGCGACCTCAGCGATGTCGTCGGCGTGTACGAACGGTTCCGGCACATCGCCGTTGGGCAGGGCGAGCGCTCCGGCCCGGATATCGTCAACGAACGCGCCCTCGTCGAAGTTCTGCATGAAGAAGCTGCACCGCACCACGGTCCAGGCCAGGCCCGAATCCTGCACGATCCGTTCACATTCCACGGCCTCGGGCTCGCCGCGCCCGGAGAGCAGGACCACCGACCGGACACCCGCGGCCCGGGCTGCGGCGACGAAGGCGTGGACGGTCTCCGGCGCACCGGGGACCGCCAGGTCGGGCTGGAACGCGAGGTACACCGCGCTGACGTCGGCCAGGGCCGCGTCCCAGGTGCCGCGGTCGGTCCAGTCGAAGGGAACGGTGGCGGTGCGCGAGCCGATCCGGACCCGGGCGCCGACCGCGTCGAGCAGGGCCGCGACGAGCCGTCCGGTCTTTCCGGTGCCGCCGGTAACGAGGTGCAAGGGCTGGTTGATGCTGTTTTCCGTCATGCGTTCAGTACACCAGCGCGCGGGCCGTGGCGACATCGTCGAGGCGCTCGCCCGCATACGCGGGCGTCCACGCTGAAGCCGTGGATGTGTTGGCCGGTCTGCTCGAGGGTACGCGCGCACGGGGTGCATTCCTGATGTGCTCGCTGCTCGATCCGCCGTGGTCGCTGCGGATCCAGGATGAAGCGCCGTTCACCCTGGTGGCCTTGATTCGCGGAACTGCCTGGGTGCGTGCAGATTCCGCGCCACCGCGACAGCTGACCGCCGGTGACATCGCGATCTTCCGTGGGCCGCGGCCGTATACGGTCGCCGACGACCCGGCGACCGCACCGCAGATCCTCATCCGCCCCGGCCGGGTGACGACCACTCCGGACGGTGAAATCCTCTGCGAGAAGTCGAGTCTCGGCGGGCGGCAGTGGGGTACCGCCGCCCAGGGCGCGACGATGCCGGTGACCGGCACCTACGAATCCGCCGGTGCGGTCAGCCACCGGCTGCTGCGCACGCTGCCGGACGTCGCGGTCTTGGCGCGCGGTGAGGTCGACACCCGCCTGCTCGACCTGCTGGTCGACGAGGCCACCGTGGATCGGCCGGCGCAAGGTGCGGTGCTGGACCGGCTGCTGGATTTGCTGCTCATCGCCGCGTTGCGGGCCTGGTTCGACCGCGCTGACGCCCCCACCTGGTACCACGCCTACAGCGACCCGCTGGTCGGCAAGTCGCTGCGCCTGCTCCAGCACAATCCCGCCCACCCTTGGACCGTGGCCGCGCTGGCCGAGGCGGTCGGCATGTCCCGGGCGGCCCTGGCCCGCCGGTTCACCAACCTGGTCGGCGAACCTCCGATGACCTTCTTGACCGAATGGCGGTTGTCGCTGGCCGCGGATCTGCTCGCCGAATCCGATGCCACCGTCGAATCCATCGCCCGCCAGGTCGGGTACGGCACGGCCTTCGCTCTCAGTTCCGCCTTCAAGCGCCACTTCGGCATCAGCCCCCGGGACCACCGCTTCCATATCGGCGTCTCTGATTCTGTTGTACGGCAGTCGGATTCGACGCGCGGCTAGGTTCTGTTCCGAAGTGAAGTGCCGCAGCCACTGATTGATGACAGTGATGTGGACGGTAGCCGGCATTGGGCGAGGAGGCATGCTGGGTGGTGGACCCAGTTGACGGGTAGAGCTCAGGATGTCACCGCTATCCGAAACTCCATGCGCAGGTGCGAATTTCGGTGGTGGGGACGTCTCGGCGGTGTCGCAGACGCCACCCTGGGTTGGGGAGGCAGCACTACTGTGTGGGTGTGCTGGCGTGTCTACCGTTGGCGATCATGACGCACAGTAATGAACCGCGGGCCCGATTCGCAGCGGGTGTGGGCATCACTGCCCTGATCGCTGCCATCGCCGCGATACTCTCCCCCCAGGCCGCCGCCGGAGAAGTAGCCCCTGGGCTGAACTGCGGCGACGACTACAGATGCCATAACGACACCGATGACACTTACCGTGTGACCTGGCAGATGAACTGCACAACCGGCATGGGACAACGGGCCACCAGTTGGGTCGGCCCGCACCGGACCGAGGTGTTGCGGCCCTCCTGCCCGACGGACTGGAAGCCTGGTTTCGGACATGATTTCACCCAGTGGACAACGGGTCGCCCACGCAGCATCGAATACCTCGGCGCGCAGGTGGACAACGATCCTGCCTCACACGAGCCGACCCCAGCCGGGTCCGTTGGCTGAAATGACACCGCCTCCGAACCGCTGCTGAGACTCGCCGACGGCTCGATCGCGCTCGAGTTCCACGGCCACCACGGTTCCCGGACCACCGAACCCGCCAAGTTCCAGCACGCCGACATGCTGGAGTGACAGCCTCTCTCGGGCGCTATCCGGGCGGCATCTATCGACTGAGGTAGGCCAGCACGGCGAGGACCCGGCGGTGGCCGGTTTCTTCCGCCGGCAAATCGAGTTTGGTGAAGATATTGCCGATGTGTTTGAGGATGGCGCGTTCGGTGACGGTGAGTTTTCGGGCGATCTCGCCGTTGGCATAGCCCTGGGCCATCAATTCGAGGACTTCACGTTCTCTCGGCGTCAGGGTGGAAACGGGGTCGTGGAGAAGACGAGTACGGGCGGGCCGGGAATTTCCGAACGCACGCGCAATGCCGCGCGGATGCCTTCGTGGCGGAAGGTAGGAGGCCAACGAGTCGCCGTCGCCGGCAATCGCCACGACTTCATCGCCTACCTCCTCCAACAGCAGCGAAAGTCCCTGAGCGAGAACGACATTGTCCTCAGCGATCACTATGCGCATGGGCACTCCGCTCGCAAGATCGTCGGTCCTCCCGCGGGACTGTCCACGGTGAGAACACCATCAAGTGCTTCCAGTCGCCGCCGCATGCCGGACACACCCGTGCCGCCGGACTCGTCGACGCCGCCACGCCCGTTGTCGCGTATCTCGATCGTGACGGATTCGCGGATCGCGCGGATGTCGACCAGTGCTGCGGTGGCGCCCGAATGACGGGCGATGTTGGTGATCGCCTCGGTGACCACGAAATAGACCGCCGCTTCCACTGCAGCAGGCGGGTTCTCGATGGTCTCGACCCGCACACGAGTGGGAACGGTGCAACGTGCCGCTGCGGCGGACAGGGCGCCGTCGAGTCCGTAGTCGGACAGGACCGGTGGATATGTGGTGCGCAATACGGTCCGCAGCTCGGCCATCGCGGCTTCCGCGCCGTCGCGCGCTTGCTCCAACAGCGGCGCGACCGCGGCTGGATCGCGTTGCAGCACACGCAGTGCCAGTCCCAATCGCAGTGCGAGGGCGACCAGGTGCGCCTGCGTGCCGTCGTGCAGATCGCGCTCGATGCGCCGGAGGTCCGCAGCGTGTGCGTCGATGGCCCCGGACCGGGTGCGCCGCAGTTCGGCGACCTGTTGCGCCATGCGCCCTCGTCTACTCGCTCGTAGGCCCGCCCACGACAGCCACAGGCCCGCGCGAGCGACCCTCGGCCCACAAACGACGGCCGCCGCCACGGTGATGACCAACTGCACGACTCCCGCCGTGAACGCCGACATCCACCCGGTGATCGGGACATTGGCGATGATCCGGATGGGGTCGTCGGCCGGGAACAACCACCACAGCCACACCGCCGCGAAGCAAAGCAACGGCAACACGAACAGTGCGATACCCAATACACCCAGCAGAGTTCCGCCGAACAGCATGATCACGGCCCATCGCAACTCGCGCCATACCGCTGGGTCGACCACGAGCGCGGGCAGCCACCGGAAAGGCCGCCCTGTCTGCGGTTCGCATCTTAATCCCAGTGACACGCCCAGCCTGCGGCGTTCGGCATCCGCGATCCGTCCGAGAAGCCGTAATTGTGGTGGCACGAGTACGAATCCAATGCCCACAACACACGTGACCGCGGTATAGGCCATCGCGGGCACCGCGATGATCGCGTAGAGGCCAATCCCGAGCGTGACCGCACTGGCGCGCACCCCGCCCCACACACGATCCCACCGCAACACACCAGACACCTCGAGAGTCTCTCATCCCGGCTCAGCCACCGATGGTGTCGCAGGCTCCACCATCGGCCGGGGTGCGCACGTCACCGCGCGACCACCGTGACGTGCATAGCGTTGCCGAGTGTGACGAATCAGAGCGAATTGCGTTCCGCCACTGGAGATCATCGAAATGATCCGATCAGGCGGGCTGTCCGGGAGCTGTGGTATTTCGTGCCGGCCGCTTATATCGGCGCATGGTTGGTGGCGTCGCCCTTGTGGCTGTCGGGATTCCGGCGTGCGGCGCCGTCACAACATGCGGGGCCGTTGGTGGCGGCATGCCTGTTCACCATGATGGTGGTCCCAGCCGCGGTGGCGATCGTGCTGACTCGACGGCATCATCCATGGCGCAGCCTGCCGCGGATCCTCGCGCTGGGCCTGCCCCGTTCGCCACGGCGAGTCCTGCTCCAATGCCTGTACGCCAGCATGGCTTTGCCTGCGATCACTGCTGTGGGCTTGATCCCCGCAGCAGTGCTCGGTACGTATCGACCGACATGGTCGGATTCGTGGTGGTCGTTGCTCGCGCTACCGGTATCGGCGCTGGTTTCCCTTCCGCTGTACCTCGGCGAGGAGATCGGTTGGCAGGGATACATGATGCCGCGATTGACACTTCGCTTCGGCACTGTGGCGGGCATCTGCCTTGGCGGCGTGCTGTGGGGTCTGTGGCATCTGCCGATGACTGCGCTCGGCGGCAGCTATCCTGGCCATCCGCTGTACATCGCGATCCCGGTGGCCGTGGCCGTCGCGGTCGGCGCAGGCGCCTTGATTGCCGTCATCCGGATAAAGACTGGTTCGGTCTGGCCCGCAGTGGCAGCCCACGTCGGATTGAACGAGTTCGCGCTACCACTGCCAGGACTCACCGCTTCCCCCGATCACGTGCCCGACCCCCTGCTCGTGGGGCCGCTGGGCTTGCTCACTTTGCCGATCCTCATCATCGCCTCGAGCGCCGCCCTGCGCACCGTCCGCGACGTGCGTCGCCCCGACACCTCACGGTGACCAGACGTGTCGGCTCGCTGCGGCCGAGCCGGGGCGACACGAGTGGTTGAGCTGGTGTCGTGAACAAGGGCACCAGGGTTCGCGATCAGAACCAGGGGGATGTGGTCGCCTGGTAGGACGACCGGCCGGCCGGGGCGCTACGCCCGGCTGGCCCGGTGGACGCCGAACCGGCGCGGTCAGCGGCCTGTTCCGACCTGCCGGCCGTCCCGACGGACTGGTCGTAGCCTGCTTCATCGACTGCCCCAGCGTGCTGACCGGCGGCACCTATACCGTCGCACCGGCACCGACCTACGGGCACCAACCGCTTGCGGTAGATCCAACCCGGATTCCTCACCGCCGCCGAGGCCAACGAACAGTGTGCGTCCCAAGACATCACGGGGGCCAACGCGATCTGGTTGCACAACCAATCGCTGTGGCTTGCTGGGGATTGGTTGTTTGATTGGCTGCCGCATCCCCTGATTTCATTCTGCTGGTCAACGTGGGGTTGTCCGGACGAGGCGATGCACCGGCACGGTTCTCCGACGGCCCCCACCAGCGATCCGAGGAGAACCATGGCAATCCGGCTGGGCTACGTCATTCCTGCCTTCGACTATGCGGTACCGGTGAAAGCCCTTTTCCCGACGGTGATGGCGCAAGCACGCCGCGCCGAGGCCGCCGGCTTCGATACCGTTGCGGTGATCGACCACTTCTCCCAAATCCCGCACTGGGGCCCGCCTGACGCACCGATCCTGGAGTCTTATACCACCCTGGCAGCCTTGGCGTCGGCCACCTCGACGGTGCAACTGACCGCCCTCGTGACCGGCAATACCTACCGCAACCCAGCCCTGCTGGCCAAGATGGTCACTACCCTCGACGTGATCAGCGGCGGCCGCGCACAGCTCGGCATTGGAGCAGGCTGGTACGAGCCCGAACACCGGCAACTCGGCTACGACTTCGGCACCACCGGCGAGCGATTCGAGCGACTCGCCGAAGCCCTGCAGATCATCGAGCAGATGCTGCGCACCGGACGCTCCACCTTCACCGGAACCTGGTACGACACCGACAACGCCATCAACGAGCCGCGCCTGCGTGACGACCTGCCCATCCTGATCGGCGGTGGCGGCGAGAAGAAGACCTTCGCCCTGGCTGCGCGGTACGCCTCCCATGCCGACATCATGGCGCTGCCGGCGGAACTGCCCCGCAAACTCGAGGCGCTTCACCAACGTTGCCGTGAACAACAGCGCGACCCGTCCACCCTCACTACCAGCGTCTTCGGCACCGTATTTATTGCCGCCGACCGCACCACGGCTCACCGACACCACCAGAACTACATGCACGCCCGCGGCTTCGACATCCTGTCCGACGACCTCCGAGCATCACTCACCTCCACCCATTTCGTCGGCACCCCCGACGATGTCGCCGAACAAGTCCGCACCCGCGTCCTGGCCGCCGGAATCAACGGATTCACCGCAGCAGCCCCCGTCAACGGCCACGAACCGGACACCATCGAACTCATCGCCCAGGCACTGCGACCACTCATACCCACACACTGACCGGGTCCGCACGGCGACGAGAGGAGACCGCCCCGCCCACGATGAGAGCGGCCGACGCCGTCGTGGTCGTCCGCCTCGGCCGCCCGGACTGGTGCGTTTGTTCGGACAGCTCCGCCATGGCCGCTCGCAACGATCAATCTCGCGAATGAGAGGCGGATCGTCCGCATAGGGGAGGCGCGGCGGCGCGGTACCAGGGAGACTCGACGGGCTATGGGTGTTCGCGAAGGTGGTGAGGTGATGCAAGCCCAGGAGAGGCTTGCCGGAAGGACTGCGGAGCGGTTCCGGCAAGCGCCAGGGTGGATGGTCGATGCCGCTATCACCGTGCTGGTGACAGCGGCGACAGTCGGACCACAGATCGCGGAGGGGCGCGCCCCATGGGTGATCGGGCTGGCGCTGGTGGCGTCGGTGCCGCTGCTGTGGCGCAGGCGTGCACCGCTGCCCACTCTGGGTGTGGTCGGCACCGGGATCATCGCACTGGCCTGTGTGTACGCGTTGCCAGTGCTGCCGTATGCGACCGTGGTGTGCGCGTACACGATCGCCGCCTACAGCGGGGCCGCCGTGCGGCTGGTCGCGGCGGTGACCGGGGTACTGGGCATCGTCGCCTCGCTGGTCCTGCCCGGCGAACCGATCGAGGCCTACGGCTATGCGGCACTGTCGTTCCTGACTGCGTGGACGCTGGGCACGGGTGTGCGTGCACGTCACACACAGATCGAGCTGCTGCGAGAGCGGGCACTTCGCGTCGATGAGGAGCGGGTCGCGGTGGTAGCGCGTGAGCGAGTACTGATCGCCCGCGATGTGCACGATATCGTCACGCACGCGCTGGGTTTGATGATCGTGCAGGCCGAGACCGGCCCGCTGCTCACCCGCGCCGATCCGGATCGGGCCGACGCCACCTTCGCCGGTATCTCGGATACCGGCCGTGCCGCGGTCCACGAACTGCGGCTCAGCCTCGCCAGCATGCGGGACGGCTGGGATGATGCGCGCCACCAGCCCGGTATCGCCGCGATCCCCGACCTCGTGAGAATGTGCGGCCGCGGCGGCGTGTCGGCGACGTTCCACGAAAAGGGCGGGCGCCGAGCAGTATCGGGAGAGGTCGATGTGACGGCGTACCGAGTGGTGCAGCAGGCGTTGACCAACACACTCGAACATGCGCGTGCCGAGCATGCCGACGTCGAACTGCACTGGTCGGCAACACAGCTCACAGTACGAGTCAGCGACGACGGTCGCGGGCGACATGACACCGTGCGCACGGGATCCGGCCTGATCGGTATGCGCGAACGTGTCGAATCCTGCGGTGGTGTATTGCGTGACAACGGCTCCGGCTCCGGTTTCACTCTCGTCGCCGAATTGCCGATCACCAGGGGCCTGTGACCATGCGAGTACTCGTCGTCGACGATCAGGACCTCTTCCGCGGCGGCTTCGCCATGATCCTGTCCGCCCAAGCTGATATGACGGTGGTCGGAGAGGCCGCCGACGGGTTCGAGGCCATCGAGAAGGCCGAGGCGCTGGCCCCCGAAGTGGTGGTGATGGATATCCGCATGCCACGTGTGGACGGGGTCGCGGCCACTGCGGCTATCTGTGCGCGCACGAGGGCGAAAGTGTTGGTACTGACCATGTTCGACGCCGACGAATACGTTTACGCCGCCCTGAATGCGGGTGCGAGCGGATTCCTGCTCAAGGACGCGCGCCGCGACGAACTCGTGCAGGCGGTCCGGGTGGTCGCCGCCGGTGAGGCACTGCTGTCACCGGCGATTACCCGCCGCCTGATCACCAGGCTGACCGAGCCGGGCCGCCCACGCCCGGAGCTGGCGAACCGCCTCGGCTGTCTGACCGACCGAGAACTTGACACGCTTCGTGAACTGGCGCGCGGCCAATCGAACGCGGAGATCGCCCGCGCGCTGACGGTCAGTGAGCACACCGTGAAAACCCATGTGAGTACTGTGCTTTCGAAGCTGGCACTGCGAGATCGCGTGCAGGCCGTGGTTTTCGCCTACGAGGCCGGACTGGTGATTCCCGGGCGCGATCACTCGTAGGAGCGATCCCCGATTCGCTCCCGTCGGCGATGCGTGAGGTAGCCGCGCCAAGCAGCATCGATGGAATGAAACATTCTCTGTCGGTTCCGATCGCGGTGGCGATCTCGGCGGTGTTGTGGCTGCTCGGCACCGGTCTGCACCCGTATCCCGGGATCGTTGCCCTGGCTCCGCTCCCGGTGTTGCTGATCGCCTCCCGTGTATCGAGCTGGGTGGCCTTCACTGCCGGGTTCGGTTCCTGGCTTCTCGGCGCGATCCCCTTCATTCCCTACTTCTCCAGCACACTCGAACAGCCGCCTCTACCGTCCATCCTGCTGCTCGGTGTCACGGCCACAACCTACGCCGGCCTGATCGCGCTGACCAGCACCCTGATCCGGCGCGGCCGACCCGGCTCGGCCGTACTCGCGTTACCGGCGGGCTGGGTTCTCATGGAATACCTGATCTCCATCGCCGCGCCGTTCGGCGCCTGGTGGAGCCTGGCCTACACGCAGGCGGATGTGCTGCCGGTGATCCAGGTCGCGGCACTGACTGGGCGACTGGGCATCTCGTTCCTGATCCTGCTGGTCCCCACGGTAGCGGCGATACTGATCGACGTCACCGTTCCGCGCCGCTCCCGCATTCGTTGCGCGGCCGTCGCGCTCACGGTGCTGATCGCGGTCGGCGGCTACGGATTCTGGCAGCTGTCCGGCCCCGCGGGTCGTGACCCGGTGCCAGTGGCCCTGCTCGCAGTGACACAGCCCGAGGACTACGTGCCGGTCGACAGCGCCGACGGCCGCGACATGATCACCCGGGCCGTCGCCGAGATCGACCGGCTCGCCGACCGCGGCGCCCGAATCGTGGTCCTGCCCGAGAAATCTTGGCGCGCCACCGAATCCACTCTGCCCATGCTGTCCGGCCCACTCAGCGAGGTGGCGGTGCGCCGCAATGTGGACGTGATCGCGGGCTTGATCTTCACCCGGGGCGGAACCGCCATCAATGCCGCGATCGACTTCCCGTCCGGCCTCGTCTACGCCAAACACCACCTGGTGCCGGGTTTGGAGTCCGCCTCGAGCGCAGGAACCGAACTGACACGGCTACCCGGCACCTCATGGGCACTGGCCGTCTGCTTCGACCTCGACTTCCCGGATCTGGTGCGCGCCAACCGCAATCACGGCGCGAGCCTGCTGCTGGTTCCGGCCTTGGACTTCCGAAAGGATCACTGGCTGCACAGTCGCATGGCCGTGCTGCGCGGCGTCGAATCCGGTCTCGGCACAGCCCGTGCCGCACAACTGGGCGACCTGGTCCTGAGCGACGCGCACGGCAGAATCCTAGCCTCCTCGAACACCGACATCACCCTGACCCGATCGGTCCTCGCCGACATCCCCCAGCCCGCCGGCCCCACCGTCTATGCCCGCTTCGGCGACTGGTTCGCCGCAGCCGCGGCACTGCTGCTCGCCATCGCCGTGCTCGGCACCTTCCGAAATCGCGACACGACGTCAACGGCGATCCCGAGGCTCGGCGTCGCGGGAGTCGCGATCGATCCGGCCCAGATCAAGGGGGGTGCTCCCGTTGCCGCTGGCGCAGTTGCGCGCCGGCCTGCCGGCCCTGGGCAACCCGGCGAATCTGCACAAGGCGGTATCGCTCACCAAACAGGAATTCCGCTTCGGCTTCGGAAGCGCGGTCAGTGATCAGGAGTCCGACGAGCTGTTCGATACGTGGACCGTGCCCTCGCCGGCCCGCCCGCTCTTCCAGGCTGCAGCGGCGAACTTTGTCCTGCACTCGCAGGCGGCGGTCGACACCGGCAATGCGGATCGTGGTCCCTTGCTTCTCATTTCGGGTCTTGAGGACCATACCGTCCGGGACGTGGTGACCCGCTCGACGTTGAAGCAGTACCGCGATTCCACCGCGGTCACCGAACTGCGGCAGTTCGAAGGCCGCGGCTATTCGCTCACCATCGTTAGCGGCTGGAAAGAGGTCGCGGACGCGGTCCTGGACTGGCTGGCGGACAAAGGATTCTGATACCGAACGAGGAGCACGGCTGTGGATCTGGGACTCACCGACACGCTTGCGGTGGTGACCGGCGCGAGGCCGATACCCGCCATGCCGGCGCCGACCTCACCGTTACCATCAGCTCGGTCAACGCCAAGCTGCCCGATCCGACCGTGATGGATTACAGCGCCGCCAAGGCCGCCCTCACCAACTTCAGCAAGGCCTTGTCGAAACAGGTAGGTGCGCAAGGTATTCGGGTGAACATCATCAGCCCCGGTCCGGTCGCGACCGACCTGTGGATGGGTGAGCAGGGTGTGGCCCGCGCCATCGCCGCCACCGCGGGCGGCGATCCGGACGATGTCGCCCGCACCGTAGCGGAGCAGACTGTGACCGGGCGGTTCACCCGTCCGAAGGATGTTGCCGCGGTATTTCTCTCCAGTTCGCGGGCGGAAAACATCACCGGATCGGACTTCATCATCGACGGCGGAATGATCACCACACTGTGACGGCGCAGGGTGCTGATCCCGGTCTCGGCAGCGGCGATCGTGGACCGACCGGCGGGCCGGGCCGCTGACCACAGGCCGTCGCGAACCGACGGCACGGTGCCGTGCGTGAACCGGGTCAGGTCCCGGTGCTCAGCGGGTCACTCGGGTGTGCCGACAGTGGCGTTGTCGTCACGATCATCCAGTCGTGCAACGGGAGTGACCGGAACGTCGAGGCCAGAACCGGCTCATCCGACGCGGCCCACAGGCCCAAGGTTCGCTGCTGCCCGGCCGCGGCCGGGAGCTTCCAGAGCCGGCGCAGAATGCCCTGCGTTGCCAGTTCGCCGGCGCGGGCGGCCTCGCGAGTCTCCCGATCCTCGATCGCCTCGGTCGTCGCATCCTCCGGCGTAGTGATCGTCATCGTCACGAGGAACTCCATCGATGGCGCCGCTGAGGTCCGGTTGCCGGGGTCGTTGGGATGTACCGCCAGGGGCGTCACCTCGTCAGTGCGCCAGACGCGCAACGGCATCGACGCGAGTTCGGTCTCGAGCTGGTCCGAGGTCTCGGCGGAGAATAGTCCGAGTGTCCGCCACTGTCCCGGTGCCAAGGGCGGCCGCCACAGCCGCAGCAGATGGCCCTCGCCCGCCAGTTCGTGCGCGCGGACTGCCTCGCGGGCCCGCATGCCGTCGACGGCATGCGTGAATCGAAGAGGAGCATTGACTGTGGCGAAGGTACTTTTCATCGTCAGCGGTGCCAGTTACTGGGTGGTGAAGGACGGTTCGCGGTATGCGACCGGTTACTGGGCCGAGGAGTTCGCGAATCCGGGGGGCGCTGCTCGTCACGAACGCTGTCGGCTCGATGAGTGCGATCAACGGGATTGCCGGCTGCTACGCCGAGCACGTTCCGGCGATCTGTATCTGCGGGTCGATTCCCCTCCGGTCGATCGATCGTGGTCTGGGGATGCACCACTCGATGGCCGACGGGACCTGGGACCGTTTTCTCAGCGCTTTCGCGCAGGTGACAGCCGAACACGCCAGGCTTACCCGGTGAGGTAGTGGTCGATCAGGTGGCTCCGTACGGTCGATGCCTGTCTCGCTCAGCCTCTCGACGCGCACCGTCATCGTTTGCTGCGTGACTGCTGTCCGCTGGTTCGGTCGGAATTCTCTCCGTGCGCTGCTACCGCAACACGCCGATAGTCCCGTCGGGGGCCGTATCAAGACGGCCAGAAGTTTGCTGGCGGAGTAGTTCTGGCCTTCTCTGTTGCAGTTTTGTTGATGTTTTGGCAGTGATGTGCAGTGATTCGGAGACAACCGGGGCGGGCCGGACACCGGTGACTCGGTACACCCGAGGTCAGAAGGTGTATCCGGGTCACCGGCCATCATCCGCGATCACGTAAGGTTTCGCAGAGCTCACCCTCCGAAGGAATCCGGTGCAATTCCGGTACGGTCGCGCCACTGTGACAGTCAGACCCTCTCGGCAGGCGTACACCCTGATGGGCGCGTTACCCCGAGGAAAGGTCCGAATCGTGATCCTGTTGCTGTCCACCTCCGACACCGACCTGCTGTCCGCGCGGGCCAGCGGGGCGGGCTACCGGCTGGGCAATCCGGCCCGGCTGCTACTCGAGGATCTGCCCGCCCTGCTCGAGGGCGCGGATCTGGTGGTGGTGCGCATCCTGGGCGGTCGCCGTGCCTGGGAGGAGGGGCTCGAGGCGGTGCGTGCCAGCGGAGTTCCGGTGGTGGCGCTCGGCGGCGAAATGGCGCCCGATGCCGAGCTGATGGAATGCTCCACCGTGCCCGGCGGTGTCGCGGCCGACGCGCACAACTATCTGGCCGCGGGCGGTGCGGGGAATCTGCTTCAGCTGTACAACTTCCTGTCGGACACGGTGCTGCTCACCGGTCACGGCTTCGAGCCGGCCGTCCAGCTGCCGAACTGGGGTGAACTGGAGCGCACGCCGCGCGCCGGGATCACCGGCCCGACGGTGGCGGTGCTCTACTACCGCGCCCAGCACCTGGCCGGGAACACCGCCTACATCGAGGCGCTGTGCGCGGCGATCGAAGGCGCGGGCGCCCGCCCGCTGCCGCTGTACTGTGCCTCGCTGCGCACCGCCGAGCCGGAACTGATCGACACCCTGCGCGCCGCGGATGCCCTCGTGGTGACAGTGCTCGCCGCGGGTGGCACCCGGCCCGCCACCGCCTCGGCGGGCGGCGACGACGAGGCCTGGGACATCGGCGCGCTGGCCGACCTGGATGTGCCCATCCTGCAGGGCCTGTGCCTGACCTCGGGGCGCGAGCAGTGGTCGGCCGCCGACGAGGGGCTGTCCCCGCTGGACGTGGCCACCCAGGTGGCGGTGCCCGAATTCGACGGCCGCATCATCACGGTTCCTTTCTCGTTCAAGGAGTTCGACCAGGACGGGCTGTCCACCTACGTCCCCGATCCGGAGCGGGCCGCCCGGGTGGCCGGCATCGCGGTGCGGCACGCGCGGCTGCGTCATATTCCGGTGCAGGACAAGAAGATCGCGCTCATGCTGTCCGCCTATCCCACCAAGCACGCCCGGATCGGCAACGCCGTCGGCCTGGACACCCCGGCCAGCGCGATCGCGCTGCTGTCCGAGATGCGTTCCGCCGGTTACGATCTGGGGGCCCAGGGGGAGATTCCCGGACTCGAGCAGGGCGACGGCGACGCACTGATCCACGCCCTCATCGCCGCCGGCGGCCAGGATCCGGACTGGCTTACCGCGGAACAGTTGGAGGGCAACCCGATTCGGATCGGTGCGGACGCGTACGCCGCCTGGTTCGGCACCCTTCCCGAGGATTTCCGGGCCGCGGTGGTCGAGGCGTGGGGCCCGCCGCCGGGCGAGATGTACGTCGACCGTTCGGCGGACCCCAAGGGTGAGATCGTCATCGCCGCACTGCGATTCGGCAATGTGGTGCTGATAGTGCAGCCGCCGCGCGGATTCGGTGAGAACCCGGTCGCGATCTATCACGATCCGGACCTGCCGCCGAGCCATCACTACCTGGCCGCCTACCGCTGGCTGGCCGACGCCGACGGCTTCGCCGCCGACGCGGTGGTACACCTGGGCAAGCACGGCAATCTGGAGTGGCTGCCGGGTAAGACGCTGGGCCTGTCCGCGTCCTGCGGCACCGACGCCGCGCTGGGCGATCTGCCGCTGATCTACCCGTTCCTGGTGAACGATCCGGGCGAGGGCACCCAGGCCAAGCGCCGCGCCCACGCCACCCTGGTGGACCACCTGATCCCGCCGATGGCGCGCGCGGAGACCTACGGCGACATCTCCCGGCTCGAGCAGTTGCTCGACGAGCACGCCAACATCTCCGCCCTGGACCCGGCCAAACTGCCCGCCATCCGCCAGCAGATCTGGACTCTGATGCGCGCGGCCAAGATGGACCACGATCTGGGACTGGCCGAGCGCCCGGACGAGGAATCCTTCGACGACATGCTGCTGCACGTCGACGGCTGGCTGTGTGAGATCAAGGATGTGCAGATCCGCGACGGGTTGCACGTGCTGGGCCAGGCGCCCACCGGCGAGGCCGAGGTGGACCTGGTCCTGGCCATGCTGCGCGCCCGGCAGCTGTGGAGCGGTGAGGATCACGTGCCCGGCCTGCGAGAGGCGTTGGGGCTGAGCGAATCCGGTGACGAGTCGCGCGAGCGGGTGGACGCGTTCGAGAAGCTGGCGCGCGAACTCGTCTCGGCGATGCAGGAGGCCGACTGGGACGTCGATGCCATCGACGCGCTCACCGAGAGCCTGTTCGTGAACGCCGCCGTCCCGGAAGGGGCGAATTCGCCGGAAGGCCAGAATGATCGGCGGGCCGCGGTTCGCCGAGTCCTCGGTTTCGCCGCGACGGAGGTGGTGCCGCGGTTGCGCCGGACCGGGGTCGAGATCTCACGCATCCTGCACGCGTTGAACGGCGGATTCATCCCGGCCGGACCGAGCGGGTCACCGCTGCGGGGCCTGATCAACGTGCTGCCGACCGGTCGCAACTTCTACTCGGTGGATCCCAAGGCCGTGCCCTCGCGCCTGGCCTGGGAGACCGGCCAGGCCATGGCCGACTCGCTGCTGGAGCGGTACCTCGCCGATCACGGCGGGTATCCGCGCTCGGTGGGCCTGTCGGTGTGGGGCACCTCGGCGATGCGGACCTCGGGCGACGATATTGCCGAGGTGCTGGCGCTGCTGGGCGTCCGGCCGGTCTGGGACGAGGCCAGCCGACGGGTCACCACCCTGGAACCGATCTCGCTGGCGGAACTCGGCCGCCCGCGCATCGATGTGACGGTCCGGATCAGCGGGTTCTTCCGCGACGCCTTCCCGCACGTGCTCGCGATGCTCGACGATGCGGTGCGCCTTGTCGCGGCCCTGGACGAGCCCGCCGAGTCGAATTACGTCCGCGCCCACAGTCGGGCCGACCTGGCCGAGCACGGCGACGAACGGCGTTCCACCACACGCATATTCGGCTCCAAGCCGGGCACCTACGGCGCGGGCCTGCTGCAGCTGATCGACTCCAAGAGCTGGCGCACCGACGACGACCTCGCACAGGTCTACACCGCGTGGGGCGGCTTCGCCTACGGCCGCGACCTGGACGGCGCGCCCGCGGCGGACGATATGCGCAGCGCCTATCGCCGCATCGCGGTCGCGGCCAAGAACACCGACACCCGCGAGCACGACATCGCCGACTCCGACGACTACTTCCAGTATCACGGTGGCATGGTCGCCGCGGTCCGGGCGCTGACCGGCACGAATCCGGAGGCCTACATCGGCGACAGCACCCGGCCCGATGCGGTGCGCACCCGCACGCTGTCGGAGGAGACCACCCGGGTATTCCGCGCCCGGGTGGTGAATCCCCGCTGGCTCGAGGCCATGCGCCGGCACGGCTACAAGGGCGCGTTCGAGATGGCCGCCACCGTCGACTATCTGTTCGGCTACGACGCGACGACCAATGTCGTGGCCGACTGGATGTACGAAAAACTTTCCGAGAGTTACGTATTCGACGAGACCAACCGCAAGTTCATGGAGCAGTCGAATCCGTGGGCGCTGCACGGCATCGCCGAGCGACTGCTGGAGGCCGCCGAGCGCGGGCTGTGGGAAGCGCCCGAGCGGGAGACGCTGGATCGGCTGCGGCAGGTGTATCTCGAGACCGAGGGTGAGTTGGAGTAGGGGTCCGCTCGCCTCGAGGCCTCGCCTGCGTCACCGGGTGCGTGATGGCGTGGTCGGTTACGTCCGTGGTCGTACCTGCGGGTGCGTCCGGGAGCGGATGTACCCGCGGGCGCTCGAGGCATAGCGTTGTGTCATGACATGGAACGAGCTGGCGCAGAGTAAATACGCGGTGCTGACGACCTATAAAAAGGACGGCACACCGGTCGGGGCTCCCGTGTGGATCGCAGCCGACGGCGACCGGATTGTGGTGTGGACCAATCCCAAGGCCTGGAAGGTCAAGCGGATCCGCCGCAATCCCGAGGTCACCCTGCAGGAATGCGATCGCCGCGGGCAGCCGGCCGGGGGTGAGGTGCTGAACGGCACCGCCGAACTCCTCGACGCGCCCGGGACCGAGCGGGTGCGCGGGCTGGTCGGGCACAAGTACGGGGCGCTCGGCACCGTGTTGATCCGGGCGCACAAGCTGTTCCTCGGGAGCGACCGCTCGATCGGCATCGCAATCACCGAACGGGCCGCCGCGGGGTAGTTGCGGGCAGTGCCTACGGCCGAGTCGGGCCCGAGGCGCTGGCCCTACCGTCCTGAAATTTATGCGTCGGCCGTGATTTCGATGCCTACGGTGCCGCCGCGCCCGCGCCGCCATTGGCTGCCGGTCACGATCAGCCAGCCCTGCAGCGAATACTTCCGCTTGATCAGCCCGCGGACCCGGTCGCCGCCGGCCTCGTCCAGGATCCGCGCGTTGCCGTTCACCACCGCGCCGCGAGTCTTGCCGCCGGCGCTGCACGGCTGCAGGGTCACCGCGGGATTGTTGCGGATCCGCTTGACCTTCCAGCTGTCGGTGACCGTCCAGACGTAGAGCTTGCCGTCGTCCAGGGCCGCCCAGAGCGGCGTGCCCACCGGTGTGCCGTTCTTGCGGAATGTCGTCAGCAGAACGTAATTCGCGGTGCCGATCGCGCCGAAGGGGTTGTCCACGGCCACAGCCTAGTTGGTTCGGAGGTGGGACGGCAGACATGCCTGGCGGTTCGGCCCGCCGATGCGTCGCCGATCCCGAGCCCGTCGATGCGGATTCCGCACGGCACAGGCGGCCAGCGGATCCCGACCGACGTCATTCCCCGTGGCCTGGCCGGTGTGCAGCGCCGATCTCGCTGGGCGATACGCATTCCAGAGCAGCCGATCCGGGCCGAGTTGCCGTGAGAGCGGCGGCAGTTTCAGGCCGCGAGGGTGAGGATCTGCGGCCCGTCGGCGGTGACGGCGATCGTGTGCTCGCTGTGGGCGGTGCGTGAGCCGTCGGCCGAGCGCAGCGTCCAGCCGTCGGGGTCGACGACGATCTTGTCGGTGGTGGCCGCGAACCACGGCTCGATGGCGATGGTCAGACCTGGCCGCAGGCGCAGGCCACGGCCCGGACGGCCGTCGTTGGCGACGTGCGGATCCTCGTGCATGGTGCGGCCCAGGCCGTGGCCGCCGAATTCGGTGTTCACCGGATATCCGTGTGCGCGGGCCACCGCGGAGATCGCGGCGGAGAGGTCGCCGATCCGG
Source organism: Nocardia sp. GP40 (assembly GCF_050434125.1). Taxonomy (NCBI): domain Bacteria; kingdom Bacillati; phylum Actinomycetota; class Actinomycetes; order Mycobacteriales; family Nocardiaceae; genus Nocardia; species Nocardia sp. GP40. The sequence continues at coordinate 149,918 of NZ_JBNPVW010000018.1, read as the reverse complement.
TTGCCGGGCACCGCGACCGCGATGGCCGCCGCGAGGGCCTCCTCGGTGGCGGTGGCCAGGCGCACGTCGGGCTCGGCGGGTGTGCCGACGATGACGGTGGTCGCGGCGTCGGCGACCCAGCCATCGATCCCGACCGCCAGATCCGCGGTCAGCATGTCGCCGTCGCGTAGCGCGTAATCGAACGGAAGTCCGTGCAGTACAGCATCGTTCACCGAAAGGCAGACGGTGTTGCGGAACGGGCCGCGGCCGAAGGAGGGCGCGTAATCCCAGTAGCACGAGACCGCACCGCGCTCCCGGATGCGCTCGCGCACGAACCGCTCGAGTTCCAGCAGATTCACGCCCACGCGGGCGCGCTCGCGCAGCGCCGCCAGCGTCTCGGCGACGAATTGCCCTGTCACGCGCATCTTCTCGATCTCGGCGGGCGTCTTCAGCTCGACCACGATGACCTCTCCTGTGATGGTATTTAAATACCACTGTAGCGCAGCCGGTATTTGTATACCACTTTGCGTTATTTTAATACCGGCCGTACGCTGGCCGCATGGTCCGACTGCCGCTCACCCCAGCCCAGATCGAGGCCGGTCGCCGCCTGGGCGCCTGCCTGCGCTCGGCCCGTGCCGGTCGGGACCTCGGTGAGGTCGCGGCCGCGGCCGGGATCTCACCGGAAACCCTCCGGAAGATCGAATCCGGCCGCCTTCCCAGCCCGGCCTTCGGCACGGTCGTCGGCCTGAGCCGCGCCCTGCACATCCCGCTGCAGGACCTCGCGGACGTCTGGCAGGCCGCGGCACTGGCCGAATCCGCATAATGGGCGCCGTCGGCGAAGCCGTCCGAAGCCGCGCATGGCCGGAGCGAATGCGGAGGTACGCCTAGGGGCGGCCGGATTGCGTGCGATGGCCGCCGGTGCCGATCAGCCGGCGGTCAGTTCGGTCGGTACAGCGATGACGTCGACCATCGCCCCGTTGCGCAGGACGGTGACCGGCAGCGAGCGGCCGATGGCGTCCGCGAACAGGTGGCGTTGAATGCCCTGGGCGTCATGGATTTTCGCGCGATCGACGCTGAGCACCAGATCGCCGCGGCGCAGGCCGGCGCGGGCGGCAGGGCCGTCGCGCACCACTTCCACGATCCGCAGCGCCGCGCGCTGGCCGGTGCGGGTGGCCACCGCCTCGGGTAGCGGTGCGGGCACGCCCACCACGCCGAGATAGGCGCGCCGCACCCGGCCGTCGGTGAGCAGCGTGCTGATGATCCGGCGGGTGGTCGAATTGATCGGAATCGCCAGTCCCAGGCCGATTCCCGCGACGGCAGTATTGACCCCGACCACCCGTCCGGACGAATCGGCCAGTGCGCCACCTGAGTTGCCAGGATTGAGTGCGGCGTCGGTCTGGATGACATCCTCGATCACGCGGGCGATGCGGCGATCCCCGACGGGAACCGCGCGCCCCAGGGCGCTGACCACGCCCGCGGTGACCGATCCGGCCAGGCCGAGCGGGCTGCCGACCGCCACCACCAGCCGCCCGACGACCAGGGAGTCGGCATCGCCGAGGACAGCGGCGGCCGGCGCGCCGCCGCGGGCACGCAGTATCGCCAGATCCGAGAGCGGATCGACCCCGACCACGTCGAACCGCGATTCGGTGCCATCGGCGAAGACGACATCGCCGCTGCCCGCCGACCCCACCACATGCGCATTGGTGAGCAGGAATCCGTCGTCGGTGAACACCACCGCCGACCCGCCGCCGCGCCGCGTCTGCACGCTCGCCACGTGCGGGGTCACCGCCTGTGCCACCGCGATCACCGTGCGCGAGTAGGCATCCAGCGCGGCCGCGTCGTCCGAAATACCCGACTCACGGGACCGGATCGTCTCGTCGTCCACCGCGATCACCTGCTTACATCATTACAACCTTCCCACCAGCATGCGCTCGCCTGTGGGCCGTCGGTGACCCCGTTCGCCGCGGGCCGAATCGATGGTCCGCGATCGCGTCGGTTGTTCACCCGTGGGACTTGCCGTATCGACCGCGTCACCGAGGACTGGACCGGAGTGCCCGAGGCCGACATCGCGCGGCTGATCGAGCGCTTCTTCCGCGGGCGCCAGCGCTGGTGCGGATGCAGGGGCGGCGGGAGGCCGTGCAGATCGGCGTGTTCAGTGGCGGTCGCGGGGTCCCCTCAACCGCATCACGCCGCCCTCGCTCACCGGCAGGGCGGCACATGGGAATCGAACCGGCCACCCCGCGCAGCCTGAGCGCGCGGTCCGATTCTCGCCAGCTTCCGCCTGTCGCCCGGGCTTGACTTGTCGATGCGACGAGATCGCGAATGGTGCGACAGAAATGGAGTCTGTAGTGAATTCTCGGTTCGAGTCCAAGGTTGTGCTGATCACCGGCGCAACCTCGGGTGTGGGCGAGGCGGTCGCGCGGCGCGTCGCGGCCGAGGGTGCCGCGGTTGTGCTGGGTGCGAGGGGAAAGACAGATGGCGACCGGGTGACCGCCGAGATCCGGGCGGCGGGTGGCCGCGCCGTGTTCGTCTCGGCCGATGTCACCGACCCCGCCGACCAGGAGCGCCTGACCGGCACCGCGATCGACGAATTCGGCAGGCTGGACGCGGCGTTCAACAATGCCGGCGCCGTCAAGGCGTTCGGCCCGATCCAGGACATCGACGAGGCGAGCTGGCGGGCCGATCTGGAACTGAACCTGACCGGCGTGTATTACGGTCTGCGCCAGCAGATTCCGGCGATCATCGCCTCGGGCGGCGGCGCGATTCTGAACAATGCGTCGAATCTGGGTGTGGTGGGCATGGGGTCGGTGGCGCCGTATGTGGCCGCCAAACATGGCGTCGTCGGCCTGACCAAGGCCGTTGCTCTCGAAACGGCCGCGCAGGGCGTCCGGGTGAACGCGCTGGTATCCGGCGCGGTCGACACTCCGGCGTTTCGCGGCTCGATGGGTGCGACACCGGAGGGCGCGGCCGCGGTGGCCGCCCTGCATCCGCTGGGCCGCATCTCCCGGCCCGATGAGATCGCCTCGCTGTGCGCCTATCTGCTCAGCGACGAGGCGAGCTTCGTCACCGGCGCGGCGCTGGCGATCGACGGCGGCTTCACCGCGCAGTAGTCCCGCGGTCGGTTCAGCGGAAGGCGCGAGCGATGTCGAGCCACTTCTCGGCGTACTCCGTGACCGCGGTGAGGCGGGTCTCGGCCCGGGGTCTGTGCTGGGTGGCTCGCGTCGATCGCTTCCGGGGTCGGACGGCGATGAGGACGCTCGCATCGGCCGCGGCCGAGATGGTGTGCGCACTCCACCCGAGGTGGATGTCGGCTAGTGCGTAACGAATTCGCCCATATCGTCGACGAAGTCGCGGTATTCGAACAGGGCGAGGTCGAGCAGGCGGGCGACTGCGCCCTGCACCGCGCCGGCGTCGGCCGGCTGGACGGTGATGGTGCGGTTGCCCGTCTCCAAGTATCGGCCGTCGTCGTGAATGTCGTACCAGCGGACCGTGCCGACCTTGCGCGGCTGCTTGCCGCCGAGGCTCCGGGGGCCGCGGAATACGGTGATCACGCCGGCGCCACCGGCCGGGCGGCGAACCAGTCGCCGATAGCGTTGCAGCGGCGTGGATTCCCCGGTGTAGTGCAGTTCCGGTTGGCGCTCGGGGTACAGGTCGGCCACCGCGAACGCCTGGGGTGGATGACTGCCCGGCGCGACCCGCGGCAACAGGCCACCCAGCTGAGTGGACAGCCGGTCCGCGGAGATGATGCTGACCTCGATGCGCGGGCGGCGAGTGAATTGTATTGCGAGAGCGGCGTGCCGGTCGTGGCGGGCGGCGGTGACCCGGATCGGGCCCGCCTGGTCGGAGACGCCGTGAATCTCGGCCCACACCTCCGGCTCGGTGAGCACACGGAACGCGCGCCGCAGCAGGTCTGCCTCGTTCCAGGTCAGCCTGCCCTGGTCGGAATACTCGTGGCGGACGTGCTCCCAGTAGCGGTCACGCTCGTTCACATGGGCGAAGCGAGACAGATAGGTGAGCGGGTAGAGCATGCGGTCGTTCGCCGGCCCGAACCACAGGGCTGCGAATTCCTCCTCGTCGAACGACCAAGTGGTCATTATTCACCTATCGTGGGCTGAACGTACTGCCCGCTGAGTGTCGTTCCGGCGGTAAGGGATTCGCCGCGGGGATCGGCGCCTTCCCGGTTCGGATCGTCCGGGGACGGGTATTCGCCGATCGTGGGCTGGACGTAGCTTTCGGTGAGTGGTGTTGGGGCGGTGCGGGGCTCGTTGCTCGGGGCTGCCCCGGAATCGAGGCCGCTGCGGGCGCTTTGGGGGGTGTGGTCACCGATTGTCGGTGGAACGTAGTGATCGGCGTGTGCGGTTGATCTGGATGCGCCGATATTCATATCGGCATCTTCCTGGTCGTCCGCGGATCCGTATTCGCCGATTACGGGCTCGACATGCGGTCCGGCGAACTCTGTTCCGGCCATGGACGGTCGTACATCGTTCGCGCGTATCGTCTCGGCGGCGGCGGATCCGATGCCGGGGTTACCGATCGCCGGCTGAACGAGGTGCGCCGTGGACGTTGTTTCGGCGACGGTGGGCTCGTTGCCCCGCGTGGTACCGGTATCGGGCCGCTCGTGGTCGCCTCGGGCGGTGTGGTCACCGATCTGTGGTCGAACGTTCTGATCGGTGTGCGGGGCGGACCCGGCACCGCGGTCGAATATCGGACTGGCGGGGTCCTGGTCGTCCACCGATTCGTATTCGCCGATGACCGGCTCGACAGGTGGTTCGGCGCCCGCTGTTTCGGCTGCGGTGGGGTTGAGTTCGTCCTCGGTCGCCGCTCGTTCCCGGTTGTCTCGACGCGTGTGGTCGCCGATGGTGGCCTGGACGTAGTCCTCGGTGCGCGCCATCTCGGCCGTGGTCGACTCGTTGCTGAGGTCGACGGTCTTGCCGATTCGGTCGCGGTCGCCCTCGTATTTGACCCGCATGCGCGGCATCCGCGGATCGTGGTGCTGGTGTGGGTCGTCGCTGAGTTCGGCCGCGGCCGCGCCGGTGATCGCGGTCGCCGCGGGCTCGGTCAGCGCGTCGGGGGGAATCGAATTCGTCGCGGCGGCCGACCCGAGCGGGGGAGTCGCGGGGGTTCCACCGGTCGGGGTGGGCGCGATTGGCCTGGGCGTCTGGGTATTCGGCGCGGGGCTCGGGGGATTCGTACCGGGGGTCGGGGAACTCGGTACCGGTGCTGGGGAATTCGGTCCCTGGCCGATCGGACCGGAATGGAGGATCGGCCCGGGTGCCGAGGATCCGGGTGCGGGGGCGCCGGGGCTCGGCGGAGGGGCCGAAGGGCCTGGCGCCGGAGCGGTGGGAGCGGGCGGAATGTTCGGTGTCGATGGGGGATTCGGGATCATCGATCCCGCGCCGAGAGCGGGTGCGGCGATACTGGCCGCGGCGCCCAGTGCGGATCCGGCGGCGCTCGAGGCGGCCAGCGCGCCGGGCAGGGCCGTACCCGGCACCGTCGTCGGCAGCCGCGGCGTGTTCTGTGTGAGATTTGCTCCGCCGCGCCCACTGTCGGAGGACCCGCCCGCGCCGGAATCTGTGGAACCGGGCGTGGCCGTGGCATTCTGCGCGCCGCCGGAGGAACCGGCGCTCGGCGCGGCCGTCGAGCCGGTGTCGGTGTGCGTAGTCGGCGCGGGTTGGATCGAGGTCGCTTGGTTCGCCGTGACCTGGTTCGACGTCGCCTGGCTCGCCGCGGCTTGGTTCGCAGTCGTCTCGTTCGCCGCGGCTTGGTTCGATGCGGTCTGGCTCGCCGCGGAATCGTTTGCCGCTGAGTGGGTTTCGGCGGGAGTCCTGCCGTCGGACTGGGAACCGTTGTCGGCGGGCGTGGTGTGCGTCCCGTGCTCCGAGCGGGGCGTATCCGAATCCGAGTGCTGCGGCGTGTCGTGTGTGCCGTCACGGGAGGTCGTATCGGTCGGGGCATCGTGCGGCGATGTACTGGCCGGGGTCGTCGGAGCGGTGACCGGCGCGGTGCTCGCCGGGCGGGTAGCGGCCGGAACCTGCGGGTCACCGGTGAGTACGGTCCGGTCCTGCGGGCGATAGAGCACGTCGCTGGCGGTCGGGCGCGACGTTGCGGAATTGTCCGTGAGCGCGGTGACGCTCGCGTCGGGATTCGTTACCGGCGTACCGAAAAGGCTGGTGTGCACACCCGCGGGCACGGTGCTGTCCGGCTGCGTGCCGAGGCCGGGGATATCGATGCTGGCCACGCCCGGAATCGACACCCGCACACCGTTGGTCGTCGCCGACGCCAGCGCGGTGAGGGGATTGTCGCCGGCTCCGGTCGAATTCGCCGGCGGAAAGGTCGGTATGCGGGCGTCTTCGGTGGTGAACGGGACCACGTAGCGCTGCTGCATGATCTGCCGGGCGTCGTCCTGGGCCTTGCTGGCGTTGCGCGTCTGGGTGTCGAATTCGGTCGGATCCTTGGTCTGGTCGGCGGTGACCGGAACCGGCTTCGATATGTACGCCTTCGTGGTCTGCGCGGCCTGGGCGGTATTCGCCACGACCTGCCCGGTCTGGTCGAACAGGTCGGCCAGATCGGTGGCCCGGGTGCCGTATCCGGTCACCGCCTGCACCGCGGCCTCGGCGGCGGAGCCGGTCCAGTGGCCGTCCACGGCGGTGCGCACGGCCTGCACCAGGCCGGTGGTGGAGGTGCGCCACTGGTCGCGGGCTTGCTGCCAGGCCGTGACGATATCCGCGCAGTGATCACCGACCGTTTGGAAGGCGTCGTAGATCTGCTGATGGGTCAGGGCGTCCACATTCTCCGGATCGGTGATTCCGGGTGCGTCATAGGTCGTCACGCGGTGCCCCCGGCCTCCGGGAGTGCCGCCTGGGCCGCGCGGAGTTTGGCGGCGAACTCGCTGTCGGTCTGCTGCAGGCGATCACGGATCGTGCGGAACAGGGTCTGCAGTTCGTCGGCGGTCTTCCAATGATCCTGCAGGGTGTCGTAGGCGTTGTTGGCCCCGCCGCTGCCCTTGTCCCGCAGGCGCTGCACGATCGTGTGGGCGGAGGTCAGGATCGGCGACTGCTCGCCCACGCCCCACGAGTCCTGGTTGTGCACCTTCTGCACCAGCTGCTGGATCGACTGGATCTCCGTCTTGCGCTGCTGCAGTGCCTTATCCAGCGCCAGGAACGCCTGCGGCTCCACATTCAGCGAGACCGATCCGGTCTTGGCCTGCTCGATGAGCGGACCGAAGACCGGGGCTCCGGTGTCCTGTGTCATTGAGTCCCCACCTCGACTTGTGCGCGCCTGCCCCCGAGCCGAGTGGTTTCGATGCGGCAGAGCATCGCTGTCCTGGCCAGCGATTCTGCCACATGGGTGCGGGACACGGGTGCGGTCGGGGACCGAACGTCCGGTCCGGACGAGCGGCCCCGACACAGCGGCGGAGCGGGTGAGATGGCTGGGATCAGGTCGCGCGGCTGACCGAGGACATGTGGAAATCGGGAATCCGCAGCGGCGGCATCGCCGTGCGGGTGAACCAGTCCTTCCACTCGCGTGGCAGCGTGACCTCGGTGGCCCCCGCCTCGGTGGTGCGGCGCAGCAGATCCAGCGGGCTCTCGTTGAAGCGGAAGTTGTTCACCGCGGCGGTGACCTCGCCGTCCTCGACGAGGTAGACGCCGTCGCGGGTGAGCCCGGTGAGCAGCAGGGTGGCAGCATCAACCTCGCGGATGTACCAGAAGCAGGTCAACAGCAGCCCGCGCTCGGTGCGGGCGATCATCTCCGGCAGCGTCGCGCCCGAACCGCCCGTCATCAGCAGGTTATCGCCCGGAACCGTGATCGGTGCGTCGAATTCCGTTGCGGTGGCCCGCGGATACACCAGATTCTCGATGACGCCCTCGCGGATCCAGTCCACGCGCTGGGCCGGAAGGCCGTTGTCGAAGACCGAGAGCGCGGGCGAGGAGGCCGTCGTGGCCACGAACGGGCGGTACTCCAGGCCGGTCGCGCTCGGATCCGAGTAGAGGGTCAACCCGAGATCGGTGAGCCGCTCCCCGACGCGGGTGCCGCCCGCCCGCGAGAAGGCCGTGTGTCCCTCGTTGGCGCCGCGGCCCTGCATCTCCCAGTTCATGTAGATCAGCAGATCCGCGACCGCCGATGGGGGCAGCAGCGTCTCGTACCGTCCGGCGGGGAGCTCGACGTTGCGGGCGTTCCAGTCCAGCCGCCGCGCGAGCTCGGTCAGCAGTGCGGAGGCGTCGACATCGGCGAAGTCGAGGGTGCCCGCGCCGACCCAGGCGCTGGCGAGATCGGCCCCTGCGCCGCGCTTTCCGTTGATTTCGACCGATCCGGTCGGCTGGGTCCAGCGGCGGCGGATCCCGGTCGAGGTGCCCAGCCAGGTGGTGTGCAGCTGATGCTCGGCGAAGCCGTACAGCATGTCCGCGCCGTCGAAACCGGTGGCCAGCTCGCGCGCCAGGCCGGTGAAGACCTCGATGCCCGTTGTCGCGGGCTCGCCCGACCAGCCCGGGTCCAGATGCAGGCCCACCGCCTCGGGGTCCAGCAGCGGCATCGCATCGCGCGCGGGCGTGGCGGAGCGCGCGGCCTCGTCGCTGGCGCGCACCACCGATTCGATGTCGGCGGCGGCCACGCTCGTCGAGCTCACGCTGCCGACCCGGGCGGCATTCGGCCCCTCGCGCAGGATCGAGACCACCGCCCACTCGCGCGAGGTCGAGGATCCGTTGGTGGTCATGGAGTTTCCGGCCCAGCGTAGCGAGGCCTCGGACTGGTCGGTGACGATGACGATCGCCTCGTCGGCCCGCGAGGCGGCCAGGGCCCGCTCGACGACCTCGCCGCCGTGTAGGACGCTCATCGCCCCGCCTCCGATCGAGTATTGAGAATGTTGACCCCGCGCACCAGGACCGACGGGCAACCGTGGCTGACCGCGGCCACCTGGCCGGGCTGGGCCTTGCCGCAGTTGAACGCGCCGCCCAGCACCCAGGTGGAGGGTCCGCCGACCGCCTCCATCGAGCCCCAGAAATCGGTGGTGGTGGCCTGATAGGCGACATCGCGCAGCTGGCCGGCCAAGCGCCCGTTGCGGATCCGGAAGAACCGCTGACCGGTGAACTGGAAGTTGTAGCGCTGCATGTCGATCGACCACGACTTGTCGCCGACGATGTAGATGCCGTTCTCGATGCGGGAGATCAGCTCCTCGGTGCCGGTGTCGCGCACCGGATCCGGCTGCAGTGAGACGTTGGCCATCCGCTGAATCGGCACATGGTGGGCCGAATCCGCGTACGAACAGCCGTTGGAGCGGTCCAGGCCCAGCCGCGGCGCGAAGACGCGGTCCAGCTGGTAGCCCACGAGCACGCCCTCGCGCACAAGATCCCAGCGCTGGCCGGCCACGCCCTCGTCGTCGTAGCCGACCGAGGCCAGGCCGTGCCGCTCGACGCGGTCGCCCGTGACGTGCATGATCGGGGTGCCGTACCGCAGCGTGCCCAGCTGATCGGGTGTGGCGAACGAGGTTCCGGCATAGGCCGCCTCATAGCCGATCGCACGGTCGTATTCGGTGGCGTGGCCGATGGATTCGTGGATGGTGAGCCACAGATTGGTCGGGTCGACAACCAGATCGGTAGGGCCCGGAGTAACCGTGGGCGCCTTCACCTTCTCGGCCAGCCACTGCGGGATCCGGGCGAGTTCTCCTGTCCAGTCCCAGACGCCGTCGGCGCCGGTGACGTACTCCCAGCCGCGCCCGGCCGGCGCGGCCAGGGTGCGCATCGTCTCGAACGCACCCGCACTGGCGTCCACCGTGATCGCCTCCAGGTGCGGATGCAATCGCACCCGCTGCTGGGTGATCGCTGATCCGGCGGTGTCGGTGTAGTAGGTCTGCTCCTTGACCTGTAGCACGTGCGCCTCGACGTGATCGACGCCGTCGGCGGCGGACAGGCGCTCCGAATAGTCCTGCAGCAGTGCTACTTTCTCCGGCGTCGGCGCCTCGAACGGGTCGATCGCGTAGTCCGAGACCCACTGCGCGTCGCCGTAGACGGGCTCGTCCGCCAGCTCCACGCGCTCGCGGTTCAACGCGCGCAGCGTGGTCGCCACCGTCACCGCGCGGCGCGCGACCTGTGCGGCGGTGGCGGGGGACAGGTCGGCGTGGGAGGCGAAACCCCAGGTGCCATCGACGATTACGCGGACCGCGAAGCCCAGGTCGATGGAGTCGGTGACCGCCTCCACGCGGCCGTCCCGCAGCCGGATCGACTGCCGGACCTGGCGGTGGACGCGCAGATCGGCGTAGCCGGCCCCCGCGGCGCGCGCGGCGCTGAGCGCGGCCTCGGCCAATGCGGCCAGCGGCAGCGCACGGAACTCCTCGTCCACGGCACGGGATGCAATGCTCACGCAGCACACCGTAATTGCTCGGGAGCTGCCTCTTCAAGAACAAAAGCCGAGCGTTCGGGTGCGGACGGCGAATCCGTGGCGAGCCGCGCGCGTGCGGGCGCGTCGGTGGCGGGCGGCGCGGTGAATGCGTTGCGGCCCAGTGCGACACGCCGCGCAAACTGGCAGTGAGTGCAATGTCGCAGGCTGTGCGTGTGCGCGCGAGGTGTAACGCGCGGCGACACGCAGCCTGCCGGGTATTTGATCTCGTATGCCGTACTGTCTGCCCGCGTGCCGCCATCCGCCCTCCGTGACCGCAAGCGAGAACGCACCCGCCGCGCCCTGCTCGAGGCCGCCGTCGACATGTTCGAATCCCGTGGCTACGAGGCGACTACGGTCGCCGACATCGCCGCGGCCGCCGAGGTGGGCACCCGCACCTTCTTCAATTACTTCGAGAGCAAGGAAGAACTGCTCTTCCCCGAGCCCGACGAGCGCGTGCGCGCGGCCATCCACGCCATCGGGACCCGCCGCCCGGACGAGCGGCCGGTCGAGGTGCTTCTGCGCGCGCTACGTGCGGCCGGCGACAATCCGGGCGAGCACCTCGGGGACGACCTGGCCGCCCGGATCGCCGTCCTGCGGGCTCAGGTCTCGCGCACGGTGCCCGCGGTCAGCGGCCGCGCGGCGCACGCGCAACTGGCGGCGCAGCAGGAGATCGCCCGTCAGCTGCGCGCGGCCTTTCCGGACGAGCTGGACGACGTCGGCGCGGCGGCCCTGGTCGGCGCGGTGGTCGGCGCGGTCTCCGGGGCGCTGACCGTCCTGTTCTCCGGTCGCCACGCCATCGAGGACGGCGAACGCCTGCAGCGCAAGATCCGCGAGACCACCTCGCGCGTGCTCGCGCCCTGGCTGGCCGGGCATTCGACCCATGCCGCGTCCGGGGCACGGCCGTTGCCCGCCGAGGTGCGCTGCTGAGCGCGGCGGACACCCCCTGGCCGGTGCTGGACATTCGTGCCGGAGGCAGCTCGACATCGGTCGCGGCGAGTGGATGTGATGGCCGGGGCCCGATACGTGTGTGCGAGGCGGTGCCGCACGTCCGGCCGGGCACTCGGTCGCGCGTTCTAGGCTGAGGACGTGCGTCGATTCAGCCTGTGGCTCCGCGGCAAGCCCATGGTCGCCGATGCGATGCTGGCCGCACTGCTGCTCGCTGCCGATCTCGCCTCGGCCGTTCACAAGCGGCATCTGGCGCTCTATCTCGTATTCGCGGTGCTGGTTCCGCTGCCGGTGATCGTGCGGCGCAGGTATCCACGCGCGAGTGCGGCTGCGCTGCTGGGCGTGTCGATTCTCAACAGCCTGGTGAGCGGCGCGATCGGCGAAAACCTGCAGAATCCGGCGCTGGGTGCGCTGGGCATCGCGCTGTACACCCTGGTCGCGTACGTGGGGCGGCGGGACGGGCTGATCTATCTCGGCGGACTGACCCTCGACGCGGCCCTGACCGATGCGCTGAACCACGAATCGATCCCGATGACGATCGCGATCCTGACGCTGTACTACGCGCTGTGCTGGACCCTCGCGGAATTCCTCGGCGCCCGCCACGCCTACGACGCCGAGGTGGCCGCGCGGCTGGCGGTGGCCGACGACGACCGGGAACGCGCTGCGCACGAGGCGGTTTCGGTCGAACGCACCCGGGTCGCGCGCGAGCTGCACGATATCGTCGCGCATGCGGTGAGCGTGATCGTCGTGCACGCCGACGGCGCCCGCTACGCGCTGCGCACCGATCCGGATGCGGCCGATCGGGCGCTGGGCACCATCGCGGCCACCGGGCGCGAGGCGCTGCGCGAGCTGCGGCGCACGGTCGCGCTGCTGCGCACCGAGCATTCCCCCGAACAGCTGCCCCAGCACGGCACCGCCGGCCTGGCGCGGGTGGTGGGGATGATGCGCAGTGCCGGCCTCGCGGTCGAACTGGAGCTGGCCGGTGAACTCGACAGCATCGCCCCCGAGGTGAGCCTGGGTGTGCACCGCATCGTGCAGGAGTCGCTGACCAACACCTTTCGCCATGCGGGCCCCGCCCCGAAGGCGTGGGTGCGGGTGCATCGCCGGGACGAGGATGTGCTGGTGGAGGTCGTCGATATGGGCCATCAGTGGGTAGCACAGGAACCGGCCGCCGATCCGCCGCCGGGCACGTCCGCCCGTCCGTCCGGCGCGATGGCCCGCAACGGCCTCACCGGCAGCGGCCTCGGCCTGGTGGGCATGCGCGAGCGCGTCGCGGTCCTGGGTGGTTCGCTCGAGGCCGGGCGGCGCCCCGAGGGCGGCTGGCGTGTCCGGGCGATCATCCCGCTCACCCGGGATGGCTCCGAGTAGTCGCCGGTCGGGTCGCCCGCACGGATCGCCCCGGCGGACAAGTAGATTGGACGGGTGCCGATCACCGTACTCGTCGTCGACGACCAGGAGTTGATGCGAGCCGGGCTGCGGATGGTGCTGGGGGCGCACCCCGATCTCACGGTGGTGGGGGAGGCCGGCAACGGCGCCGCGGCCGTGCAGCAGGCCCGGGAGCTGGCGCCCGACGTGGTGCTGATGGACGTCCGCATGCCGGTGGTCGACGGCGTCACCGCGACGAGTCGGATCCTCGAATCCGGCTGCGGCAGCAAGGTTCTCGTCATGACCACCTTCGACCTGGACGAACACGCTCTCGGTGCGCTGCGGGCGGGCGCGAGCGGCTTTCTGCTCAAGGACACCCCGCCGGAGGACCTGATCTCGGCGATTCGCAGCGTGGCCGCGGGTGACGCCGTGGTCTCCCCGAAGGTGACCAAGCGCCTGCTGGATCGGTTGATTGCCGACGACCCCGGCGGCATGCGCGACAGCGCGGTGCTGGATGTGCTCACCGCCCGCGAGCGGGAGGTGCTCGAGCAGATCGCCGCAGGCCGCTCCAATGCCGAGATCGCCGGGGAGCTGTACCTGTCCGAGGCCACGGTCAAGACCCACGTGGGCCGCGTGCTCACCAAGCTGGGCCTGCGCGATCGGGTGCAGGCGGTGGTCCTGGCCTATGAGACGGGGCTGGTCCGGCCGGGGGCGTGAATTCTCAGTAAGGGTTCAGTCTCGGCGGGAGAAAATCCGGTCGCCCGGTCGTTGAATGGGGTAGATGGATTCGGAAAGGACCGTCATGCCCGCCGTACTGTTCGCCCTCTACCTGGTTGTCGAGATCGCCGCCCTCGTCGTGGTCGGCCATTTCATCGGTGCCGCCCTGACGATTCTGCTGCTCATCGCGTGTTCGGGCCTGGGCCTGATCGTGGTGCGCTCGCAGGGCCGCCGGGTGTTCGATCAGTTCCGGCGTGCCGGGCGCGGGGAGATCACCCCGGGCGCGGCGGTCGCCGACGGCGCGCTGGTCACCCTCGGCGCGGTCGCGATGTTCGTCCCCGGCCTGGTCACCTCCGTGCTGGGCCTGCTCTTGCTGCTGCCCACCCGAGCCCTGTTGCGGCCCTTCGTGTCCGCCTTTGCCACCCGCCGCATCGATCGCTTGTCGATGGCGGGCGGATATCGCGGCGTGGTCGTCGACCCGTCGGGCGATGTGGTCGACGGCACGGTCGTGCACGAGTACTACGACGACGGACAGGGCGCCGCTCGTCCGATGATCGACGGCAAGTAGCCGGATCCGCCGGCCTGCCGGTCACCGCACGGCGGCGCGCAACGCGGCCTCGACCGCGCAGGTCAGCGTCTCCAGGTATTCGTCGCCGGTGTCGCCCCGCAGGATCAGCATGCGGAAGCCCAGCGGCGCGATCAGCAGATCCATGCCGAGCTCCAGATCCAGCCGGGCCGGCAGCTCGCCGCGGTTGATCGCCGCCTCCAGCACGGCCCGCGCCGCGGCCCGGCGCGGCACCGCGACCCCGGTGTGCAGCACCTCCTCGAGCGCGCTCGAGCGGCCCGCGTCGGCGAGCAGTCCGAGGCCGATCCGGCTGACCAGCGGATTGGCCAACTGGCCACGGATGCTGTCCAGCAGTTCGCGTAGGTCGCTGTGCAGGGCGCCGGTGGCAGGGGGTGGGGGCAGCGCCCCGGTGACCGCGTCGCGGATCAGCTCGGTGAGCATGTCCTCCTTGGACGACCAACGCCGATACAGGGCCGCCTTGCCCACGCCGGCGCGCCGGGCGATCGCCTCCATGGACAGTCGCGCGTAGCCGGTCTCGGCGAGTTCGTTGAAGGTCGCCGCGGTGATCGCGTCGGTCACCTGCTGTCGCAGGGCGGCGCCTCCGGTTGCCGTTCGCTCGATTGCCATGTGCCGAGGATAGCCGAGACGGAACGGTTGCGTTCCGTTTGATTCGGCGGTACGGTCGTTCATGAAACGGAACGGCACCGTATCGTTCCGAAAATGAGCGGAGAGCGGCGATGAAATTCCTCTACGACGACGAGTCCTTTTCCTTCGAGGCGCTGCGCGCGGCCGGATATGCCACCTATGCCGGTGCCGAACTCGGCGAGGTGCTGGTGACCTGCGGGCGGATCCCCGAGGGCGACGAGGCCGCCTGGTCGTCCGAGTGGGCCGCGACGGCCGCCCGGGTCGAGGGCATCGGGCGGGACGCACTGGCCGCCGGGCACCGGGTGAGCGCGCGCGAGGCGCTGCTGCGCGCGTCGAACTACTACCGGACCGCCGACTTCTACCGCCGCGAGGATCCGGCGAGCGACGCCGAGTCCGCACGGCTGGCCACGGCGTCGCAGCGGACCTTCGCCGACGCCGCGGCCCTGCTCGATACCCCGGCCCGCGCCGTGCGGATCCCCTACGAGGACACGACGCTTCCGGGTTACCTGTTTCTCGCGGACGATTCGGGACAGCCGCGCCCGACGGTGCTCTACCACGGCGGATTCGACTCCACCCTCGAGGAGGACTACCTCGGGCTCGCCGCCGGTGCGCTGCGGCGCGGCTACCACGTCCTGGCCTTCGACGGTCCCGGCCAGGGCAGCACCGTGCGCGAACAGGGCCTGCACTTCCGGCCCGACTGGGAGGCCGTCGTCACCCCCGTCGTCGATTTCGCCCTCGCCCTGCCCGAGGCGGACCCCGCCCGGCTCGTTCTGGTCGGCACGAGCATGGGCGGCTATCTCGCGGCCCGGGCGGCCGCGTTCGAGCACCGTCTCGCCGCATGCGTGCTGCACGACGGCGTCTACGACATGCATGAACCGTTCGCGACGACCCTGGAACTCGCGACCCGGGCGCCCGGTGGGCTCGAGGCGGTGCTGGCGCAGAACACACAGGCGCGCTGGGCCGTTCGCAACGGCCGGTGGACCTTCGGGGTCTCGACCGCGCAGGAACTCGTCGAGGTGACCCGGCCGTACACGATGGCGGGGCTGGCCGACCGAATCGTGTGTCCGACCCTGGTTCTGGAGGCCGAGAACGACCAGTTCTTCGAGGGCCAGCCGCAGCGCATCTACGACGCGCTGACCTGCCGCAAGGACCTCATCGCGTTCCGCGAGGACGAGGGCGGTGGCGAGCACTGCCACGAGGGTGCGGTCGCCCTGTGGCATCAGCGCACCTTCGATTGGCTGGACGAGCTGCTTGCGGCCTGACGGTCGCGCTCCCGGCGTTTACGATTCGACGAAGATGGCGCCCGCGGGCCGCCGCCACCGTGATAGTCCGGAGGGAGCAGCGATGGGATCACCGAGTCTCGACGAGTGGCTCGCGGGCGGCGAACGCCTCCGGGTGGGTGGCCGCGAGATCTTCCACCGGCAGGACGGTCCCGGTGACGGGCGTCCGGTGACCCTGGTGCACGGCTTCCCCACGTCCTCGCACGACTGGGCTGCGATCATGCCCGCGCTCACCGAATCCGGTTGCCGGGTCACGACTCTCGACCTGCTCGGCTTCGGTGCGAGCGCGAAGCCGAGTGGTCACGAGTACACGATCGATGAGCAGGCATCCATCGTCGAGGCGGTGTGGGACCATCTCGGTATCGGCCGGACGGCTCTGGTCGCGCACGACTACGGCGTCTCGGTCGCCCAGGAGCTACTGCATCGCGACGCCGCGCGTATCACCGCCGCCGCGTTCCTCAACGGCGGCCTGTACCCGGACCTGCACCGGCCCGTCCGCGTGCAGAAGTTGCTGCACGGCCCCGCGGGCGCGGCCCTGCAGTACCTGTCGACCGAGCCGATGTATCGCAGGTCGATACGGGAAATTCTCGGGCGTCCGGTCTCCGGCGACGAATTGCACGACATGTGGCGAGCGACCTCGATGAACGGCGGCAGGCGCGTGCAGCATCGGCTGCTGCGTTACATCGACGACCGGCGGGTGCACGCCGGCCGCTGGCAATCGGCACTCGAAAACTATGGGGGCCCGATGCTGTTCGTCTGGGGTCCCGCGGACCCGGTGAGCGGCGCCCATGTACTGCCTCGCCTGCGCGAGCGGCTGCCGGGCGCTCGGCTCGTCGTCCTCGACGAGCCTCCCGCGACGGGGCACTACCCGCAGGTGGAGAATCCGGAAGCGGTCGCCGCCGCGCTGACCGAATTCCTGCGCTGAACGGACTCGGCAAGGCGGGAGGAAACTCGGGGCCGCGAGAAGGTGCGGGAGTATCCGGCGGCGTTGCGGATGCGGAGACAGGAGGCGGTCATCGTGGACGGGGCGGCGGCGAGCGGGGCCGGCGGCTCCGGCAGACTGGGGTGTCGTGAGTACCCAGTTGCTGATCGGCGGTCGCATCCACAGTCCGAGTTCGCCCGATGCCACCTCGATGGCGGTGACGGGCGGGACCGTGGTGTGGCTCGGGGCCGAGCGGCCGGGGCGGGCGCTGTATCCGGATGCGGAGATCATCGATCTGGACGGGGCTTTCGTGGCGCCCGGGTTCGTGGATCCGCACGTGCACGTCACGGCGCTGGGGCTGCAGCTGACGGGACTGGATCTGTCGGGGGCGGGGTCGCTGGCGGAGTGCCTGTCGCTGGTCGGGGAGTATGCGCGGGCACACCCGGACGGGGTGATCATCGGCGAGGGCTGGGACGAGACGCGGTGGGCCGAGGGGCGGCCGCCGTCACCGGAGCAGGTGGACGCCGCGGCCGGGCCGGGGCGGTCGGCGTATCTCGTTCGGGTGGACGCACATTCGGCGGTGGTGTCGACGGCGGTGCTGGATGCGGTGCCGAACATCGTTGCCGCCGAGGGCTACACCCGCGGGGAACCGCTGCGCGCGCAGGCACATCACCTCGCGCGCGCGGCGGTGCTGGACCGGCTGGACCGAGCCCAGCGCGATCGTGCCCGCCGCGTCGCCCTCGATCACGCGGCCGCCCGGGGCATCGTCGCCGTGCACGAATGCGCCGGGCCGGAGATTTCGGGCCGGGCCGACCTCGCCGAACTGCTGGACTTCGAGCACGGCGTGGAGGTCCGCGCGTACTGGGGTGCGGCGGTGCGCACCGCCGACGAGGCCCGCACGCTGGCGAAGGAGCTCGGCGTGCACGGCCTGGCGGGTGACCTGTTCGCCGACGGCTCCCTGGGTTCGCACACCGCGTGGTTGCGGGAGCCGTATGCGGACGGTGCGGGTACCGGCACGTCCTATCTCGACGTCGATGCCATCACCGCGCACCTGCGGGCGTGCACCGAGGCGGGGATCCAGGCCGGATTCCACGCCATCGGCGACGCCGCGGTATCGGCGGTAGCCGAGGGTGTCTCGCGGGTCGCGGCCGAGCTCGGCGGACCGGCCGTGGCCGCGCGCGGACATCGAATCGAACATGCCGAGCTGCTCGATGCCGACGCCATCGCCGTCTTCGCCCGGTACGGGGTCCTGGCGAGTGTGCAGCCCGGCTTCGACGCCGCGTGGGGCGGCCCGGACGGCATGTATGCCGCGCGGCTGGGCGCCGAGCGCGCCGCGGCCCTGAATCCGTTCTCCGCCATGGCTGCCGCCGGAATCGGACTGGCCATCGGCTCGGATGCCCCGGTCACGGCGCTGGAACCGTGGGCCGCTGTCCGCGCGGCCGCGCACCATCGCACGCCTGGACATCAGATCTCCCCCCGCGCCGCCTTCGCCGCCGCCACCCGCGGCGCCTGGCGGGCCGGGGGCGTGCGCGACGGCGTGGCCGGCACCCTCGTGCCCGGCGCACCGGCCTCCTACGCCGTCTGGGACGCCGCGGACCTTGTGGTGGCCGCGGCCTCGGACACAGTGCAGCGCTGGTCCACCGACCCCCGCTCCCGCGTCCCCGGCCTGCCCCCGCTCGACCCGGGCGCACCCCTACCGCGCTGCCTGCGTACCGTGCACCGGGGGACCACCATCCATGCGGTGTAGTCACGGCAAGACCATGGACCCGCACAGTGTGTACCGACCACGGTGCCTCCCGAATCGGGTTGGTGCCGACAGGCATTCGGTCCGGCAACAGAGTGAAGACAACGCGCGGTGAAATGGAGCGGCGGCCATGACGAGTAACCCGGCCGAACCGGCAGACGCCACGCGTGACGGTAACGCCGCGCGTGAGGATGTCACTGTCCGAGCCGATGCGGCTGAGCTGGAGACGATTGCGAAGCCAGGGGATGCGGCTGTGGGTGACGACGGTGCCGTGCAGGGAAACGTTGTGCGAGGCAGCGGCGAGCAGGGCGACGGCGTCGCGTCGGAGAACGGTGCTGCATCGCGCAATACTGGGCATGGTGATGTTGCGCTCGGGGAGTCCGGGGCTGAGCGGCCCGGTGCGAACGCAGCGGCGGCCGGGGATGTCGGTGTGGCGAGGCGGGCTCGGGCGTGGGTGACGCGGCACCCGGGGCTGGTGCGGCTGGTGGGGGCGATTGTCGCGGGGCTGCTCATCTATGCGAGTTTTCCGCCGCGGACCTGCTGGTATCTCGCGCCGCTCGGGATTGCGGTGTTGACCCTGGTGGTGCGCGGGAGCGGGCGGCTGCGCGGGGGGTTCGGGTACGGACTGCTGGCGGGGCTGGCGTTTTTCCTGCCACTGTTGCCGTGGACCGGGATCTATGTGGGGCCGGTGCCGTGGCTGGCGTTGTCGCTGGCGTGTGCGATCTATGTGGGGTTGTTCGGGTTGCTGGCGCGGCTGGTGGGTGCGCTGCCGGGGTGGCCGCTGTGGGTGGCGGCGGTGTGGTCGCTGACCGAATGGGGGAGGTCGAGCTTTCCGTTCGGTGGGTTCCCGTGGGGGCGGCTGGCGTTCGGGCAGGGTGACGGGTGGTATCTGCCGCTGGCGTGGCTCGGCGGCGCACCCGGAGTGAGCTTTGCCGTGGCGCTGACCGGAACGGCGATAGCGGCCTTGGTGATTGCGGTGCGCGGCGCGCGAGGCGGCGCGGGGCGCTCGGAGATCGTGCTGCCGAGCGCGGTCCGAACCGCCGGTCGGCGCAGGGCGATCGGCGCCGCCGCGGCGGGTGTGGTCGTCCTGCCCGTCGCCGGACTGCTCCTGCGGGCCGCGCTGCCCGCCCCGGACGCGGGCGACCGGTCGATCACGGTGGCCGCGATCCAGGGCAGCGTGCCGCGTCTGGGACTGGACTTCAATGCCCAGCGCCGGGCGGTGCTGGACAATCACGTCCGCGAGACCGCCGCACTGGCGGATGCCGTCGCGGCGGGGCGGGCTCCGCAGCCGGACGTGGTGATCTGGCCGGAGAACTCCTCGGATATCGATCCGCTGCGCAACGACGACGCGTCGGCCGAGATCACCGCGGTCTCCCAGCGGATCCACGCCCCGATCCTGGTCGGTGCGGTGCTGCTCAACGACGACGATACGACCACCAATTCGGTGCTCGTCTGGAACGGTGCGGACGGGCCGGGGGAGCGGCACGACAAGAAGATCATCCAGCCCTTCGGCGAGTACCTGCCCTATCGCAGTTTTTTCAAGCACTTCTCGAAGTACGCCGACAAGGCGGGCTACTTCGTCCCCGGTCACGGCAACGGCGTCGTGCACGCCGAGCCGGGCCGCGGTGGTCCGCCGGTGGCGATCGGCGTGGCGACCTGCTACGAGGTCGCCTTCGATCGCGCCTTCGAGGATTCGATGCACGCCGGTGCGCAGCTGCTGACCGTTCCGACCAACAACGCCACCTTCGGCGACAGCGAGATGACGTACCAGCAGCTGGCCATGTCGCGGATCCGGGCGGTCGAGCACGGCCGCGCGGTGGTCGTCGCCGCCACCACCGGGGTCAGCGCGATCATCACCGCCGACGGCTCGGTGCGGGCGCAGACGAGCAAATTCGTCCCTGCCTGGCTCGAGGCGAGCCTGCCGCTACGCCACACCACGACACCCGCGACGGCCTCGGGCCCGTGGCCGGAATGGATGCTGTGTATCGTGTCCGCGATCGCTGTTGTGGCTTCGGCTATTCGGCGGCGAACCTCGCTGCCGCCGCAGACGGTGGACTGCCAGCCCATCGCCGCACGGGCGGATCGATAGCTGCGAACGCGGTCTCCCGGGTTTCGAACACACTGCGCACGATCGGACCGGCGCGCTGAGGGCGCGTAGGCCGGCGTAGCGACAACATGTTCGCGGGGTTGTAGCGAGGTGCCCCTGTTTCAATTCAGGCTGTCTGAAGTATCCGTTTTTCGTGCGAATTTCGGTTTAATAATGGGGTTTGCAGAGAGTTAGCTTGCTAAACTGCACTCCGGCAACGTGGTTCGAAGTGAAACATTCCGAGATCGCTACCGATCCGCTCGTCCCGATGCTCCGAATCATAGGGCGTGGATCACGTCCCACGGCTGGCGCCTGCGCGCCTGCGGTGGCGGTGCTCGGCGCGATGCGTAACCAGCGGCAGAACGGAGTGATTGATGAGTTCATTGGCCACCGATCGCGTAGACCAATGCTCTTCTGGCGAATTCTCAGCACAACCGTTCGCTCTGTCTCCCGCGCAGGTCGCCCTCTGGTATGCCCAGCGGATCCGCCCCGATGTTCCGCTCACTATTGCCCAGTACGTCGAGATACACGGTGACCTGGATGTGGGTCGCCTGCTCTACGCGATCGAGCGGTTCGGCGCCGAGGCTCAGGTCGGCCACGTGCGGATACTGGAGATCGATGGCATCCCGCACCAGGTGGTGGATCCCACCCGTCGTCCGGGCTGGGCACGGGTGGATCTGCGGCACGAGGCCGATCCCCGCGCGGCGGCACTGCGCTGGATGAACGCGCATGCCAGCAGCCCGATCGATCTCGAGCGCGACCCCCTGACGATCAATGCCGTGTTGCGCACCGGCGATCGCGACTACATCTGGTACTGCCGCGGTCATCACATCGTCATCGACGGCTACGGCGCGATGAACGCGCTCACCCGCACCGCGGAGATATATACCGCCCTGGAGAACCACACCGAACCGGTCGCCTCGCGCGCGACGCCGCTGGCCGAGATCTACGCGGGGGAGTTGAGTTACCGCGATTCCAGCCGCTTCCGCTCCGATCGGGAGTACTGGCTCGAGCAGCTGGCCGGCGTCGGGGAGGTCATGAGCCTGTCCGCCGTCGCGATGGCCGCGGGCTCCGATGCGGGCCGCACTCACGCGGCCGCGGTGCTCGGTCCCGAGGTCGAGGCTGAATTGGCCAATGCCGCAGGTGTTTTCGACACCCAGAACTCGACGCTGTTCGTGGCGGCGCTGGCCTGCTACGTCCGCGCCGTCACCGGCAACCAGGACGTGGTGCTGAGCCTGCCGGTCTCCGCGCGCACGACGGTCGCGCTGCGGCGCTCGGCGGGCGTGGTGTCCAACGTGGTGCCGATCCGGCTGCGTTTCGACGCCGCGACCACGCTGCGCGATGTGGTGAAGGCGACCGAGCTGCAGATCACCGGCGCGTTGCGGCATCAGCGCTACCGCTGCGACGACATCCGGCGCGATTGCGGGTATTCCCGGGATTCGCGCGGATTCTTCGGGCCGATGGTCAACATCATGCTGTTCCACAGCGAGCTGCACTTCGGCAGCCTCGTCGGCTCGCTCAACGTGCTGTCCACCGGTCCGGTGGAGGATCTGTCGATCAATCTCTACAACGGCGCCGGAAACCGCATCCACGTCGATTTCGAGGGCAATCCCAACCTCTACGACACGCCCGAGCTGTCCGTCCATCACGGCCGGTACGTGGACTTTCTGGCGCGGTTCCTGACCGCCGGACCGGACGCGGCCGTCGCGGCGGTGCCGGTCACCACCGACGCCGAACGCGATCTGGTGGTGCGGCGCTGGAATGCGACGTATGCCGGTCGCCGGCAGGGCACGCTCGCGGGCCTGTTCGCCGCGCGGGCCGCGGCGTCCCCGCAGGCGATCGCGCTCGAATTCGGCGACGAGACAATGACATACGCCGAGCTGTCCGAGCGTGCCAATCGCCTGGCCCGGGCGCTGATCGCGCGCGGTGCCCGACCGGATTCGGTCGTGGGGCTGGCGCTGCGTCGCGGGCTGGAGCTGCTGATCGGCATGTATGCGATCGTGCAGGCGGGCGCGGCGTACCTGCCGATCGATCCGGACCATCCCGTCGAGCGGACGGCGCACATTCTCGAGCAGGCGCGGCCCCTGTGCGTGCTGACCCTGCATGACGAGGACATCGAGCTGCCCGCCGCCACCGCGCGCATGGACATCGATACCGCCGAGCTGTCCGGCTTCGGCGGCGGCCCGATCGCCGATGCCGAGCGCCGCGCCGCGCTGCGCCCGGATCATCTGGCGTACGTGATCTTCACCTCGGGTTCCACCGGCCGCCCGAAGGGCGTCGGGGTCTCGCATGCGGCGATCGTGAACCGGCTGTGCTGGATGCAGCACGAATATCCGCTCGACGAGGGTGATGTGGTACTGCAGAAGACCCCCGCCACCTTCGACGTATCGGTGTGGGAGTTCTTCTGGCCCTTGCAGATCGGGGCCCGGCTGGTGGTCGCCGCTCCCGAGGGCCATCGCGATCCCTCCTATCTCGCCGCGGTGATCGCCGAGAAGGGCGTCACCACGGTGCATTTCGTCCCGTCGATGCTGTCGGTGTTCGTCACCGACACCGATATCCGGGGCTGCACGAGCCTGCGCCGGGTGTTCTGCAGCGGCGAGGCGCTGCCCGCCGCCACGGTGCGCGAATTCCATGCCGCCCTTGCGCATTCGACGGTGGAGTTGCACAACCTGTACGGTCCCACCGAGGCCGCGGTCGACGTCACGTCCTGGCGCTGCGCCCCGGGACAGGACACCGTGCCGATCGGCGCGCCGATCTGGAACACCCAGGTGTACGTGCTCGATGAGCGCCTATGTCCGGCCCCGCCCGGCGTGGTGGGCGAGCTGTATCTGGCGGGTGTGCAGCTGGCGCGCGGATATCTGGGCCGCGCGGGGCTGAGTGCGGACCGGTTCGTGGCCAGCCCGTTCGCGCCCGGCGCCCGCATGTACCGCACCGGAGATCTGGTCCGCTGGCGCGCATCCGCCGCCGGTGTGCTGGAATACCTGGGCCGCAGCGACTTTCAGGTGAAGATCCGAGGGTTGCGCATCGAGCTCGGCGAGATCGAGGCGGCGCTGCTGGCGCAGCCGCGCGTGGCACGGGCGGTCTGCGTCGCGCACAGCACGCACGGCGGCGATGAGCTCGTCGGATACCTGGTGGCGACCCCGGGCGCCGAGCTGGACGCCGCGGAGGTGGCCGAGGGGCTGCGCCACAGCCTGCCCGGGTATATGGTCCCCGCGCACCTGATCGTGCTCGACGAACTACCGCTGAGCCCCAACGGTAAGGTCGATCGCCGCGCCCTGCCCGCCCCCGCCACCGGTGCGTACCGTTCCGGGCAGCCGCTCACCGCGCCACGCACCGAGGTGGAACGCGGCCTGGCCGCGATCTTCACCGAGGTCCTGGGCCACACCGAGATCGGCGTGGAGGAGAGCTTCTTCGACCTGGGGGGCAACTCGTTGTCCGCGGCCAGGGCGGTCGCACGGATCAACGGCTCGCTGGGCACGGATCTGTCCATCCGGGATCTGTTCGAGTCCGCCACGGTGGCCACTCTCGCCACTCGTCTGGATTCTCGGTACGCCGTCTCCGATCAGCCCAAACTTGTTGCCGGACCGCGGCCGGACCGCATTCCGCTGTCGCTGGCACAGCAGCGGCTGTGGATCCTGAACCGGTTCGCCGAACACGCCGGCGCATACAACATGCCGCTGGGCGTCGAGCTGACCGGCACGGTGGATCCCGAGGTGCTGCGCGCCGGGCTGCTGGATGTGCTCGAGCGGCACGAGAGCTTGCGCACCACCTTCCCGGATTCGGTCGAGGGGCCGACGCAGGTGGTGCATCCGGCCGCGGAGATCCCGCTGAGCACCGATCCCATCGACGCCACCGGCGCCGATGCGATGGCGCTGGCCGCCGAGTACGCCGGATACGGTTTCGACCTGCGCACCCAGGCGCCGATCCGGGTCGCGCTGTACGCCACCGGTCCGGACAGCTATGTCTTTCTCGTTGTGCTGCACCACATCTGCGGCGACGGCTGGTCGATCGCGCTGCTGGCCCGCGACCTGATGACCGCGATTGCCGCGCGCGCCGCCGGACAGGCGCCGCGGTGGGCCCCGCTGCCGGTGCAGTACGCCGATTTCGCGCTCTGGCAGCGCGAACTGCTGGGCGACGAGGACGATCCGGCCAGCGCGCTGGGGCAGCAGCTGAGCTACTGGCGCGCTGCGCTGGCCGATCTGCCCGATCAGCTGGATCTGCCGCTGGATCGCCCGCGCCCGCTGCAGCGCGCCGCCGAGGGCGCCCGCGTGGGCTTCACGATCCCGGCCGCCACCCGTCGCGCGGTGGCCGCGCTGGCGGCCGAGCGCGGTGTGAGCACCTTCATGGTGCTGCATGCGTGCCTGGTGGTGCTGCTGTCGCGGTTGTGCAACACCACCGACATCGCGATCGGCACCCCGATCGCCGGACGGTCGGATCCGGCTCTGGACGATCTGGTCGGCATGTTCGTCAATACGCTGGTGCTGCGCACCGAGGTCGATCCGGCCGCCGGATTCGCCGCGCTGCTCGACCGGGTGCGCGAGACCGACCTGGACGCCTTCGCCAATGCCGATGTGCCGTTCGAGCGCCTGGTCGAGGCGGTCAATCCCACCCGCGACGCCGGGCGGCATCCGCTGTTCCAGGTGATGCTGTCCTACGAGAACACCCCCGAGTTGCGAATCACCCTGCCCGGCACCGAGGCTCGGGTGGCGCCGATGGACACGGGCATCGCCAAATTCGATCTGCAGCTGACCGTGCAGGAGGCCGACGACGCCACCGACGGCCCGCTGGCGGCCGAATTCGGTTACGCGACGGATGTTTTCGACGAGGCGACGGTAACGGCCATCGCGCAGCGCTTCGTGCGGCTGGTCACCGCCGCGGTGGCCGCGCCGAGCGTGCCCGTCGGCGACCTGAGCATCCTGGATGCCCGCGAGACCGGCAGGCTGGTGCCGATCACGGGGGCCCCGGGCGAACCGGCGATCACCCTCGCACGCCTGCTGACCGAGACCGCGGAGCGGCTGCCCGAGGCGGTCGCGGTGCGCTACCTCGGCCACGACACCACCTACCGCGAGCTCGACGAGGCCTCGAACCGGCTCGCGCGCGTGCTGATCGGGCACGGCGCGGGGCCCGAGGTGGTCGTCGCGGTGGCGCTGCCGCGCGGGCTGGACTCGATCACCGCGGTGTGGGCCGTCGCCAAGACCGGCGCCGCCTACGTGCCGGTGGATCCGGGCTATCCGGCCGACCGGATCGCGCACATGCTCATCGACTCCGGCGCGATGCTGGGGCTGACGGACGCGCAATCCCATGCGGCACTGCCGGATTGGCCGGGGCGCGGGGGGCGGCACCGCAAGCGCTACGTGGACTGGCTGCTGGTCGGCTCCCCGGAACTGGCCGCCGAGACCGGGCGCCGGCCGTCCATCCCGGTGACCGACGCCGACCGCCATTATCCGATGCGCGTATGCCATCCGGCCTATCTGATCTACACCTCCGGCTCGACCGGCACGCCCAAGGCCGTGGTGGTCACCCACGCCGGTCTGGCCTCGCTGGCGCACGAGCAGATGCATCTGTTCGGCGTCACCGATTCCGCACGCACGCTGCACTTCTCGTCGCCGTCCTTCGATGCCTCGGTGCTGGAGCTGCTGCTGGGCTTCGCGGCGGGCGCCACCATCGTGGTCGCCCCGGCGGGGCTTTACGGTGGCGCGGAACTGGCGCGGCTGCTGCGCACCGAGCGGGTGACCCATGCGTTCATCACCCCGGCCGCGCTGGCCACGGTGCCGCCGGAGGGCCTGGACGAGCTCGAGGCCGTTATCGTCGGCGGCGACGCGTGCCCCGAGGAACTGGTCACCACGTGGACCGCCGCGCACCGCATGCACAACATGTACGGCCCCTCGGAGGCGACCGTCGCCGCGACCGCGACCGGCCCGATGGTCGCCGGCAGCGCCGTGCCGATCGGCCTGCCGATCCGTGGTATGCGGCTGTTCGTGCTGGACGCCCGGCTGCATCCGGTACCGCCCGGGGTGCCGGGGGAGCTGTACCTCTCCGGGCCGGGGCTGGCGCGCGGTTATCTGGGCCGGCAGGGCATGACCGCACAGCGCTTCCCGGCTAACCCGCACGGCCGCCGCGGCGAAAGGATGTACCGCACGGGCGATCTCGTGGTCGCCGACTCCTCGGGGCAGCTTCGGTTCCTGGGCCGCGCGGACGATCAGGTGAAGATCCGCGGGTTCCGCATCGAACTGCGCGAGATCGACCACGTGCTGCGTGCGCAGCCGGGCGTGCGATTCGCGCTGACCGTCGTGCACACCGGCGAGCACGGAAACCAGCGCCTGGCTTCGTATCTCGCCGCCGAGGGCAAGATCGACACCGGCGCGGTGCTCGAGGCCGCTCGGCAGCAGCTGCCCGCCTACATGGTTCCGGCCGCGATCACCGTCATCGACGAGGTGCCGATGACGCCCTCAGGCAAACTGGACCGAAAGGCGCTGCCGGAGCCCGTCTTCGCGTCCGGGAGCGCCTCGCGCGCCCCGGGCACCGAACTGGAGCGGCAGGTCGCGCGGGTCTTCGGCACGGTGCTGGGGCATCCGATGCCGGGCGTGCAGGACAGCTTCTTCGAGGCCGGTGGCAACTCACTGCTGGCTACCCGGCTTACCGTGGCGCTGCACGCCGAATTCGGTGTGGACCTGCCGGTGCGCGCGATCTTCGACGCGCCGACCGTGGCCGGGGTTGCGGTACGCCTGACGGAAGCGCCCCGGACGCAGCGGGCGGCGCTGGCTGTGCACACCCCGCGTCCGGGACGCATCCCCTTGTCGCTGCCGCAGCAGCGGGTCTGGTTCCTCAACCGCTATTCTCCCGAATCCAGTGCCTACAACATCGCATTCGTGATACGAATCGACGGCGATCCGGACATCGCGGCGCTGCGGTCGGGCATCGCGGACCTCATCACGCGGCACGAGGTGTTGCGTACGATCTTCCCGGAGGATCGCAGCGGCGCCTATCAGGTCGTGCTCGATGCGCACCGGTGCATGCCGGTGCTCGAGCCTGTCGCCACCGGCGAGGAGGGCGCCGCGCTGGCGCTGCGGGACCTGGCCCGGCGCGGATTCGACCTGGCCCGTGAGATCCCCGTCCGGATGACGTTGCTGCGCACCGGCCCCGAGCGGTACGCGCTGGGCATCGTGCTGCATCACATTGCCGCGGACGGGTGGTCGCTGATCCCGCTGACCCGCGATCTCGCGGTGGCCTATGCCGCCCGTTGCGGCGGCGCCGCGCCGACCTGGGCGCCGCTGCCGGTGCAGTACGCGGATTTCAGTCTGTGGCAACGGGATTGGATCGGTCATCAGGACGATCCGGCCAGCGTCGCGGCCGCCCAGTTGCGCTTCTGGCGCGATGCCCTCGCCGATCTGCCCGAGGAACTGCCGCTGCCGTACGACCGGCCGCGGCCGGAGAATCCATCCCAGCGCGCCGGTTCGGTGCGATTCGCGGTGCCCGAGGAGGTACGGCGGCGCCTGGACGAGGCGGCCCGCGCACACGGTGTGAGCGCGTTCATGGTGCTGCGCTCGGCCCTGGCGGTGCTGCTGCGCGTGATCACCGGCGGCCGGGACGTCGTGGTGGGCACGCCGGTGGCCGGCCGCACGGACACCCAGCTCGACGAACTCGTCGGCATGTTCGTCAACACCCTGGCGCTGCGCTCGGATGTCGACCCGGACCGCGCGTTCGCCGAGCAGCTGCTGGCGGACCGGGACGGCGAGCTCGCCGCGATGGCGCACGCTGATCTGCCATTCGAGGCGGTGGTGGCAGAGGTGCACCGGCGCGAGGACGCGCGGATCCGCCCGCCGCTGCAGGTCGCGCTGACCGTGCAGGACGGGCCGGTGCCCGTGCTGCGGCTGCCGGGCCTGGCGCTGCACGCGGAGGAACTGGATATCGCGCTGGCCAAGTTCGATCTGGAACTGCGGGTCGCGCTGGGCGGGGACGTCCCGGGTGATTTCGAATTCCTTTACGCCGCCGAACTTTTCGATGAAGAAACGGTGCGGACGCTGGCCGAGCGACTGGTGCTGGTGCTGACCGCGGTCACCGCGGATCCGCGGATCCGCATTCGCGACATCGACGCCCGCACCGAATCCGAGCGGACCCGGTTGACGCCCGCGTACGGTCCGGTGCCCACCCCGCAGTGCACCCTGGCCAGCTATTTCACCGCCACCGCCCACCTGCATCCCGACCGCACCGCCGTGCGCTCGGGTGAGACCGAGCTCAGCTACGCCGAGCTGGACGAGTATTCGAACCGGTTGGCGCGCACACTCATCCGGCGCGGCCTGGGCGCGGGCGACCGCGTGGCACTGGGCCTGACGCGGTCGATCGAGTCGGTGCTGACCATGCTGGCGGTCACCAAGACCGGTGCCGCATTCGTGCCGGTCGATCCGAACTACCCGGTCGATCGAGTGCGGCACATGCTCACCGACTCCGACTGCAGGGCCGGGGTCACACTCGGTGCGCACGCGGAACGGTTGCGGCAGGCCGGAATCGGCGGTCACCACACCGACTGGATCCTGCTGGACGACGAGGACCTGCTGGCCGAGATAGAGGCGAGCGACGCCGGTACCGTCATCGACGCCGACCGGGTGCGCACGGTGTGGACCACGAATCTGGCCTACATCATCTACACCTCGGGGTCCACCGGAAAGCCGAAGGGCGTGGCCGTGACCCACGGCGGGCTGTCCAACCTCGGCGACGAGCTCCGCGACCGGATGCGGGTCGAGCGCGATTCGCGCACACTGCATTTCGCGACGCCGAGCTTCGACGCGGCGGTCCTCGATCTGCTGTTGGCCATCGGATCGGCTGCGACGATGGTCATCTGCCCGCCTGATATCTACGGCGGCGACGAGCTGGCGGCGCTGATGGAGCGGGAGCGGATCAGCCACACCTTCCTGACCACGTCGGTGCTGGCGACCATAGATCGCGACCGCTGGCCGCTGCCGCATCTGACCTCCCTGGCCGTCGGCGGCGAGGCGCTGGGCCCCGAGCTGGCGGCGCGCTGGGGCGCGGACCGGATGCTGTTCAACGTCTACGGTCCCACCGAGACGACGGTGGTCATCACCATTCCGGTCCCGCTGCGGCCGGGAGCGCCGGTGACTATCGGAACGCTCGTGCGGGGGGCGCGGGCGCTGGTGCTCGACGAGCGGCTGCGCCCGGTGCCGGTCGGGGTACCCGGCGAGCTGTACCTCGGCGGCCAGGGGGTCGCACGCGGCTACCTCGACCGCTTCGGGTTCACCGCAACGCGTTTCGTGGCCGATCCGTTCGGGTCCGAGGGCGCGCGGATCTACCGCACCGGCGACGTGGTGCGCTGGAACGATCGCGGGGAAATCGTCTACCTGGGCCGCGGCGACGACCAGGTGAAGCTGCGCGGCTTCCGGATCGAGCTGAGCGAGATCACCGAGGCGCTCACCGCGCATCCGGCGATCCGCTTCGCGCACACCGAGGTTCGGGAGATCGCCGGGGCACAGCGCATCGTGTCGTACGTGCTGCCCACCGCGGGATCGGAGGCGGGCGCCGGGGAGGGCGGATTGGACACCGCCGCGGTGCGCGCCCATGTCGCCGAACGTCTTCCGGCGCACATGGTTCCGAGCAGCCTGACCGTGCTCGATCGCATCCCGCTCACCCCGGTCGGGAAGCTGGACCGCGCGGCCCTGCCGGAGCCCGAGCCGGTGGTGACCGTGGCGCGGGCGCCGCAGACCGAGGCCGAACGACTGGTTGCGGAGGTGATGGCCGAACTGGTCGGCGCCGACACCGTGGGCGCCGCCGACAGCTTCTTCGAGATCGGCGGAAACTCGCTGCTGGCAACGCAATTGGTGGCCAGACTGGCCGCGGCCACCGGGATCCGGCTGGAGGTGCGCACGGTCTTCGCCGCGCCGACGGTCGCCGAATTGGCGGCCCGGCTCGAGGGCCGGGGCGGGGCGGCGGACGACGATGCACCGCGGCTGCAGCGCCGTCGCCGGCCGCACCGGGTGCCGCTGTCGGCGGCACAGCGCAGGCTGTGGTTCCTGAACCGGTTCAACGCATCCGGGGTCGGCGACCTCGACGGGGTGTACAACGTGCCGGTCGCGCTGCGGCTGCGCGGTGCGCTGGACATCGACGCGCTGCGCGCGGCCCTGCACGCGGTGCAGTCCCGGCACGAGACCCTGCGCACCGTCTTCGGCGAACTCGAGGGCGTGCCGTTCCAGCGGGTGCTCGAGCCGGACGCCGCGGCGATCACGCTCGGAGTCGACGACGTCCCCGAATCCGAGATCGACGAGTCGGTACGCCGCGTCGCCGCACCGGGTTTCGACCTCGCGACGACCGTCCCGCTGCGCGCCCACCTGCTGCGCATCACCGAGACCGATGGAGCAGCGGACGTACCGGGTGTCGAGGTCGTACTGTCTGCGGCTGCCGATGCCGGGCGCCGTGGTGCTTCGATGAAGTCACACGCTTCGCCGACCGCCGAGGATTCGACGGGGTCGCAGTCCGGTGCCGGGTTGTCGTCCGGGCGTGCGGTCGTTGCCTCGACTGCCAACGGTGCCGTCGGCGATGATCACGTGCTGGTGCTGGTCGTACACCACATCGCGATGGACGGCTGGTCCCTCGAGCCGCTCGCCGCGGATGTGGCCGCGGCCTACAGCGCCCACCTGGACGGACAGGCCCCGCAGTGGTCCGAGCTGCCCGTCCAGTACGCGGATTACACGCTGTGGCAGGCGGATACGCTCGGCAGCGAGGACGACCCGGACTCGACGATCAGCCGCCAGCTGGACTACTGGCGCACCGCGCTGGACGGCCTGCCGGAACTGCTGGCCGTGCCCGCGGACCGCCCGCGCCCGCCGGTGCCCAGTTACCGCGGCGGCACGGTCGAGTGCACCATCGACGCGCTGACCCACCGCGAGCTGCGGGCCCTGGCCGCGCAGCACGGTGTCACCATGTTCATGGTGCTGCACGCCGCGCTGGCCACGCTGCTGCATCGGATCACCGGCGTCGACGACATCCCGGTCGGCACGCCGATCGCCGGGCGCGGGGATCCGGCGCTGGACGGGCTGGTCGGTATGTTCGTCGGAACCCTGGTGCTGCGCAACAGGATCGATCCGGGCGCCTCGTTCGCCGAACTGGTGCGCGCGGTCCGCGAGACCGACCTGGAGGCGTTCGCGCACGCCGACGTGCCGTTCGAGCGCCTGGTCGAGGTGCTCAATCCGGCCCGCTCGCAGTCGCATCACCCGCTGTTCCAGGTGATGCTGTCGGTTCGCAACGAGCCCATCCGGGTGCTCGAGCTGCCGGACCTGCGCATCGAGGCGTGCGGCGCCGATCCGGGCATCGCGAAGTTCGACCTGCAGTTCACGATCACGGAATCATGGGCTGTATCCGAGGACGGCGATCGGGTCCCGAACGGCATCGCCGTCGCGGTGAACTACGCCCGGGACCTGTTCGACGCGCCCACCGCGGCCCGGCTGGGCAACCGCCTGGCGCGGCTGATGACCGCGGCGGCGGCGAGCCCGATCACGCCCGTGGGCGATCTGGAGTGGCTCGAGCCGGTGGAGTGGTCCTCGCTGGCGCCGGTCCGCGGCGCGAATCCGGGCCGCCCGCTGACCTTCCCGGAGGTGTTCGCCGCGGCGGTGGCCGTGAATCCGAAGGCAGTGGCGCTGCGCGGTGGCGGCACCCAGATCACCTACGACGCCCTGGACCGCTGGACCAATCGGCTGGCGCGGGTGCTGATCGGTTCCGGTGTCGGACCGGAAACACTGGTGGCACTGGGAATTCCGCGATCGGCGGAATCTGTCGCGGTGACCCTCGCCGTGGCCAAGGCGGGCGCGGCCTTCGTGCCGGTCGACCCCGGCTACCCCGACCACCGCATCACCCATATGCTGATCGATTCCGGTGCGGCCGTGGGCATTACGCTGGCGTCCTATCGCGAACGGATGCCGGACGGGGCGAATTGGACGGTGCTGGATGCGCCCTCGTTCCGGCGGCGGGTGCTGAACACCTCGGACGCGCCGATCACCCCGGACGAGCGCGTGCGCGAGCTGCGGATGGAGAATCCGGCCTACGTGATCTACACCTCCGGATCGACCGGTACCCCGAAGGGTGTGGTGGTCAGCCACGGCGGCCTGTCGAACTTCGCGGCCGAGACCGCGCAGCGCTTCGAGGTCGGGCCCGGCGCCCGCGTACTGCATTTCGCCACACCGAGTTTCGACGCGGCGATGCTGGATCTGCTGCTGGCCCTGGGCGGCGCCGGCACCCTGGTCATCACACCGCCCGGGGTGTACGGCGGGGCGGAGCTGGCGCGGGTGCTGATCGAAGAGCGCATCACCCACGCCTTCATCACCACCTCGGCCCTGGGCACGGTGGATCCGTCCGGGAACACCGACCTGCGGCACATCATGGTCGGCGGCGAGGCCCTCCCGCCCGACCTGGTGAACCGCTGGACGGCGGACGCGGCCTCGCGCAAGCTCTACAACGTATACGGCCCCACCGAGACCACCATCGTCACGATCATCTCCGAGTCCCTGTCGCCCGGCGGGCCGATCGCGATCGGCAGTCCCATCCGCGGGGTGGGCGCGGTCGCGCTGGACGCGCGCCTGCACCCCTCCCCGGTCGGGGTCACCGGTGAGCTGCACCTGGCCGGGCCGGCGCTGGCCCGAGGCTATCTGCACCGGCCCGGGCTGACCGCGCAGCGATTCGTGGCGAGCCCGTTCGGCAAGCCCGGTGAGCGGATGTACCGAACGGGCGATCTGGTGCGCTGGTGTGAGCGCGAGCGGCGGCACGAACTGGAGTACGTGGGCCGCAGCGATCACCAGGTGAAGATCCGCGGGTTCCGCATCGAGCTCGGCGAGATCGACTCCGCGCTGGCACGGCATGCGGCGGTGGAGTTCTCGTGCACGATGGGCCTGCCGACCCCCGCCGGGGCCACCGCGCTGGTGTCGTATGTGAAGCCGGTCGAGGGCACGTCCCCGACCGCCGCGGAGCTGGCCGCGCACCTGGGCGACCTGGTACCGAATTACATGGTGCCGCAGTCGATCATGCTGCTGGACCGGCTGCCCCTCACACCCGTCGGCAAGCTGGATCGGCGGTTGTTGCCGAAACCGGTGTTCGGCGCCGAGCGCGACTACCGAGCGCCGTCCACCCCGGCCGAACGCGCGCTGTGCGCGGCCTTCGCCGAGGCCCTCGGGGTCGAGCAGGTGGGTGTAGACGACGGATTCTTCGAGCTCGGCGGCAATTCGCTGCTGGCTACCAAGGTGGTGTCGCAGCTTCGTTCCGCGGGCATCGAGATGCCGGTGCAGCTGATGTTCGGCGATTCCACGCCTGCGGCCATCGCGCGGCGCCTGGATGCCGACGCGGGGGAGGCGCTGACCGCGGCGCTGGAACCGCTGCTGGCGATCCGGAAGCCGGGCGCCGGGCGGGGTGACACCCCGCCGCCGCTGTTCTGCGTCCACCCGGCGATCGGGCTGTCCTGGTGCTATGCCGGGCTGCTGGCGCAGTTGCCGGGCGATCGGCCGGTGTACGGGCTGCAGGCGCCGCACGTGACGGGCGGGGACGAGCACGGCACCCTCGTCGCCGCGGCGAAGAACTATGTGGCACAGATCAAATCGGTGCAGCCGGAGGGGCCGTACCATCTGCTGGGCTGGTCGCTGGGCGGGCTGATCGCGCACGAGATGGCGGTGCAGCTGCAGGAGGCGGGCGAGCAGGTGGCGCTGCTGGCGATGATGGACAGCTATCGCCTCTCGGACGAGTGGCTCGAGCACGCCATCCCCGGCGTCGCCGAGATCATCGGAGAGTTCGGCAGCGACCTGCTCGGCGGAGACAATGCGGTGGATCCGCGCCTGACTCTCCAGGATGCCGCGGAGCTGCTGCGCAACCGGCCCGGCCCGTTCGCGGCGCTGACGGTGGAACATCTGCAACGGCTCTACAACGGCTACGCCCACGGTGCGGTGCTCGCGCACGGCTTCCGGCCCCGCGTCTTCGACGGTGACCTGACCTTCTTCACCGCCGCCGAGGACGAGATCAACCGGGCCGACCCGACCCGCTGCGCGCAGGCGTGGGAGCCGTACGTGACCGGCGCGATCCACGATCAGAAAGTGCGCTGCAGGCACTCGGGCATGACGACGCCGGAGGCGCTGGCCGTGATCGGCCCGGTGCTGCGGGAGCGGCTGGAGACCGCCGGCGTGGCCGGGCCGAGCGGCCGGGTTCGCGTTCTCGACAGGAAGGAAGCACGGTGACGCTGGCGGTGGAGGTCGCCGGGCTGGTCAAGCAGTACGGCCGGGTCCGCGTCCTGGACGGAATCGATATGGAGATCCCGTGCGGCACGGTGATGGGGTTACTGGGCCCGAACGGCGCCGGTAAGACCACGACCGTGCGCATCGTGACCACGCTGCTGCGGCCGACCGCGGGCACGGTGCACGTGGCGGGGGTGGACGTACTGCACGATCCGGCGCGGGCGCGCACCCGCATCGGGCTGTCCGGGCAGTACGCGGCGGTCGATGCGAATCTATCCGGATTCGAGAATCTGCGGATGGTCGCGCGGCTGTTCGGGATGTCGCACCGGCAGTCCGCGGCCCGGGCGGAGGAGCTGCTCGCCGCGCTGGGGCTCGAGTACGCCGCGGGCCGGCGCGCGGGCACGTATTCCGGCGGCATGGCACGCCGGCTGGACCTGGCGGGCGCGTTGGTGGCCCGCCCCGAGGTGGTCGTATTGGACGAGCCGACAACGGGTTTGGATCCCCGCGGCCGCCTGGACATGTGGGGCGTGATCGGCGATCTGGTCGACGACGGCACCACCGTCCTGCTCACCACCCAGTACCTCGAGGAGGCCGATCTGCTCGCCGATCGGATCACGGTGATCGATCGCGGCCGGGTGATCGCCCGCGGGTCCGCCGAGGAACTGAAGACCTCCATCGGCGGCGACCGGCTGATGGTGACGCTGGCCCCCGGACAGGATCCGCAGCGGGCGAAGACGGTGCTGGCGGAGGTGGGCGTCGGCGAGCCCGCGCACGAGCCGGGGACCGAGCAGGTGTCGGTGGTGGTGGGCGACGGATCGCGCACCATGGTCGAGGCCCTGCGCCGCCTCGACGACGCCGGTCTCTGCGTGGTCGACGCCGAGGTGCACCGGCCCAGCCTCGACGACGTATTCCTGTCGCTGACCGGCAAGCCGGGCACCCCGGCCGACGCCGAACCCGTAAACGACGAAGTTGCAGAGGAGATCATGTCGTGAGTTCGGCCGAGCTTGCGCCCCCGGCGGAGTCCGCGGAGGAATCGGAGAAATCGGCTGCGGCGCCGGAGAATCCGGCTGCCCGCGGGCGGTCGATCCCGGCGCCGGTGCGGGTGTTCCGGGACAGCGCCATCGTCGCGTACCGGAATCTGCTCACCATTCTGCGGGTGCCGACCCTGCTGGTCACCGCGACGATCCAGCCGCTGATGTTCGTGTCCCTGTTCGCCTACATTTTCGGCGCCTCGCTGGGCGGGAGTCAGTACCGGGAATTCCTGCTGGCCGGAATCTTCACCCAGACGGTGGCCTTCAACGCCGCCTTCACCACCGTCGGGCTGGCCAACGATCTGCAGAAGGGCATCATCGACCGGATGCGCACCCTGCCGATGTCGCGGCTGGCGGTGTTGATGGGCCGCACGCTGTCGGATCTGGCGGTCAACGTGCTCTCGCTGGGGGTGATGGTCGCCTGCGGTTACCTGGTCGGCTGGCATATCAACGGCGGAATCGCCCGCGCGGCAATGGCTTTCGGGGTGATTCTGCTGTTCGCCTTCGCCATGTCGTGGGTCGGCGCGCTGACCGGGCTGGTCTCGCCCAGCGTGGAGGTGGCCCAGAGCGCGGGTCTGATCTGGATGTTCCCGCTGACCTTCATCTCCTCCGCCTTCATCTCCGCGGAGACCCTGCCCGGTCCGCTGCGCACCGTCGCGGAGTGGAATCCGATCACCGCGGTGTCGGCGGCGGGCCGCAAGCTGTTCCGCAACGGCGCGCCGCCGTCCTTCGGCACCCCGCACGGCTGGCCCGCCGACCACTGCGTGGAATACGCAATCCTGTGCTCGGTCGCGATCCTCGCCGTCGCGGTCCCGTTGGCGCTCATGCAGTACCGCAAGGTCGCCAGCCACTGAGAACTCGGTCCGCCCGCATCCACATCCGACCGAGCCGTATTCACCTGTGGCGGTGAATACGGCTCGGTCGTATGGGCGGCGCACGAAAAAGCCGCATTCACCCCGAGGTGAAAGCGGCTTTTCGACTGTTCGGCTACCGCCCGCGGCGGGTCTTGAGCAGCTCCAGCCGCTCGGTCAGCAGCTCCTCGAGCTCCTCCTTGGAGCGGCGCTCGAGCAGCATGTCCCAGTGTGTGCGCGGCGGCTTGACCTTCTTGGGCTCCTGGCTGGTGCCCTCGATCAGGATGCCCTCCTGACCGTTGCGGCACAGCCACGTGGGCGGGATCTCGGCATCGTCGGCGAACGGAACATCGAATTCCTCGCCGTTGTCGGTCCGGTACCGCGCCACCCGACGCGGCGCCAAATCGTGGTCCCGGTCGGTCTCGTAGCTCACCGCTCCGAGTCGGCTGCCTCGGAGTACGCGATCTGCCATGGTGTGCGGTCCTCTCTAGCCTGTCGGCAACGTCCTACTGACATGTAAACGCGCCATGTCCCGAATCGGTTCCCGGCGACGGTCAACCCCGTCATATTACTCCGGTGGCATTGATCACCGGAAATGCGTCGGCTTCGGAACAGGATTACCCAGCCGGGTGGGCGCTACGCAGGCGACCGCGAAGTGATTTTCCACGCCTCGAGCGGGGAATTCTGGCGTGCCCCGCGCGGCGCTCCCGCCGCGCCCGTTAGGGTGTCGGGTCATGTCGCGACGTGTGCTGTCGTCCTGTTCCTGGTGCGGACGGGAGATTGCCGATTCCGAGGTGGGGCGCCGCCGCCGGTATTGCCGCCAGTCCTGCCGTCAGCGGGCCTACGAGCACCGCAAGGGGCTCGAGGGCACCGGGATTCCGGACGATTCGGTGGTGCTCAGCGCGCAGGAGGCCACGGATCTGGCCGATCGCTGGTTTGCCGCGCGCTGCGCCGCCGAGGATGTGGCGACGGCCGTCGCCGAGGGGGCGGACCAGGCCGAGCTGGTCGAGCTCACGACCACCCTCGTCCGGCTGACCAAGGACGCCGAGCGCCTCCGGTGACGGATCGTGCCGCCGATGCGGGTGCACCGGCGGCACGAGGGGCGGCGATCGCCGCAATGCCCGAGCGTCACCTCATGCCGAGCGGGTAGCGGCCGGCCGCAGGTGCGCGAGAGCAGGATCGGATGCGATCGCGGGGCTTCCGGCCGACCGCCGCGCGGTGAGCACGACCGCCGCCGCGCTGACCGCGCTGACCGTCACCAGACCCGCGAGGGCAAGCAGCGTCCGCGCATCCGGATGAATCAGCGGCTGGGCCCTCAGCGCCTGCCACAGCAGCAGCGCGACCAGCCCCGCGTACCCGAGGGCCAGGGTGCCGATCAGCCGGGCGCGCACCCGTTCGGTAAGCCACGGATGGCGGCGCGCCACCGCGCCGAGTGCGAGGGCGGTCACGATCAGCACCTGTATTCCGTGCAGGCCGACGAAGTGCGGGATGCGCAGATCTCCGCCGATCGTGCTCCAGTGGACGACCGGCATGTCGCCGACGCCGTCGCGGGTGGCGGCGGGGTGGTGCAGCACGGTGTGTCCGGCCACGAGCGGAACCACGTGCCCCGCGGCGTCGCACTCGGTCTGGCCGCCGGTGAATCCCATCAGATACCCCAGCGCCATTCCGAGGACGGCGATCGCCAGCCCGGCGTGAATCGCCCTGGCGGTGGGGCGATCCGTGATCCGCTGCCACGAAAGGATCAGGGCGATACCGAGATTCGCCAGGAACAGCCCGGGAACGCCGGAGGTGAAGACGATCTGGCCGATCGAGTTCACCGGGTCGGCCTCGTGGCTGAAGTGGCTGTACGTGCCGCGTGCGGCCTGCAGCACGATGAAGCCGACATCGACGAACGCGGTGGCGGCGAACGCGCAGCCCAGCCACCAGGTGATGCGGGATCCCTTGTGCGGGAACGACAACAGCCATGCGAGCGTGAGAGTGTAGAGGGCGAAGGCCAGCCCGAACTTCGCCGGTTTGAGCCAGACGGATTCGTGCTCGAGCTGTCGATGGTCGACGAGCGCTGCGAAGAGGCAGCACAGCACGAGTGCGGCCATCGCGCCGGCGGTGACGAGCAGCGGCCGATGCATGCGCCGCACGGTGGTGGTGGGGACGGCGGTTGTGGTCATGGGCCGACGCTATGGCCGGGCGGTCGGCCCGCACGTCCCCCTCGGGTGGGGTCCGCACGTAATACTCTGGTACTAAGGGTGTTTCGATGGTGCTATGCCGCACCACATGCCGGTCTCCGGGGCGCCGCGCGGTTTCGGGGCGGCGGGGTCAACCGACGCGACGATACGTGGTGCGCCGGCCGTTGATGCCGGTGCCCGGCCAGGACCGCTTGCGTAGCTGCCGGTCGATCGCCTCGACGACCTCGGGCACCGTGATCTCGAGCAGGCCGGGATCGGGGGAGTCCCCGTCGTGATCGCCGGTGTGGCCCGCCCACAGCACCACGTGCCTGCCCAGCAGATGCGGCGGCGGCCCGGTGCGGCTGGGCGAGGTGGGCCCGAACAGCAGCACCGTGCGGGTGCCGAAGGCGGTGGCCAGATGGGCGACCCCGGTGTCGCCGCACACCACCAGCGCTGCCTCGGCCACGGTAGCGGAGAGTTCGATGAGATTCTGCTGCCCGGCCAGCACCTGCCCCAGGGCCAGCCCGGCGCGCGCGGCGATGGACAGCGCGGTATCGCGTTCGAATTCGTCGGCGGTCAGTACCACCTCCCGGCCCTGCACCAGCAGATGCCGTACCACCGCGGCGAACCGCTCGGGCGGCCAGCGCCGCGCTGCCGCGCCCGCGCCGATGTGCACCACGACACAGTCGCGGTGGTAGGTGGTCGCGACCGGCGGCACCAGGCCGAGGTTGCGGCTGTCGGCGCTGATCCCGGCCGACTCGAGCAGATGGCACCAGCGCTCGACCTCGTGCATATCGGACTGCCACTTGGGGCCTTCCAGGTCCGGGAATGCCGGATTGCGATAGGTGAGGATGCGGGTGGGTTGGGTCTTGGCCAGCTCGACGATGCCCTCGGCCCCGGATCCGTGCAGGTTGACCGCGAGTGCGGGCGGCTCGCCGTCCCAGCGCATGCTCTCCGGATCCGCGGCCGGCACCATGTCGTCGACTGAGGTGATCAGGTCGACGATCGGCTTGAGCCGGTGTGGAGCCGCCAGCACGATGTGGTCGTGTGGCCTGGCTCGGCGTAGCGCGCGAAGTGCCGGGACCGCGGTGAGTAGGTCACCCAGTCCACGTGCGCGCAGCACGAGTACAACCGCCACCCTCTTCTCCTAGCCGTCCAACCAGACATCCGCCCAACCCGCCCCCGCACAAGCTTCAGCATCGCACGGACGAAGAGAGCCACTTCGCGATGGTTACCCGGGGTGCAATACCGCGAAACGCATATTCGAGCCGATATCGGTCCGGGCGGAGCGGTCGGGGATTAGCCTGCAGGGGCGACTGCTCGACGTCCCCTTGCGACCCGACTCGAGGAGGATTCCCATGGCTTCACGTCTCAACCCTTATATCAACTTCGCGGACACGGCCCGCCCGGCGATGGAGTTCTATCGGGAGGTGTTCGGCGGCACCCTGACCCTGTCCACCTTCGGCGACTTCGGCGACAAGCAGGCCCCGGGCGCGGAACTGATCATGCACGGCATGCTGGAGACCTCGGACGGGTTCACGCTGATGGCCGCGGACACCCCGCCGGGCATGGAGTACCGACCGGGCAGCAGCATCACCATCAGCCTCAGCGGCGACGACGCCGGTGCGTTGCGCGGCTGGTGGGACCGCCTCGCCGCGGGCGGGACGGTGAGCCTGCCGCTGGAGAAGCAGATGTGGGGCGACGAATTCGGGATGTGCCAGGACAAGTTCGGCATCGGCTGGATGGTGAACATCGCCGCCGCGAGCGAGTAGGCCCGGCGCCCGGTTCAGTTCGGGTGCGCCGGAACGGAGGCCGGGGCCGGGGTGGCCGACGGCGCGGCCGGGGCCAGGCGCAGGCGGTGGCGGAGGTGTTCGCCGCGGTGGATCCAGCCCTCGTGGTCCTGCCAGAACGGGTGGTTCGCGTTGACGTCGTGGTGGGCATGGTGCCCGCCGTCACCGCCGGAGAACGCGGTGCCCGCCGCGAACCCGATGCCGCCGATCAACAGCGCCACCACCACCGCGGTGGCGATGCGTAACGGCAGTGAGTGGCGCCGTCGTGCCCCGAGTCGCGCGCGACGGGATATGCCCCGCGCCGATCCGGATGACTCGGCCGCCGTATTCGCCGCAGCCGGGGGTGGGGGGATAGGGGCCGCACCCACGGGCTCCGGCGGAGCGGGCCAAGGGCTGGGTGGTGTCGGTGACTCGGTCGGCTCGTGCAACTGCGCCGTTGCCGCGTCCGGGTGCGGAGCCGCGGGGATTGGGGTCGCGGCACCCGGCGCTGCGGGCCCCCCGGAGGGAGGGATGTCCGGCGCCGGGCCACCGTGCTCGGCGCTGTCCTCGTGTGTCATCTGCCTGCCTCGGTTGTCCGGAAAACTTCCGACTTCGCGACCGGATGCTACGAGCTCAGCGTGGGATCGATCTGCGTATCGGGTGTGCATCTCCTGTGTGTCCGGATGTCGCCGGACATTTCTACTACCGTGTGTCGTTGACGATGCCCGTGATGAAGTACGCTCTGCAGATATGACATTCGTCTTCAACCTGGTGCTCGTCACGCACCTGCTGGGCCTGGCGGCGATCATCGGCGGATACGCCGCCTCGCGGTCGCAGGTGTCCGAGGTCATGGTGTGGGGCGCGCGGGCGCAGATCGTCACCGGGCTGGTGCTGGTCGGCATGGCCGACGGCATCCATTCGCTGGACAAGCACCTGGACGTGGCGAAGATCATCGTCAAGCTCGCGATCGCGGTCGTGGTCGCCGGGCTGGCCGAGGTCGCGCGCGCGGATGCCAAGCGGGGCAAGACGATTGCGTGGATGCCGCACGCCGCGGGCTGGCTGGCGATCGCGAACGTGTGCGTCGCGGTGCTCTGGACCTGACCCGAGTCCTGGCCGGAGGCCGAGCGACCAACCCGGCGTTCGCGCGTTGACAGCCGGACTGTTGGCGCTCACACTCGTCGATAGATGCCGAACGGGCGGTTCGTCGGGGGCCGCCGGTATCGGCCCACAGTTCGGCCAAAGCTCGTGAGGGACAACGATGTCCGGCGGCGACTACGATTTCGATCGGTACTCTCAGGCCGTGCTGGGCCTGGATCGTCTTGCGCGGCAGCGCATATGGCCGTACGGGTGCTGGTTGTGGCGCCGTCTGGATCCTGCCCAGCGGCGCGGACTCAGCCGCCGCGAACTCCTGCTTCTGCTCGGCATGGGCATGTGCGCGCAGTCGATACTGTCGCTGCTGTGGCTGTGCGAGGTGATCGAGTCGGGTTCGGAGGTCGACGATCTCACGCGCGCCACGCTGGTATCGGTCACCGAGGCGGACGCCAATTCCGTGCTGTTCGCCCGCCTGATCGTCGCGACGGGCCTGCGGCCGTACCGGATTCCGGTGTGGGTCCGGCTGGCGGCGCGTCTGGCGAGCTGGCTGCCCGCCGGGCGGGCGCACCGCCGGATGCGGCCGTTGCTGGAGGAGTACACGGCATTACGGGCGCGGGAAGCGGGCCGGCCGCCGACGTCGGCGCTGCGGCTACTGACCGGGGTCCGGCACCTGGCGGCCACCCGCGAGGATCTGGTCGAATCCGCAAAATTGCCTGGGCCGCTGGTGAATTCGTTGCGGCGCTGGGCGTTGTCGGCAGCGACGGCCGCCGCGCAGGCGATGGTGACTCACCCCGCCGTTTATCGCACCGCGGGGCTGGGGGAGTAGCGTGCTAGGCCTCGACCACGGATTCGCCCGGTGGCGGCGTCGTCGCGAGCCGGGCCAGGACGAGTTCGGCGACCGCGGCCATTCCCGCCGCGGTGGGGTGACAGGGGAAGGCCGGATGCGGGCGGCCCGGCAGCGGCACGTAGGCGTCGACCGTCCAGGCCGACGGGCTCCCGGCGGGATGGTCGAGGCTGGGCGTG
Source organism: Nocardia sp. GP40 (assembly GCF_050434125.1). Lineage (NCBI taxonomy): Bacteria > Bacillati > Actinomycetota > Actinomycetes > Mycobacteriales > Nocardiaceae > Nocardia > Nocardia sp. GP40. Next base: position 107,158 of record NZ_JBNPVW010000018.1, on the reverse strand, counting down.
CGCGCGTCGATTAGGTCCGCGCCCGCCCGGGCGGCGGCCGAGGCGGTGTGCGCGGCAAGGGCTTCGGAGAAATGCCGGAAGTTGCGGTCGACGGGGGTGTCGGCGGGGGAGCCGGGCCCGACGATCGACGGGTAGTTCACCACCAGCACCTTGGCCCTGGGCGCGCGATCGGCGATCGCCTCCAGCACCTCGATCAGTCGCTGTTCGATCGTGTGCAGCCGGTGGTTGACTCCGGTCTCGTCGCCGAGGCGGGCGATGGGCGGCAGCAACCGCGCCGGCAGGGGTAATCGGCGCGCGAGCCGGTATTGGATGAGGCCGACATCGTTGCCGCCGACGGTGAGCGTCACCAGATCCGTGCCCGCGCCGACCGCGTGCACCTGCGGTGGCTGGCCGTACTGGGCCTGGCGCAGGATGTGATCGCATGTCGCCCCGCTGCTGGTGACATCGGTCAGGCGCAGTCCCAGCCGCGCCGCGACCAGGTGGGGATAGTTGTTGTGCGAGCGGCCCGCCAGGCGCGGCGCCGACCGCACCCGGGGCGCGATACCGGGCCCCGATGCGAACGAACTACCGAGTGCCACATACGTTTTGCCCTGCCACCGAGCCGATGCCGACTCGCCCGCGGACTGGTTGTGCTCGAGTATCCCGCTCACCTCCACGTCACACCTGCAAACCCGCACCCCCTTCGCAAGGCATCTTGACCTAGTGTCGGGAGAGTTTCAAGCGGGGCGAGCTTTGCCGGAATCGGGGTCTAGAGCTTCTCCAGCTCGACCTGGCTCAGATCCTCGGGGAACACGAAGCGCCGCAGGGCCCAGTATCGGAATGCCATCGCCAGCAGGACGCCCAGGATCTGACCGGTGAGGAAGTTCGACAGGGCCTGCGTCGTCGGGCTGACGTTCGGGACATGGATACCGAAGACGTACAGCGCGACCGCCTGCGGGATCAGCGTGACGGCCACGGCCAGCGCGCTGACCCCGAAGAACAGCGCCGCCTCGTGAGCGCGCTGCCGCCCGCCGCGGGTGCTGAACGACCACTCGCGATTGAGGACGTAGGAGGCGATCGTGGCGATGAGTACACCGAGGAGGCGCGCGGTGAGCGGTTTGTCCTGTAGCACCGTCAATTTCAGCGAATAGACGACGCCGGTGTCGATGAACCAGGTGATGGCGCCGACCACCGCGAACTTCATCAGTTCCTGATAGCGATGAAGGGGGGCGAGGTATCGGTCCGGGACCCGATCGAGAGCGGCATGCAGCAGCGACACGCTGCAACCTTAGCGGGCAAGTCGGCATCGGGCGCGTGGCGCACGCCACACCGCGTGTTCCCCGTGCCCGGCCCCGGACTACGTCGGCTCAGGCGCCGACGTAGGCCGCCAGGTGCTCTCCGGTAAGGGTGGAGCGGGCGGCGACGAGATCGGCTGGGGTGCCCTCGAAGACGATGGTGCCGCCGTCGTGGCCCGCGCCGGGACCCAGGTCGATGATCCAGTCGGCGTGCGCCATGACCGCCTGATGATGCTCGATGACGATCACCGACTTGCCCGCGTCGACGAGCCGGTCCAGCAGCCCGAGCAACTGCTCGACATCCGCGAGGTGCAGTCCGGTGGTCGGCTCGTCCAGCACGTAGATGCCACCCTTGTCGGACATGTGGGTGGCCAGCTTGAGCCGCTGCCGCTCGCCGCCGGACAGCGTGGTCAGGGGCTGGCCCAGGCTCAGATAGCCGAGGCCGACATCGGCCAGATGTCCCAGGATCTTGTGCGCGGCAGGAATTTTCGCCTCGCCGGATCCGAAGAACTCCAGTGCCTCGGCCACCGGCATCGCGAGCACCTCGCTGATATCGCGGCCGCCGAGGTGATACTCCAGCACCGAGGCCTGAAACCGCTTGCCGTCGCACTCCTCGCAGGTGGTGGCGACGCCCGCCATCATGGCCAGGTCGGTGTAGATGACACCGGCGCCGTTGCAGCCGGGGCAGGCACCCTCGGAATTCGCGCTGAACAGGGCCGGTTTGACGCCGTTTGCCTTGGCGAACGCCTTGCGGATCGGCTCGAGCAGGCCGGTGTAGGTGGCGGGGTTGCTGCGCCGTGAGCCCTTGATCGCGCCCTGGTCGACGGACACCACGCCCTCGTCGGCCGAGATCGAGCCGTGCACCAGTGAACTCTTGCCCGAGCCCGCGACGCCGGTGACGGCGACCAGCACCCCGAGGGGGATGTCGACGTCCACATTGCGCAGGTTGTTGGCGGTCGCGCCGCGGATCTGCAGGGCGCCGGTGGGTTTGCGCTCGGACTTCTTCAGTGTGGCGCGGTCGTCGAAGTGACGTCCGGTGATGGTGCCGCTGGTCCGCAGCCCGTCCAGGGTGCCCTCGAAACAGACTGTGCCGCCGCCGGATCCCGCGCCCGGCCCCAGATCGACCACGTGATCGGCGATCGCGATCGTCTCCGGCTTGTGCTCGACCACGAGCACGGTATTTCCCTTGTCGCGCAACCGGAGCAGCAGTTCGTTCATGCGCTGGATGTCGTGCGGATGCAGGCCGGCGGTCGGCTCGTCGAAGACGTAGGTGACATCGGTGAGCGCGGATCCGAGATGGCGAATCATCTTGACGCGCTGCGCCTCACCGCCGGACAGCGTGCCCGATTGCCGGTTCAGCGACAGGTATCCCAGGCCGATCTCCACGAATCCGTCCAGCGCGTGCCGCAGCGAGCCGAGCAGCGGCGCCACCGAGGGCTCGGTCAGGCCGCGGACCCATTCGGCCAGATCGCTGATCTGCATCGCACAGGCGTCGGCGATGCTGATGCCCTTGATCTTGCTGGAGCGGGCCAGCTCGCTCAGTCGGGTGCCCTCGCACTCGGGACAGGTCTGGAAGGTGACCGCGCGCTCGACGAAGGCGCGGATGTGCGGCTGCATGGAGTCGACATCCTTGGACAGCATCGACTTCTGGATCTTCGGGATCAGGCCCTCGTAGGTCAGGTTGATGCCCTCGACCTTGATCTTGGTCGGCTCCTTGTAGAGCAGATCGTTCAGCTCACGCTTGGTGTACTTCTTGATGGGCTTGTCCGGATCGAAGAAGCCGCTGCCCATGAAGATTCGGCCGAACCAGCCGTCCATGCTGTAGCCGGGGATGGTGAAGGGGCCCTCGCGCAGGGATTTGGTGTCGTCGTACAGCTGGGACAGGTCGATGTCGTTGACCGAGCCGCGGCCCTCGCAGCGCGGGCACATGCCGCCGATGATGGAGAAGTTGCGGCGCTCCCGGACGGCCTTGCCGCCCTTCTCGATCGTCACCGCGCCCGCTCCGCTGATCGAGGCGACGTTGAAGGAGAACGCCTTCGGCGAGCCGATGTACGGCTTGCCGAGGCGGCTGAACAGGATCCGCAGCATCGCGTTGGCGTCGGTCGCGGTGCCGACCGTCGAGCGTGGATCGCCGCCCATGCGCTGCTGATCGACGATGATCGCGGTGGTGAGCCCCTCGAGCACATCGACGTCGGGACGGGCGAGCGTTGGCATGAAGCCCTGGACGAAGGCGCTGTAGGTCTCGTTGATGAGGCGCTGGGATTCGGCGGCGATCGTGTCGAAGACCAGCGAGCTCTTGCCCGAACCGGAGACACCGGTGAACACCGTCAGGCGGCGCTTGGGCAGCTCGATGTCGATGTCCTTCAGGTTGTTCTCGCGCGCGCCCTGCACGCGGATCAGCTCGTGGCTGTCCGCACCCAGCGGTGCAGCCGCCCGCGTGTCCTTGCGCGTGGCCTTGGTCATCGTCTCTCCATAGTGGTGCGGACCGCGGGCGCGGTCTGTGGGGGTTCCTGCGAAATTGGGCGCGGCGGCCCGCGATCGGGGTGATCGCGGGCGCCCGCGATCAGCGGCGGGTGAGCCGGACCACCGGGTACTGCCGCTCGGACTTCTTCTGGTACTTCCCGTACCGCGGCTGGTCGGCGGTGATGCGCTTCCAGGCCTCGGCGCGCGCCTCCCCGTCGAGCGTGTGCGGGGTGACCGGCACGGGATCGCCGCCGTGCAGTTCGACGGAGGTGCCTTCGGGATGGGCCACCATGTTGGCGTACCAGTCCGGGTTGCGCTTGCCGCCGCCCGAGGCGACGATCAGCCAGGAGTCGTCGCCATCGGCGAACCAGGCCAGCGGCGACTGCCGCGGCATGCCGCTGCTCTTGCCCACGGTGTGCAGGATCAGCAGATCCATGCCCATGAACTGGCGGCCCGTGCGGCGGAAGCGTCGGATCGCGCGAGCGTTCATCTTCAGCTGCATCCACCGGGACAGTGGGCTCGGCCCGCCGCTGCGGGTCTTGTCGGTGCTCTGTGCCATGACTTCAGTTCACCTGCTGGATCCGGACCATGTTGCCGGAGGGGTCGCGGAATGCGCAGTCGCGCACGCCGTACGGCTGATCGGTGGGCTCCTGGACGACCTCGGCGTCGGTGGCCTGCAGCTTCTCGAAGGCGCCGTCGACGTCCTTGGATGCCAGCACGATGCTGGCGTAGGTGCCCTTGGCCATCATCTCCGAGACGGTGCGGCGCTCATCGTCGGTCAGGCCCTGGGTGGCCTCGGGTGGGTACAGCACGATGGCGGTATCCGGCTGGTCGGGCGGGCCGACTGTCAGCCAGTGCATTCCGTTGTAGCCGACATCCTTTCGGAGTTCGAAGCCGAGCGCGTCGCGGTAGAAGGCGATCGCGGCGTCTCGATCGGTGTGCGGCAGGAAGCTCGAGAAAATGTTGATGTCCATGAGGTTCACGCTAGTTGCGGCTCGGTTACCGGCGCTTCTCGATTCCTGACCGGTCTGGTGACCTCCCGGGCGACGCAGGACGGCATTCCCTCGGTCGCGTCGGCATGTTCGCGCCGGTAGACGCTGGGCGGCACGCCGACCAGTTCGGTGAAGCGCGTACTGAAGGTGCCCAGTGAGGAGCAGCCGACCGTGAAGCAGACTTCGGTAACGCTGAGATCGCCCCGGCGCAGCAGCGCCATCGCGCGCTCGATGCGCCTGGTCATGAGGTAGGCGTAGGGCGATTCCCCGTATGCGGCACGGAATTGGCGGGACAGATGCCCCGCGGACATGTGCGCGTCGCGGGCCAGGGCCTCGACATCCAGCGGCTGCGCATACTCCCGGTCGATCCGATCGCGGACGCGGCGCAGGCGCGCGAGATCGCGAAGGTACTGCTCCGTGGCGGGTCTGCTGGCCATAGGGCAAATCGTACGTCGTGGGGATGACACGTCAGCGCGAACGGACGGCGGAGAGTCTCGGTGTGAAAAATACCTTCATGGAAATATGCGCATCTACGAATTTGAGCGCGACAGTATAGCGTCGGGGCATGGAACTGCAGCGAATCCACCACGTGGCGATCATCGCCTCGGACTACGCGGCGTCGAAGGCCTTCTATACGCAGGTGCTGGGACTGCGCGTGGTGGCGGAGAACTATCGGGCCGAGCGCGAGTCGTACAAGCTGGATTTGGCGCTGCCGGACGGTGCTCAGCTCGAGCTGTTCTCGTTTCCGGATCCGCCGGCACGGCCGTCGCGGCCGGAGGCGTGCGGGCTGCGGCATCTGGCGTTCGCGGTGCCGGATATCCAGGACGCGATTCGCGAGTTGCGCGGGCGGGGAGTGGCGACCGAGGAGATCCGGGTGGACGAGTACACGGGGAAACGTTTCGCGTTTTTCGCCGACCCCGACGGGCTGCCGATCGAGCTGTATCAGGTGTGAACGCAGCGCGGTGTGGCCGCTGCCATACGATAGCCCGATGACCACAGTGCTGTTGAATACCTCAGCAGGGGATATCACCCTGGAACTCGACGAGACCAAGGCGCCCAAGACGGTCGCGAACTTTGTGGACTACGTCAAGGCGGGCCATTTTTCCGGCACCATCTTCCATCGGGTGATTCCCGGGTTCATGGTGCAGGGCGGCGGGCTGACCGCCGACATGCAGCAGAAGCCCACCCCGAACAAGGTGGAGAACGAGGCCGGCAACGGCCTCAAGAACGATAAGTACACCGTCGCGATGGCCCGCACCTCGGATCCGCATTCGGCCAGCGCGCAGTTCTTCATCAACACCTCCAACAACGGATTCCTGAACTACCCCGGCCAGGACGGCTTCGGGTACGCGGTATTCGGCAAGGTCACCGCCGGTACCGATGTGGTGGACAAGATCGAGGGTGTGCGCACGGGTTCCAAGTCCGGGCATCAGGACGTGCCGGTGGAACCGATCACCATCGTTTCCGCCGAACTGGTCTGAGCCACAGTCCATCCGCGGCGGATGCCGCGCCGTCGCCGCTCATGGCAGCATGACGACGGCGCGGCACCGGCCGCGATGAGGTGCGGCTAAGCGTCGACCACGCGCGGCTCGCGCGTGACGACCGGCGGGAGCACGGACCACGGGAAGTTGATCCACCGGTCGGTGTGCCGCCAGACGTATTCGCAGTCCACCTCGGAGCGCGGCTTCTGATAGATCACCGCGCAGCGGACCTCGGCGACCTTGTCGGCGCAGAAGTCCCGCACGAGTTTGAGGGTGGCCCCGGTATCGGCGACGTCGTCGGCCACCAGCACCCGGGCTCCGGCCAGATCCACCGCGGACGGCACCGGCGGCAGCATGACCGGCAGATCCAGGCGCTGATCCACGCCGGTGTAGAACTCCACGTTCATCACGTGCAGATTCTTCACATCCAGCGCGTAGCCGAGGGCTCCGGCGACGAACAGCCCGCCACGGGCGATCGAGAGAATCAGGTCGGGCTCGAAGTCGTCGTCGGCCACCTGCTCGGCCAGGTCCCGGCTCGCCGAGCCGAACAATTCCCAGCTGAGTTCTTCGCGATCGCTCATCAACACTCCATCTGCGCGGCGGCCCGAGGCGTTCCTGCAGGTAGAGTATCGAACTCGGATCCGGTCCTCGACGAGTACCGCCCGATAGTCGGCGGCGGGGCGGGTCCGAAGATCACCGCGGCGTTGCCGAACCGGTGGTGAATCCCGGATCCGATCGTCGCGCTCATCCCCTGGAATAGTGAATGCGATCGTCGAACAGTTCGGCATTTCGAATCCGCTCGATCATTCTTCTGAACAGCAGGATGATCGCATCCGAGAGAGATCGGAATTGCTCGTCCCTATGATTCGGCGATGAATCGGGACGACGCCGCCGGTATGGCCCGGAGAATGCGCTTTCGGCCGATCGGTGGATGCGATTCACGCTCGCTACCCCTCCCCGGCCACAACCGGCGATCGGGCTAGACGAGCCGATGTCCGCCCTCGACGTGCAGGACCGTGCCGGTCATGAAGCCGTTGTCGATGACGGCCCGGAAGGCGGCGGCGATGTCCTCGGGGCGGCCGATCCGCTCGACCGGCAGGCGCGCGGCCATGGCGGCCAGCCGCTCGTCCTTGCTGTCGCCGGCGAAGGCGTTCCAGATCGGGGTGTCGACCCAGCCAGGGGATACCGCGTTGACCCGGACCGGCGCCAGTTCCAGTGCCAGCGCTCGCACCAGCCCCTCGAGGGCGGCGTTGGCGGTGGCGACGACGGTGCTGCCGACGGCGGCCGGACGGTAGGCGGCGATGCCGGAGGTCACGGTGAGCGATCCGGTCAGCAGCGGCGCCGCGTACTTGGCCACCAGCCACGGTCCGAGCACCTTGGCGTCGATGATCGACCGGGCGTCGGCGAGGGGGAGTTCCGCGAGCGGTCCGTAGCCGGCGGCCATGTCCGCGGCGGTGACGACGATGTGCTCGATCGGCCCGGACAGCGTGTCGCCGAACAGGGTTCGCACCGATTCCTCGTCGGTGATGTCGGCCCGGACGGTGTGGAGGCGGTCGGAGGCGAGATCGGCGGCGGCGGCGTCGAGCCGGTCGCGGGACCGGCCGGCGATGGTGACCTCGTGGCCGTCGCGCAGGAGGTCACGGGCCAGGGCCAGGCCCATCCCGGAGCTGCCGCCGATGATGAGGGTGTGCGAGATATCGGTCATGGGAACCACTGTGGCCGCCGATGCGGGTCGCGGGGAGACCGTGCCGGGCCTGGTCCCGGCAGGGCCACCCCGTCGGCGTGGGGAACAAGGAGACTGGCGGGAGTGTTGCCACGTGTCGCACAGCGGAGGAGTCGAGTGATGAGGTGCTGTCGTGAGTGATCGTCGCGTTCTGGGGGATTTTCTGCGTGCACGCCGGGCGCGGTTGAACCCCGAGCACCTCGGGTTGCCACGAGGCGCCGGGCGGCGGCAGACTCCGGGGCTGCGCCGCGAGGAGGTGGCTACGCTGGCGGGCCTGAGTGTGGACTACTACATCCGGCTCGAACAGGGGCGAGACACCAATCCCAGCCTGGCGGTGCTGGATGCGCTGGCGTCGGCGCTGCGGCTCGACGAGGACGAGCGCGCGCACCTGTACGACCTGGCGCGCGCGGTGATGTCTCGCCGCCCGGCCCCGGCGAGTGTGCGGCAGGAGCCGCGGCCGGGGCTGCTGCTTCTACTGGAATCGGTGCGGCCCACGCCCGCGTTGATCCTGGACCAGCCCAGCAACGTGCTGGCCGCGAATACGGAGGCGTTGCGCCTGTTCGACGGCATGGCGGATTATCCTGCGCCGGAACGGAATCTGGTGCGTTACGTGTTCACCCACCCGGCGGCGCGCTCGACGTGGGTGGATTGGGAGGGGGTCACCCGGGACTGCGTGGCGCACCTGCGGACTGTGCAGGGCCGCGAACCCGATTCCCCCGCCCTGGCCGCGGTGGTGTCGCAATTGTGCCGGGAGAGCCCGGAATTCGCGGACCTGTGGGCCCACTACGATGTGAAGACCAAACGCGGTGCGATGCGCAAGCTGCACCATCCTGCGGTCGGCCGCTTCACGCTCACCTCGGAAATCCTCACCGCCCCGGACGGCCAGCGCTTCGTCGCGTTCCAGGCCGCCCTGGGCACCCCGGACCATGATGCGCTAACGCTGTTGGGGATGGTGGGCGGCGGTGTGCCGCAGCGCCCGTCACGGGTGGTGGACGAGGGTGTACCAGAGCAGGGCGAGGGTGCCGAGCACGAAAAGCGGTGACAGCACCCAGGTTTCGACCCTGTTGCCGGTGCGTTCGATGACCGGCACGCAGGTGCGCAGCTGGAACGGCCAGAACAGGCGGCACCCGCGGTCGGTGAGACAGTCCCCGGCCAGGTGGGCCAGGGCGCCCAGGCCCACCGAGAACGGTAGCCAGGTGGGCTTGTCGGAGATCCACTGGTCCATCGCGAAGGTCCCCGCGGCGGCGAGGATGACGACGGTGCCGTAGGCGGATATTCCGTGTCCGGGCGGGCACAGATTGAGCGCGCGCACGGCGAGCGCGAGCAGGAAGAAGACCAGGCCGAGGGTGAACCAGCGGTGCAGCCAGTGCTCACCGGCCCAGGTGCCGATCGTGACGAGCGCGACGAACGCGAACGAGTGGGTGGCGTGCCGGTGCCCGCCCGATACCTGTGAGATCACCTTGCACGCGGCGTGCGAGACCGGGCCCAGCACATGGGCGATCGTGCCGTTGGGGTGGTCGGCGTCGGGCAGCAGCGCCGCGCCCGCGGTCAGGAAGGTGCCCATCACGAGGTCGACGGTGCTGATGTGACCCGCGGTGACGACCGGGAAGGTAAGTATCGAAAGGGGTAGCGCCGCAGCGGCTCCCGCCCAGGCGAGCGCGCCGCTGGTCGCGTGTGAATGTCCTAGCACCGCGTCGACACTAGCCGATACCGGACATACCGTTCGAACACTCGAGCGCCGAGTCGCCCCGGAGTGTGAGCAACGTTGCGCCGCGGGCGGATCGGCATGGACGCGGTGATAGCGAACGGGAATTACGCAGGGCTGCTGCCGAAGCGGTGTGTGCACGGGTGGCGCTGCCGATGCCGTGTCCGAGTTCAGGTGTGGCGGTGGGAGTTCGGGCCTATGACGAGCAGCTGCCGCGCCGGAACCAGGAAGATCAGCCCGGCGGGCACGCCGATCAGCGGTGCCGACGCGGCAAGGCCGAGGTAGGTCCGGCCGCGGTGAACGAGCCGGTGCAGGCGGTGCGCGTCAGCGCGGGTCGGGCGCCCGGCATGCCAGGGCATCACCGATTCGCGTCCAGCCGAGGGCTCCGTGCGGTGTCTCGGACATTGAGACGCGCCACAGCCGGGCTCGAGGCGTACCCGAATCGGGACCGATGACTTTCGCGGTGGGCTCGCCTCTGTATGTGTAGGAGGTGATCGGCATGACCGCAACGGTCGTGATTCAGTACCAAGCACGCAGCCATTACCAGAGGCGTGAGCGGCTTCTCGCGGGAGAGCCGAAATGAGCCCGGCGGACCGACCAGGCACCACCGCAGTGGTCACCGGTGCCAGCCGGGGCTTCGGAGCTGGGATCGCCGCTGCGCTGATCGGGCAGGGGCGCAGGGTCGTCGGTGTGGCACGTACCGCCGACGACCTGGCGGATGTGCAGCGGGAGCTGGGTTCGGAATTTGTCCCGATAGTCGCTGACGCGACCGTTGCGGGGACCACCGCGTCGCTGATCGAGGAATACCAGCCGACGCTGCTGGTGCTCAACGCGGGCGCGAGTCCCGGTATCGGCCCGGTGCACGAACAAACGTGGGAATCGTTCAGCCGCAACTGGCAGGTCGACACGCAGCACGTTTTCCACTGGATCGGCGCTGCTCTGCGGCACCCCCTGCCACCGGGAAGCCTGGTGGTGGCGATCTCCAGCGGTGCCGCCGTGGGCGGCTCACCGCTCAGCGGCGGATACTCCGGCGCGAAGGCGATGATCCGATTTCTCGCCGGGTACGCCGCCGAGGAATCCCGTCGCGCCGGACTCGGCATCGGCTTTGCCACCGTGCTGCCACAACTGACCCCCGCCACCGCGCTCGGTGCTGCCGGGGTAGCCGCGTACGCAGACCGTCAGGGAGTCGACACCGCCACCTTCGCGGCGGCTTTCGAACCGCTGCTCACCCCTGATCTGGTCGGATCCGAGATCGCGCGTCTCTGTCAGGACACGGACACCCCGGACGAACACCGCGTATATCAGCTCAATGGCCACGGTCTTCACGCGCTGGCGTGAACAACAGAAAGAGAAGGTCATGTTGCTTGAAAGCAAGAACGTCGTTGTCTACGGCGCAGCAGGTGCGATTGGTAGTGCGGTGGCCCGCGCATTCGCGCACGAAGGCGCCAAGGTATTTCTGACCGGCCGCAATCTGGACACAGTGGAGACTGTCGCGAAGGAGATCACGGCGGCGGGCGGTGCGGCCGAAAGCGCCGTGGTCGATGCCGGCGACGAGAAAGCGGTGACCGACCATCTAGCTGCGGTCGTCGCCGACGCGGGCAGCATCGACGTGTCGTTCAACGCGATCGGAATCTCACCGCGAGGATTGCAGGGAATCCCGTTCACCGAATTGCCGGTCGAGAATTTCATGCGCCCGATCACGACCTACACCCAGGCTCATTTCGTCACCGCGAAATCTGCTGCACGACACATGATCGCCCAGCGGTCGGGGGTGATCATGATGAACACACCCGAACCGGCCCGCCTGCCGATGCCTCTGGTGGGCGGCATGAGCGTGGGCTGGGCGGCCATGGAAGGTCTCAACCGGGCGCTGTCGGCCGAATGGGCACAGCACGGCGTCCGCACGATCTGCCTGCGCACCACCGGCATGGCGGAGACACCGACCATCCACACCGTGTTCGGGCTACACGCGGATGCGATCGGTATGGCGAAGGATCAATTGCTCGAGATGGAGGGTGCGATGACCCACCGCAAGCGGTTGACCGCACTGGATGAACTCGCGCAAGCGGCAGTGTTGCTCGCCTCCGACCAGGCATCGGCGATGACCGGCACTGTCGCCAACTTGACCGGCGGACTCATCGTCGACTGACCACGGTGCCCCGACCATCGTGCCGGTGGCCGGGGCACCGTCAATTCAAGGAGCAAAACAATGAACGATCTACTTGCGACCGCGGTCGCCGCGCACGGCGGTCTGGACCGGTGGAACCGGATCAAGACGATCCGAGTCGACGCCGCTATCAGCGGGGCCTTCTGGCAGATGAAGGAAAAGGCCGACGCGATGAGCAACGTCCGCTTCGAGGTGGACACCACACGGCAACAGCTGACCATGGACTACCTCACTCAGGACCGACGCTCGGTGTTCCAACCCGACCGCGTCGTCCTGCAACGACCCGACGGCACAGTCGTCGACACGCGCGAGGACCCGGAACGCTCGTTCGACGGCCACGAGTTCCAAAGCCCGTGGGACGACCTGCATCTCGCATACTTCACCGGAGAAGCACTATGGACGTACCTGAATGGGCCGTTTCTGTTGACCTGGCCTGGGTTCGTTTGCGAAGAGATCGCGCCCGTCGAGGTCGATGGTGAAGCGTGGCGGCGTTTGAGTGTGGCCTTCCCCGATCACGTCAAGAGCCACACCCGCAAGCAGGTGTTCTGCTTCGGCCCGGACGGGCTGCTGCGCCGCCACGACTTCACCATCGACATCGTCGACCCGACCACCGAATCACATCTTTATGCCGCCGACTACCGCGATATCGACGGCATCATCATCCCGGCCACCCGCCGGGCCTACGCCCCGATGGGCGACGACCAGATCGTCTTCGTCGCCATCGACATGGCCGACATCACCATCCGATGAACAACACCCACCGAGCCCCGGTCGTCACGCAGGCGGAATGGGAGGCCGCGCGTTTGCGGCTGCTGGCGAAGGAGAAAGAGCTGACTCGCGCTCGCGACGCCCTGGCCGCGGACCGCAGGCGGATGCCGTGGTTGAAGATCGACCAGGAATATGTCTTCGACGGGCCCAGTGGAACCGTGCGCTTGCCCGACCTGTTCGAGGGCCGCCGCCAGCTGCTGCTCTACCGAGCCTTCTTCGAGCCAGGGGTGGACGGCTGGCCCGACCACGCGTGCGTCGGCTGCTCCCTGATGGCCGACCAGATCGCCCATCAAGCGCATCTCCACGCCCGCGACACCACACTCGCCTTCGCCTCCCGTGCATCGCAACCCGACATCGAGCGGGTGAAAGCGCGCACGGGCTGGTCCATGCCCTGGTACACGATCACCGACGGTTTCGACGCCGACTTCGGGGTGGCCGACTGGTACGGCACGAACGCCTTCATCCGCGACGGCGACACTGTCTACCGCACCTATTTCATCAACGACCGTGAGCACGAGCCGATGGGCGCAACGTTGAGTTCCCTCGACTTCACCGCACTAGGACGTCAAGAGGACTGGGAGGACTTACCCGAAGGCTACCCCCGGGTGCCGCGATTCTCGTGGCTGAAGCGACATGACGAATACGGCCCGACCGAGCCCGCAGGCCGGCCCAGCACTGTCGACCCGATGCCCGCCCCATAACGACCACACGCCACATTGGCCTCGATTGTCGGCTTCCGGCGACCCGACACGACACCCACAACAAGATCGGCGGATCATGCACACTGTGACCGAGACCAAGACCGGTAACGAGGACTTCGGACGGTTGAGCGAACCGTTCCGACGCGAGCTGCTCGCCTACTGCTACCGCATGCTCGGCTCGGTCGATGACGCCGAGGAAGTGGTTCAAGACGTCTATCTCGACGCCTGGCGTGCATACGACCGGTTCGAGGGCCGGTCGTCGTTGCGGACCTGGCTGTACCGCATCGCGACCAGGGCGTGCTTCAAAGCACTGGAGAAAAGCAGACGCAGGCCGCTGCCCGCTGATCTCCATGGCGCCGAGACAAACCTGGACACCAGCCGGGTCGAGGGATCCCCGGAAATACCTTGGCTGCAACCGATACCCGACTTCCTGTTCACCACCGCACCGGCCGACCCGGCGACGGTCGTGGTGGAACGACAGACAATGCGGCTCGCACTGGTGGGAGCGCTCCAACAACTGCCACCCCGACAGCGAGCGGTGCTGATTCTCCGCGACGTGCTGCAATGGCGGACCGCCGAGGTCGCGCAACTTCTGGACATGACGACGGCAGCCGTCAACAGCGCAATCCAACGCGCCCGAACCCTGGCCCCGATCAGCCCAGAAGACCTGACCGAACCCGCCGAGCCACAGCAGCGGGCCCTGCTCGACCGCTACGTCAGCGCCTTCGAAACCGCGGATGTCGACCAACTCATCGCGGTATTGACCGAGGACGCCAGATGGGAAATGCCGCCGATCGCGACCTGGTTCGCAGGCCGCGACACCGTACTCGCCTTCCTCGCCAAACAGATGCGAATGATCGGACCGACCCGGCTGGTCGCCACCTCCGCCAACGGACAGCCTGCCTTCGCGGTCTACGCGCGCGGCCGAGACGGTGAATATCACCCTCACGCGCTGCACGTCCTGACGCTGACGAGCGAGGGCGTCGGCCGGATCGTCGCGTACCACGGCGCAGGGTTGTTTCCGCTGTTCGGACTCTGACACAGCAACGCGATGTCCGAACGGGAAAGGACGGCCGCAGGCAGTGCGGCACTTGACAGGCAGTTGCGGCTGTTTTGCTATCTCATGCTCGGCTCGGCCGACGCCACCGACCGCATGATGCGACGGATCTACCGTCACGCACTCGATCATCAAGACGACCAACAGGATCAACGATCAGAACGTCTCCGACTGTTCAGCATCGCCGCCGACCTTTGCGGGGTCCGCAATTGTTCATCGCACTGACAAGAGCGCTACACACATGGCGTTACCAGCGCCGCTGCTTCCGCGGTTCGGTCTCGACGCAGAGTTGCCGGATTGCGGGACAGCCGAAATTCCGTGCGCTCACGGCGATGAGTTGCGGGCTCAGTTCGCCTCTACCTATGTAGGAGGTGGTCGCGGCACCTTCCGAGTGGGAGACGGCGTGCTGCTCGTCGACGCCGACGGAAACTCCAACATCGGCGGCGAAGATTACGCCATCGCGTTCGTCGATGAGATCGAGAAGCCAACCCGACCATGACCAGACCAAGCTCCGAAATGATCAACCAAAGGCGTGACACATGGAATCCACGACAGATCGGCCGACGTTTCTGGTAACCGGCGCGGCTGGGTCGACCGGACGACGGGCCACGCAACTGCTGCTCGAGCGCGGGCACGCGGTGCGGGCGTTCGTGCGAGTCGACGATGACCGCGCACGGGCACTCGCGGACGCGGGAGCAGAGGTCGTCGTGGGCGACATGTTCCGGCTCGACGACCTCAGCCGGGCGTTGGAAGGCGTGTGCTCGGCATATTTCGTGTACCCGATCGCCCCGGGCCTGTTGGAGGCCACCGCGGTCTTCGCGCAGGCCGGCGCGGACACCGGGGTCCGGGCAGTGGTGAACATGTCGCAAATCTCGGCGCGCCGAGGAGCCGCGAGCAATGCCGCCCAACAGCACTGGATCGGCGAACGGTTGTTGGATCGAGCACCGTTCGCCGTAACCCATTTACGCCCAACGTTCTTCGCCGACAATTTCCTCTTCTCCAGCCGTTCCATCGCGCAGGAAGGCGTATTCCGCTACCCGTTCGGCGACGGCCGGCACGCGCCCATCGTTGCCGAAGACCAGGCTCACGTCATCGCCGCCGTCATGGCGGACCCTGAGCCCCACGCTGGTAAGACCTACCCGCTGCACGGTCCGGTCGAAATGAACCATGACGAAATCGCCGAATCGTTCTCCAAAGTCCTGGGCAGAACCATCGCCTACGAGCCCATCGATATCGACCGATTCGCCCAGTTCCTCACTGGGGCAGGATATTCTGCGCACCTCGTCCAGCATCTGAGCAGTGTCGCGATCGACTACCGGAACGGAATATTTTCGGGTACCAACGATGTCGTCCGCAGCGTGGGCAAGACAATTCCGACAACCATCGAGAAGTTTATCGTTGCCCACCGCGCGGTCTTCACTCCGTGAGCCTTGCCGAGTGGATCACCACTGCTACACATCTCATCCGTCAGGTAAGGAGCAAATCATGGTGTTTGTACGCGTACACATCCTCGAGGGCTACCTCGGCGCCGAGCAGAAGAAGGAGTTGGGCGACAAGCTCATCGCCGCAATCGCCGATGCCGAGAACCACGTGAACTCCGAACGCCACCAACAAACCTCATGGGTGCAGTACATCGAACTGAACCGCGAGAACTGGTACGCGCCGATCACGATCGGAGATCCGACCGCCTTCTGGCAGATCGACGTGATCGTGCCGCAGGAGAAGCTGCCCACCCCGAGGGTGGCCCGCCTCGTGATCGAGAAGGTCACGGCGGCCGTCCGATCCCTCACCGGCGACTGCGATTTGCCTGCGTATGGGCCGTGGGTGCACGTCCACCCCGTACCGCAGGGCCATTGGGGCTGCGATGGCGCCGTCCCCGATTTCGAGGCGGCACGTGCCTTCTTCGCGTCCGAAATCACCGAGGAAGCGGCCCGCACGCTCGTGCTGGGCCGCAAGATGGACCGGCTGGACGGTGTGTGACTCCACCCGCAAGCCAGGTCGGACAAGGAGACACGATCTCCTCCAGCCGCAGGCACACTGGGACGGTCAACTGTATTGCTGCGGTGTGGGTTTGATCCTGGTGACTGCTCGCGCGGCGGCGAGTTCGGCTTTGAGCCGGTCTCGCTCGGCGGTCATCTCATGCTCTGGCATTACTTGAAAATAGTGAGATAGGGTTCGGGCGAGTACTCGACGAGGGAAAGGCCCGGACGTGTCGCTAGCCGCCGCAGTCAAACTGCCGATTCAGAAGATCGGCGCCGGTTTCATGTTCTCCCGGGAGGCCAAGGCGTTCGGCGCCACCACCGGCGTCCCGGGCTTCCTCGGTCCCTACACCCGCGGTCGCGGCGGCGTGCTGGGCGAGGTGGATGCGGATGTGGTGACCTCGGCCTTCGGGTTCTTCCCCGCCGAAACGATCCGCGCCGCGTGGGAATCGGTGCAGATGCCCGCGGAGAAGGCGGCCGCGGGCTACCTGGGTGTGTGCCAGGATTTCGGTCGGCGCAAGCTCGGCGAGTTCGCGGGGGCGGGCCGGATCGCCGAGCTGCTGGCCCCGGTCGCCGCGGCGGCTGATCCGGCCGGTGTCGCGCTGTTCGCGGGCTGGCGGGCGCTGCCGCTGGCCGCCGACGATCCGGCGCGGGCACTGCAGCTGATTCAGGTGCTGCGCGAACTGCGGGGCGGCCTGCATCTGCTGGCCACGCGGGCGAGCGGGCTGACCCCGCGCGAATCGGTCCTGACCGGCGGCTCGTGGCGGCACGACGGCACCCATCAGGCGCAGGAATTCGGCTGGCCCGAGCCGTACGAGGAGACCACCCCCGAGCTGCGGCGGCGTTGGGAGGCCGCGGAGGCGCTGACCGACGAGCTGATCGCCCCGGCGTTCGCGGTGCTGGACGAGCAGCAGGGCAGGGAGCTCACCGAGCTGCTGACCGCCGCGGACGCGGTCGTCTGGCCGCGCTGACCGGGCGCGCGCTCAGTCCTCGCTGCTGGTCCGGCCAGCGAGATAGTCCAGCAGGGCGGGGGTGGCGGGGCAGGTGATCCGGTCCGCCTCCGCCCCGCCGGTGCACTCGTACAGGCCCACGGTGATGCTCCCGGCGCGCCGACCCGCGACACGCCAGATGCCGCCGGAATCGGCCCAGCGCCGCAACACATCCACCGAATCGTCTGGCACGAAATCCGTCCTTCTCGCCGTGTCGGTACCGATGATTGTGGTGTCCGAGGCCCGTCCTACCTATGACATCGCCTCCCACCCCATCATCGAGGAAGACATCATGAGTACAGCCACCGTCGTGTCCAAGGACGGCACCACGATCGCCTACGAGCGTATCGGCAGCGGACCCGCGGTGGTCCTGGTCGACGGCGCGATGGCCAATCGCGAACTGGGCCCGTGCCGCGCCGTGGCGCAGGAACTTTCGTCCGACCACACCGTCTACTTCTACGATCGCCGCGGGCGTGGTGAGAGCGGCGACACCGCACCCTACGCGCCCGAGCGGGAGATCGAGGATCTGGAGGCGATCGTGGCCGAAGCCGGTGAGCCGGTGACGATCTGCGCGTTCTCCTCCGGTGTGCCGCTCAGCCTGGCCGCGGTGAAGGCGGGCCTGGCCGTGAAAAGGCTTGCGCTGTACGAATTCCCGATGGTCGTCGACGATTCGCGGCCGCCGGCGCCGCCGGAGTACCAGCGCACGATCAACGAGATGATCGATGCCGGCAAGCCCGGCGACGCGGTGAAGTACTTCATGCGCCGCGGCGTGCGGCTGCCTGCCGCGCTGGTCGCGCTGTTCCCGATCATGCCGGACTGGTCGAAGTTGAAGCAGGTCGGCCACACCCTGGCCTACGATATGCACTTCATGGGCGATGCGCTGGACGGCAATCCGATCCCGGCCGGGCGCTACGACTGGGTGGGCGTGCCGACCGCCGTCTACGCGGGCAGCAAGAGCCCGGCCTGGATGCGCAACGCCAATGCCGCACTCGCGGAGTCGATCCCGGGCGCAAGTCTGACGGTGCTGCCGGGGCAGACGCACATGGTCAAGGCGAAGCTCTTCGTGCCGACGCTGCGCGAATTCCTCACCGCCTGAGCGCATTGCGAGTCGCCCGGCCCCTGTGCGGGCCGGGCGTTCGCGTATCTGCTTCGGAGGCAGGCTAACTCGGCCGACACCGACGCGCCCCTGGCCAGCCCGGTGCTGAGGATCGGCTGACGAATCGGCCGCCACGCTGTCCTAGGGTGTGATCCGGCGATTGAATCGTGGTGACAGTGTCGAACGATGGGAGGTGCCGGTGCGGCGGGACTGCAGAGTTGGTGCGACCGGGAGTCGATGGCGTGCTGCGGTATTCGAACTCACCCGGGCCGCCCTCGCGACGTCGCGCGCGGTGACGCGCGGCCCGCGTACTGCGGCGGTGGTGATGCTGGCCACGGCGCTGCTGTTCGCGGCGGGCTGCGGGACGCATTCCGCCGTGGCGACAACCCAGTCATCCGCCCCCGCGACGGCCGCCCGCCCTGCATCGGAGGTCGGGCACTGGCTGATCACCGCGACGGCGATACAGCGACTCAGGGGCGCGGGCATGAGCGCCGCGGACGAGGCGGCGGCATTCGATAACCCCGGCACGTATCTGACCGGCGATACCGGCGAGGCGGTCACAGGGCTCGCGCACGCGGTGCGGGCGCAGACGTTCACCAGTGTGGCGGCCCTGCGCCAAGCCCTCGATGCCGGTCGCGTCGGCCCGCAGGTCCGGACGATCGTCTACGACAACGAGGACTGGTCCCTGACACCGCCCGCCGAGCAACGCGATCCGGCCGCCGCCGAGGCCCAGGCCGCGGACCTCGCACACGCCCACCACCTGCTGCTGATCGCGACTCCGGCGACCACCCTCACGCGCGCGCTCGCGCCCGGGCAGCGCGGGTACCCGGCCTATCTGTCGCTCGGCATCGCCGCCGCGGCGGCCAAGGTCGCCGACGTCATCGACATCCAGTCCCAGGGCGCGGAGGCCGACACCGCCACCTTCACCGACTTCGTCCGCCAGGCCACCGCCCAGGCTCGGCAGGCGAATCCGCACGTCACGGTGCTGGCCGGGCTGAGCACCAACCCGAGCGGAAGCCAGGTGACCGCCGACCAGCTGAAGGCCGCGATCACCGCGACGCACACCCTCGTCGACGGCTACTGGCTCAACATCCCCGCCGCGGGCACAGCCTGCCCGCGGTGCGGACAGGCCCGGCCCCAGGTCGCCATCGACCTGCTGCGAAGCCTGGGCAGCTGACGGCCCGAACGCCGAGAACGGTGCCGATGGACCAGGAACCGCGCGGTCCGCGGGCCCGGCCTCACCCCGGCGCGCGGTCGGGGCCGTTGTGCGCGTGGGGGATTCGCGTCCGCTCAGCGCCGGACACGGATGACCTCGCGCTCAGCGCAGGGCCGGGATGACCTCGCGCTCGAAGAGTTCGATCCCCGAGGTGTCGTACGCCGCCTCGGGGAAGTTCAGGATCGCGTAGCCCAGCCCCAGGTCGCGCATGCGGGCGATGCGCTCGATCAGCTGCTCGGGGGTGCCGCCGACCACAGTCTGCGAGACCCGGGCCGTGGCCTCCTCCGCGCCGAGGACCGGGGCGACCCTATCCGCGACGGCGGCCAGCCGGTCGGCGACCTCGGCCTCGGTCGCACCAACCACCACCGTGAAGTTGCCGCTGCGCACGATCGCGTCGAAATCGGTTCCCACGCTTACGCAGTGCTCGCGCAGCAGCTCGGACTTGCGGGCGAACTCCTCGGGCACGGGGCTGAAGTTGGTGTACTGGGCGTACCGCGCGGCGATCCGCAGCGTGACCTTCTCCCCGCCGCCCGCGATCCAGAGCGGAATTCCGCCGTCCTGCAACGGAAGCGGGCGCACGATCGCGTCGTTCACCTGATAGTGCTTGCCCTCCAGCGTGGCCCGGCCGGTGGTCCAGGCCTGCCGGAAGATCTGCACGCCCTCGTCCAGGCGGCCCAGACGCTCACCGGCGGAAGGGAATCCGTATCCGTAGGCGCGCCACTCGTGTTCGTACCAGCCGCCGCCGATGCCCATCTCGACGCGGCCGCCGGAGATCAGGTCCACCGTGGCCGCGACCTTCGCCAGATACGCCGGATTGCGATAGCTCATCGCGGTGCACATCTGGCCCAGCCGGATGCGGTCGGTGCTGGCGGCGAACGCCGACATCAGCGTCCAGGCCTCATGGGTGGCCTCGTCGGTGGGGACCGGCACGGTGTGGAAGTGGTCGAACACCCACAGCGACTCCCAGTCCGGATTCGCGTCGGCGCGCCGGGCCAGCTCCCGCATCACCGCCCACTGCTCGGCCGGATCGATGCCGACCAGATCCAGGCGCCAACCCTGGGGAATGAAGATGCCGAAGCGCACCGGGACAACTCCTTCGCGTAGACGAGTGGCCCGCGGCGGATCGCGCCGCGGCACCCGGTCCACTCTTGCGGATCGCTACCGGGGCAGCAACTCCACGCGCTGACGCATGCCGCTCAGTCGTCGCTGGGCATCGCCCGCGGCCAGGCCCGCCCGCTGCTGGGCAGCGCCGAGGGATCGGTGGTCAGCACCCGGGACCTGCCCGGTATCGGATCGGGCACCGTCGCCGTGGCCTCGGCGGTGCCGCGCTCGTCGAGCTCGGCGACGCCGACCAGGACGATCAGCATCATCGTCACCAGGGTGACGGACATGATCAGCGGGGTGAGCAACTGCACCGGGTCCACACCGCCGGAGGACATGGTCATGTCCGAACCGGAGTGCTTGGCCACCGACATCGAGGCCATGCCGGTGTAGTGCATGCCGGTCACCGCGATACCCATGATCAGGGCGGCGCCGACGGTGGCGGGAAATCCCTTGACGTGCAGCATGAACCAGAAGGCCGCGGTCGCGGCGACGACCGCGATGAGCACCGACAGCGCCACGATCCCCGCGCCGTAGTGCATGTCGGCATCGGACCTCATCGCGAACATGCCCATGTAGTGCATCGCCGCGACGCCGAGGCCCGTAATGAGCCCGCCGATCGGCAGCGCGAGGATCTCGCGCCGCCACCGCACCACGATCGAGAGCCCGGCCCACACCACCACGATCGCGACCACGGCGCTGGCGAGGGTGAGCGGCACGTCGTAGCGAATGTTGGCGCCGTGGATGGAGAAACCGATCATGGCGGTGAAATGCATGACCCAGATACCGGCGCCGCCGAGGGCGATCGCGGCGGCCGCGAGCCAGCCGCCCGGCCATTTCGCGGTCCGGGCGTGGAATGCGCACCGCAGTCCGAGCACGGAGCCGATGACGGACATGATGTAGGCCAGAACGGGTGTCACCCAGCCGTAGCTGAAGTGATCGATTTCTAACACGTGATACTCCGTTGTTCCGGAAAAAGCGATGCCGGGACCATAGTCGAATTTGCCGGGTCTGTGAAGCTGATCGTTTACCGGAGTAGGTATGCCGGGGTGACCGTCGGCTTGGTGCCGTAGACGAAATCCCGGCGCAATTCGTGGTATGGCTCGTCGGGCTCGAAGAAGTTGCGGCGCATATGCGCCAATTCTTCTTCCCGATATACGGCAAGGGGTTTGGCGGCCTCGTCGGCCACGCGGCGCCGCTTCTTGCCCAGCAGGCGCTCGCCCAGTTGGGAGGAGGAGGCCAGGGCCGCGGCCTCGCCGCGCGCCCAGGCCCAGAATTCCGCGGCGCTGCCCGCGGCGACGCGGTCGACCAGGCCCACGGTGGCGGCCTCGCGGGCGCCCACCGGAAGGGGGGTGCCGGTGAGGCGCTGTGCCTCGGCCGCGCCGACGCGCCGCGGCAGGGTGTAGGTCCAGTACTCCGACCCGTAGAGACCCATCAGGGTGTAGTGCGGGTTGAGCACGACCGATTCGCGGCACCAGACCTCGTCGGCGGCCAGGGCCAGCATCACCCCACCGGCGGCGGCGTTGCCCGCCAGCGCGGAGATCACGAGCTTGTCCGTGGTGGTCAGGATCGCCTCGACCAGATCGTCCATGGCATTGATGTTCTGCCAGGACTCCTGCGCCGGATCGGCCGCGGCCTCGATGACGTTGAGATGGATGCCGTTGGAGAAGAAGTCGCGCGCCGGGCCCAGCACGAGCACGTCGATCGGGCGGCGGCACGCGTCCCGGTACGCCTCGAGCAGGCGGCGGCACCGGCGGGTGTCCATCGCGCCGCCGGGGAAGGAGAATTCCAGATAGCCGACCGTGCCCTGCTCCCGATAGCGCAGCTCGGACCAGGTATCGCGCCCGGCGGCCGCGGCCGGAGTGAGCGGCTCCACGGGGACGCCGTCGAGGGCGGCTCCCAGCACATCGGTGGCGGGGCGCTTGAAGGTGGCAGGCCCGTCGGGGATCCGGCGCGGGCGTAGCTGCGGGATCCACACCGCCCCGTCGACGGTGGCGCGGCAGATGGCCCCGTCGCGGGTGGCGATGACGGTGCCCGGGATGCCGTGCAGCCGATCCTCGTAATGTGCTCCGGGAACGAAGTATTCGCGCCCGAACAGCACATCCAGCACGCCGGGCTGGGAGTCGGCGGCGCGGAGCTTGCGCAGCACCGTGGCGGTGGTGTCGATCGACCAGTCGATGTGGCGGAACTCCTGGGCGTGGTAGGGCCGCAGCCGGCCACGCACGTCGGGGCGCGCGTAGTCCAGGGGTTCGGGGACGTAGGTGCCGGCGGCGAACCGGTCCACCGCCAGCAGCACGGCGCGCACGGCGGCGTCGGCGACCTCGTTGCGGTACAGCTCGCTCTTCCCGCACTCCGGGACCGCGAAGGTCTCGGTGGCCCAGATGGGACCCGCATCCATCTCGGCGACGGCCTGCAGCACGGTGACGCCCCATTCGGTGGCGCCCTCGGAGATCGCCCAGTCCAGGGAGGACGGCCCGCGGTCACCCATCGGCCCGGGATGCACGATCAGCACCGGGATCCGGCTCCAGACGTCCTCGGGGATCGCGGTGGTCAGCATGGGCGCCACGATCAGATCGGGATCGAAGGTCTCCACCCGCGCACGTAACAGATCCCCGCCCAGGGCCAGTTCCACGCCGATGTCGTGCTGGTCGCGCAGCTCGGTGTGGACGCGTTGGGTAAGGCTGTTGAACGCGCTGGCGACCAGCAGGATGCGCACGGTGTTCCTCCATCAGGCAGGTGTTCGGAAACGCGCACTCGGTGCCGGGTGCTGGTTCAGTCGAAAAAGCTAGCCAAATGAGGGCTCGGACGCATCTTTGCGAACGCGATATGGCGTCCGCACGAGACCCGGTCGGGGCGGTGAGTTCGATTGGCCGACAAGATTTCCGAGCTGGCCGGGGCATGCACTCGAAGGGCAGGCTACCGCGCGGCAATCGGCAATGGGGCGGCATGGGCATCGGATATGTGAGTAGGCAAGACTCTTGCGCGTCTGTGACCTCGTCACATGAGGGACCCGACCCGGGGTGCGGCCCTCGAATGGCTATTTGCCACGGGCGTTTTCGTGGATGCTCCGGGCGTTCGAATGCCCCCCGTGGCGTGTTGATGTCATGTCACATATACGTCATTGTCGTATGCGCGTTATTCCGTTGGGGAATCGGGAAATTCGGCCGTGCGATAGGGAAATTCGGCCGTGGCGCCGAGCATGGCGTGCCGCTGTTCGGTGACCAATTCATCGATCGCGTCGACCACGGCGCTCACCTCCGGGCGGCGCAGGGTCTCCGCGCGGGCCACGAGCCAATAGCTCAGCCGCACGGCCACCTTGTCGGGCAGCACCCGGACGAGGTCGGGGTGCCGATCGGCCATGAAGCACGGCAGCAGCCCCAGTCCGGCCGCGGCGCGGGTGGCCTCCACGTGCACGAAAACGTTGGTGGAGGAGACCGATTCGCGCATCGCGGGCGCGAAACTCGAGGCCAGATCCAGATCGTCGACCTGCAGCATCGCCTCGATGAAGTAGACCAGCGGATGGCGGTGGAGTTCCCCGACGGTGTCCGGGGCGCCGTGCTCGGCCAGATAGCCGCGCGAGGCGTACAGGCCCAGGCAGTAGTCGCCGAGGCGGCGCGCCTGCGCGCGCAGCACCCGTGGCCGCCCGACCACCACCTCGAGGTCCAGGCCCGAGCGCTGTGTCGAGGCCCGGCGGGTGGCGGCCACCAGTTCGACCGCTATCCGGGGGTGCCGCCGCTGCACCCGGACCGCGGCGGGGGCGGCGACGTAGGCACTGAACCCGTCGGTCGCCGAGATCCGCACCACCCCCTCGAGGGTCCGGCCGCCGTCGGCGCCCAGGGAGCGGACCGCGGCCTCCACCGCCTCGGCCGCGGCCAGCGCCCCGCGACCCAGATCGGTGAGCTCCCAGCCGCCGCTGGCACGGGCCAGCACCCGCCCGCCCAGCGCGCGCTCGAGTGCGGCGATGCGCCGCGAGACGGTGGTGTGATCGATGCCGAGTTCGTCTGCGGCCGACACGAATCGGCCCGTCCGGCCGACCGCGAGCAGCACCAGTAGATCGTCCGCGCTGGGGCGGCGGAGCGGTTCCGGGGTCATTGCCTGCATATCTGCAGTTTTGCAGATACCAGGTGCGGATCTGGGCATTGCGGGCGCGGATATCTGCACCAATACTCGGACCATTGATGTGTCGGCCATCACATCCTGCTGGTGAATGTGGTCGCAGTCACGAAGGAGAAATGCGATGACGGTGTCCAATCCGACACGGCCGGGCGGAGATTCGGGCGGAATGCTGGCCGGATTGCGGCGAGTGGTGCTGGCCTCGATGGCCGGCACGGTCGTGGAATGGTACGAATTCTTCCTCTACGGCACCGCGGCCACGCTGGTGTTCAGCAAGGTGTTCTTTGCCAAGGGCGGCAACGAATTGGACGGCGTCCTGGACGCATTCCTCACGTACGCGGTCGGATTCGCCGCGCGGCCGCTCGGCGGGATCGTCTTCGGCTATTTTGGCGACCGGTACGGGCGAAAGACGTTGCTGCAGTTCAGTCTGCTGCTGGTCGGCGCCTCGACCTTCCTGATGGGCTGCCTGCCCACCTTCCATCAGGTCGGCTACTGGGCCCCGGTGCTGCTGGTGCTGCTGCGATTCCTGCAGGGCTTCGCGGTCGGCGGCGAATGGGGCGGGGCGGTGCTGCTGGTGGCCGAGCACGCGCCCAGTCGCACCCGCGGCTTTTGGGCGAGCTGGCCGCAGTCCGGGGTGCCCGCCGGAAACATGATCGCGACCGTCGTGCTGCTGATCCTGACCAACACGCTGTCGGACGCGGCATTCCTGAGCTGGGGCTGGCGCGTGGCGTTCTGGCTGTCGGCGGTGATCGTGTTCATCGGATACTACGTGCGCACGAAGGTCAGTGACGCGCCGATTTTCGTTGCCGCGCAACGGGAGCTGGAGGAGAGCAGGGCACGCTCCGAGGGCGTGTTCGAGGTACTGCGGCGGTATCCGCGCGGAGTGTTCACCGCGATGGGCCTGCGCTTCGGTGAGAACGTGATGTATTACCTGGTGGTCACCTTCAGCATCACCTACCTCTCGGTGCATCTGCACATGAAAACGCAGGTCATCCTGTGGTGGCTGCTGGCCGGACACGCCGTGCACTTCTTCGTGATCCCGGCCGTCGGGCGCCTCGGCGACCGGATCGGGCGGCGGCCGGTGTATCTGGTGGGCGCGCTGGCCACGGCCACGTGGGGCTTCTTCGCCTTCCCGATGATGGACAGCAGGCACAACGCGGTCATCATGGCCGCGCTCATCCTCGGACTGGTCTTCCACGCGTTGATGTATGCCGGGCAGCCCGCGATCATGGCCGAGATGTTCCCGACCCGGATGCGGTATTCCGGTGTGTCCCTGGGCTATCAGGTGACCTCGATCGTGGCCGGATCGCTCGCACCGATCATCGCGGTGCGGCTGCTGAAGTCGTTCGGCAGCTCGGTGCCGATCGCGTGGTACCTGGCCGGTTCGGCGGCGATCACCGTGGTCGCGGTGCTGTTCACGCGCGAGACACACGGCATCGACCTCGAGGCCGTGGACCGGGCCGACGCCGCGCGGACCGATAGGGTTGCCGCGTGACGGAGCGATCGAACGGCGCGGCCGAGGGTGCGGACGGATCGTCGATGAGGGGCGAGCTCTCCGGCCGGACGGCCCTGGTGACCGGTGGCGGCGCGGGAATCGGGGCCGCGTGCGCGCGCGAGCTCGCCACCCGGGGTGCATTCGTGACCGTCGCCGATGTCGACGGCGACGCGGCGGGCGCCCTGGCCGACGAGATCGGCGGCGCGGCGTGGGTGGTCGACCTGCTCGAGGTCGGCGCGCTCGAGGAGCTGCGGCTCGAGACCGACATCCTGGTCAACAATGCCGGAGTCCAAACCATTAGTCCCATCGAGGATTTCGCGCCCGCCCGGTTCCGCCGGATGCTCGCGCTGATGGTGGAGGCGCCGTTCCTGCTGGTGCGCGCGGCGCTGCCGGGCATGTACGAGCGAGGCTTCGGGCGGATCGTGAATATTTCGTCGGTACACGGGATCCGGGCCTCGCCGTACAAGTCCGCGTACGTTACCGCCAAGCATGCGCTCGAGGGCCTGTCCAAGGTGACCGCGCTCGAGGGCGGCCCGCACGGGGTGACCAGCAACTGCGTCAACCCCGGCTACGTGCGAACCGCGTTGGTGGACAAGCAGATCGCCGACCAGGCGGCCGCGCACGGCATCGGAGAGCAGGAGGTACTCGAGAAGGTACTGCTCACCGAGAGCGCGATCAAACGACTCATCGAGCCCGCCGAGGTGGCCTCGCTGGTCGCCTGGCTCTCCTCCGAGACCGCGGGCATGGTGACCGGAGCGTCGTATGTGATGGACGGCGGGTGGAGCGCCCGCTGAGGGTGGGCGGATCGTCCGCGGCACGGCCGCATCGGTCGGGATCACGCCGTCGGCATGGGCGGCTCCGGCGAGTCGGGCCGCGGTCGGACGGGAGTCGCGCGAGTTCCGGCGAGTTCGGATGTGAGCGGGCGAGATCTTCTGGTGCCCAACAGGAATGGATCGAGCAGCTCCGAAGTCGGTGGTGCTGGTAGGAATCGGGTGTTGTCGATCCGAATCACACTGGGATCGCGCGGCTCCCACCATCGGATGCGGGATTGCGCGGTTTCCCGCGCGATGCGCGATGATGAGAACGTGCGCTGGACTCACGGGAGGACGGGTGCGGCTCGCGGGCGCGACGTCCGTGGGGACGCGCCGATCGGGCGGGCGCAGGCACGGGCGCGGCGCTCGCTGGGATTCGCGGTGGGGACCGGGACGGTGCTCTGGGTGCTGGCACACCTGCCGTTGATCATCGATCAGGATCACGACGTGCAGGCCTGGTGGACCCCGGTCGTCGTCGCGGGGCTGCTGGTGTGTGGCATCCGTCTCCTGGCCGCATCGGCGAAGGGCAGCGGTAGCGGGGTGGGCGCGGCCGCCGGGTGGCTGGCCGCGATGCTGCTGGCGGGGCTGGGGACCCTCCCGCTGGCCGGGGACTACAACTGTTTCGGCATCGACGGCACCTGGATTCCTCCGCTGTCCTCGGCCGCGGCGGTCGCGGGGGTGCTGGTGTGGCGGCGCTGGTGGCCGGTGAACCTGCTGATCTGCGGTGCGCTCGCCGCGGGAGTGGACGCCTACACCTCCGGCGGCACCGGAATCCATTCCGTCGCCGAGGATCTCGTGCGCACCTGGGTCGTTGCGGGATTCCTGGCCTGGACCTCGTCGCGGCTGCTGCACGCGGCGATCGAGCTGGACATGATGACCGCCAACGCGGTGCGGCACGCCAGTGTGGCCGCGGGCGCCGAGGCCACCGAGCGTGAACGCACCCGGTTCGCCGGTCTGATCCACGACAACGTGCTCGCCACGCTGCTCGACATCGCCCGCGGGGGGACGGGGGAGCCGCTGCGCCGCGCCTCGGCACGAACCCTGCGGCAGCTGGACCTCAGCCCGCACGACTACGCCGCCGACGACGACGCGCCGACGCCCGAGGCGATCGAGATGTGCCGCACCGAGGCCGCCGAATGCGGCGTGCCCTTCGAGGCGCACGTCGGCGAGCACGCCGTGCCGCGCATACCCCGCGAGGTGATGATCGCGCTGGCGGGCGCGCTGGGTGAGGCGGCGCGAAACAGCCTGCGGCATGCGGGATCCGGCGGGCGCACGGTGTTACGGGCGGTGCGGCTGGCGGTCGACGAGGGCGGCGTGATCGTGCAGATCGTCGACGACGGCGCCGGATTCGATCTCACCGCCGTGAGCGTCGAGCGGCTGGGCGTGCGCCAGAGCATCCTGTGGCGGATGCGGTGCGTGCGCGGCGGCGATGCGAGCGTGGAGTCCGCGCCCGGGCGCGGCACGACGGTGACCCTGCGGTGGACCCATGCCGAATCCGGCGGCGCGCCGAGCCAACCGGCGCTGATCGGGGTGCGGGGACTGTCGGGCATCGTGATGATGGCGCTGATCGTGCTGGCCGCGGGGATGCTGATGATGGGCTATACCAAGGGCAATGGCAGTCTGCCCGCGGGCATCGCCGCCTTCGGGACGGTGATAGTCGCCGGTGCCGTGGTGCTGATACCTCGCGACGATCCGCTGCCCATGGCCCGGACGTGGGCGGTGGTGCTGGCGGGGCCGCTGTCCGCGGCGATCATCAATCTCGGCCCGCACCGGGCGCACCATGCGGTGTGGGTGGTGGTCGCCTACTCGTATGTGCTTGCGTTGCTGGCCGTTCGGGGCCGGGTCGCGGCCACGCTGGCCGGGTTGGCCGGTGCCGGGATCACGTTCACCCTCGCCAACGGGTCCCTCGATCCCGCGATCGACGGCACGGTGGTCGCCGCGGCGGCGGCGTTCGGGGGTGTCGCGTTCACCGTATCCATGCGGCCGCTGCTGCGCTCGTACCACAGCGCGCGGGCCGAGATCGCCCGCCACGCAGGGGTGGAGGCCCGCGCGGCGGCCCGCAGCCTCGAAAGGCGTAGTCAGCTGGCCTATCTGGACCGCACCGCCCGTCCCGTGCTCGAATTCCTCGCCGCGGGCGGCACGCCCACGGCCGATCAGGTGCGCGAATGCCGTTTACTCGAGGCCGAGATACGTGATCGGCTGCGGGCGCCGGGCTTGGCCGTTCCGGCGCTGGTGCGCGCGGCGCGCGAGGCGCGGGCCCGGGGTGTGGTGCTGACCCTGCTCGACGACGGCGGAATGGGCTCGGCCGCACCGCGAGTGCGCGAGGCCATCGTGAAAACTGCCGTGGCCGAACTGGATTCGGTCACCGAGGGGCGAGTGACGGTGCGAGTGCTGCCGCCCGGTCGCGGCAGCATCGCCACCATCGTCTCGGTCGAGCCGGATACCTACCGCCGCATCGAGATCGATGCCGCGGGTGTGCCCTCGGCGATCTCGGAACCGGCCGCCGCGGGCTGAGGCCCGGGTCAACTTGCGGGCGTAGCTGCGGAACAGATAGGCGTCCTTGCCGTTGCTCGAACGCTCGAGGCCGGTGGCGAATGCCATGACGAAGTCCGGCGGAATGGCGGGGGCGCGCGTGTCGCCGTCGGCCTTCACATGTACCTCGGTGACCGCCATGACTGTCGCGAATTCGACGGCCGCGGCGAGGATTTCGCCGCCGCCACCCAGACCTCGTCCGGATCGGTCACACGCCCTCACCACCAGCCCAGGATCGGCCGCAGGGCGCGGCTCAGCGCGGGTGCCAGCGACCGCGAATAGGCCGCGGTCAGGTGATGCTCGTCGTGATAGATCAGGATATTGCCCGCCGACACGGGGCAGACATCGGCCGCGCAGACCGCGTCGGTGAGGTCGATCGGGAACACGGTGGGGAATCGAGCCGCGAGCGCCGCCTCGGGGTTGACCGGGTCCAGGGCGAAATCGCGGGGTAGGCCGCAGGACCTGCTGGTGCCTCCGCTCGCGAGGCAATCCGTCGCGCGATAGCGCACCCCGTTGTGGCGCAGCCACGGGGTGTCGCGCATGGCCAGCACATTCAATCCGCGGTCCGTGAGCTGCGACCACACGTTGAGATAGTCCTGCGGGGTCTCGTCGCCCGCACCGGCGCGGGGGCGGGTTCCGGTGGTGAACACCCAGTCCGGGCGCTCCTGGCCGAGCCGGTCGATCACCTGCCGGGACCAGTCGCGGCAGTCCGGAATCGCCTCGCCCTTGTAGGACACGTCGTCCGAGACGGTCAGCGGGCACCCCATCTTCAGCATCACGCGGATCCGGAATCCGTGCTCCCGCGCGAGAATCTGCAGGGCGGGGAGCCAGTGCTCGGCATGGGAGCTACCGACCACCGCGATCGTGCGCTTCGCGGCCACGTCGCCGTAGTCGCAGATGGTGAGCGTGGTGGTCGAGAAATCGGAAATGCAGCCGTCGGCGGTGGACTGAGGCGCGTCCGCGGGCGCCTCGAGGACGGTCGGGCGCATCCGCACATGCGGCACCGTCGCACCCGAGGCCAATGCCTCCGCACCGGGATACAGATGTGGGTCGAGGGTGGCCGGGGGCCGCGGGGGACTCGCACCCATCGCAACGTGCCAACTGGTGCTCAGGCCGATCGCGACCGCGCCGATGACAGACACGGCCACGCCGATCCGGCGGCGGTAGTGGACGGGGGTGCGTGGGCCAGTCGCGGGACGCGTCGTGGCGGTTCGGCGGCGACCGAAGACAGCAGCGTGCCGAGGCGTAGGTTCGGCTGCGCCGCCGGTCTCGGCTGTGTCGCTGTGTGCGCCGTGAGGCACGCGCGTCGAGCGCAGCCGCAGCGGTTCTTCGATCAGGTGGCGGGTCGCGTAGGCGAGCACCAGTGAGACCGCGATGACGACGAGGCCCGCGACCGGCCCGGCCTCCGGGGCGCCACGCTCGGCCAGGTAGTAGATCAGTATCGGCCAGTGCCACAGGTACAGCGCGTAGGCCAGCGCGCCCAGCTCGACGACGGGGCGGGTCGCGAGACAGCGCAGCAGGCGGGGCCGTCCGGACGGTTCGAGGTTGTTGCCCGCCAGGATGAGTGCGGCCGCCGCGCCGACCGGGATGAGGGCGGCCGGACCGGGAAAGACCGCCGCGCCGTAGACGAGCTTGCCGCACACCGCGACGATCGCGAGCCCGGCCGCCGCCAGCGCGGCCCGCAGCCACCGCGGCGGGGTGAGCCACGGTGCCGCGATGGCCAGCAGCGATCCGGCCAGCAGTTCCCAGGCCCGCGCGAACGAGTCGTAGTAGTTCCAGCCCTGATGCGTGACCGTCCCGTGCATCGCGTACACGAACGACGCCCCGGCGAGCACGCTGAGCAGGGCCAGCAGCACCGGGCGCAGCGCACCCTGGCGCCCCGCCCCGTGGCAGGCCCACGCGAGGAGTGCCAGCAACATGGTGATCGCCAGATAGAACTGCCCCTGCACCGACATCGACCACAGGTGCTGCAGCGGGCTGACCGACGGATCGGCGGCCAGATAGTCCGCCGAGGCCAGCGCCAGATGCCAGTTCTGGTAATAGAACGCCGAGGCCACGGTCTGATCGGCGATATCGGACCACTGGGTGATCGGCCGCAACACCATCGCGGCAACCACTACCGCCGCGAGCACCACCACCAGCGCGGGCAGCAGCCGTCGCAGCGTGCGTCGCACCGTGTGCGCCACCCGCACCCGGCCTCCGGATTCGGCCTGGCGCAACAGCAGTCCGGTGAAGAAGAATCCCGACAGCACCAGGAAGACATCCACGCCGCCGGACACGCGCCCGAACCAGACATGGAACGCCACGACCAGCGCGATGGCAACACCCCGCAAACCGTCCAGATCCAGCCGGTAGGCAGGTGCGGCACTCCCGCCGTCGCGAGCCGCGGCATCCGCCCTACCAGACCCGTTCATCGACCCCGAACGCCTGATCGCCGCTGGCAGAGCGGGTGTGGCGGTACCGCCGCCAGGGCGGACGGTCGGCGGAGCAGGACGGCGCACATCATCGGGGGAACCGGCACGGCAATTCTCTTATCACGCAAATGGCCGCTGATCCAAAGCGCCACACGCGGCTCTGAGACTCGCCGCACATTCCCAGCTACCAGAGCATGCTCGGTCGATTACTTCGAATGATCCGGCGGCAGTGGGGTATCGGCGCAGGACCCACCGCCATGGCCGATCGTCTGGGTTCGTCGTGCGGGTGCGCGGCGGGACAGGTCCACAGACCCGCCCCACCGCGCACAGCGCGTCAGCTCTTCGCGTTGCCCGCCTGCCATGTGGACCACGGGACTTCCCAGTCGCCGTAGGTGTCCCAGACCGGCAGCGCCGGGCCGCCGGAGTTGGTGATCTCGACGACGTCGCCGATGCCGAAGTGGTCGAAGAACCACTGGGCGTTGGCGGGGGAGAGGTTCACGCAGCCGTGCGAGACGTTGCTGCTGCCCTGCTGGCCGACCGACCAGGGCGCCGAATGGACGAATTCACCGTCGTTGGAGATGCGTTCGTCCAGCGCCACGGTTTCCTTGTAGTACCCGGGCTGGCCCTGGCAGGTGCCGTAGGTGCAGGAGTCCATCACGATCGAGGGCTGCTTGTCGGAGATGACGTGCGGTCCCTCGTGCGAGGGGAATCCGGGTGAGCCCAGGCTCATCGGCAGCTGGTTGATCTGCTTGCCGTTCTGGAAGATGGTGAGCTGATCGGTGCTGCCGTCGGCCTTGGCGACCATGGAGTCGTGCACGGTGTAGTCGGCGCTGTTGTTCTCCGCGCCCAGCACCCCGTTGCCCAGGTCGACGCCGACGACGTCGGCCTCGATGTGGATCTTGGTGCCCGGCTGCCAGTAGCTCGGGCCGCGGTAGTGCACGTCCTTGTCGTCGACCCAGTACCAGGCGCCGGGCTGCGCCGGGGTGACCGTGACGTGCAGGTGCTTCTGTACCTCGGCCTTGTTGGAGACCGGCTTGGTGAACTGGAACACCATCGGCTGGCCGACACCGATTCCGGTGTTGGCGACCACGTCCGGCGCGGGCACGACGTTGGCGTAGGCGGTGCGCCCGGCGGCCATGGTTTTGACCGTGAACGTCTTCTGGTTGTGCGTGCCCTCCTTGTTCACCGCGTCGACGACGACGGTGTACGCGGTGCCGAAGGCCAGCGAGTCGGTATTGGCCCAGCTGAGCTGATCGGGTGCAATCGTGCCCGCGACCGGCTTGGTGCTGCCGTCCGAGGCGGTGAACGTGGCGTTGACCGAGGCCAGGTGACCACCGGTGACCGACACCGCGATCGGGGCGCTCGGGTTGATCGGAGCGCCTGCGGAGGCCGGCACGCTGATCATCGCCGGGGGCGGCGCGGGCGAGGTGGTCGGGCCCGCGACCAGGCTGCCGGGGCCGTGGCCGGAGGTACCGAGCACGACCGCGGCGACGGCGATGATCACGACCACCGCGGCGGCCAGGGCGATCCACAGCCCGCGGCGGCTGCGGCGGGGCTCGGATCCGCCGGGGCCGCCGGTCCCGGGGGTGGCCGGCGGGATGCGCGTCGGCGGCGGGACCGCGGCGGCGGGAGCAGGGGCAGGGATGACCTTGGTGGCCTGGTCGGGGGAACCGGACTCGGGCGCCGCGGAACCCGGGGGAGTGCCCTGCGGGCCGGGTCGGGACTCGATGCCGGCGGCCATGCCCGCGGCCGCCTTGTCGATCACGACGGTCTTGTCCGACGGCGGCTGCGCCCGCGACTCCTCGCCCGGGCGACCGGACGCTGCGCGCTGCTCGATGAAGACCGTCTTGTCGGCCGTATTCGACTGTGCGGAAAAGGGTTTCGTGGCGTCCTCGGTGACGGCCGGAGGCTGGGGCGCACCGGACGGCGCCACGGTCCGCGGGGCGGGCGGCTTGCCGCCACCCGGAGCAACGGGAGCGCCCGGATTGGCCGCCTTACCGGTATTCGACTGCGGCCCAACGGGAATGGCTTGCGTGGCAGCGGCGGAAGGATCCGGCCGGCCCGTGGGGTTGCTGGGGCGCGGTCCGACATTGCCGGGCGCGGGCGACGAATTGCCCGGTCGCGGCGGCATATTGCCGACGCCGGGGGCTGGGGTGCTGATCTGAGGTGGCACGTTGCCCTGCGGCACCGCGTTGCCGGGGCGCGGGGGAACGCCGCCCGGTCGCGGGGGCGTGCTGCCGGGCTGCGGGGAGGCATTGGCGGGTCGC
Source organism: Nocardia sp. GP40 (assembly GCF_050434125.1). Classification (NCBI taxonomy): domain Bacteria; kingdom Bacillati; phylum Actinomycetota; class Actinomycetes; order Mycobacteriales; family Nocardiaceae; genus Nocardia; species Nocardia sp. GP40. Next base: position 72,813 of record NZ_JBNPVW010000018.1, on the reverse strand, counting down.
GGAGCGCCACTACCGGACTGTGGAGGCGTGTTGCCGGGGCGAGGGACGTTGCCGCCAGGCTGCGGAGGAACGTTGCCGCGGGGCTGCGGAGGAACGTTGCCGCGGGGCTGCGGAGGAACGTTGCCGCGGGGCTGCGGAGGAACGTTGCCGCCGGGCTGCGGCGGGGTGTTGCCGGACTGCGGGGCGGGGCTGCCGGACGGCGGTGCGGAGTTGCCGGTGTCGCGGGGGTCGCCGGAGGTCGGTGCGGTCACGGTGTTCTGTTCGTCCTTACCGGTCGGGGCGTTAGCGCCGACCGATATATCGATGCTCGCCTAGTTCTTCCCGGCGCGCGCGGCACCGAGATCATCGGGTTCATTCGTCTGGACTCATCATTCCCCCACATCGGCCAGTATTCCATGTCCGGCTGTGGGCCCCTGCGCCCACGCGCCCCGGCCCTCCGGGCGGCGGCCAGGTCGCTACCGCATTCCTGTATACACCGATGCCGCCGGGGATCGCCGAAACAGTCGGCGGGCGCGATCTTCGCAATCGGAAAGAAATCCCTCGCGAAAAGCCCCGGACGGACCCGGCCGCATCGCCCGGGTCGACCAGGTTCCGTTCAGCTGGAGCGGTGCGAGGCCGGCAGCGGGTAGCTCCACTCGGGGCGTTCCTGGTGTCGCGCTGATGACTGGGACATGACGAATTTCACGTTCCCCCTAGCGGTTACCGGCCACAGTCGTCCGCACACAGACCCGCTTCGGGTGAGACTTACGGCTCCGGGGCCAGCACTTCACCGGTCTCGGCCGCCCGGACGAGGATCGCCTCGACCGGGCAGGACTCAGCGGCGTCCAGCACCGCCTCGTCCGGATCGATGAGCTCGGCGGCCGGCTGCGACCGTTCGCCGACGAGCGAGAAGCGCCCCGCGGCGGTCCCGGTGCAGACTCCCGAGCCGATGCAGGTGCCCTTGTCGACCGTGACGCGCCATTGCTGTTCGGTTATGGCCTACCAGCTCACCGGCAGTGCCTTGGGGCCCCGCACCAGCAGGCCCGTCTTGAACGGCACCTCCTCCGGGGCCACCGCGAGGGTGAGGCCCGGGAAACGGTGTAGCAATGATTCGAAGGTGACCTGCAGCTCGACGCGCGCGAGCTGGGCGCCGAGGCAGTGGTGCACGCCGTGCCCGAAGGCGATGTGGGGATTGTGCCTGCGGGCGAGGTCGAGCTCGGCGGCCGCGTCGAAGACGGATTCGTCGCGGTTGGCGGACTGGGTGTTCACGAACACCGTCTCACCGGCGCGCACGGTGACACCGCACAGGTCGAGATCCTCGGTGGCCACGCGGCCGAAGGCGGCGCCGCCCGACCCCAGCTGCACATAGCGCAGCAGTTCCTCGATCGCGCCGGGCATCAGTTCGGGTTCCCGGCGCAGCCGCTCCCACTGTCCGGGCATGGTGAGCAGGGTGTAGGTGAAGTTGGCGATCTGGCTGGCGGTGGTCTCGTGCCCGGCGATGAGCAGGGTGATGCCGAGCTGGACCAGCTCGGCCTCGGTGAGGCGGTCGTCCTCGTCGCGGGCGGTGACCAGCGCACCCAGCAGATCGCCGCCGCCGCCGGTAGGATCGGCGCGGCGCGCGGCGACCACCTCGGCCAGATACGCCTCCAATCCGGCTCGGGCGGCGGCGATCTCGTCGGCGGTGTAGGCGGTGGTGGACAGTGCGGCGTCGGAGAAGTCCCGGAACCGGTGCTGATCGCTCGGGGGCACGCCGAGCATCTCGCAGATGATGGTGACCGGCAGTGGAAGTGCCAGCTCGGCCACGAGATCCGCGGGAGCGCCGTGCTTTTCGAGCGCGTCCAGGCGCTCGTCGACGATCTGCTGGGCGCGCGGGCGCAGCTGCTCGACGCGACGCCCGGTGAACGCCTTGGCGACGAGCCGGCGCAGCCGGGTGTGATCCGGCGGGTCCATGCTCAGGAGCGTGTTGGGGCGGCTCGGCTGGGCCAGCACCCGGGGGATGTCCTCGCGGTCGACGGTGGCCGCGCGGCTGAAGCGCGGATCGGCCAGCACGAATTTGACATCCTCGTACCGGGTTACGAGCCACCCGTCGCCGCCGTAGGGCATTCGGACGCGGACGATGGGTTCCTCGCGGCGCAGTGCCACGAGTGCCGGATCGATATCGAGCCGGATCGGCGGATTGAAGGGGTAGCGGCGCACCTCGGAGTCGACCGTCATGACATCTCCCTATTCCCCCTCCCCGCTCGTGACGGGGTGTCAGCGATGCTATCGATTGCTTACAAAGCCCCATCGTAGGGACGCTGCTATACGCCGTCAATGGACGAATCCCATTACGCGGGTGCGGGATTCACATCCATGAACGGCGGCGTCGGCCGCCTCACGCGGGCCGTGGATCGGTGCGGCGGTCGAAGACCTGGGGCCGGGCGATGCGCAGCGCGGTGGCGATGGCGCCGAGCAGGACAGCGTCGTCGCCCAGGGTGCTCGGGGCGACCGTCGGGCGCAGTGGCGTGGAATGTGCCAGGGTGGAGCGGATCTGATCCAGCAGCAGATCGGCGCTGTGGCCCAGGCCGCCGCCGAGCACGATCAGATCCGGATCGAGCACCGCGGTCACCGCGGCGACCACCAGCGCCAGGCGCTCGCCCTCCTCGCGTACCACCTGTGCCGCAATCGGATCCCCGGCACGGGCGGCGGCGAAGACAGTCTTGGCGCTCAGGCGTCCGGGCATGCCGCGGGCGCGGGCCGCGCGCACGACCGCATCCGCGGAGACGGCCGTCTCCAGTGCGCCGCGCCGCGCCGCGGGTGCGGTGGCGGCCCCGAAGGCGGCTGGGAGGTAACCGATTTCACCCGCCGCCCCGTGTGCGCCGGTGAACAGCTCACCGTGCGAGACGATGCCGACGCCGAGGCCGGTGCCGATCAGGACGTAGACGAACAGCCGGCTGCCGCGCCCGACACCGAACGAATATTCGCCCAGGGCCGCGAGATTGGCGTCGTTGTGCATCGAGAGCTCGGAGGCGCCCAGGCGCTCGCGCAGGCCCTCCAGCAGGCCCGCGCGGCCCCAGCCCGGCAGATTGGCCGCGAAATGCACCCGCTCGTCCTGGGCGTCGAAGACGCCGGGGCTCCCGAGGCTGGTGTGCACCACCTCCGCCATGCTCACCCCCGCCTCGGCCAGCACCTGCTCGGCGGCCCGGCCGGCCAGCTCGGCGACGGCGGTGGCGGTGCGCGCCCGATTGGGAATGTCGGCGCGGGACAGCACCGTTCCGGCCAGGTCGGCGACCGCGGCGCGCAGCCGCGCCCGGCCGATATCGATGCCCAGCACGTATCCGGCGGTGGGGTCGGGCTCGTACAGCACCGCGGTGCGGCCGCGATCCGGCGCGAGGGTGCCGACCACCCGGACCAGTCCGTGTGCCTGCAGTGCCGCAAGGGCACTGGACACGGTCGGCTTGGACAGGCCGGTGTCGCGGGCGAGTTGGGCGCGGGTGGAGGATCCGGCGGTGCGCAACTGTTCGAGCAGCAGCCGTTCGTTGTTGCTGCGCAGGCGTTGCCGGTTCCACGGCTGCTCGTCCGTCGCCATCGGTGCTGGTGTCCCGTCCACGAACCCACAGTAAGTCGTCGAATCCTGACGAACTCTTGACGGCAATAGTAAAGGAACTTAACTTTATTTGAAATCAGCTCCCACTCCGGAGGCCGTCATGCCGGACGCTCGTCACCTTCCCCGCAAGATCGGCCTGTTGCAGGCCACCGCCATCAATATGAGCCAGATGGTGGGCATCGGGCCCTTCGTCACGATCCCGCTGATGGTCGCCGCGTTCGGTGGTCCGCAGGCGGTGATCGGCTGGATCGCGGGCGCCGTACTGGCCCTGGCGGACGGCCTGGTCTGGGCGGAACTCGGCGCCGCGCAGCCCGGCGCCGGGGGCACCTACATCTATCTGCGCGAGGCGTTCCAGTACCGCACCGGTCGCTTGATGCCGTTCCTGTTCGTCTGGACCGCAATGCTTTTCATTCCGCTGATCATGTCCACCGGGGTGCAGGGGCTGGTGCAGTATCTGGCCTACCTCTGGCCGTCCATGACGACCGGGCAGGGCGACCTGGTCGGCGTCGCGGTGGTCGCGCTCGTGCTGGTGCTGCTGTGGCGGCGGGTGGAGAGCATCGGGCGCCTGTCGGTGGTGCTGTGGTCGGTGATGATCGTGTCGGTGCTCGCGGTGATTCTCGCTGCCTTCACCCATTTCCATCCCGCGCTGGCGTTCACCTGGCCCGCGCACGCGATCGCGCTGACCCACGGCAGCTTCTGGCTGGGCTTCGCCTCGGGCCTGACCATCGGCATCTACGACTACCTGGGCTACAACACCACCGCGTATCTCGGCGCGGAGATCAAGAATCCGGGGCGGGTGCTGCCGCGCTCGATCATCTACGCGATCGTCGCGGTGATGGCGGTCTATCTGCTGCTGCAGATCGGGGTGCTGGGCGTGATCCACTGGCCCGATATGCTGGACCCGAAAAACGTTGCCTCCCAATCTGTTGCCTCGGCGGTGCTGGAGCACACCATGGGCAAGGCCGCCGCGGACGTGGTCACCGTGCTGATCCTGATCACCGCGTTCGCCTCGGTGTTCACCGGGCTGCTCGGCGGCTCGCGGGTGCCCTTCGACGCCGCGCACGACCGGGTCTTCTTCCGGTCCTTCGCCAGACTGCATGCGCGGCACCAGTTCCCGATGCTGGGGCTGGCCGCGATGGGTGTGATCACCGCCGCAGGATTCCTGCTGGCCCGGCACGTGGGCGCCAGCGCGGCGCATCCGCCGCTCGCCACGCTCATCGCGCTGCTGACCACCGTGATGGTGATCGTGCAGTCCTTCGCCCAGATCGCCGCGGTCACCGTGCTGCGGCGCCGCCAGCCCGGCCTGCTGCGGCCGTACAAGATGCTGCTGTATCCGCTACCGAGCATCGTGGCCGCGATTGGGTGGCTGGTCATCTACGGCTACGCCGACAAGGCCAACCCCGGCGTGCATCCCATCGAGCTGTCGCTGGCGTGGGTCGTGCTGGGGCTCATAGCCTTCCTGGTCTGGGCGCGCGTTGAACGGGTATGGCCGTTCGGGCCCAAGGAGATTCAGGAGCGGTATCTGTCCCAGCAGGATGCGGCGGCGATCGGCTGAGCGGGCTCGGCCGGACCCGGCTGTTGAGACTCTCTGTCAGTCGGCGAGTTCGTGCACGGTCGCGCGGAGCGTCCACGCGGGCGCGCGGTAATGCAGGGTGGTGGCGCTGAGTGGGAGAATGTCGATGCGCCAGAACGATTCCGGGGGAGCCGACAGGGTGCACAGGATCGCTGCGCGGACGACGGCGGGGTGGGTGACCGCGACGATCCGCTCGCCGCGGCCGGCGATATCGCCGAGCCAGGCGCGCACGCGTTCGATCAGATCGGTGATGGACTCGCCGCCGTGCCCACGGAATTCGGGATCGGTCAGCCAGCCCATCAGCAGTTCGGGCGCCAGGGAGTCCATCGGCCGCCCGGCCCATTCGCCGGATTCCAGCTCGCGCAGCGCCGGTTCGGGAGTTCCGTCCAGGCCCAGCGACCGTGTGGTCTGTGCGGCCCGCAGCTCCGGAGCGTGATAAACCGCCGACGGCTCCGGTCCGGGCAGGCCGCCCGCCTTCTCGACCGACCGCTCGCCCAGGGCGTTGAGCGGTTCGTCGGCGGGAAAGCGGGCGGCCTGCACCGCATCGGTGAGCGCGTGCGTCACCAGTGTGAGCCGGGTGACCGGACTCATACGATCGGCGCGACGGCCGGGGCGTCCGGCGTTGCGGTGCTCGCACGGCCGAACAGCCGCGGCGCCAGGGTGCCGAATCCGACTCCGATCACCATCCACAGGATCACCTGCGCGGCAAAGGAATACAGCCGGAACTGCCACAGTGTGTCGGCGGGGAAGCCCGGGTACACGATGTGGCCCGCGGGATCGGTGAGCGGCTGCGGCGTCTCGGTCGCGAAGTTGCCGTACGCGTGGTTCTCCGACAGGTGCCCGAGCGAGGGCAGCAGCAGGATCACCACGGTCATCACCACGATGAATGCCAGCGCCGAGGTCAGCACGGCATTCCAGTTGCCCAGGCGGGCCTGGAGCCTGCGGCCTAGCCAGATCGCGCCGATCAGCGCCACCGTGGACAGGACGATCATCGTCACGAACAGGAAGGTGCGTTCCTTGATCGTCTCCGGGTGGCCGATCGAGGGCGGATTGGCCGGATACTTCAGGAAGGGCACCCCGTACGTCGCCAGGAACATGCCCCCGGCCACCAGCAACGCCAGATTCCGTGGCGTGATCGAGCCGACGCGGCCCACGCAGAGGCAGTACACGACCGCGAACAGCGCGCCCATGGCCATGCCGAACACGATCATGCCGAATCCGATGCCGATGTTCGACTGCACCGTCCTGCTGAAAGTGTCCGGGCCCATATCGGGCATCGGGAGCCCGGCGGCCTGGTCCAGCGCCGCGCGCGCATCGTCACGCCCGCTCTCGTAGTCGATGGCGCGCCCGATGACCGGCTCGGCCAGCAGCCGGGCGAAGATGAATGCCAGTAAACCGGCCAGGGCGCCCACGAGCACGCCCCGGCCGATGATCCGCTTTTCCATTGTGGGTCGTCTCCTGCGATCAGTGGCAGGGGAAACCGAGGAAATGGCGCGCATCATGCACGAACTCGTGCACGTGCATGTCGCTGCCGAAGATCGAGACGGCGCCCTGATCGATGCCGATGAAGTAGTACGCCAGCAGCGCCAGCACGGTGGTGCCGGCCAGCCAGAGCATGGTGGTGGGGACGGACAGCGGGACGGCGCCGAGGCCGGAACGGGGAGCGTAGGACGTAGCCACGGTGACTCTCCTTGTGCGGGAGGGGATCTCGCGTCCCCTCGGCCGATACATGTCTCGGCGTCCGGGGTCTGACTCGCATCGGGTGACCGATGCTCACAGTGGCGCGACCGTCCCGGAGTTACACCGGATTCCACGAATCGCCGATCACATGACGATACGAAACGACCGCCGAAACGGTCAAATGGTGCGTCGGCGCCCGGTTCCTCCCCCGCGGCCGTCCGCCCCGCCGAGCCGGGCCAGAAACGCGGCGATATCACGGTGGGTGCGCAATCGGATGAACGTGATGTCCCGGTAGGCGGGGTCGGACTGCGCCGCGAGATATCGGGCGCGGTTCCGGGGGTGCGACTGCCAGGCGAAGACGATGATCGAGCGCTGCGGATCCCGGGACACCATGTTGCGCCAGTGCTCCCGATTGCCGTTCCACAGCTCGCGCCCGGTCAGCACACGGGCCGCGGTGCGCCGGATCAGCTGCGCCATGATCAGCGGCCGCGGCAGGTCCAGCCACAGCACGGTGTCCGCCCGGCTCCACACCAGATCACCGAGTTTGCCGCGGTAGTTGCCGTCGATCACCCAGGTCTCACGGGCGATGCGCTCGGCCACGACCGCCCGGAATTCCTCGTCGCCGATCGGCGTCCACCCGGGCAGGTGGTGGATGGCGTCCAGTTCGACGTGCGGGACGCCCAGTCGCCGCGAAACCCCCTGCGCGAGCGTCGTCTTCCCCGATCCCGAGGTACCCACCACCGAGATGCGCCGCATGGTCCTCACGCCACCATTCTTACGGGCCGGTGTGGCCGCCTGTCACCTTTCGCGGGTTCGCGTCGTCAACAGGGCGCGGGCGGGACACGTTCAGTCCAGCGACGCGTGCATGAGATACACGTTGTAGTGGCGATATTCCGACAGCGTGAAATACAGCTCGTGCGCGGTGGACCACGGATGGATGAAGCCGCCGTAGCCCGAGGGGTAGTCCTGGGTGCTCAGAAGTGTGGCCGGCGCGGACCAAAGGCCCTGCGGCGTAGCGGATCTGCGCAGCACGATGACGTTGTGCACCGCGTCCAGGTAGGTCATCTCCCACCGGTGCGCGCCGGTGTCGTAGCGCACCGAGAGTTCCCCGGCGACGCTGGACATGATGGGGGTGGCGGACAATTCGGCGCCGTTGCCGCCCGGCATCGGGGCCTCGAGGGTCGGCCGCCAGAAACCGTCGACCCAGTACTGGTAGGCGGTCTTGTTCAGCACCTGGTCCTGCGGGACCCGCGCCAGCGCGATCGTGCCGAAGCGCCCGTTGGGTGTGCCGAACATGTAGACGTAGCCCTCGTGCGGCGTCATCGCCACCACCTGGAACTGGCCCTGCCCGAAGATGTTGTCCCAGCGCGCATTCTCGTCGTCGACCCAGTTCTGTCCGCCGTCGTCCGAGTAGGCCAGCCCGCCGTAGTTGGTCCACCAGCGGCTCGGCCGTTTCGACCAGCGCGCCACCGACATATAGCTGAGGTACTGCCGATTGCCGAGCGCGAAACCCGATGTCGGGATCACGGTGATCTCGAAGTTGTTCACTTTGTAGCTGCCCAGCAGCTCGGTGGCGTGACAGGGCCGGTCGGAGACCATGCTGTCGATCGACATGCCGTGCGCGAGATCGTGATCGGAGCTGAATCCGAGCACGTTGCTGCGCCAGTCGCCGCCGCTGGGACCGCCGTCGTGGAATCCCGTGCCGAAGGTGTCGCCGAAGGCGATCGCGATGCGGCCCGGCGCCGACTCCCACATGAGCCCGAGGTCGGTGTCGTCGACCTGCCAGCGCGCATCGGTGCGGTTCTGCGATCCCGGACCCGTCAGCTGGCTGATCGGGTACACGTCGTGCACCCGGGGCGCGGGGACCGGCCGGGTGACGGGCGCGGGCTGCAGCGGCGGATGTTCGACCGGCGGAATCGCTTGCGGGCGTGGGCCCGTCACGTCCGGGCCGAGCAGCATGATAGGCAGCGGGATCGTCTCGGGGTCCGGTACGAACTGCAGCTTCGGCGGCTGCCACGGGGTCGGCTGGACGACCGTCGCCGTCGAGGTCGGCGGCGCGGGGGTGGTGGTCGTGGTGGTCGATGCCGGGGCCGGCTTCGGCGGACCCTCCGGCCAGGTGGGGGTGCCCGGTGGAATCGGAAGCGCCGTGCGCGGATTCCCGCCCGTCAGCTGCGGGCACGGATTGGCGCACTGATCCGCCGGGAGCGCGGCCGGTGGGATCCGGGTGCGGTTGATCTGCTTGGGGACCTTGAACGGGGTGATCTTCGGCTGTAACACCTGCACCTGCACCGTCGGCGGCTGCGCCGGGGCGGGCGGGGGGACCGGGGCCTTCGGATTCGGCATCCGCATCAGCGGGTCGAAGCCCGCCTCGCCGCACGCGTTCACCGGGGCCGGCTCCCACGGCAGGACATCGGCCCGGCCCGTCTGCGCCGTGGCCACCGCGACCATGGCCACCGCGGCACCTACCGCAACCTGTCGCAGCACCCGCTCGCGCTCCTCGGCATCCGTGCGAATTGACAACCAGACCTTATCCGACGGCCAACGACACGCGAACGCAGACGCATTCGATGCGGGGCCTCGCGCCACGAACCTGGGCCGCGCGACGGCCCGGCGGTAGCATCATCGTCATCCGTGCGTGAGAGGAAGCACCATGGACACTCGCATTGTTGCTCGGCAGTGCACCCTGTGCGAGGCCCACTGCGGGATCCTGGTCACTGTCGAGGGAGCCGAATTCACCCCCGAGCTGGCGGCCCCGCACGCGGGCGTCGACGCGGACACGATCCGCACGCTGGCCCGCGAGCACGCGGCCGCGAAGGCGGCAGTGCTGTATGCGCGGATCGGCGTCTGCCAGCAGGTGACCGGCACGCTGACGCACTGGCTGGTGAACGCCGTCAATGCGGTCACCGGGAATCTGGATCGCGCGGGCGGGCAGATGTTCGCTACCCCGCCGGTGGATGCGGCGCGGTTCGTGAAATACCTGCCGATGGGCCACGGGGCGTGGACCGACAGCTCGGGCCGGTACCGGTCGTTCCGCTCGGAGCTGCCGGTGGCGGCGCTGGCCCAGGAGATGCTCACCGAGGGCGCCGGGCGAATGCGCGCGATGATCACCTACGCCGGGAATCCAGTGCTGTCGACGCCGCAGAGAGGGCGCCTCGACGCGGCACTGGAATCGCTGGATTTCTTTGTGGCCGTGGACATGTACGTCACCGAAACCTCCCGGCACGCGGATATCATCCTGCCGCCGGTGTCCCAGCTCGAGCGCGAGGATCTCAATATCCTGTTCCCGGTGTTCAGCGTGCGCAACAACCTGCGGTACGACGCAAGGGTTTTCGATCCTTCGGCTGACGGACTGGAGGACTGGCAGATCCTGGCCCGGCTGATCACCCAGGTACTGCCGCTGCCCGCACGGGGTTTCACCGGACGTGTACTCGATGCCCTATTCGCGCAGCTGAGTCCGATGCGACTGACGGCCGTGGGCCTGGCCGCGGGGCCGTACGGCGTGCTGCGTCGTGGGCGGAAGGGGCTGACGGTCAGCAAGGTTCGTGCGATGCGCGGTGGAGCTGACCTCGGACCCCTGCGGCCAGACTGCGCCAGTTGATCGGAACACGGGACCGCACAGTGCATCTCGCTCCGCCCGAATTCCTCGACGCGGTTCGCGCACTGCCGCGAGAGGCTGCCGACGCGGGTTCGGGCGAGTACGACCTGCACCTGATCGGTCGACGTCACCTGCGCAGCAACAACTCCTGGCTGCACAACGTCCCGGCCATGGTGAAGGGCCGGGACCGCTGCACCGCGCTCATGCATCCCGACGACGCGGCCCGGCGGGGCCTCGCCGCCGTCCCGCACTCGTGGACCCGCTGTCGGGGACCGCGGCGGTGAACAGCACCCGCGTGAGCGTCGCGAAAGCCGACGTGGTGGAACCCGCGGCGGCCACCCGCGCGTCGACGCCGACCGCGTAGATCGGCCGGTCATCGGCCCTTCGGCAGTCGCGGAGCGGTCCTGCCCGAAATTTACTTAGGCAACGTAATAAGGTAAACTAAACAATCGTGGTTGAGTTGACCTCCGAGGACGATCTCGCCGCCGTGACCGCGCTTCGCGGGGCGGTCATGCGGCTCGCACGCCGCCTGCGGCATCAGCAGGTGGAGCGGTCGCTGAGTTCGGCGGAGATGCAGGTACTCGGGATACTCGCGCGCACCGGTCCGGCTACCCCCGGGGAGCTGGCCCGTAAGGAGCAGGTCCAGCCGCCGTCGATGACCAGGATCATCGTGCTGCTGGAGGAGAAGGGCCTGGTCCGGCGCGAACCACACCCACAGGACCGCCGGCAGGTGATCGTTACGGCCACCGAACCGGCGGCGCGGATTCTGGCGGAGAGCCGGCGGCTGCGGGACGCCTGGCTGGCGGACCTGGCCCGGGGGCTGACCGAGGAGGAGTGGGCGCGGCTACGTTCCGCCGCGCCGGTGCTGGAAAGGCTTGCACGGCTATGAGCTGACGAGTCTTCCGCGCCGCACGTGGAGCACGCCGTGCCCGGAGAGGCACGCAGTGACGGTGACGACAACCCACGACGAGAAGGACCTGACCGACGACCACGATCTGACCGAAACCAGCACCGAGCGAGTGCCGCCGTCCTCCGACCGGATCGGCATGTTCGCCTCGCTCCGCGTCCGCAACTATCGCTATTACTTTGCGGGCCAAGTGATTTCCAATACCGGCACCTGGATGCAGCGCATCGCCCAGGACTGGCTGGTACTGACCCTCACCGGTAGCGCCTTCGCGGTCGGCATCACCACCGCCATGCAGTTCCTGCCGATGCTGCTGTTCGGCCTGTACGGCGGGCTCATCGCGGATCGATTCCCCAAGCGGCAGCTGCTGATCATTACCCAGGCGACGATGGGTGTGCTCGCCGCCGTGCTCGCGGTGCTCGCGCTCACCGGGCACGCCCAGGTGTGGCAGGTATGCCTGCTGGCCCTGCTGCTGGGAATGGTTACGGTGGTGGACAATCCGACCCGGCAGACGTTCGTCGCGGAGGTGGTGGGCCACGCGCAGCTGCGCAACGCGGTCAGCCTGAACTCGGCGAGCTTCCAGACCGCCCGGCTGATCGGGCCCGCGGTGGCCGGTGCGGTGATCGCCGCGGTCGGTTCGGGCTGGGCGTTCGCGATCAACGCCCTCTCCTTCGTGGCCGTGATCGGCGGGCTGCTGGCGATGCGCCCCGCGGAGCTGAAGCCGTTGCCGCGCGTGCCCAGGGAGAAAGGGCAGCTGCGCGAGGGACTGCGCTACGTGAGCGAACGCCCGCAACTGATCTGGCCGATCGTGCTTGTCGGCTTCATCGGTACCTTCGGATTCAACTTCGCCACGGTGCTGTCGGGATTCGCCTACCACGTCTTCCGTGTCGACGCCGGGCGATACGGACTGCTGAACACCGCACTGGCCGCGGGCTCGCTGGTGGGCGCGCTACTGGCCTCGCGCCGCAGCCGGGTGCGCCTGCGGATGCTGGTACTCGCCGCGGTCGCCTTCGGCGTACTCGAGGCGGTGACCGCCTTCGCTCCCGAGTACTGGCTGTTCGCCGCGATGCTCACCATCGTCGGCCTGCTCGGCCTCACCTTCAACACCTTGAGTAATTCGATGGTCCAGCTGGCCACCGAGCCGATGATGCGTGGCCGCGTGATGTCCCTCTACATGATGGTCTTCACCGGCGGCACCCCCATCGGCGGCCCGATAGTCGGCTGGGTCACCGAAAGATACGGCCCCCGAACGGGTTTGTTCGCCTGCGGCGCGGTATCGGCGCTGGCCGCACTGGTGGTCGCCCGAATTCTGGCCCGCTCCAGTGGATTACGCATACGAATTTCGCGTCGGGGAGTTGCGTTCATCCCGCGTGAGCAGGTGGCCGTGGCCGTATAGCTCGCGATTGACCTAGATGGTAACGATCGATACCATCTGATCTGCCCGGCCGCGGGGGCCGGTTCGTGAGCTCTACGGACGGAAGCTGAATGGACAACAGGGAGATCGGGGCCCCGGGGCAGGGGTGGCGGGCGCGGACGGCGTTGCTGACGCTGGGGGCGTTTGCAGTCGGGACCGACGGGTTCGTCATTGTGGGGCTGTTGCCGGAGATAGGGCGGACGTTGCATGTGGGGGTGTCGGCGGCCGGGCAGCTGGTGAGTGTGTTCGCGCTGGTGTATGCGGTGTCCTCGCCGATGCTGGCCACCGTCACCGGGCGGTGGCCGCGGCGGCGGGTGCTCGTTACGGGGTTGGTGCTGCTCGGCGCCGGTAACGCGGTGACGGCGTTGGCGGGGGAGTACGGGCTCGTGCTCGCGTCGCGGGTGGTGGCGGCCGCGGGAGCGGCGATGTTCGCCGCGAGTGCGGTGGCGACGGCCGCGCACCTTGCGCCCGAGCGGCGTCGCGGGAGCGCCATCGCGATGGTGACCGCCGGGTCGACGCTCTCGCTGGTGCTGGGTGCGCCGCTGGGCACGCTCGTGGGCAGGGCCTGGGGGTGGCATGCGGCGATCTGGTTCATCACCGCCGTCGCGGGGGTCGTCGCGATCGCGATCGGCGTGTTGCTGCCGGTCATCCGGCTCGAACAGAGTGCGACGCTGCGCGAGCGGCTGACGCCGCTGACCGATCGGCGGGTGCTGAAGATCCTCGTCGTCACGCTGCTGGCATTCGTTGGCATCTTCCTGCCCTTCACCTATATGAGCGCGGTCTTCGCGCACGCGACCGGCGGCGACCAGGGCAGGCTCGCACTGTTGCTGATGATCTTCGGAATCGCAGCCACCGCAGGCAATCTCACCGCCGGGCGGCTGGCGGACCGGTACGACCCGCGGCTCGTCGTCATCGGCGCCACCCTCGGCATCGCGGTCGTCTTCCTGGTGATGCTGGTCGTGCGGGAAAGCTTTGTGGCAGTGGCGATCATGCACGCGCTGAGCGGGGTGGTAAGTTACTCGGTGATCGGGCCGCAGGCGCATCGCATCATCGCCCACGCACCGAAGGGTGGTGCGCCGCTGGTGATCTCGCTCAACGGATCCGTGGCCTACCTCGGCAACTTCGCCGCCAGTGTGCTCGGCGCGATCGTCATCGCCGCCGCCGGTGCGGTATACGTGCTGCCGATCGCCGCGGCCCTGGCGCTCACGGCGTGCCTGCTGGCCTGGTGGACCGGCAGGCCGGGCGAAGACCGGCGGGAGCGGACCGCCTCCGGAATCGGCGAGGCGACGGCCGCACGCTGAGCGGTTCGAGCGTGATGTCGCCGCCGGACGCTATCGTTCAACTATGGGGCAGCCCGTAGTCTCGAACGGGCCCCGTGGAAGTGAGGTGACATCATGCCGGTCCGTGCCGGGGAAACCATCGATCCCGAGGCCACCCGCGCCCGCGTCCTCGAGGTGGCCTCGCGGCTGTTCTACGAGCGCAGCGTCGCCGCGGTCGGCATGCGCGAGATCGCGACGGCCGCGAACGCCTCGCAGCTCACGATCTACCGGCATTTCGAGTCCAAGGAGGGCCTGGCCGCGGCGGTCGTGCGCGAGCGCAGCGATCGCACGCACGCGTGGCTCGAGCAGGAGCTGGCGGCGATTCCTGCCGGGCGGGCGCGCGTCTTCGCCCTGTTCGATCTGCTGACGCGGTCGTTTGCCACCCAGCGCTACGGTGGGTGCCCGGTGGGCAATTACGCCGTGGACAGCCGGGGCGGCCACTCCGCGCGCGAGGTCACCCGGGGGCATCTGCAGCGATATCGGGACCTGCTCGAGCGGCTGCTCGCTGAGGCGGGCGCGCCGACGCCCGCCCCCTTGGCCCGGCAGTTGCTGCTGCTGGTCGAGGGCGCGACGATGATCGCCCAGATCGACGCCGACGGCGCCTGCTGCGCCGACGCCCAGGACGCGGCGCGGGCCCTGCTCGATGCCGCCCTCGCCGCTGGCGAGGGCCGCTGAGCATTCGGCGCGTACCGCCGTATCGGCCTGGCGCCACGTATGATTCAGAGGTGACCGACTGCTTCTACACTGCGGAACAGGAGCCGTTGTGATCTCTCGATTGTTCTCCCTGCTGGTCTTCGCCTGGCTGATCATCGGTACGTTCGCGGCGGGGCAGCGCGGATACTTCACCCACATGACCGAGAACTGCGCCGATTTCGGCACCATCGCGTTGAACGTGATTGCCGGTCCGCTCAACTACACCGGCGTCGATCCCAAGATGTCCAACTGCACCCTGCCGCATCCCAAGAATCTGCCGCAGCCGAGTCAGTAAGGTGACCGGGAAGCGTTCCGGTGTGAAATCTCCGCACGTGAGTAAGGAGGTGGACAGATGCCGTACGAGGCAGTCTTCGACTCGATATGCGACGATGCCGCGATCTTCCCACCCGGCAACCTGCCTCTGGCCGAAGCGCTCGCCGCGCATCCCACACACCACCGCGCGTGGTACTCGGCGCTGGTGGGCTCGTTCGTACTCTCGGCCGCCCATATCGGCGGGCTGCCCGGAGTGCCCCACGAGCGGCTGGCCATCAGCCTGACCCTGCCGCAGGGGCCCGCGGGGCTGGAACCGGCCATCGCGGCGCTCTCCGAATTATCCGGTATCGGACTGGAATCCGTCGAGGTCGCACTGCCGCAGGGGTGCACGTTCGCCGAACTCGCCACGGCCGCAGCTGGACTGGGATCGCAGGTCGCGCGATACCTCGAGGTCCCCCGCGACGAGCGCCGGGAGGCCATCCTGAATGCCTTGCCGGGTAGCGGATTCCGCGCCAAATTCCGAACCGGAGGTGTCGTTCCGGAGGCGCATCCGAGCGAACGCGAACTGGCCGAGGCGATTCACGGCGCGGTGCGACGCCGAGTGCCCTTCAAATGCACTGCCGGGCTGCATCATGCCGTCCGGCATCGCGACGGGGAGCTGGAACAGCACGGCTTCGTCAATGTGCTGCTGGCCACCGACGCCGCTCGCTCCGGCGAGGACATCGATGAGCTCACCGGCATTCTCGGCGAGCGCTCGGGCGATGCGCTGGTGCGGTGGCTGCGCAAGGCCGGTGAACAACGGCTCCTGGCCGCGCGCTCGTCGTTCGTATCGTTCGGAACGTGCAGTATCGCCGATCCGGTCGCCGACCTGGTCGAGCTCGGATTGATCGACAGGCCCCACGGGGATGACGAACCGGCGCCGCGGGCGGGCTCCGCGCGGCCGCTGTGAAGGAGGCTGAATGACCTGGCTGGATGTGCCGAGCGACTCACCGTTCGGCGTCGCCAACCTGCCCTACGGCGTGTTTGCTCCGGCCGGGGGAGAACCCCGCGCAGGCGTGCGGATCGGCGATGCGGTCGTGGGCCTCGCCGCGGTCCTGGGCGACAAGGTGTTTGCCGAACCGACCCTGAACGCGTTTCTCGCGCAGGGACGCACCCGCTGGCACGAGGTGCGCTCCCGGATCGTCGAACTGCTCACCGATGTGCGGCACGCCGGCGTCGTGCGGCCCGCGCTGCATCGCCTGGCCGACGTGCGGTTGCTGCTGCCCATCGCCGTGGGCGACTACGTCGATTTCTATGCCAGCGAACACCATGCGTCCAATGTCGGGAGGATCTTCCGCCCGGACACCGAGCCGCTGACCCCGAACTGGAAGCATCTTCCGATCGGCTACCACGGCCGCTCCGGCACCATCGTGGTGTCGCAGACGCCGATCGCGCGGCCACAGGGGCAGCGCAAGACGCCCGCCGATCCGGAACCTGTCTTCGGTCCGTCCCAGCGCCTGGACATCGAGGCCGAGGTGGGCTTCGTGGTCGGCACCCCCTCGCGGTGGGGAACTCCGGTGGCACAGCGGGATTTCGCCGAGCACGTCTTCGGGGTGTGCCTGGTGAACGACTGGTCCGCGCGCGATCTGCAGGCCTGGGAGTATGTCCCGCTGGGTCCGTTCCTGGCGAAATCCTTTGCCACGTCGGTCTCCCCGTGGATCGTCCCCCTCGAGGCCCTCGAACATGCCCGGGTCGCGCCGCCGCCCCGGGACCGCGAATTGCTCCCGTACCTACAGGATTCGGAGAATTGGGGCCTGGACCTGAGCCTGGAGGTGCGGCTCAACGGGGAATCGGTATCGCGGCCACCCTTTTCGAGCATGTATTGGACCCCCGCGCAGATGCTCGCCCACATGACGATCAACGGCGCGTCGGTGCGCACCGGTGACTTCTACGCCTCGGGCACCGTGAGTGGTCCGGAGCGGGAGCAGCGCGGCTCGCTGCTGGAGCTGTCGTGGGGCGGCAAGGAGCCGATCACCCTGTCGGACGGGACGATTCGCACCTTCCTCGAGGACGGCGACGAGGTCGTCATCACCGCGACGGCGCCGGGACCGGGGGACTCCAGGATCGGGTTCGGCGAGGTCGTGGGACGCATTCTGGGAACATTCGCCTCGCGGCTCGATGATCGATAGGAACATGTCGCGGACGAGCCGCAGGCGCCGTTCGCGGGGCCGGGGCGTCGGGGTACGGGCGGTTCGGGGGACGCTGGGTGATGGAGTCGTTCTCGAACACCCGATGGGTGACCGTCGCCGCCGAGCACGCGCGATTCCCGCTGTAGGTCATTCGTTCCGGAATTCAGTGGTCGGCCCGGATGATGACCGAATATTTGAACCGATCGCCGCGATAATGGATGCGGGCGGTGTCCACCACCCGGCCGCTCTCATCATGAACGACGCAGGTACACAACAGGATCGGGCTCAGCAGCGCGACACCGAGCAGCCCGGCCAGCTCCGGGGTGGCAAGGCGGGCCTCGACGTCGTTCTCGATCCGCTCGATCCGCACCCCCGCCCGCTCGCGCAGCGCCTGCGTCATCGGGACTGCGCGCAGGTCCTCGTCGGTGATCGCGGCCGCGTGCTCGGGCAGGATCCAGTTGTCCGCGCAGCTGATCGGTTCGCCGTGTTCGCTCCGTAACCGCCGGAAGTGCACCAGCCGATCGGCCCCCGGGAAGTGGGCGGCCAGCTCGGGCGGCACCGCCACTTCCTCCCGCGTGACCACTTCCACCTCCAGTGAGACCTGCTGCACCACAACGGTATCCACGGTGCCGAGCACGGTGAGCGGCGGCCGGGGTGCGCGGGCCCGGTCCGTGACGAAGGTCCCGTGGCGGCGCCGGCGCTCGATGATGCCCTCCTCGTCGAGCGCCTTGAGCGCCCGGCGCATGGTCACCACGCTGACGCCATAGTGCGCCGCGAGCTCGTCCTCGGTGGGCAGGCGGTCGGGATCGCCGGGCCCGCGGCCGAAGATCGTGGTGCGCAGGTGCTGGGCGACCTGATACCACAGCGGCAGCTCACGATCGAGACTCGCGGCGGCGGGCGTCAGGGTGGGACCGGTCATCCGTTGAAGCCCCGGCGCACGCCCTGCCAGACCGCGTCGTAGCCGGGCTGCAGATGCGTTGCGGTGCGGGCGAAATCGGTGACGACCACGGGCCAGCGGGTCTCGAACATGAAAGCCAGTGTGTCGGTGACCTTCTGGGGTGTCAGCTCCTGGGTGCTGGCCTTGGCGTACGTGTCCGCGTCGGGGCCGTGCGCGGACCACATGTTGTGCAGGCTCGCCCCGCCCGGCAGGAAGCCCTCGGCCTTGGCGTCGTACACGCCGTGGACCAGGCCCATGAATTCGGACATCACGTTGCGGTGGTACCACGGTGGCCGGAAGGTGTCCTCGCTGACCAGCCAGCGCGGCGCGAAGATCACGAAGTCGGCGTTGGCCTGCCCCGGGGTGTCCGAGGGGGAGGTGAGCACGGTGTAGATGGAGGGATCGGGATGGTCGTAGGTGACCGTGCCCATGACGTTGAACCGGGCCGTATTGTACTTGTAGACAGCGTGATTGCCGTGCCAGGCGACGACGTCCAGGGGGGAGTGGTCGTAGTCGGCGGCCCACAGGCGCCCGCCGAACTTCTGCACCACCTGCACGGTCTCCTCCCGATCCTCGTACGCCGCAATGGGATACAGGAAGTCGCGCGCGTTGGCCAGGCCGTTCGCGCCGATCGGGCCGAGCTCGGGCAGGACGAAGTGGTGGCCGTAGTTCTCGCATACGTAGCCGCGTGCCACCTCGTCGAGCAGCTCCACCCGGAATCGCACGCCCCGGCCGATCACCGCGATCTCGCCCGGAATCACGTGCAGCCGACCGTATTCCGTATGCAGGACCAGTGCGCCGATTTCGGGGACCAGCAGCAGCTCGCCGTCCGCGTCGACGAAGTAGCGGTCGGTCATGGACTTCGAGGCTGCGTACAGGTGAATGCCGATCCCGGTGCGCTCGAGCACATTTCCGTTGGCGCCCATGGTGTAGAGCCCGTCGATGAAGTCGGTCGGTGCCTGCGGCAGCGGCAGCGGGCCCCACCGCAACCGGTTCGGGTCGGCCACCGCGTCGCGCAACGGCGCGCTGCGCAGCGAGCCGGAGTCGATCGGTACGAATGGCGGATGCGCCGCGGACGGGCGGATCCGGTAGACCCAGCTGCGGCGGTTGTGCGCGCGGGGTTCGGTGAAGGCCGTCGCGGAGTGCTGCTCCGCGTAGAGCCCCAGCGGGGCGCGCTGCGGCGAGTTGCGCCCCACCGGCAGGGCGCCGGGCACCGCTTCGGTGCTGTGCTCGTTGCCGAAACCGGCCGAGTAGGCGAATTCGGTGACGGCGGGGGTGTGCGTCTCGATCGTGCCGGTCATATCGGCCTCCTGCCAGCTCCCATTCCTATTGAATATAATAGGAATGGGGTCGTGCTGGGTCAACAGGATCCACCAGGCGTTTTCGGCGACGCCGGACAATCGAGGGGAAGTGATGACCGCACTCGGGGCTGAACCGGCGTCGAGTCGGCGACGTCGCCCCGCACCGGCACGACCTCGCGTCGATCATGTCGATCTGCCGGGCGGCCGTCTTTCAGGCTTGCTGGTTGAGTATGGTGGCAAGCCGGTCGAGGTAGCCGCCGTCGATGTAGGCGGTGGTGTGTTGCCCGCCGAAAAGGTAGCCGTAGACCAGTCTTCCGGCCTCGATCAGCTGTCCGGGGGAGTAATCGGCCGTGGGCCACTCGCCTTCGAGCAGGCTCGCCGCCAGCTCGGGGGTCCAGTCCAGGGTCGCGAAGGTGAAGGGCGAGACGCCCGTAGCCAGATCGCGCAGGGGAGACCTCGGGGGGCAACTGGTGATGCCGTCCATGGGGTTGGCCGCGGTGAAGACGGGAATGCCCGTGGGCCAGGCGGCATGTGGGCCGTTGATGCCCTCGCCGGCGGAATCCGCGTCGATCGATTCGCCCGGAGCGCGGTTCGGATTCGCCACCACCGCGGCCCAGGCGAGCTCGCAATCCTGGTACTGCCCTTGCGCTTTCAGCTCGAGGAACCGGCTGACCAGTTCCGCGCCCAGGCTGTAGCCCAGCAGCCCGACCAGATTCGGGGTCGCTCGGATCGCCGCGGCCACCAGCGGTAGCCCCGTGGCGATCGATTGCTCCTCGGACGGTCCGGCCGGGTTGTGGTCGGCATTGAAGGGGCCCACCGATGCCGGGTACGGAATGTCCTGCCCGACAACGTACAACGAGGTGTCCAACTGATCGGTGACGTTCGTGAGCATGTTGGGACTTGTGAGCGGTTCGGCCGCTCCGCGACAGGTCAGTACGGTGATCACGCTGTCACCGGCTCATCGAAGCGCATATGTCTCACCAATGAGAGAGGGGCTACTGTACAGCACATTGTATTCGCCGGTCGGCGACGGCGATTGCACCGCCGGGTCTCGATTTCGTGACCGTTTCCCGGTCCGGCGATGAATTCGGGACTCCCGGACGGAGAACGCCGCCGGGCGGTGGCCGCGCACGACGTTCGTCGAGAGCGTCGAGGCCGCGATCGCCGCGGCGCAGGAGACAGCTCCTCGGCGATCCGGTGGTCGTCCAGGGGCGGCGGGCGCTGCACCTGCGATACCCGGTCGCGGGGCGCTGAAAGTTGTTGCGCTGTACGTGGTTCGGCCCGGTGCTCGCCCCGGGCTAACGCCAGATGTCCGTGATCGGGGTCGCGCGTGCCGCCCCGCCGAGCGGCGGCAGGCCGTAGGCATCCTCGATGGTGCGCAGCACCGAGTAGTGGTCGATGTGTTCGGCGTACCGGCCGGGGGTGACACCGGCGCCGGCGACGATGGTCGGGATGTGATTGGCACCGGTGCCCTCGTCCTCGTCGAAGGTCACCACCAGCAGGCTGTTGTTCGCCCGCGCCCAATCGGCGTAGCGGCCCATGGCGTTTCGCAACCACGTATCGCCGGTGGGTACTGGGCAGTCGTGCATGTCGTTGCACATGTCCGGGCTGACGAATGCGACCGTCGGAAGTCGTGAGTAATCAGCCGGAAAGGCCGAGAAGGGCTGATTGGCACCCGGGGGGACGGTGCCGAAATTCACCCAGCCGTTGTGTTTTCGGGCGTATCGGCCGTTGCTGCCCGTGCACCCGGTGTACCCGGGGCCGGGCATCGATTCGGCGTATCCGATGAAGGAGTGGCCGGACGAATTCAGCTGGGCGCCAAGGTTGTCCACTCCGTTGAAGGTGTGCGGACAGCTGTCGTTCGTGACGCCCTGCGTATTTCCGGAGAACAGCCCGATGTAGTTCGGCTGGCTGGGGTGGGTGAGGGCATGTGAGTCGGTGAACAGTGCGCCCGTGGCGGCGAGCTGGTTGAAGTAGGGAGCCTGGGACCCGCCGATGATGCTGTCGTACCCGCGGTTCTCGAACATCACCAGCACGATGTGAGCGAACCGGGGAATCGGCGCGGCGGACGCTGCGGGCGGCGCCGACACGGCGGCCAGGGCCAGGGCGGCGACCCCGGTCAGGACGCCGAGGACGCGGGCAATTCCGGAGATCCCGGGCATGGGCACTCCTGAGGACGGTTGTTCCGGCGGTCACGACGAGACATCGGAACCATAGCGCACCCGGGTGGCCGCCCGGTCCGCACGGCCGATGTGCTTGCCGTGGGGCGGTCCGATCGTATGTACTCACCAGGCCGGGGCTCCCGGTGGGGATCGACGGGGCGGCGGTATGGGTTCCGAGACGGGCCGCTCGGCCGGCAACGGTCGTTCGAGGGAGAGGGTTGAGATGTCGCAGCTGGGCGTCGCAGTGGTGGGTTATGGGCTGGCCGGGGCGGTGTTCCACGCGCCGCTGATCGCCGCGGAGCCCCGGATGCGGGTGGCCGTCGTGGTGACATCCTCGCCCGAGCGGGCCGAGCAGGCCCGCGGCGAACATCCGGGCGTTCGGGTGCTCGCAGGTGTGGACGAGCTGTTCGCAGATCCGTCCGGAATCGATCTGATCGTGGTCGCCACGCCCAATCGCAGTCACGCCTCGATCGCGTTGCGGTCGATCGAGGCCGGGATTCCGGTCGTGGTGGACAAGCCGTTCACCGTGACCTCCGCGGAGGCCAGGGAGGTGATCGCCGCGGCCGACCGGCGCGGGGTGATGGTGTCGGTCTTCCAGAATCGGCGCTGGGACAGCGATTTTCGCACCGTCCGCAGTCTGGTCGACGGTGGTCGTCTGGGCGAGGTGCAGCGGTTCGAATCCCGGTTCGAGCGGTGGCGGCCGGCGGTCAAGGGCGGGTGGCGCGAGGTGGGCGGGGCCGCCGAGGGCGCCGGGTATCTGTACGACCTCGGCAGCCATCTGGTGGACCAGGCGCTGACGCTGTTCGGCCCGATCAGCGACGTGTACTGCGAACTGGATCGCCGCCGGGCCGGAGTGCTGGCCGACGACGACGCCTTCGTAGCCCTCACCCACGCGTCCGGCGTCCGGTCGCATCTGTGGATGAGCGCCGTCAGCGGCCAGGCGGGCCCGCGATTTCGTGTCCTCGGATCCGAAAGCGCCTACGTCGTGCACGGTCTCGATCCCCAGGAGGCGGACCTCCGCGAGGGCCGTCGTCCGGGCGATGGAAAGCCCTGGGGCGCAGTTGATCCCGAGAGCTGGGGCCGGCTCGGGACGGACGAGGATACGCGCCGAATCCCGACCGAGCCCGGCGACTATCCCGCGTTCTATCGCGGCATGGCCGACGCGCTCCTCGACGGCACACCGGTCCCCGTCGATCCCCGGGACGCCCTCGGGACCCTGCTGGTCCTGGAGAAAGCGGCCGAGTCCGCGGGCCGCCGCGCCTGATCGAAACATTCGTCGACGTGTGCCCACTCCACACCGCGAGGGCGATGACGCGTCGCCCGGGCGGCTATGAATCTGCTGGTCGAGGGGCTGTGATGCGCCACGATCGAGGCACGGACAGGGGCGGGTAGCAGGCCGCGTAATCGATTGTCGGGCAGGGTTCTTCGCGGGACACATGAGGTACCGTGGGGAAAGGCTGGGTGCCAGACTGCCGGGCGCCCATCTCCGCGCGAAAGGGGAGGGCGCGATGTCCGTATTCCGACCGAAGGGCCGCCGCACGCGCCGCGGCTGGTCACGCACGCGGCAGCCCGCCCTCACGCGACCGTCCTGGGACACGGCGTACAGCGCCTACTGGGAGGCGCCGGAGTCTCGAGGGCAGCGGCTGCTCGGCGGTGCGCGGTGGCGCGAGCGTCTCGAGCGATATGTGTATCCGCCTGCGGCGCTGTGTGTCTCACTGCCCACGATGGCCATCGGCGGTGCGCTCGTCGGGGCGCCGGGACTGCTGCTCGACTGGCAGCTCGCCGCATTTCTGATGGCGATGTGGCTGGCATCCGGAGTGACCGTGTTCGTCGGCCGGAACAGTGCGGCATTGGCCCTGACCGTCTACGGATTCCGGCGTTCGTCACGGGTCGAGGGGCCCCGGCTGGAGTCCGCGTGGCGCGCGGTGTGCGGCTCGGCGGGAGTGGACGGTACCCGATACTCGCTCTGGGTCGAGAAGTCGACGTCGGTCAATGCGTACGCGGCCGCGGGACGGATTGTCGGAGTGACCGATTGGGCGCTGCGCGAACTCACCCCGAGGCAGTTGGAGGCGGTACTGGCCCACGAACTCGGTCACCACCTGGATGCGCTGCCGCAGATGCGGGTGCTGGCCCGCTGGTACGGCCTGCCGGTCACGCTGCTGTTCCGCCTGCTCGGACTGCTGCTGAGGGCCGCCGACGACACCGTGCGGACCGCGGCCGAGCGGCGCGATCGGGACGTGCCCGTGGTCTTCCGGCCGGCGGTGCTGGTGGTGTGGGCCACGGGTGTGCTCGCCGCCTACCTGGCCGTCGGCGTGGTGCTGATCCTGACGTTCGGCTGGCTCGTCACGCTGGTCCTGATCCCACTGCTCGTCGTGCAGCCCCTGGCCGAGGCCGCCGTCTCGCGCCTGGGGGAGACCCGGGCCGACCGGTTGTCCGTCGATCTCGGGTACGGCGAGGAGCAGTGCGAGGTCCTGCGGCAGTGGGCCTCCGAGCCGCAGGCGCCGTCGCTGCCCCCGATCGTCGGATGGTTGCACAGCCATCCGCCCACCGAGCGGCGCATCGCCGCGATCCAGGCCCGCCTGGCCGGTCGGTTGTCGCTACCGGATGTTCCCGAGGGCTGATGTCGCGCGGTTCGCGAGCCGGGGGCCGGGCCGGTTCTCGCTCTGCCTGCCCGCCCCGGACGAATGCGGGCCTCGACGGTGATTGACGTGCCCGTCGATCGGGCGCAAGGTAGGCCGGTGCCAGCCTACGAGCGAACGATCGGTCCGGTGCATGACAGCGTCGGCCGGCCGCACCATGCCGAGTGCGGGGCCCAGTCGCGTCGACGGGCCGGGCGGTCTCGGCGGATCGAGTGCGGAGGTGGAATCCGGCCATGAGTCAGGGTGCCCGTGAGGGATTGAAGCTGACCAGTCTCGACAGTCCGCTGTTCGACGGGAGCGACGCGACCAAGGGGGATCTCCTGGACTACCTGGAGGCCGTCGGGGAGCGGCTGGTCCGGGGGCTGCGGGAGCGGCCGCTGTCGGTGGTGCGGGTGCGGCCGGGGCAGGAGCAGTTCATGCAGAAGAATCTGCCGAAATACACACCCGACTGGGTGCACCGGGTGACGGTGTGGGCGGAGAGCTCGAAACGCGAAGTGTCGTACGCGTTGTGCGACGACGTCCGGACGCTGCTGTGGTTCGGCAATCAGCGTGCCGTCGAGTACCACGTGACGCTGCTGGCCGCGGCGGGCCTGGCCGACTATTCCGGCAGCCCAACGCATCTCGTGCTCGATATCGATCCCGCACTCGGCAGTCCGTTCCGGCAGGTGGTGGATGCCGCCGAACTGATCCGCCGGGCACTGGAAGCCGACGGGCTCGCCGGAGCGGTGAAAACCAGCGGCTCCAAGGGCGTGCACATCTTCGTCCCGATCGGGCCCGGGGTGAGTATCGAGGACGCCGCGGCCGCCACCCGCGCTGTCGCCGCGCGCGCCGAACGCCTGGACCCCGCCCTCGCGACCACGGCCTTCATCCGAGAGGGCCGGGGCGGCAAGGTTTTTCTCGACTCCACCCGCGCGGGCGGCGCGACGGTCGTGGCGGCATACAGTCCGCGGGTGCGGCCCGGGACGACCGTGTCCTTCCCGGTCAGCTGGGCCGACCTGCCCGACGTCGACCCGCGCGACTTCACGATCCGCACCGCCGCAACCGAACTCGGCGATCGCGACCCCTGGACCGAGTACATGCCCGCCCCGCAGCCGCTGCCTGCCGATCTCGTCGCGGAGGGACACACCATCCCGGTGGCGCGCGTGCAGGCGATGCACGAGGGCAAGCGCCGCGCCCGCGCCCGCCGCGAATCGTAATCCCCTGGCATCGGTTCCACGACGCGGTCCTCTGTGGTCACCGGCGGCGGACGCGGAATCGGCCGCGCAATCGTGGAACGGCTGCTGACCCGCGGGCACGCGGTGGTAGTCGTCGAGCGTGATGCCGAGTCGCTGTCGTGGGCGCGGGGGCGGGTCACCGTGGTTGCGGGAGACGCCGCCGTATTCCGTGATGCCGCACTGGATTCCGGCGGGGCGGACCTGGTACTGGACCTCGTCGACGCGAACCTGCGGCCCGTCGTCGTCGGTTCCGGGACCGCCGTGCGCCGTTTCCTCGCCGCCGGTGCGGGCGGCTCGATTGTGAATATCAGTTCCCATCAAGCCCGCCGACCGGTCCCCGGCGCGCTGTCGTACAGCACCGCCAAGGCCGCAATCGAGGGGCTGACCAGGGCGTTGGCCGTGGAGTACGGCCGGCACGGGATCCGGGCGAACGCGGTAGCACCGGGCTCGGTCACGACGGTGGGCCGTGTCGCCACGAGCGAGGAAGTCGCCGCCGCCGTCGAGTTCCTGCTGTCGGGGGATGCCGGCTTCATCAACGGAGCCACCGTGCCGGTCGACGGCGGCCGTTCGGTGCCGGCGCTCGACCCCGAGGCCCGATGAAGGCAGCGCCGGGCCGGTAGGATCGGCGGGCGTGACGGTTGTGCGGTCTGCCCCGCGGCGCGTCGGCGCGGGCCGGCTGCTCGTCGCCGCCGCCGTGCTGCTGGGCATGTTCCTGCTGCAGAACGCACACTGCGCCGCCGATGGTGGCGGTCCGACCGTTCCGGCAGTCCGGATCCTGATCAACAGCGACGGTGACTGTGTCGCGATGTCGCATATCGGGGACGATGCGACACCCGTGCCCGCGCCCGGCGAGGGGAACGTCGCTGCCGCGGCGATGGTTTCGCACGGCGGTGGCGATCGGATCCATCCGGCGGGCCAGGTCACGATGGCCTGCCTGGCGGTATTCCTGGCCTTGCTGACCGCTGTGGCGATGCTGTCCCCGATCCGGTCGATGCCGCGGGTTCGCCCCTTCGGACCGGTGAACTTCCGTCGGCCGACCTGCGTGTTGCCACGCGCGCTCACCCTTTCTCAACTCTGCGTGCTGCGGACATAGATCGCGCGATCCGCGCTCCCGCGCCGACGACGATGCCTTGGTTCGGGCTTCTTCCCTGCCCGGCGCCCGTCGTTGCCGTGGCGTCCGATGTGTGTGTCGGAACCGGCCCCGCGTGCAGCAGGGCCGTCGGAACTCATGCCCGGACGGCGCCCGCATCCGATCCCGACAGACCGATTGAGAATGGAAAACCCGTGGTACACAAGAAAATCTCTCGACCCAGCACCTCTGCGGGCAATGCGGTGGCACGCGCCCGCGGGCGGCGGACCGGCGGCCTCCTGGCCGCGGCCGCCGCGGTTGTCGTCATCGCGCTCGCGGCGGTGATCGCCTTCGCCCTGGTCAGGCAGCACGGCGGCGCCGGCCCGGCAGCGCGCGGCGATGTCCCCGCCACCGTGGCGGTCGGGGCCGATACGCCGCCGCCGTGGCCCGCGCCCGCCGACGCGACGGCGGCGGTCCGGGCCGCTGGACTGCCGATGCTCGATGCCGAGGGCACCGTGCTGCATATCCACTCGCATCTGGATGTGGTCGTCGACGGCAAGCCGGTCCCGGTGCCCGCACTGGTCGGCATCGACCTGAGCCGCGGCACGATCAGCCCGGTGCACACCCACGACACCAGCGGCGTGATTCATATCGAGTCGCCCACACAGCACACATTCACCCTGGGTGAGTTCTTCAGGGAGTGGGGTGTGAGCCTGTCGTCCAATAATGTCGGCGCGCTGCACGCCGGAAACGGCAAGACCGTGCGCGTGTATGTCAACGGTGTTCCGCGAGAAGGGAACCCGGCCGATATTGCCCTCGGAGCCCATGACGAGATCGTCGTCACCTATGGATCCGCGAACGGTGCGGCGGCCGTACCGTCGCGGTACGACTTCCCGGAAGGAGAGTAGGCCGATCGGGCGCCGCGGCTGCACATCTGAAGGTTTGCACAGCCGCTGAACGAGCCCACGCTGCAGCCGAGGCTGGGCACAGCCTCGGCCGGCTCAAAAGTGGCTGACATCGGGACGCACGGGATGGCGGACCTCAGCCCGCGCGGCGGAACACCACCCACCGCATCGCGCAGTACATGTACACCGCCTCGCAGGCGCCCGCGGCGAGGCGGGCCAGGTGGTATTCCACACCGAGCGCGGCCAGCACCGCGGAAACCCCGAGGATGAACGCCAGGTAGTTCACCACCACGACGCCGGCATACACCGCGATCTGCGGCCCCACCGCCGAGTGGGACCGAAAGTTCAGCGTCCGGTTCAGCACATAGCTCAGTGCGAAGGCGCACACATACGCCAGAGTCACCGCAATCGGCACCGGCCATCGTAGCCCGCCGTGCAGCAGGGTCAGCAGCAGCAGGTCGACACCGAAGGTGCCGCTGTTGATCACCGCGAAGCCCAGAAAGGTCGGTGCGACAACGGTATTCAACCCGAACGGCAGCCGCGCGACCACCGCCTCGCAGGCTCGGTGGAATCGCTCGGCAGGTCGTGCCGCTCCGGTCCTCGCCACATCGTGCACGCCGCCAAGGTGCCAGCGCGAGGTTATGCCCAGGTGATCATTCTTTGAACGGCGCCCGAACGACGCCCCCTACACTCCGAGGGCCGACCGCGGGAGCGTGCGTATCCGGTGATGGGAGGGTGCGTGGAGAACGATGCGAAGCTGATGGAAATTCTGCGCGGTTTGGACGATCCCGAGGCGCCGGAATGGCCGGTCGGCTACAACGACGCCGAGCTCGCGGCGTCGGTCGGCCGTCCGGCCGCACACCTCGGCTCTGTCTTCTCGACGCACTGTGCGATCGAGCCGGACCAGGACTCCGCCGAATACTGCCGGGTCGTGGTGCCGGGTCCGGCTACGGTGTGCGGGACGAGAATCGTTGTCCTGGTGAGCAATTTCAGCCCGCTGGTCATGGTGGCGGTCGAAAACCCCGGCGCCTTCCTCGGTATCGATGATGCGCGCGCCGAAGGTGGGCTCGACGCCGGTGACCTCGACACGGTTCAGCGGGTTCTGGCCGAATCGGGTTGGGTCGTGATCCCGGAAGAGCTTCTCGCGCACCGCTATGACGGCCCCACCCTCATGCCCTTCTCCGGTTCCGCGGAGCCGAGTTGGTGGGACCGGTTCTTCGGTTTTCGCTGAGCCTGGTACTCGATCAGCAGTCCACCGGCTTCCCCGACCGGGCGCAGATCGGTGAGGCCCCTACAACCGCGCCCGATCCTGTTGTCGCGAAGTGGTTTCCGAGCGCGTCGGCAGTCCGTGCTGGACCAGGGGCACGATGCCGGCGGCGACGAAGGCGCGAACCTGGGCGTCGTCGCGGAAATCCAGTCCGCCGGTCGGGGTCAGCAGCACCGAATGCGCCAGGCGGGCAAGGAGTTCCGCGACCGGATGCGGGTCGTAGGTATCGATGACGCCGGACTGCTGGGAGCTTTGCAGGATCTGGACGATATAGCCGATGCCCAGCGCCACGCCCTGCTGGCCGCGCACGGTGAAGAAATCCAGGATCTCCTCGGGAGCGACATCCAGCAGCTTGGTGACCAGCGGATGGGCGTGCGTCTGGCGCAGCACGTGGACGATGGCTTCCTCGATCTGGTGATCGGTGCCCGTGGTGGCGGTGGCGATCGCGGTGACCTCGGCCAGCGTCCGCTGGATCTCCCGGGTCAGCATCGCCTCGATCAGGTTCTCCTTGGTGGTGAAGCGGCGATAGATCGTGACGCGGTTGACCCCCGCGCGACGGGCGATATCGTCGAGGCTGGCGCGGCGGATGCCGACCTGGAGCACGCGCTGCAGGGTGGCGTCGAGGAGCCGTTCGTCCATGTCGTCCCGTGCTGCGGCCATGTATCAAAGATACCAATCCTGTTGCTTCATCGCGTTCGGACCGGCGGGTTTCACCGGCCGTTGACGGACTGAATCTGGATCAGGTTGCCGCAGGTGTCGTCGAATACGGCCGTGCTCACCACGCCCGTGTCGGCGGGTTTCTGGGTGACTTGGTGCTCCTGCAGTTTACGGATGCGCGGCGATGGAGGCCGCCCATCGTCTGCTGCTGTCGAGGTAGCGCCGATATGCGGCGGCGAACCGGTCGACGCTGGCCGGGCCGGGCCAGTCCGGGGGCAGCATGTCCTCGGGGAGGCCGGGGTCGAGATAGGGAATGGTGCGCCACCGGTCCAGGATCGGGACGAAGCGGCCGAATGCGGCGCGGCCGGTGGTGTCGTCGGGTTGCCCGGGTTCCTCTGTGTGCGTGAGGAATTCGCGGTGCCGGCGCGCGAGCTCGTCGAGGTCCCACCAGCGCGCGGCGGTGGCGGGGGCGGTGCCGGGCGTGTCCAGATCGGTGACCCGGAACGAGGTCACGTACTCGCTCAGGTTCAGGGCGGTCACGATCGCGGTGACCTCGGCCGAGAGGTAGTCGGGGCAGATCCACAGCCCGGCCGAGACGGTGCCGCAGCCGATCGAGGATAGTCGGCGCCGAAGCTGGTGCCGCGCAGCGCGTTCGGACTCGGGGATGCCGAACGATATGAGCCGCCACGGATCTCCCGGCCGCATCCGGCGGAATCCGAAGATCCGTGCGTCGCCGCGCGCGAACATGCCCTCCGCGGCGGAGGTGACCGCGTATCCGCTACGGCCGCCACGGACTTCGGCGTCCAGGATGCCCTTGCTCTTCAGGCGTGCGACGGCCGTGCGGGTGCTCTGCGGCGGCACGCCGAGTACCGACATCAGCTCGGCGAGGTCGGCGATCGCGATCCAGCCGCCGAGGTGGCGGGCGTACGCCCCGAGCACGGTGCGGGCCAGTGAGGTGACGCTGCCGGGCCGTGCATCCAGGTCGTCGAGGATGGCGGAGGAATTTGGCACGGTGCCCGGCATCACGTCGTGGAACGCCCTATTTCGGTTCGCACGGCGAATAATTCGGGAAAGAAGGTGAGATCGAGGGCGCGCTGCAGGAAGCCGACCCCGCTGGAACCGCCGGTGCCGGATTTCATGCCGATGGTCCGCAGCACGGTGCGCAGGTGCCGGAACCGCCACAGCTGGAAGTTCTCCTCGAGGTCGACGAGCTCCTCGAATGCCTCGTAGACCGACCAATGCTCGTCCGCGTGCTCGTACACGGACTTCACCAGCGGCATCAGGTTCGGGTCGAAGACGTAGGCCCGGCTGACATCCCGATCGAGGGTCGAGCGCGGCACGTCGAGTCCGCTGCGGGCCAGATGGTGCCAGAACGCGTCGTACAGGCTCGGCTCGTACAGCAGCGTCTCGAGCTCGCGATGCGCGGCGGGGTCGGACTCGAACACCGCGAGCATGCCCGCGTTCTTGTTGCCGAGGATGAACTCCACGGCCCGGTACTGATGGGATTGGAAGCCCGAGGAATGGCCGAGGAAGTCGCGGAACTGCGCGTACTCGGTGGGGGTGAGCGTCGCCAGCGTGGACCACTGCTCGGTGAGCGTCTTCTGGATGTGTTTGACCCGGGCGATGCACTTGAGCGCGACGCCGATGTCGTCGTTGTCGAATGCCGCACGGGCGGCGCGTGTTTCGTGCAGGATCAGCTTCAGCCACAGTTCGGTGGTCTGATGCTGGATGATGAAGAGCAACTCGTCGTGGTGCTCGGGCCGGCTGACGGGGTGCTGCGCACTGAGCAGCGTGTCCAGGTCCAGGTAGGCCCCGTAACTCATCTCCGCGCGGAAGTCGGTGACGATCTGCTCCTCGATCACGCGGACATTGCCTTCGACCGTCATGGTGATTCCCTCGTAGATCCTCGTGGGTGACAACCCGCACGGCCAGGCCGGCGCGTCGTCGGCAACGACCATATTACTTAATCGTGTCGAGCGCTAGGATTGCGTAATATGAGCACAGTCCCAGAGCCCGGCCCCACGGTGATCTTCGGTCCGGACGCGGTCACCGATCCGGACACCGCGCGCGAGGTGCTCGGGTCCGCGTTCGCGCAGCGCGGGCTGGCCGGCGACGTGCGATTCGCCGGGGATGCGCATGGATTCGACTCGGTGATTCGCAGTGCCGCACCGGATTCCGTGGTTGTTCCCGGTGTCGTGCGGCTCGCCGAGGTCCCCGGCGCCGAGTTCGTTCACGTCGACCTCGTTGCCCGTGACCGCATCGATGCCGGAGGAGTGCGCACATACATTCGCGGCCGTGGACTCGACGGGCTTCGTTATGCCGTGGACGCCTGGTACTTTCACAGGCTGCGGCCCGCGACCCTCGTCTCGTACGGCGAGCGGGCGGAGCAGGTCGTCGACGTGCGTACCCCGGCGGGTCCGGGGCCGCACCCCGTTGCCGTGCTGATCCACGGCGGCTACTGGAAACCGTGGTGGGACCGGGACCTGATGGATGCCGCCGCCGTCGACCTGACCGCGCGCGGATTCGCGACGTGGAACATCGAATATCGCCGCCCGGGCGCGCACGGCTGGGACGCGACCACCGCGGACGTGGCCGCCGCCCTGGCCGCGATCGGCGCGGCGCCCGCGTCTTTCGATCGGGATCGTGTGGTCGTTCTCGGGCATTCGGCGGGCGGGCAGCTGGCCCTGCGGGCGGGTGCGGACGCGGTTGCGTCCGGGGCCCCCGTCCGGCCCGCGCTGCTGGTGAGCCTGGCGGGGGTGCTGGATCTGCGCACCGCCGACGAGCGCGGGCTCGGCGACGGCGCGGTGCAGGCCGCGCTCGGCCACCGATACCACCCCGCCTCGGAGGTGTACCGGAGCTCCTCGCCGCTGGAGCGAGTCCCGATCGGAATACCGCAGGTGGCGGTCTGTGGTGACGCGGATGTCCCGGATCTGCGCGAGATCACCCGCCATTACGCCCGCCGGGCCACGGCGGCGGGGGACCGGGTCGAACTCGTGCAGCCCCCGGGAGACCACTTCGCTGTCATCGACCCTCGCAGCGAATCATGGCGCCGCACAATCGAGGCGATGACGGCGTCGTTGCACCGGCGGTGACCGGGCGCGAACCCGTATTGCCCGGACGAGACCGCCAGTGCCCGCGATTTCGGTGCGAGGTCGGCGTCGGTGAGTTATGTTGCCGGATACCCCTTTTCAGGAGGCTCTCATGGGTAGCTGGCTGCGCACTGTCACCACCGCGGGAATTCTCGCGCTGACCGTCGGGGCGTGCGGCAGCCCACCGGCCCAGCAGAACACCGCCGCCGATCCGGGCGCCAAGAACTTCAAGGCGTGCATGGTCTCCGATTCCGGTGGGTTCGACGACAAGTCGTTCAACCAAACCTCGTTCAAGGGCCTCAACGATGCCGTGACCGCGCTGGGCATTTCGAAGTCGCAGCTGGAATCCAAGTCCGACAACGACTATCCGAGCAATATCGACACCATGGTTCGGCAGAAGTGCAACATCATCGTCACGGTGGGCTTCAAGCTGGGCGATGCGACATACGCCGCGGCCAAGGCGAATCCGAATATCGACTTCGCCATCGTCGACAACGCGTACACCGATACGGTGAAGAATCCGCCGCTGCCGAATCTGCAGGGCCTGACCTTCAATTCCGCCCAGCCCGCGTTCCTGGCGGGCTATCTGGCCGCGGGCATGTCCAAGACCGGCAAGGTGGGCACCTTCGGCGGCATCAACATTCCGACGGTGGCGATCTTCATGGACGGATTCTCCGAGGGCGTCGCCTATTACAACCAGCAGAAGGGCAAGCAGGTACAGCTGCTGGGCTGGGACGAGGCCACGCAGCAGGGCGTGATCACGAACGACTTCTCGGACAAGAACACCGCGAAGACCAAGGCCGACGATCTGATCAGCCAGGGCGCCGACGTGCTGATGCCCGTCGCCGGCCCGGCCGGGCTCGGCGCGCTCGAGGCCGCGAAGTCCTCCGGCGGCAAGGTAACCGGGGTCTGGGTCGACACCGACGGTTGCGTGAGCGCGGCGGAATACTGTCCGGTGTTGCTCAGCAGCGTGGAGAAGGCCATGGACGTCGCGGTCACCAAGACGGTGACCGACGCGTACCACAAGCAGTTCAGCAATACCGCCTACGTGGGGACGCTCGCGAACAAGGGGGTGAGCCTGGCCCCGTATCACACGTTCGATGCCACCATCCCGGCCGACCTGAAGTCCGAAATCACCGCGCTGGCAGCGGATATTGCCAGCGGGAAGGTGACGATCAAATCCAAGGCCCAGCCGACGAGCTGATGTCATGCGGCTCGAATTGCGGGGTTTGACAAAACGATTCGGCACCCTGGTGGCGAACGATCATATCGACCTGACCGTGGAGCCGGGCGAGATCCACTGCCTGCTGGGCGAAAACGGCGCCGGCAAGAGCACCCTGATGAATATGCTCTACGGGCTGCTCCAGCCGGACGAGGGGCAGATCCTGCTCGACGGCGAACCGTGGGAGTGTCGATCGCCCCGGGATTCGATCGCCGCCGGAATCGGCATGGTGCACCAGCATTTCATGCTCGTTCCGGTATTCACCGTCGCCGAGAACATCATGCTCGGTCGCGAGCCGGCCGACCGCCTCGGCCTGCTCGACCGCTCCGCGGCCCGGCGGCGCGTGGAGGAGTTGTCGCGGCGGTACGGGCTGGCCGTGCACGCCGACGCGCGGGTGTCGGACCTGTCGGTGGGCGAGCAGCAGCGCGTGGAGATCCTCAAGGCGCTGGCCAACGACGTCGAGGTGCTGATTCTGGACGAGCCGACCGCCGTGCTCACCCCGCAGGAGATCGGCGAGCTGATCGAGGTGCTGCGCGCGATCGCCGCGGGTGGCACCTCGATCATCTTCATCTCGCACAAGCTCAAGGAGGTCATTCGGCTCGCGGACCGCATCACGGTGATCCGCCGTGGTGCGGTCGTCGCCACCGCCGCACCCACCACTCCCGAGGCGGAACTCGCCGAGCTGATGGTCGGCCGGTCCGTGGAGCTCGTGGTCACCAAGTCCGAGGCGCGGCCGAGCGGGCCGAAACTGGTCGTGGACGGCCTCACCGTCGTCGACGCGGCGGGCGCGACGGTCGTCGACGACGTGTCCTTCCGGGTCGAGGCTGGTGAGATCGTCGGTATCGCGGGCGTCGTCGGGAACGGGCAGTCGGAGCTGATCAATGCGCTGCTCGGACTGGCGATTCCGGTCCGGGGATCGATCACCGCGGGCGGCCGGGAACTGGCGGGCCGCACGCCGCGCGAGCATCTCGACGCGGGAATCGGCTACGTGCCCGAGGATCGGCACCACGATGGATTCGTGGGGTCCTTCAGCGTCTCGGAGAATCTGATCCTGGATCTCGTCGACCGGCCCGAATTCTCCCGCCGCGGGGTGATATCGCCGAATGCCGTGCAGCGCAACGCCGCCCGGCGCATCGAGGAGTTCGATATCCGTGTCCGCTCGGCCTCGGATCCGGTGGATTCCCTCTCGGGAGGCAACCAGCAGAAGGTGGTGCTGGCGCGCGAGCTGTCGCGGCCGCTCGAGGTGCTCATCGCCGGTCAGCCGACCCGTGGACTCGACGTCGGCTCGATCGAATTCGTGCACAACCGCATTGTGCGCGAACGCGATCGGGGCACCGCCGTGTTGATCGTCTCGTCCGAACTGGACGAGATCTACGCGCTGTCGGACCGGATCATCGTCATGTTCGATGGGCGCATCGTCGGCGTCGTCGGGCCGCAGACTCCGCGTGATCGGCTGGGTTTGATGATGGCGGGCGCGGATGTGGGGCATTCCGGGGGTGTGCGATGAGGGGGTGTGTGGACACGGCCTTTCGTGGGGCGGCCGGAGGCGCGGTCGTGGCCGTACGTGCGATGCACGGAGATGCGCATGTGGCTCGCGCTGGGGCTGCGTGCTGCGCCGCGGTGGCGGGGTGCGCGATGTGCGGGGGTACGCACGTGGTTGGACCGGGGATCGGGCGATGCACGGTGGTGGCCGAGCATGCGGTGCCGAGGGGAGGCAGGCAATGTTGAACCGGAAATGGCTGCGGGAGTTGGCGGTCAGCGCTCTCGCGGTGGTGCTGGCTCTCGTCGTGGGTGCGGTGCTGATCGTCGTCAGCAGTCCGACGGTGACCGCGGACCTCGGGTATTTCGCTGCGCGCCCGATGGATTCGGTGACCGCGGCCTGGGCCGCGGTGCGCGACACCTACAAGGCGCTGTTCCTGGGCGCCTTCGGCGGCTGGCAGCAGCTCGCCGAAACGCTGGTCGCGGCGACGCCGCTGATCTGCACGGGTCTGTCGGTGACGCTGGCTTTCCGCACCGGGCTGTTCAATATCGGCGCGCAGGGCCAGCTCATCGCGGGTGCGCTGGCCGCGGGCTGGGTGGGATTCGCGGTGCATCTGCCGCCGGTGATCCACGTGGTGGTCGCCATC
Source organism: Nocardia sp. GP40 (assembly GCF_050434125.1). Classification (NCBI taxonomy): domain Bacteria; kingdom Bacillati; phylum Actinomycetota; class Actinomycetes; order Mycobacteriales; family Nocardiaceae; genus Nocardia; species Nocardia sp. GP40. The sequence continues at coordinate 37,041 of NZ_JBNPVW010000018.1, read as the reverse complement.
GCGGCGGGGCTGGCCGGTGGCGCGGTGTGGGGCGGGCTCGCCGGAATTCTCAAGGCTCGCACCGGAGCTCACGAAGTCATCTCCACCATCATGGGCAATTACGTTGCCCTGTACGCCCTCACCTGGCTGCTGACCACGAAACCGCTGCAGCGCCCGGGCCGCAACGAGCCGATCAGCCCGGTGGTCGACCCGAGCGCGCAGCTGCCCCGATTCGGCGGCACTCGGCTGCACCTGGGTCTGGCCGTCGCGATACTGGCGGCAATCCTGGTGTGGTGGTTGCTTTCCCGCTCGACGCTGGGCTTCCGGCTCCGGGCCGTCGGCGCGAATCCGGACGCCGCACGCACCGCGGGAATCGGCGTAGGCCGTGCCTACATACTGGCGATGCTGCTCGCGGGCGCGCTGGCCGGACTGGCGGGCGCCCAGCAAGTGTTGGGCACCGATCTGCCACTGACCAACGGGATCGCGGGCTCGTTCGGCTTCGACGGTATCACCGTGGCGCTGCTCGGGCGCGGCAGCCCGATCGGAACTGTCTGTGCAGCACTGCTTTTCGGTGCGCTCGATGCGGGCGGCAACGAGATGCAGGCCGCGACCGGCACGCCCCTGACACTGGTGACCGTGCTGCAAGCGGTGATAGTCGTACTGGTCGCGGCACCGGCGTTGGTGCGCACCGTCTTCCGGATCCGCGCCGAGGGCGCCGAGGCCGTACTCGCGAAGGGGTGGAGCTGATGGCGGCGGATATCGGCGGCGGAGAAGGCGCCCGGCGACCGAAGGGTGCGAACGAGGGGGAGAATCGGCCGACGGTGGGCGCGGGGGCCGCCTCACCCGAGGAGGACGCACGTGCGGGGACGGCTGCGATCACGCAGGACGAACGTGCGGGGACTGCCGCGAGCGCAACAGGTTTGAGTACAGGGACGACGGCCAGCGCGTTCACGAGCACCGAGATCGGCCCGGGCGGAGAGGGCGGCGGGACCGCGCGGGGGCTGGAATCCCCGGAATTGCGCCGCCGCAGGATACGGCTGGGCGTGCTACTGGCGGTGCTCGCGGTGATAGCGGTCGTGCTCGCGGCGATCACCGGATCCGGTGACGTCGCCTTCGGATTGGCCACGCCCGGGTCGTCGGGCCCGTCGCCGATCCGGCTGCCCGCGGCCCCGACCGCGTGGGTGCTGGCGGTGGTCGCACTGTTCATCGCCGCCGTCCACCTCTGGCGCGGTCTGGGCCGGTGGGCGGGTGCGCTATTCGCCCTATTCGGCATCGCGTTCGTGGTGACGTTCATCTGCTGGGCCGCGGCGGGCAAGACCTTTCCGCTCACCAACCAGATTCAGGGCACCCTGGCACTGTCGACGCCGCTGATTCTGGGTGCGCTCGCGGGCGTGCTGTGCGAACGCGCGGGCGTCATCAATATCGCCATCGAGGGGCAATTGCTTTCCGGCGCCCTTGCCGCGGCCGTCGTCGCCACGGTCAGTGGCAGTTTCGTCGTCGGTGCGCTAGCGGCGATCGTCGCCGGTGTGTTCATCGCGTGGCTGCTGGCGGTGTTCTCGATTCGCTATCTGGTCAACCAGATCGTGCTCGGCGTGGTGTTGGTCGTCTTCGCCACCGGCATCACCGGATACCTGTTCGATCAGCTGACGGCCCTGGCCAACGGCTCGGCGCGGTTCAACAATCCCGGCACGCTGCAGCCGATCGCGGTGCCGGTGCTGTCGTCGATTCCTGTGCTGGGCCCGACGATCTTCGATCAGACCGCGCTGGTGTACGCGATGGTGGTGCTCGTCGCGGTGATCACCGTCGCGCTCTACCGGACCCGGTGGGGCCTGCGCGTGCGGGCGGTCGGCGAACATCCCCGCGCGGCGGCCACCGTCGGGATCGGCGTCGTTCGAATCCGCTACCAGGCGGTACTGCTCGGCGGGGCGGTGGCGGGCCTGGGCGGCGCCTACTTCACCATCGGCTCGACCGGTGGATTCACCAAGGAAATGGCCGCCGGAAACGGGTTCATCGCCCTGGCCGCGGTAATCATGGGCCGCTGGCACCCCATCGGATCAACCTGCGCCGCATTGTTTTTCGGATTCACCAAGGCCCTTCAGGGCCAGCTCCAGGTACTGGCGATACCCATACCCACCGAGGTCCTGCAGATGACTCCCTACCTGCTGACGGTCATCGCCGTGGCGGGCGCCGTCGGCCAGGTCCGCCCGCCCCGCGCGGATGGCGAGCCGTACGTGCCGGAGTAGCGCCGACGGACTATTCGACCTGGCCGATACGGGCGAGGACCGCATCGATCGCGAAGTCCATTGTGAAGTCGAATTCCGCCTGGCTGTCGAACCTGGCGAGGTGCGCGGCGGCCTCGACGACGGCGGGCAGCCCCGATTGTTCGAGTGCCGCGCGGCGCGCGGCGATGCCGGCGATGTCTCTAGTGCCATAGGTGGGGCCCGCGTTGACCTCGCGGAGAAGGGTGCCGATGAGGGCGGCCAGCAGCGTTCGCAAGAGATGAACCGCCTGTTCGGCGGGACAACCGGCGGCGCGCAGAATCTCGAGGACGGACTGGATCGGCGCCAGACCCTCCACCGATGCCAGTTGCCGCGTGAGGATCAATGCCGACGCCGCGGGATGCTCCAGGGCGCGAGCGCGGAACGCATCGGCGATGGCGCGCAGGTCGCCGCGGAGATCGCCGCGGCGCGAAGGGAACTCGATGGAGCCCAGGATGTGCTCGGCGACCGCGTCGAGCAGCCCGTCCTTGCCCTCGACGTGGTTGTACAGGCTCTTGGCATCGACCCCTAGCACCCGGGCGACCGCCCGCATACCCACGGCGTCGACGCCCTCGCGGTCGATGACCTCGAGGGTCGCCGCCACGATCGTCGCCCGGGAAAGCTGACCAGCGCCTTTCGGCGGTCGTCCGCGACGAGTCGGGGAAGCGTGAGTTGGCATGCGGCCATTCTGCACTACCCCCTTGATTAAATCCACACTGTGGGTATAGTGGGGGCAAGCAAGAAACCCACGCTGTGGATATTGGAGTCCGACATGCGTTTCCCCTGGGGCACATCCGACGTCGCAGATCTGCCGACCGTCGGAGACCACATCGACGCCCTCACCGATCCGGCTCGGGGCGAGGGCGGCCCCGGCGCCCGCCTGCGCGTCGTACGCGAACAGGCGCTCGCGTTTCGCCGTGAATTCCCCGCCACGGGCACGCCCGACAGCGTCGTCACCTGCGATCTGGTGACGCTGCCGTATCCGACGCGGTTCGGCCTGTTCCGGGCGTCGAGGGCGATCGCGCCCTTCCTGTCGATCACCAACCGGATGCTTGTGATCCGCTGGCGCGACTCCGGCGGCCGCCGCCGCACCCTGCTGTTCGAGCCCTCCGATGTCGAACTCGGCCGCTACACACCGTATTTCGACAATCTCTCCCGGCACACCCCGGACCTGATCGAACGGCGCATGGTCCGCGAGCATGGCACGGTCCTGAACCATCTGGCGCGCTTGGGAATCGGGCGGGAGGAGGTCGACTACCTGATGTTCGACCACCTCCACACCCAGGACCTGCGCCGCTGGATCGGCGCCACCGCGCATCAGGACGACCTCGACGCCACGCCGTCCGCGATCTTTCCCAACGCGAAAGTGATTGTGCAGCAGGATGAATTGGCGGGAATGGCAGAGCTGCATCCCCTGCAGAAGCCGTGGTATCAACCCGCGACCTACCGCGATGTGCCCGCCGAAGCATTCGCGCCCATCGAGGGCTCGGTGCTGCTGGGCCCCGGTGTCGCCGTGGTGAAGACGCCGGGCCACGTGTTCGGCAATCAGAGCCTGGTGCTGAACACCTCGACGGGAATCTGGGTGAGCAGTGAGAACGTGATCGCGGCGGAGGCGTTGACACCAGAGCACTCCCGGCTACCGGGGCTGGCGCGCTGGGCCCGGCAGTGGGACCAGGAGGTCGTCCTCAACGCCAACACGATCGAGACCACAGCCGATCAGTACAACTCGATCGTCCTTGAGAAGACTCTTGCCGACCGCAGCCAGGCCGACTCGCGATTTCTGCAGTTCTTCCCGTCCAGCGAGCTCACCGGCATGTGGACCAACCCGGGTACGCACCCGACGTTCAGTCACGGCCACATCACCCACGGATCCGCGTCCGGCGACTGACCCTCGATACGACGAATTTCAGGAGTAACACATGCGTGCACTCATCGGTGGGAAGGGAGCCGACTGGATCCTCGAAGACCGCGAGGTTCCCGAACAGCCCGGCGCCCTGCGCGTTCGGGTCATGGCGGCCGGTCTCAATCGCGCCGACCTCTACGCCCTGGAGGGCAGCTACACCGCGAACTCGCAGGGAACGGGCCCCTTCGTCGCCGGCATGGAATTGGCGGGCGTGGTCGATCAGCCCAGCCCGCTCGCGCCCCATCTGCCGGTCGGTACCCGGGTCATGGGGATCACCATCGGCGCCTTCGCCGACTACGCGCTGTGCCATCCCCGCCTGGTCGTTCCGATTCCCGAGGGCATGGATTTCGAGGCCGCTGCCACCCTGCCCGTCGGGCTGATCACCGAGCACGACGCGTTGGTCACCCAGGCCGGATTCGATTCCGGAGATGCGGTTCTCATCGTCGGCGGCACCAGTTCGATCGGTCTGATCGGCATTCAGCTCGCGAAGGCCCTGGGCGCCGGCACGGTCATCGCCACGACCACCAATGACAGCAAGCGTCGGGCCCTGTGGGAGGCCGGAGCCGACGTCGCGATCGACACCTCCCGCGAGGATGTCCCGGCGGCCGTGCTCGCCGCGACCGACGGCAAGGGCGCCCGCATCACCCTCGATCACATCGGCGGAGAACTCTTCGCCCGGCTGCCCGCCGCCACCGCCGTCGGGGGCACGATCCTCAGCATCGGCCGACTTGCCGGTGCGACAACAGAACTCGATCTCGACGCCATCGCATTTCGGCGGCAACGACTGCTCGGCACCACCTTCAGCGTCCGCACACCCGACGAGCTGGGCGATGTCGTTGCGGCCCTTGCCGATCGTGTCCTGCCCGCCGTGGCCGAGGGAACGATCTCGCCGCGGCTGGACAGCGTCCACCCGGTGTGGGACGCCCGCGACACCGCCCGCCGTCTGCGCGAGAACGCGGCCACCGGCAAGCTGGTCCTGTCCTTCGCCGACGCCCACGCCGGTGCGATCCGATGAAGGTCCACCACCTCAACTGCGGAACCATGCGCCCACCGCGCACCCCCGGAGGCCTGGTCTGCCACGTCCTGTTGCTCGAAACGGACCGCGGCCTGGCTCTCGTCGACAGCGGGCTGGGTCTGCGCGACGCCGCCGACCCCGGAGCCCGGTTCGGGCCCGCTCGCTTCTACGTCCGCCCGCGATTCGATGAGAACGAGGCCGCCGTCAGGCAGGTCGAGCGCCTGGGGTTCGACCCGCGCGATGTGCGCGATATCGTGCTTACTCACTTCGATGCGGACCATGTCGGCGGCCTGGCGGACTTTCCCTGGGCCAGAATCCATCTCACGGACGACGAGGCAGATGCGGCACTGCATCCGCGGAGTCTGGTGGAGAGGAGCCGCTACCTGGCCTCGCAGCGAGACCACGGCCCGGTGTACGTGCGGCACACGCCAGGCGCCGGCGAGGCCTGGCGCGGCTTCGCCGCGGCCGAGGAGCTCTCCGGAATCGCACCGGGCGTGGTCATGATCTCGCTGCCGGGTCACAGTCGTGGACACGCCGCTGTCGCCGTCGACACCGGCGAGCGGTGGATCGTGCACGCGGGCGATGCCTTCTATCACCACGGTCAGATCGACGGGACCGGGCATGTGCCCCGCACCCTGACCGCGATGGAGAGGCTTGTCGCCCACGACATGCCGCGGGTCCGAGCCAATCACGAACGTCTCGCCGAACTGCAGGCGGCGCAGGCATCGGAGCTACTGCTGGTCAACGCCCACGACCCGGAGCTGCTGCGCCGTGCTCAGCTGGGCGTCCGCACCGATCGGTGAATCACCGGGTTCGCCGGGAATCATCCGCACAGAGAAGGAATCGAATCGATGAGCCGCATCTTCGGGAAGATCGCCCAAATGGGCTATGTCGTCCGCGATATCGACACCGAAATGAGCCGGTGGATAAATCAGGGCATCGGCCCGTGGTTCTATGTTCACGAGGTACAGACCGATTTCTTTCGGTACCGAGGTGTCGACTCGCCTGCGAAGTTCGGTGTGGCCCTTGCCAATTCGGGCGACATGCAGATCGAGTTGATCCAGCCCCGCGACGACGCCCCGTCGCTGTACAAGGAATTCCTCGACTCCGGCAGGGAAGGCCTGCAGCACATCGCGTATTGGACCGAGGACTACCAGGCCTTGTACGACAGGGCGATCGGCCTCGGATACGAGGTCGGCCACGAGGGATCCATCGGAGGCGAGCTCGGTCGCTTCGCCTACCTCGACACCGAGCAGACTTTCGGGCACGTCATCGAAATATCCGACATCAGCGGCCCCAAAGGCCTTTTCTTCCAATACATCCGAGAGGTCGCGGCCGACTGGGACGGCAGCGACCCCATCCGCGGCGAAGTCGACAAACTCCGCTGAGCACGAAGGGAACGACAACGATGCCCGCCCTCGAATACCCCGACACCGCCACCCTGCCCGAGGATCTGCGCAAGGCCCTGGCCACCCACCAGGCCAACGTGTATCGAATGGTCGCGCATTCGAGGGGAATGGCCGTGAGCTTCCTGTCGATGGCCGATGCGATGCTGCAGACGAATTCGATGCCGATGGCGCTGCGGGAGTTGGCCATCCTGCGCGTCGGGCACGCCTACGGATCCCGCTACGAACTGCACCACCACGAGCGTTTCGCGCGCGCGGTCGGACTGGGGGACACCGCGATCGAGGCCGCGGGCACCGGGGTCACCCGCGGGCTGTCGGAGCAGGAGGTGGCCGTGATCCGTTGGACGGACCGGCTGCTCGCGGAACACACGCTCGATGGCGCCGACCGCGATCACGCCGTGGAGATGTTGTCGGTGACCGGGTTCGCCGATTTCGTTCTCACCGTCGGCTTCTATCAACTCGTCTGCAACTTCCTCAACACCTTCGAAGTCGACACTGCCGGAGAAGCCTAGCGCTGCTGCCCAACGCCTGCCGGCCCCGATGATCGAATTGATCCAGCGGCTACCCGGCCCGTGATTCGCGGCCGACGAGCCGGACATCTGTGGACCGCCGCGGCTCGCGGTGCTCGTCCGTCTGCCCGGCGAGCACGTCCAGCAATCGTTCAGTGAATTCCCATGGCGCGCCGAACATTCCGCCGTGATCACCGGGGAACACCACGGGCCGCAGGCCCAGTCGCTCGGCGAGCAGCACCGCCGTCCGGTAGGCGAACTGGCCTTCCGACGTAGTGCCGATCCCGATCACGACCCGCGCCGGTATGGCGCGCAGCGCGTCGAGATCCGGTGTGTAGCCGGCGAGCGAGTGCCACATCGGGCCGAAGAAGACCTCCAGGTTCGCCGAGCCGAAGAAGGCCTCGAAGTGCTCCCGCATCGCTGCGATCGCGGCCGACGCCGCCGGGTCCGGATCGTCGGGGACGTTGAAACCGGCGTCCGGCAGGAACTTTCGCACTGCCGCGCTGATACCGATGGTGTGCGCGGTCCGGTAGATGTCGGCGTTGTGCGCGCGCTGCGCCTCGGGGTCGGGCAGCAGTTCGGTGATCGGCGGCTCGTGCACGATCAGTGTGTGCACCTGCTCGGGGTGCGCCGCCGCCAGTGCCAGGCCGGTGTTGGACCCTCCGCTGCTGGCGAACACGTACGCGGGCTCGGCGGTCACCTCGCGCAGCAACAGGTGCGCGTCGTCGGCCTGCGTCTCGACCGTGATGTCATGGCTCGGATCGTCGAGGGTGGACGCGGACAGGCCGCGCGGGTCGTAGGTGAGCACCGTGTAGTGCTCGGCGAGCACCGGCGCGATGTCGTCGTAGACCGACGTGCCCGCCGGCCCGCCCGGGATCAGCAGCAGCAGGGGGCCGCTGCCGCGCACGTGGTAGCTCAGGCGCGCTCCGGGTACGTCCAGGGTGTACCGGTCGTCGGGCTCCCACGCCGCAACGCCACTCGATCTTCCCAGCATGTCAGCCACTCCAGATCCTTCCTGCGGCTGGCGGATTCCCCGGACTGCGAACGTCTCTCGCGCCGCTCAGCCGAAATCCGCTAACCCCCAACATGATTGGCCGCTAAGCCTTGACCGGCCACCTCTGGGAAGATATATTACATCAACACATGGTATGTGCCATGGAGTTATGGCCCATCGAGTTATGTAATCCGTCTGCCGAGTTGCCGGTCGGATGGACCGATGAGATTTTCTGCCGCCGATGTCGGAAGGGCTGAATATGCACGGATCGTTCACTGCTACCGAATCGAGCGCGGTGCCGATTGCTGTGGTCGGGATCGGCTGTCGACTGCCAGGGGATGCCGATAATCCGGTCGCTTTTTGGGAGTTGCTGCGTAGTGGCGGCAACACCACGTCTGACATTCCGGAGGATCGCTGGCGCTCTTATGCGGAGCTCGGCGCGCGGCACGCCTCGGTACTGCGGAGCACCGTGCGCCGGGGCAGTTTCCTGAGTGGAATCGACGGATTCGACGCGGACTTCTTCGGGGTGTCGCCGCGCGAGGCCGAGCTGATGGACCCGCAGCAGCGAATTCTGCTCGAGGTGGCCTGGGAGGCGTTGGAACACGCCGGTATTCCGCCACGTTCCCTCGCCGGCAGCGACACCAGCGTGTTCGTCGGTGCGTGTACCGACGACTACCGCCGCCGGTTGCTGGAGGATGTGGTCCACATGGACGCCTGGACCGGCATCGGTGCGGCTCGGTGTGCGGTGGCCAACCGGATATCGCACGCGCTGGACCTGCGTGGGCCGAGCCTCGCTGTCGACACGGCGTGCTCGGCGTCCCTGGTCGCACTGCATCTGGCGTGCCAGAGTCTGCGTTCGTCGGAAAGCGGCCTCGCGCTCGTGGCGGGGGTGAATCTGCTGCTCTCTCCGGGAGAAACCATCACTCTGGATCTCGCCGGCGCGCTCGCCTCCGACGGACGCTCCAAGGCGTTCGACGCCACTGCCGACGGCTATGGGCGCGGCGAAGGCTGCGGGGTGGTCGTGCTCAAATTGCTGGCCGACGCCCAGCGCGACGGCGACCGAGTGCTGGCGGTCGTCCGTGGTAGCGCGGTAAGCCAGGACGGATACACCAACGGCATCATGGCGCCCAACCGCGCCGCGCAGGAAGACGTGATGGCACTGGCGTGCCGGAACGCCGGTGTCGATCCGCGGACCGTCGGGTTCGTCGAGGCGCACGGAACCGGAACTCTGCTGGGCGACCCGCAGGAGGCGGCCGCACTCAGCGCCGTGTACGGCGTCGACCGTGCCGACGACGGCTGCTTCATCGGCTCGGTGAAGACCAACATCGGCCACCTGGAGGGGGCCGCGGGCGTGGCCAGCGTCATCAAGGCCGTGCTCGCCCTCTGGCATGCCGAAATCCCCGCCAGCCCATTGGTTTCCGTGCCGAACCCCGCAATTCCATGGCAGGACAACGGGTTACGGATTGCGACAGCACACATGGCGTGGCCGCAGGCCGCGCAGCCGCGTCGGGCGAGCGTGTCCGGATTCGGTTACGGCGGCACCATCGCGCACATCGTCCTCGAACAGGCCCCGACCGAGTCGTTGCCGCCGCGATCATCCGAGTCCCCGGGCCGCCGGATGTTCGTCCTGTCCGCCGCCTCCGAGGAGGCGTTGCGCCGTCGAGCCGACGATCTAGCGGGCTGGTTGTCGATGCGGCCGGGGGAGATCCCGCTCGACTCGCTCGCACACACCCTGGCGATTCGGCGATCCCACCTCGAGCATCGCGCGGCCGTAATCGCCTCGGGCGAGGCGGATTTGATCGAGAAGCTGGGCGCCCTCGCCAAGGACGAGCCGGTGGACGACGTGGCGACCGGCGTGCCTCTTCCGGGCCGCGACGACGGTCTGGTGTGGGTGTTTTCGGGACACGGCTCGCAGTGGGCCGGAATGGGCCGAGAGCTGCTGGCCACCGAGCCCGCCTTCGCGGCGGTACTGGACGAATTGGCGCCGGTGTTCGCCGAGGAGATCGGTTTCACACCGCGGGAGGCGCTGGCGAGCGGCGACCTCGATGACGTGAGCCGGATTCAAGCGATGATCTTCGCGATGCAGGTCGGCCTGGCCGAGGTATTGCGAAGCTACGGGGTCACCCCGGCCGCGGTGATCGGGCATTCGGTCGGTGAGATCGCCGCCGCGGTGGCCGCAGGTGCGCTCGACCTGACGGCCGGAGCCCGGTTGAGTTGCCGTCGCTCCATGCTGTTGCGCCGGGAGGCGGGGTCGGGCTCGATGGCCATGGTCGGCCTGCCCTTCGCCGAGGTCGAGAGCCGTCTGACCGATCGCCCGGGGCTGTGCGCCGCGATCCACTCCTCGCCCACCTCCACCGTGGTCTCGGGTGACCCGGACGCGCTCGATGTCGTGCTGGAGGAGTGGCGGGCGCAGGGCGTGGTGATCCGTCGGGTGGTCTCGGACGTGGCGTTTCACAGCCCGCGGATGGACCCACTTGCGGCCGAACTGGCCGAGGCGGTATCCGAGTTACGTCCCGCGTCGCCGCGAATACCGTTCTATACCACCGCATTACCCGATTCACGAAGCGTCCCGCTCCTCGACGGTGCGTACTGGGCCGCCAACCTGCGGAATCCGGTGCGACTTGTCGACGCGGTGACCGTGGCGGCCGGCGACGGGTACCGCGCGTTCCTGGAAATCTCGCCGCACCCGGTGGTGATGCATTCGATCAGTGAAACGTTGTCCGAGCTCGGGACCGAATGCGCTTTCGTCGATGGCACGCTGCGACGCGACCGGTCCGAACGGCGGCGACTGCTTTCCACCCTGGGCGCGCTGCACTGCCACGGTTTCCCGATCGACTGGTCCCGGTTGTATCCGACCGGCACCCTGATAGACGCCCCGGTGAACCCGTGGCGACACCGGTCCCTGTGGTGGCGCCCGCAGCTCAGCGTCGGCACGGCCGCGCAGCACGACCCGGACAGCCACACTCTGCTGGGCGCGGAGACGACCGTCGTGGGCAGTCCGATCCGGGTGTGGCAGAGCAGCCTCGACGACAGCACCCGCCCGTACCCCGGAAGCCACAGCATCAACGGTGTCGAGATCGTGCCCGCCGCGGTGTTTCTCAGCTCCTTCTTCGAGGCTGCCGCGCCGGATTCGCCACCACCCGCACTGCGGGGGATCGCGATGCACAGCCCACTGATGACCGCCGAGCACAGGCATATTCAGGTGGTGCTGGACGGAGACTCCGTCCGGTTGGCCTCCCGCGCCGAGAATGCCGACCCGCGGCATGGCTGGGTGACGCATGTCGAGGCGACGGCCGCGGCACCATCCGGTGAGCTGTCGAGCGGGCCGCTGCCTGCCATCTCGCTGGAAAAGGTTCCGGTCACCATGGTGCACGATCGGCTCAGTGCGGTCGGTGTCCCATCGACCGGTTTCGACTGGACGGTGGTGGAACTCCTGCGCGGCCGTGGTGCGTTGCGCGGCACGGTGACCTTCGAACGGGAAGATCTGTCCACCTGGGCGCCCCTGCTGGATGCGGTGATGAGCCTCGCGCCCGTCGCCTACCCGGGTGCGCCGGTGCTTCGCATGGTCGTCGAGGCGGACGAGATCGCCGTGCGGGGCGAGCCACCGAAGTCCGCCGTGATCGACATCGCGGTACGGGCGGACCGCCCGGATGCGGTGGACGCCACCGTCATCGGGCCCGATGACACGGTGTCGGCCAGGATCACCGGCCTGCGGTACGCGGTCATCGGCGCCGAGCACGCCGGCGTCTCCGACAAGCGGGCGCTGGTGCACGAACTCGTATGGCGCCCATTGGATCACGCGGATGGTTCGCGCTCGGACCGACCGCTGCTCCTCGTGGGCCGCCGAGACACGATGACCGACCACGTGATCGCGCGGGCGGACGCGGTGGGGCGGACCGCTCGTCTGGTCGCCGACCTCGACCAGGCGGGCGACCTCGCCGATACGGACGTCCTGCTGATACTTCCGGTGGCGGCGACCTGGGATGCCGCCGAGGCACAGCTCAGTGTGCTCATCGGTGCCGCTCAGCGGCTGGCCGAGACCTCCTCGACTCGGCTGTGGTGTCTCACCACCGGCGCCGTGCGGACGGGAGGAGTTGCCGAGCCCGAGTTCGCTCCGGCGGGTGCGGTGGCAGCCGGGTTCAGCCGGACGGTTACGGGCGCGGGCCGGGGGTTGCGGGGAGGCTTGATCGACCTGGACGGACTCGCTGCCGCCGAGCCGTCGGGCACCGCGAGAATCGTGCTCGACCTGATCGGTTCGGCGCTCGACGAGGCCGTGGTCGCGGTGCGGCAGGGACAGCCGCACGTGCCCAGGGTGGCGGGCGTGGTTGCTCAGCCGGCCGACCCGCCCGCGCGGTGTCGTCCCGAGGCCACCTACCTGGTCGTCGGCGGGCCGACTCCGCTCGGCCTGGCAGCGGCCGATCGACTGGTCGAGTTGGGCGCGAGGCGAATTCTGTTCGCGATGCCCGAGCAGTTCCCCGCGCGTGCGCGGTGGGAGTCCGCTGTCGATGAACGGGTGCGGAGCCAGGTCGACGGTGTGCGTGCACTGGAAGCCCGGGGTGTCACGGTCCGTGTCGTCGACCTGGACATCGCCGATCCGGCCCAGGTTGCCGAGCTCGCAGATCCTGACTGGTACGGGTTGCCGGCCATCCGTGGAATCGTCTGTGTCACAGCGCCCGCCGGCGAACCGCCGATCACCGACCGCGATGCGCAGGAGGTGCCGGCCTTGCGGTCGCGCGCCTACGGCCCGTGGTTGCTCCATGAGCTTTTCCCCGTGCAGACCCTGGACTTTCTCACCTTCTTCACGTCGGGTGAGCAAGCGCTCGGTGTGCCCGCGCTACCGGCGGACGGCGCCGCATGCGCCCTGGTCGACGCTCTCGCGTTGCACCGCGCCGGGCAGGGCGAGCGTGCGTTGAGCGTGGGCGTCCTGGCCGACCAGGAAATCGGCCAGGCTGACGCGGTAGCGGCCTGGGCTGCTGCCGATGGACGAGGGCTCGGCGCCTGCCTGGTGTTCCGGAGCGCCAGTCCGGAATTGCTGGAACGCGGGCTGTCGGTGCTGACCGAACTTGTTGCCTTGCAAGAGTATCCGGCCGCCTCCGCGGAGGAGGCGGACGAGCTGGCCACACTCGATCCGAAGGAGTTGCTGGACAAGCTCACCGAGGAGGTTCGGGCACATATCGCCAAGGAGATGCGGCTGGCCCCCGCCGACCTTTCTCCCACACGGTCGCTCGCGGAGCAGGGGCTGGATTCGATTCTGACCGTCATGGTGCGCCGGCGCTTGGAGAAGCGGTTCGAGTGCCGGCTTCCGGCCACGTTGCTCTGGCACACGCCGACCGTGGTCGCCATCGCGGAGCACGTGGCAGAGCTGCTGTCTTCGTCTGCGCGCGAGGCGAATCCGCGATCCGATGCGGTAGTGCCGGCCGTCTAGGGCCGGGACCCTTTCGAGAATTGGAGAATTGTTATGCGAATCGCGGACGTCTACATCGCGGGAGTCGGCTCGGTCGTTCCGCCCACCATGACGGTGGAACGCGCAGTCGCGGACGGCCTCTATCCCGCTGTGGAAGCCGAGGCGCACGGGTACCTGGGCGTGGCGATCGCGGGGGACCGCCCTGCGCCGGATATGGCACTGGAAGCGGCTCAGGCGGCTGTGAAGCGTGCCGACCTGGAGCCGACCGAACTCGCCCTTCTGCTCTACACCAATACGTGGCACCAGGGGCCGGACGGCTGGCTACCCCAGTCGTATCTGCGACGACATCTCGTCGGTGGCGCAGTGCCCGCGATGGCGGTCCATCAAGGGTGCGCCGGCATGTTCGACGCGCTCGAACTGGCCTGCTGCTACCTGCGCGCCGAGCCGGCACGGCACAGCGCCCTGCTGGTGGCAGCCGACAACTACGGCACGCCGCTGATCGACCGGTGGCGGATCAACCCGGGCGTGATCGCCGGAGATGCCGCTGTCGCCGTTGCACTGTCGACCGAACGTGGTATCGCGCGGGTACTTTCGGTGTGCACACTCGGTGTGCCCGAGGGCGAGGAGATACATCGCCGCGGGGAACCGATGTTCCCGCCCACCGTCACCCTCGGTCTCGCGCAGGACTTCACCGCGCGTTTGAGGTATACCCGCCCCAACGGGGCGGACGGTATCCATCCACTGACGCAGCTGCCGGTTCTCATGCGCGAACTGGTGGAGAAGGCGGTTTCGGAGGCCGGCATCGGGATCGAGGATCTGGCCAAGGTCGCCCATGAGGCCCACTCCGGTGAGGTGATCGAACATCGGATCATGGCCTCGCTCGGCTTGGACATGGGGAAGTCGACATGGGACTTCGGCAGGCGCATCGGGCACTGCGGCGCCAGCGACCAGTTCCTGGCCCTCGAACACCTGATCGCCAGCGGCGAGGTGGGGCCGGGGGATCATGTGCTGTTGCTCGCGCAGGCACCGGGAGTGGTGCTGTCGGCTGCGGTGGTCGAGGTGCTGACATGCGAGTACTGATCAGCACGTGGGGATGGCGCTCCCATTATTATCCGATGGTTCCCTTGGCGTGGGGCTTGCTGGCCGCCGGGCACGAGGTGCGGGTCGCGGGCCAGCCGAATCTGTTACCGGCCATCACCGGCTCCGGAGTGCCCGCAGTCGCCGTCGGCCCCGACCTCGATTTCGCAGAGTTGTTTTCCGCCAGCGCAATCGGCGGCGACCACGCGGAAGGCAGTGAAGCGATCACTTCGGACGGCGTGGTCGCGCGCTACGCCGAGGAAACGGTGAATGATCTCGTGGCATTCGGGCGGTTCTGGCGGCCGGACCTGGTGGTGCACGACCCGTTCAACCTGGCCGCGGCAGTGGCCGCGCAGGTATTGGCTGTCCCCGTGGTCAAGCACCTGTGGGGAGCCGACTTCACCGAAATGACTCCGGTCCAGGATGCGGTCGCGACCGGAGAGCTGGTCCGGCGGTTCGGAATCGACCGGCTCCGCGAGGACTCGGACCTGGTGCTGGACCCGTGCCCGCCCGCGATGCAGCTGCCGCCGGGCCGCTCGCCACGCCGGCCCATCCGGTTCGTGCCCTACAACGGCGTCGCAGAACACCCACTGTGGCTACGGTATCCGCCGGCCCGCCCACGGGTGTGCGTCACGTGGGGAACCCTGATGTCCGAAGTAGATCGCGAGGACCTGTTTCTCGCGCCCGGGGTGGTCGAGGCGCTGGCCGAGCTGGACGTCGAGGTCGTGATCGCCGTTGATCCCCGGTCCCGTCCGCGATTCGGTTCGCTGCCAGACAACGCGCGATTCGCGGATGCGCTCGCGCTGCACGTGGTGCTGCCGAGTTGCCGGGCCGTCGTGCATCAAGGGGGCGCGGGAACGACCATGACCGCACTCGCCGCCGGGGTGCCCCAGTTGATCCTGCCGGCCGTAGTCGATCAGCGGTTCAACGCCACACGACTCGCCGCGGCCGGCGGGGGAGCCATCGCAGATCTCGAGACCGTCACCGCGCAAGTGCACGAACTGCTCACCGAACCGCGCTGGCAGGCCGCGGCCGAGAACCTGGCGGAACACAACACAACGCGTCCCAGCCCCGCGCAGGTCGCCGCCGAACTGCCCGAGCTGCTGGCTTCTCTTGACGGAGCGAACCGATGAACAAGATAGAACAGGCCGCCCTGGCGTACGAGACCGACGGATACGCCATCATGAGGAACGTGGTTCCTCCCGACCTGATCGGCGAGGTACGGGAACATGTCGATTGGCTCGTGGCGAAGTATCCCGAGCTGCGGCCCGAGCATCTCCATCACCCATTGATTCGCGATGACGCATTCTGGTGCAGGATGATCCTCGAGCCTGCATTGCTCGACATAGCCGACGCGGTGCTGGGGCCGAATATTGCTTGCTTTACTGCGCACTACGTGTGCAAACCCCCTGTCGACGGTCACGCCGTGCTGTGGCATCAGGACGGTGCGTATTGGAATCTCGATCCGATGCAGGCGCTGACAGTATGGCTCGCGGTGGATGCCAGCACAGTCGAGAACGGCTGTCTCCGCATCATTCCGGGCACGCACACCCTGCCTCTTCAGGATATCTCGGAGCGACGTGACGTGCCCAACCTGTTGTTCTCCTCGTGCGACCAACGCGTGGTGGAGGAAATGATCGATCGCCACGGCATCGTCGATATCGAACTCCAGCCGGGGGATGTCTCGATCCACCATCCCAACATTCTGCACTCCTCGGCGGCGAATACATCCGACAAGCGGCGTTGCGGCCTCGACATCGGCTACATGCCCGCGAATACCCGTCTCGCCAGCGACGGTTTGTATCTGAACCCGCTGCTGGCTCGCGGCAGTGCCGCATCGAATATAAACACGTACCGCCCAATTCCCGAGTATCGTCCCGAGAAGACCATCGAATTCGCCGGTTGGGACGACTGGAATCAGAAGATCAACGCTCTCAACGAGGCGAGTGGCGCCGGCTCGAATGACCCTCCGAGCGAGAACCCGGTCGAGGCGGCCCTGCACATGGTCTCCCGGCTCGAGGACAGGACGACAGCCCGGTAGGTGCCCCAGAGCACCCACAACGACCCCGTCGAGCCGTGAGGTATCCGCTATGAATTATCGATTTTCGTACCCTGTCGACGACGCTGGAGTCGACGATATTGCGTCGGCTCTGAAGACGCACGGGCTGGCGATTGTGACCAACGTGTTGGACAGCGACACGGTCTCGAAACTTATGAATACGATAGAGCCGGAATTCAGCGCCGACGATTTCAGGCCTTCGGATGGCGAGAAGTATACGGTCCAGGCGGTCCCCGGATTGCTGGGCATCGATCCGATTTATGCCGAGACGCTTCTACTCAATTCGATATTCTTGAGTGTCGCGGATCGCATACTCGCTCCACGCTGCCACAATTATCGGGTCCAGATCAGTACCGGCATGCGCATACCGGCCGGGGGTGTGAACCAGTTTCTCCACCGGGAAATGGACATCTACCGGCCGTTCCTTCCGTACGACACGGTGCAGGCGGAGTATGTATTGTTCGCAATGTGGGCAGGTACCGACTTCACGCTCGAGAACGGCGCGACGCGGATGGTACCCGGAAGTCATCTATGGGATGAACAACGGTCGGCGCAGGAACACGAAATCGTCCGTGCGGAGATGCCCAGTGGGTCGGTAGCGATGTGGTTGGGCACGACGTTGCACGCCGGCGCAGCCAATAAAACCCGGAGTCCCAGAACCGGATTCATCTGCGCCCTGGGAGTCGACTGGCTGGTCCAGCAAGAAAACCAGCTGATTACGATTCCACCCGAAGCGGCACGAAAATTGCCGGAAAAAGCCCAGCGTCTGCTCGGGTATCAAGCTTCTCCGATGTACGGCTGGGCCCGCGGGATGAGGTCGGACAACTTGCTCGAGGTCGACCGGTCGGCGTCGAGGTATGTGAATGCCGGGCTGCACGAATCTGCCGGAGAAGCCTAGTACTCCAGCCGGACTTCGTGATCACGGTGTGAATCGGATCGGCGCTGGTAGTGGCTGGTCCGGGCGCGGTGTTGGTGTCGGCGACGCCAGGTGGACCACCGCAGTCGGTGTCTGATCGTGTGGGCCGGCTGGATCAACACGGCATAGAGGTGCCGAATCTCGTTGCGGGTGAACGCGATCATGTTCGTCGAGTACCAATCCAGCCCTGCAAGCCACGCTCAACGAATCTGCTGGGTGCCCGTCACGGCGCGGCAGGTGGTGATGATGAGTTCGTCGAGCCGTGTGGGAATCGTTTCGCGGCCGAGCAGATGCCGCCGTACCGCGCCGTACGGGACATCGACGACCGCGAACAACACACTCGTGTCATCTATTCCACGGTTGCGCTCGACGAAGGCTCGCAGCGCATCGATCAGGCGTGTGTTCACCTCGGCTCGTGCGCCGGCCAGCTCGTCGGGCCAGCGAGGTACCAGATCCTCCGGTCTGTGCAGCACCAGAAGTGTTGCGTCAACGGGATTTTCGCGGCACCAGCGCGGGGTGTGCAGGGCGGCGCGCTCGAGATCGTCGGCCGCCAACGCCGCTAACAGGCCCTCCTGGAACCGCTCCACCGTTCGCAGCCACAACGCCGACAGCAGCAGATCCCGCGACGCGAACCGGTGATACACCGAGCCTACCGGTCCCCCGAGCCGCGCTGCGATCGACGCGATGGTGATCGAGGCCGCACCGCCCTCAGCGGCCAGCGCCCCCGCCGCGTCGAGGATCCGGTCTCGGGTGAACTTCGCGGGTCTTCCCATCTCATCTCCTCGTCGGTTATAGTGCCTTCATTCTAGAACACAAATTCTAAAAAGGAGTGTAGATGCCCAACTCCACCGATGTGGTCAAGGCGTTCTACCGTGCGGCACAACAGCACGACGCCGCCGCGATCCTCGCCGTGCTCCATCCCGACTTCGATGCCCACGTCGCACCGGGCATGCCGTGTGCGGCCGGGGGCAGCTTTCACGGTCCGCAGCAGGCGCTGACCCGGATCTGGGGTGCGGTCTTCCGGGACTTCGACACCGCGCCTTACGACGAGGAGTGGTATGAATCCGGCACCGCAACCATCGTGGTCACCGGCCACTATCGGGGCACCGCGCGGGCGACCGGCCGCCACTACGAAGCCGAGTTCGCCCATCTGTGGCGGGTGACCGACGGCCGTATCCGCTGGCTGCATCAATACACCGACACCGCCCGCTGGCACGAAGCACTCACCGGCGCATGACAACTCACCCACCCGGTCCAGGCCGAGCCGGGGGCATCCCCGGCTCGCACCGGTCCAGGAACGATGGGGACAGGTGACTCCGCTCGGCGCTGAGTGGGCCCGGAACGCAGAGGTGGGACTGCTCCTGCTCCGTTTCCCCGGACCTGACCGGCGCGGCACTGGAACATTCGGGTCATCCGGTCCCGGCGTGACGGGTTTTTCCAAGACCTGGGCGATCAGCTGAGGAGAATCGACACCCATGAACGACTATGACGCGACCGTTGAGCGCCTGGAGCGGGCGTTGACGCAGATGGCCGAGGCTATCGCGGCGATCGGGGCCGGTCGATCGGGGCTACCGACCCCATGCGAAGGCTGGGACGTCCACGCCCTGGTTCGGCACATCGTCGGCCAGAATCTCCGAGACTTCGCGGTGTCGGCCCGCGGCGAGATGGTGGACTGGCAGGCACCGGCCGACGAGCTCCACAGCGATTGGGCTGGGCAGTTCCGCACCGGCGCCGCCGCATTGCTCGAGATATGGCGCGGTGCCGACCTCGACCAGCTGGTCCCGGCCGGCGACGGCGAAGCTCCTCTGCGTGGT
Source organism: Nocardia sp. GP40 (assembly GCF_050434125.1). Taxonomy (NCBI): domain Bacteria; kingdom Bacillati; phylum Actinomycetota; class Actinomycetes; order Mycobacteriales; family Nocardiaceae; genus Nocardia; species Nocardia sp. GP40. Next base: position 17,707 of record NZ_JBNPVW010000018.1, on the reverse strand, counting down.
CGGCTGGACCAGCAGATCGCTGAACTGGCCGTACACGCTTGGGATCTCACCCGTGCCACCGACCAGCGCACCACCTTGGACCCGGAACTCGCCGAGCACAGCCTGACCTGGTCACGGCGGCTGCTGCGTCCCGAATTTCGCGGTCCGGACAAAGCTTTCGGACTCGAGGTCGCCGTCACCCCGGATGCCCCCGCCTACGACCGCCTCGCCGGCTGGTTCGGGCGCGAACCGGACTGGAAGTCACCCAACTAAGGTTCCGGCTTGGATGAGTGACACCGGTCAGGTGGGCTGCCTGCACGGTCGCACACCTCACCGAGTGGCTATGGGTACGCGAGGTCGGACAGCAGCCGGACACAGAGTGACTAGGACCGGGCCAACGTTGTTTACCCCGTTCACAGCTTTGCTACCGCAGTCTCGAAGCCAAATATCGATTCGAGTCAGTTCTTTTCGAGTCAGTTCTTGATGAAGTCGAGCAGGTCCGCGGTGAGCCGGTCGCCGTGGGTCAGGTGCAGTCCGTGCGGAGCGTTGTCGTAGACCTCTGGTCGACCGAAGAGAATTTCCTGCTCGCCCACGCCTTCCTGTCCATCCTCGCCGCCGGTCAACGCGAGCTGGAAACATTCACCGACGGGTTGATCGCGTTCACCCGCAACGAGATTCGGCACCTCTATGCCGTGTTGATCCAGCCAGCCCACACGATCGGACACCGACTGCGGTGGTCCACCTGGCGTCGCCGACACCAACACCGCGCCCGGACCAGCCACTACCAGCGCCGATCCGATTCACACCGTGATCACGAAGTCCGGCTGGAGTACTAGCGTTGCTGCCGGCGGGCCGATGATTCTGCGCGGTGTGGTCCGTCTGCCTCCACATGACGAAAGTTCTTTGGCACATCACCATGTCGCTGGATGGCTTCATCGCACCGGCGGACGACTCCGTCGAGTGGATGTTCGGCCATGGTTCGGCGGGGCGGCTCGGGATGGAGACAGTTGAACGTACCGGGGCGGTGCTGTCGGGCCGGCGCGGTTACGACCTCGGGAACCGGCTGGGTGAGGGGGACCGGAAACTCTACGGCGGAATGTGGAGCGGCCCGATGTTCGTGCTGACCCACCGGCCCGGCGAGGTGCCGGAGGATCCGCGCGTTCGCTTTCTGTCCGGTGGCGTTGCCGATGCGGTCGCCACCGCGCAGGCCGCGGCCGGCGCCGGTGCGGTCGGAATCTTCGGCGCGGATCTGGCTCGCCAATGTATCGAGCTCGGTCTGCTGGACGAGATTGTCGTGCATCTGGTGCCGATCCTGCTCGGCGGCGGGGTTCGGCTGTTCGACGGCGTTGGGCCGGTGCGGCTTCGGAAGGTGCGAGGCGATGATTCCGGTCAGATCACCGATCTGCGTTTCGAGATTGTTCGAGAGGATTCGGCTCGCCGATGACCCCTCGACCCGGATGCGGTCCGGCCATTCCTGTTCAGCTCAGTCGACGCCGCAGTTCGGTGGCGTAGGCGTCGTAGGCGGCCGAGACCTCGTCGAGGTAGACCAGCTGCGGGAAGTCGATGACCGGTTGGTGCTCGAGGAGGAACGCGGCGGTCTGCTCGACGACGCGTCGCTCGTCCGCGGGGCCGAATCCGAGCTCGGCGAGAACGTCCGGGGCGACCACGAATTGGGATTCGGCAGCGTCGGCGCCGTTCTCCACGCGGACCAGGTACTCGTGGTCGATGACGGGCTCGATACTGATGCGCCGGTCCATGGCGTGCTCCTTCGCGACGAAGACGTCCATCGGTCGGTGATCATGATAGTGCCGCCCCTGGCCGATTCCTGGGCGCTGGTACGAGCCGTGTCGAGCTGGGAGGCGCCGTGCGCACACGGCGCCTCCCAGTGTTCGGGCGTGGTTACAGATCCATGAGATCGGTGGTGAGACTGGTCAATTCATTCCGATAGGCCGTCACGAGCCCAGCCATCGAACTGGATTGCGCCTCCTGGGCCTTGATAATGGTCTCCAGGGCCTGCACCCGACGCTCCAGCTTCGCGATCATCCTGGCCTGATCACTGATCGTGGCCGCCTGCTCACTGATGATCGCCCCGGCGCCGTCGCTCGCCGCCGCCGGCTTCTCGGCCAGCACCACCGAACTCGAGTAGGCCACCAGATCCCGCGTCCCGACCGCCACGGCCGCGGCGTCCGCCACGTGCTCGACATCGGCCTCGGGTTCGAGTTCCGCGTCGTGCTCGACGTCCGCCTCGTGCTCGACGTCCGCAGCGCCCGCGGACTCCGCCACCGCAGCGACCTCATGCTCGCCGGACGAACTCCGATCCGCCTGCGGCACTTCGGTCTCCGCTTCGGCGGTGTGCACGGTTTCTGCTTCGGTTGTGTCCACAACTTCCGCGTCGGCCGTATGCACGGTCTCCGCCTCGGTCACGTGCACGGTTTCCGCGCCGACCTCTGATTTGGGCTCGACCACCACAACGGGCGCGGCTTCCACCTCGCCCACAACCACTGCCACAGCCACCCCAGCCCCAACGCCCGGCGCGACCAAACCGCCGGACCCGTTGCCGGTCACCTCGTGAACGGGATGATCGGCCTCGGAGTCAGGTGCGGGCGCTCCTACCGCCACGGCCGCTTCTGCAGGCTCCGGATCGGCCGCAGCGACCGGCTCCGGCGCGGTCTCGAGCTCTGCCTCCACTTCGGCATCGGGCCCCGCTTCGGTCACAGCCTCGGCGGCGGGTTCGGCTTCCGTATCCGCTTCCGAGTCCGGCTCGTCCGCGGTGACGGCTTGCACCTCTTCGACCTGTTCGGTCGAATCAGCATCCGTCTCAACAGCTTCGCTGACGGTTTCGGCGGAGCTGTCGTCGGTGACCTCCTCGGCGAGAGGCGCGGGGTCGACCTCCGCGTCCGGCGCGACCTCGGCTACGGCCTGGGTGTCCGTTGTCTCGCCTACCGAATTACTCTCACCTTCCACCGCTTCCGCAGCGTTGTCCGCAGTCCCGTCGGCAGGCGCCACGGCCGAGGGCTCGGCGTCAGTACCCGAGTCCGCCCCGGCCTCAACGTCCTGCTCGGCCACCGGTTCTGCATCGGTAACCGGCTCAGGCTCCGCGATGGCTTCGGCTTCCGTGGACGCTTCGACCGAATCATCCTCGGTCGCAACCGCTTCCGCGACAACGTCAGCGGGGTCGCCGTCGGTGGCCTCGTCGACGACGAGTTCGGGCTCGGCTTCGGTAACCGGCTTGTTCTCGAGGGTAGCGGGCTCGGCGGCTTCTACCTTCGCACCCGGTGCTGTCTTCTGCGCGGGCACTCGGACTGCGTCGGCCGTCTCTGCGGGGTCTGCGTCGGTCGCGTCTGCAGCCTCGGGATCGGCCGCAGTAACCGGCGCGGGGGCGGTTCCGAGTTCTGCTTCCGCCTCGGCATCGGGTCCGGTCTCGGTCGCAGCCGCGGCGGCGGGTTCGGCTTCCGTATCCGCCTCCGAGTCCGGCTCGTCCGCGGTGACGGACTGTGCGTCGTCGACTTGCTCGGTCGAGTCGGCCTCGGTTTCAACAGCTTCGCCGATCGTTTCGGCCGAGTCGTCGTCGGCTTCCGCCTCGACGGGCGCCTCGGGTTCGACCTCCGAGTCCGGTGCGACGTCGGCTACGGCCGGGGTCTCTGTGGTCTCGTCTACCGAATCACCCTCACCTTCTACCGCGTCCACGACTGTGTCAGCCGACTCGGGGGCAGCCGCCTCGGAGTCGGCCTCCGAGTCCGTCCCGGCAACCATGTCCTCATCGGCTGCCGGTGCTGCATCGGCAACCGGCTCGGGCTCCGCGGTCGCTTCGGCCGGCGCGGGCGCCTCGGCATCGGATCCCGTGGGCGCTTCGGCCGAATCATCGTCGGCCCCGACCGCTTCCTCGACCACTTCGGTGGAGTTGTCGTCGGTGACCTCCTGCACGAGGATTTCGGGGGCGTCTTCCACACCCGGCTCTGTGTCGGCAGTGGGCTCGGCAACCGCTTCCTCCGCGACGGTTACCGCGTTCGCATCTGCCGAGGACTCCGACTTCGGCTGGTCCTCGTCGACGGCGTGGGGCTCGACGATCGCCTCGGACGAATCGCCCTCGGTGTCAACGGCTTCCTCGGCGGTGGCGGCGGGCTCGGCCACTGCCTCGTCCTCGGCGACGGGTTCGGCGGCGGCTTCTACATCTGCGTCCGCTTCGGCGTCGGTCTCCGGTCGGTCCTCTGCGGGGGGCTGTGCCTCGATGACTTCGGCTTCTCCGGGTACGTCGATCGAATCGTCCACGGCCCCAACTGTTTCCTCGACAGTTTCGGCGGAGTCGTCGTCGGTGACCGGCTCCACGAGGATTTCGGGGGCGTCTTCAGCAACCGGCTCGGTGTCCGGCTGCGGTTGCGCTTCGGTGTCCTCGACCTCGGTATCTGCCGTAGTGTCCGCTACCGAATCACCGTCACCCTCAACCATTTCCGCGACCGGGTGCGCTGTCTCTGCAGCTCCTACCTCGGCTATGGGCTCTGCTTCCGCGTCCGATTCGGAGCTCCCCTCGGCGACGGTCCGGGCCTCCGCGGCCTCCTCGGTCGAATCGTCCTCGGGCTCGGCCGTTTCCTGGACCGCGCCCGTGTCGTCCGGTTCGGGATCCGCTTCGGACGTGCCCTCCGCGGTCGCTTCGGCTACCGAATCACCCTCACCGGAGGCTTGTTCCTCGACCTCAGGTGTAGTTCCGGCGGCCGCGGCTTCGGTCGTCGGCTCCGCTGAAGTGACCGGCTCCGGGTTGTCCTCGGCGGTGGCTTCCACCTCTGCTTCGTCTTCGGTGTTCGACTCGGGCTGGTCCGGTGCGACGGCGTTGGTCTCGGCGATCTCCTCGGGCGTATCATCCTCGGTCTCAGCCGCTTCCTCGGCGAGCTCGGCGTCGACCGCTTCCTCGCTCTCGGGGGTCACCGCCTCCGGCTGTGCCGATTCGTCGAGTGCCACGGACTCGGGCTCCGACACGGGTTCCACCGGAGTATCCGCGTCCGTCCCGGCCGCGGCTTCGAGCTCCGGCTGCAGTTCGGCCTCCGGCTCGGGCTGAGCATCCGCTGTCGCCTCGCCCTCCGATTCGGTAGCGGTCGCAGCGCCGGCCACGGCCCCGGACTCCGCGCCGGATTCCGCCTCGGCCTCAGCTTCTGCCGACTCGTCAACTTCGGAGATACCACTGTCGTCCGTCGACTCCGGTTCGGCGACGGCCACTTCCTCGCCGTCCGCGGCTGCCTCGCCGTCCGCGGCTGCCTCGGCGTTCGCAGACGCCTCGGCGGTCTCTTCTTCCTCGCCGTCGATCGCCGACGCGGCTTCGGCGGCAGTGTTCTCCTCAGCAGCAGGCGATTCCGGTTCACCCTCCTGCACGGGTACCTCGGGGTCCACTACTCCGGCCTCGACTACACCGGCCTCGGCTCCATCCTGAGCGACCGCCTCGTCTGCGACAGCCACGACCTCAGCGACCGGTTCGGCCTCGACACTGTCCGCCGACTCCGCCACCGCGACATCCTCAGTCGCGGGCTCGGTTTCGGCCGGCTCGTCCGTCTCGGAGTTGTCGGCCTCTGTTACGGTCGCTTCCGATTCCGTCACTTCCACACTGTCCGTGACTGTCTCGGTGGCCGACTCCGCCGTCTCAGCTTGTCCGTCCTCAACTACCGGCTCGGCCTCTACGATGTCCTCGGCCGCAGGGGACTCAGCCTCGGCCTCCGACTCACCGGGCGAATCCGCCGAGGAAGCGACTTCCGCCCCCTCCCGCTCCGCTGCCTCTCCTTCGGCCTCGTCGACCTGGTCGCTATCGGCGGGCGCGTCCCCATCGGTCGTCGCCTCTTCGGCATCTGCCGACGCCTCGGCGACCGCCTCCCCGCCGATCTCCACCCCGGCGTCGGCCGGTTCAGGTGATTCAGTGGTGGCGGCCTCTACGTCTGCGGCAGGCGATTCCGCAGTCTGGGTTTCAGTCGCTGTCGACTCTGCCGTGGCGGCTTCGGCTACTTCCTCGCCGTCGGTGGGCGCATCATTGTCGGTCGTCGCTTCCGGTGCAACGGCCTGGTCGCCTTCGGCCGCAGCCTCCGAAACGGCAGGTGCTTCGGTGACTGCCGCGTCGCTGCCTTCGGTGTCGGCCTCGGCCGGCTCGGATATCTCGGACGCGGGTTCCTCGTCGGCTGCCGTGGATGTGTCCGGGGTATGTTCCGGGGAATCGGGTTCCGGCGCTTCCTTATCGGTAGCGGGCTCCGGTTCGGCGGGTGGCTGGTCCTCGGCGCTGGGCTGGTGGTCGGTGACTTCCTCGGTCGCGGTGGCTTCGTTCTCAGCGGCCTTCGAGTTCTCGGGGGTGCTCGCAGCCTCGGTGGTGGTTGCCGGGTCGTTCTGCGGCGCTTCGTCTTCGGTGATCGTCTCCGGTTCGGGCGTGACCGCGGTGGCTGCTTCCGGCTCGGGTTGCACCTCAACCACCGCCGCGTCATCTTGCATCAACTCTTCTGTAACCTCCTGTGCCCCTGCATCTTCAGCAACCCCAGCCTCACCCTCGACTTTCGGTTCACCCTCGGCGGGCGCCGCTCCGTTCGCCGCGGCGGGGGTGGCGGTGGCGGCCGTCTCGGTTGCGGCCACTGCCTCCTCGCCCTCGGTAGCTGTCGTTGTCTCCTCGGCGGCGGCCGTGTCGTCGTTGGTCATCGTCCGGTCGTCGGGAGTTGTCATATCTTTCCACCCTCTCGAAAGCGTGCTGAATCTCCGGCTCGAGGTCCGGAGGCCTACAGCCTCGCACGAGATCGAGGTTGCTGCGCGCGAATCAGGCGGTGCTGGTACGCAATTGAGCGGACTCGCCCGAGGGAGACCATTCTGTGATCAATGGCCTTGATGACGTCGGGGCTCGCGCCTCGAGCGAGTCGTGTCCGGTGCGGACCGGACGTGTGGGCCGCCTGCGGGTTCCGACTGTGCTGAAAGTTTGCTGCACGTCACTGAATTCGTTATTGGTGACGCTTGCGCGAGGCCCGTGGGTGGGCAGATTCGGCCTCCGGCGCACGTGATTCGGCGGACCGGGCCCACTCCGGCAGCGCCGACGACGATGGCTCCGACGACCAACTGGCAGCACGGCTGTGCGGTGAAATGGACTGGTGCCCAACAACTGTGGCTGGTACCTCGTTTCCGGTCCGGCACGCCGGAGTCGGTGTCCCCGGTGTCACGGCGTCGGAATTCTCGACGATCGTGGCCGAGGTCGGCATGGGCGGCGTGGGGCCTCTCGACCATCCGGCCAGCAACCAAACTGCGCTCATCTCAGGAAAGGTCCTGGACTGCAATGCCTTTAGGGCGGGTGACAAGGGCCGATCCGAGGCTCGGTCGAAGCGCGTACGGACAGGGCGCCCACCATGCCTCGCTCCCGAAGTCGGCGCGCGGGACGACCGGCACACCGCCCGCGCGAGGCGAGGCGCTTCATGGTGCCGATCACGGGCGGATCACGACGTTAAATCTAATTCCGTTGTGCCGTCGGCTATTTCGATCATCACGCTCATATCACTCCGGGCTCGCGTACGGTGCCCGGAATTCCGGCATCGTCCACAGCGGGATCTCTGGATCGCAGGGCGCATCGCCGGTCGATCGGATTTCGGGTGGCGGTTCCGGCCGATCCCGCGACAGCCGTCAGCTCGTCCGGTCGAACTCCACCCGATTCGTTCTGCGGAACTCCATCCGATTCGTTCCGGCGAGCTTCGTTCGATTCGTTCCGCCGAGCGCGATCCGAACCGCGGAACTCGGATTCATATAACCGGGTGCGCGCCCGCGGCGTGAAATTCGATGAGGGGTGCTCGGCCGCCGAGCCCGCCGACTTCGTTGATCGTCCTAGCCGAGAGGAGCGTCGATGACGCATTGCTACGGAACTCTCGGAGCGGTCGGCTTCCGCCCGTCCACAGCAAGGACCATTCAATGCTCGTTGACCCAGCCACGGCCACGCAGCGGACCGCGTTCGCGCCGGTACCGCAGCCCGCCGGCGAGCCTCCCATCAGTCCGCGGCTCTTACAACGCCGACCTGGCGCCGACCAGGACTCAGGGACGACGATGGAGCGGCTACAGCATCTTCACCTGTGGGCCAGCGACGTCCACAGCCTCGGCAACTACGGTTTCGCGCTCGGCCTGTCCACGCTCGGCTGGATCACGTTCGGCGCGCTCTGGCTGGTGCAGATCATCCTGTTCACCATGACGGCGCTCGCCGTCTGGGTGCTCATGCGCGCCCACGGGTCGATCGCCTGGTCGACCCCGGCCCACCTGACCGGTGGCGCGATGTGGCGGGAAATCTTGGCCGGGGCGGCCCTGTGGGTATCCGTCTATTCGACGTTCGTGCTCAATTTCTGCGATTTCACCCGGGCCTGCCGGACGCGCCGCTCGATCGATATCGTGCACGCCATCCCGAATACCGCACTGCTGGTCGCCGCGTCGCTGGCATTGCTGATCCTGACCATCGCGGTGAATCTGATGGCCAACTTCGTCGCCCCGATCTACGCGCTGACCAACCTCTTTCCCGAAAGGCTGAACTTCGCCCGCGCGGGTCTGGTCAGTGCTGTCATCGGCGTGGTGATTTAAAGCTGTATACCGAGTCCGCCGACGCCGCCTACCACTATCGCCGCGGAGTGAACCCCCGCGCCATAGCGGCGTTCGTCCCGGCCGCCGCGCTCTCCCTGTTGTTCGCGTTCCTGCCGGCGCTGCGCGATGTGTCCGCGTTCGCGTGGTTCATCGGCGCCGGCCTGGGAGCGATCATCCATTACGCGCTGGCGGATCGCGGCGCGACGTTCGTAGACGTTTCGGGCGAATCGATCGCGGTCAAGAGCGTTCACTGATCGGGTGATCCGGGCGCGGTCCAGAATGGATCCGCGCCCGCCCCGAGCTGCGACTGCCGCCGACCATGCGGTCCGGCTATAGTATTGACACGATGATCGCACGCTACCTGGCGCGTCTGGTATGTGTTGCGGCCGTGGTGTTCGCACTCCCGGTCGGTACGCCCGCGTGGGCCGCGCCCCAGTGCTCGGACGTGGAGGTGGTCTTCGCCCGCGGTACGGCGGAGCCGCCGGGGTTCGGTGTCACCGGAATGTCGTTCCTCGCGGCGTTGCGCCTACTGGCCGGTACCAGATCGGTCGGAATGTATGCGGTGAACTACGCCGCGAGCAGTGATTTCAACAATCGTGTGCTGGTGCTGCGGACGGTCGTCGACGGCATCCGGGATACCCAGGCGCACATCGAGGCGGTGGCGGCGAACTGCCCGGGCACCCGGATCGTGCTCGGTGGATATTCGCAGGGTGCGGTGGTCGCGGGCTTCGCGACCCTGGATGGCGCCCCGGCCGGTGTGCCCCCGGCGTATGCGGCGGGTGTGCCCGCGCCGATGCCGCCCTGGGTGGCCGCTCATGTCGCGGCGGTGGTCCTGTTCGGCAAGCCCTCGGATCGATGGATGCGCGACGCGGGCGCGCCGCCCATCACCATCGGACCGCTGTACGCCGGGAAGACAGCCAACTACTGCATTCCCGGCGACACGATCTGCGACGGCGGACCCCTCGGTGAGCCCAACGCCCTGCACAGCCTCTACGCCGTCAACGGAATGACCGTCGACGGAGCAGGATTCGCGATCCGCCACCTCTGACCACCCGCGGCGGCCGGGCGTGGCAGCTCAGCCGTGCGCCTCGTCGATCAGCCGCTGGTGCAGCCAGGTCAGAGCGGTGTTGCCGCCGGGGTCGACCGCGTAGCGCGGGTAGCTCTGGTGGATACCCGACTTCAGGAAGTCGTCGACCTGCTTCTTGCGCTGGTTGTACTCCTGGGAGGTGATCTGGTTGTCCAGCAGGCCGACACCGCCCGCGGCGAGCGTGTCGTTGACCAGCGTGCCCACCTCCTGCTGATAGATGCCGAGCTTGGCCGGGTCGGGATTCGAGAGCTGGACGAGCAGCCCGCCGATGCGGCCGGCGAAGTCGCCGTTGGGCATCGAGCAGTACAGATCTCCGGTGGCGCAGAAGGTGTAGGTCCGGGGGCCGACCCAGCCGAAACCACCCACGCGCGGACCGCTGGCTCCGGCGCCCGCGACCGGCGGGCCGATCAGCTGATCGGTGGGGGAGCGGCGGGGATCGGCGATCAGGCCGACCAGCGCCACGCGATTCGCGGGGACGACGCCGAGGCCGGTGCCGATGGAGGATGCCACATCACCGGCGGCGTCCGCGCCCTGGCTGTAACCCAGCAGCGCGAATCGCGTTGCGCCGCAACGCTGAGCCATTGCGCCGATGATGCCGCGGGCGCGGTCGACGGCCTCCTGCTTGGAGCGCCCGTAGACGTCGCCCTCCCACGGGAACGCGGTGGCCGCGTAGGCGACGTAGTCCGTCCGCACGTTGCCCGGCAGATTGTTGGTGATGCTGCCGAGCATTCCCTTGCCCGGATCCTTGTCCGAGGTCTCCCAGGTGCCTGGAATCGCAATGACATCCAGGCTGGGGCACTCGGGTGGGGCGGCGTGTGCGGCGGATCTGACGCCGACCGGCAGTGCGGCCATCACTACGGCCGCCGCACTGGCGACGGTGGTCCTCCAACGAAAAAGCATGGGTACTCCGGGTGTTCACGGCCGAGGGTCGCCCGGCCCGCGTGCAGCTACGGTGCGAGTCTACGAGTGTAGATGGCGCGCCGGAGTAGCGCAGTGTTAGCCGATTACGCCGCAGCTCATCGCCACCGCGGTGCTCGTGATCCCGGGGCCGGAGTCGATTCCGGACCACTATCGCGGAATCCCGCCCGGCGTGCCACGAAATGGTTTATAACACGTTCTACTTCATGTGTAACCCTCGAGGATGGTCATGACTGAGGTCGCGGACTACATCGTCGTCGGCTCCGGCAGCGCCGGGGCCATCATCGCCCGCCGGCTGGCCGATGCCGGTGCCGCGGTGACGCTGCTCGAGGCGGGGCGGCGGGACAACACCCGCCTGGTCCGCAAGCCGGGAATGATCGGCCCGCTGCACAGTGTGCCGCAGTTGAAGCAGATAGTGGACTGGGGTCATTACACCGTCGAGCAGAAACATGCGCTCGGGCGCAAGGTTCCGATGACGCACGGCAAGGTCGTCGGCGGCTCCAGTTCGATCAACGGCATGGTGTTCGTGCGCGGCAACCGCAAGAATTTCGACGACTGGGCCGCCGAGGGCAACACCGGCTGGTCGTACGAGGAGGTCCTGCCCAGCTTCAAGAAGTTCGAGTCGTTCGAGGACGGCGGCAACGAATGGCGCGGCGGGGACGGCCCGATCAAGGTCATCCGCGCCCGCGATCTCACCCCCGCATCCGAGTCGTTCATCGAGGCGCTGGTGCAGGCCACGGGGGCGCGGCGCAACCCGGACTACAACGGCGCCGAGCAGGAGGGGGTCTCGATCTTCCAGCAGAGCAACAGCAATGGGCTGCGGTCGAGTACCGCGGTCGGATACCTCGACGACCGGCCCGTCAACCTGACCGTCCTGCCCAAGACCCAGGTCGCGCGGATCGTGATCGAGAAGGGCCGGGCCGTCGGGGTGGAGATCCTGACAGCGCGGGGCCGGGAGGTGCTGCGCGCGGCGCGGGAGGTGATCGTCAGCGCGGGGGCGTTCGGTTCGCCTCAGCTGCTGCAGCTTTCGGGCATCGGTCCGGCGGATCACCTGCGCGCGTTCGATATCGACGTCGTGGCGGATCTGCCGGTCGGGGACAACCTGCACGACCATCTGTTCGTGCCGATGAGCTTCGCGATGCCGACCGCGCTGCATCGGTCCTCGCCGGGACACTTCGCGAGCGCGCTGGTCCGGGAGACGTTGCGCAACAACAGCACCTGGCTCGCGCGCAGCGTGTTCGAGGTCGTTTCGTTCCTGCGCACGTCCCAGGCGGGGGACATCCCGGATCTCCAGTTGCACGTGCTGCCGTGGAGCTATCCCGGACCGAATCAGGACGCGCCGATCCGCCATGTCCCGGACCCGCGGTGCGCGCTGACTGTCATGTCCACCCTGATCTACCCGCGCAGCCGCGGCACCGTGCGCCTGCTCTCGGCCGACCCGGCCGCCGCCCCCGCGATCGACCCCAACTACCTGGACGAGCAGGTCGATGTGGACACCCTCGTCGAGGGCATGGAACTGATCCGGGAGATCATGGCCGCCGGCCCCATCGCGGGCGCCGTGGACACCGAGGTGCAGCCGGGTGCGCAGCATCGAACCCGCGCCGACCTGGCAAAAGAGGTGCCCAACCGCGCCACCACCGTGTATCACCCCGTCGGCACCTGCCGCATGGGCGTGGACGAGCGGGCTGTCGTGGACCCGACGCTGCGGGTGCGCGGCGTCGAGGGGCTCCGGGTGGCGGACGCGTCGATCATGCCGAGCATCGTCGGCGGCAACACCAACGCCACGACGATGATGATCGGCGAGCACGCCGCCGCGATGCTCCTGGGCTAGGCGTACCTCCGCATTCGCTCCGGCCATGCGCGGTCTATCGACGGCTTCGCCGACGCCGCCCATTCGGCGGGCGCGGGTTGCCATCGGGCAGGGCGGGTTCCGCCGACACACTCGGCGGGCATCGGATTCGCGTTTTCGATGGTCGCCGTGCGGCGCGATGCCCTAGAGTCCAGCGCGGGAGCCGACAACATGATCTGCGACGATGGGCAACGCGATGGCCGACAATGCAGCCGCCGATGGCGCGGGATCCGCTGGCACGTTTCGCAATCCGCTGAACCAGGGGCCGGATCCGTTCCTGACGTACTACGACGGGAACTACTATCTGTCCACCAGCCAGGGCGGCTCCCTGCAGATCTGGAAGGCCGCCTCGCTCGGCGATCTGGCGGCCGCGCAACCGAATACGGTGTGGACCGACACCACCCCGTCCCGCAATCAGGACATGTGGGCGCCGTGTTTCCGTCTGCTGGAAGGGAATTGGTACTTCTACTACACCGCCAGTGACGGCAGCAACGACGGTCATCGCATCTATGTACTGAAGTCCGCGGGCACCGATCCGCTGGGCCCCTACACGTTCGCCGGTCAGCTGGGGGCCGCGGACACCTGGGCGATCGATCCGGAGCTGTTGCAGCTCGACGGCAAGTACTACCTGATCTGGAGCGGCCCGAACAACCTGCTGCAGATCGCCCCGATGAGCGACCCGGTGACGATGTCCGGCGACGCGGTGTACCTGCCCTCGGCGGGCGGATGCCCGGAGGTGCGCGAGGCTCCCGCGACGATCCAGCGCAACGGCGTCACGTACCTGGTGTACTCCACCTGCGACACCGGCAAGCCGGACTATCAGCTGTGGATGCACACGCTCCCGTCCGGTGCGGACCCGCTGGTCCCGGGCAACTGGACCCAGTACCCCAGCGCCGTGTTCACCCGCAACGACCCGGCCGACGTCTTCGGTCCTGGCTCGAACGGATTCTTCCGGAGCCCCGACGGCACCGAGGACTGGATCGTCTACCACGGCAAGACCACCAGTGCGTACACGTACGACGGCCGCACCACGCGGGCGCAGAAGTTCACCTGGAACGCCGACGGCACCCCCGATTTCGGCCGCCCGCTGTCCCTGGACACCGACATCGCCCTGCCCTCGGGTGACCCGAAGGGCGCCACCGCCACCGCCGATCGGGCCTGAGCGCCGCGCTTCGGCGTACGCCGGGCATATCACCTAAAACCGCAGGTGTAGGATGTTACCGCCGATGGCGTCGGCGAGCCGCGCCGGCAAATCCGTCGCGTGCGCGCGCATGTCGGAGTCTCCGCTCGGGACTCGACGATACCCCCGTTGACGCGTCTCGCACGCCGTGATCGTGCGGTTCACCCGCAGCAAGTCGACGGAATCGTCGCGACCCACCGGCCAGCAGCCGCCCGGCCGGTTTGACTGTCGAGGACATGGTTGTATATACAGGCATAGACAACTTGTGAGGCGCGTCACCGCGGTAGCGGGGACCGACGCGAGAATCACCATCGATCGGTTCCCCGAGAACCGGCAAGTCCAGGAGGTAGCGCCCGTGAACGATGCCGTTCCCAGCGCATCAGGAACGACCAGGGCGTCGAAAGGTGGCGCGCTGCGCCGCGGGCTTTCGCCCCGGCACATCCGCTTCATCGCACTCGGCTCAGCCATCGGCACCGGACTCTTCTACGGGTCCTCCGACTCGATCCAGGCCGCCGGCCCCGCGGTGCTGATCGCCTACATGATCGGTGGCGCCGCGGTATTCCTCGTGCTGCGCGCGCTGGGGGAGATGGCGGTGAGCAACCCGGTGGCCGGGTCGTTCGGCGAATACGCCCGCGAGCACCTCGGGCCGCTGGCAGGCTTCACGACCGGCTGGACCTACGTCTTCGAGATGGTGATCGTCTGCCTGGCCGACGTGACCGCGTTCGGCGTGTACATGGGGCTGTGGTTCCCCGGTGTACCGCGCTGGATCTGGGTGCTGTCGGTGGTGCTCGTCGTGGGCGCGGTGAACCTGATCAGCGTGAAGGTCTACGGCGAACTCGAGTTCTGGTTCTCGCTGGTCAAGGTCGTCGCGATCATCGCGATGATCGTCGGCGGCGTGGCCATCCTGATCTTCGGCTTCGGTGCGCACAACGCGAGCACCGGTGTCAGCAACCTGTGGAACCACGGCTTCGCCCCGCACGGCATGGGCGGCGTCGTCGCCTCCCTGGCCGTGGTGATGTTCGCCTACGGCGGCACCGAGATCATCGGCGTCACCGCCGGTGAGGCCGAGGACCCGGCCAAGACCATCCCGCGCGCGGTCAACACCGTGCCGGTCCGCGTGATTCTGTTCTACGTCCTGACCCTCGCGGTGATCATGGCCATCAATCCCTGGACCACCATCGACTCGAACTCCAGCCCGTTCGTGGAGATCTTCCAGAAGCTCGGATTGCATTTCGCGGCAACGATTCTCAACCTGGTGCTGATCACCGCGGCGCTGTCCGCGATCAACAGCGACATCTTCGGCGCCGGCCGGATGCTGTTCGGAATGGCCGAGCGGCGCCAGGCCCCGGCCTCGATGCTCGAGACCACCCGCAACGGCGTCCCGTGGGTCACCGTCGCGGTCATCACCGCCGCGCTGCTGGTGGGCGTGCTGCTCAACTACCTGATCCCCGACCGGATCTTCGAGATCATCGCCGCGATCGCCACCTTCGCCACGATCTGGGTGTGGCTGATGATCCTGGTCGCCCAGGTCGCCTCCCGCCGGAAGATGACCGCCGAACAGCAGGCGGCGCTGAAGTTCCCGGTCCCGCTGTGGCCCTACGGTCCGATCGCGGCGATCGTGTTCATGGTCTTCATCTTCGGCGTGCTGGCCTGGTTCCCCGATACCCGCGTCGCCATCGTCGTCGGCGTCGCCTGGCTGGCGCTGCTCGCGGTCGGATACCGCATCTGGGTGCGTCCGCAGCTCGCCCCGGCCGCCGAACCGGTGTCGGTCTCGGCCTAGGCGCCACCCTTCCACCCGTACAACCCTGATTGGAGAGTTCATGACATCCCCCGCATCGACCACCGCAGCATCCGAGTCCACCGCCCCCGCCGACGTCGTAGTCGGTATCGGTGCGGTCGGCTTCGATGAGGTCGTCGCGGTCGCCCGTGACGGCGCCGCCGTCCGGATCTCGGACGACGCGCTGGCCGCGGTCGCCACGACCCGCACGCGGATCGAGGCGCTGGCCGCCGATCCGAAACCGGTGTACGGGGTGTCGACGGGCTTCGGCGCGCTGGCCACCCGCCACATTCCGCAGGAGCTGCGCGCCCAGCTGCAGCGCAGCCTGGTCCGCTCGCACGCCGCGGGATCCGGGCCCGAGGTCGAGCGGGAGGTCGTGCGGGCGCTGATGCTGCTGCGCCTGTCCACGCTGGCGACCGGTCGCACCGGCGTGCGGCCCGTGGTCGTGGAAACCTATGCGGCACTGCTCAATGCGGGCATCACCCCGGTGGTGTACGAGTACGGCAGCCTGGGCTGCTCGGGCGATCTGGCCCCGCTGGCGCACTGCGCGCTGGCCGTGATGGGCGAGGGCGCCGTGCGCGACGCCGCCGGTGAGCTGCGGACCACCGCCGAGGCGCTCGCCGCCGCCGGCATCACCCCGGTGGTGCTGGAGGAGAAGGAGGGCCTGGCGCTGATCAACGGCACCGACGGCATGCTGGGGCAGCTGGTGCTGGCGATCCACGACCTGCGCAAGCTGCTGCGGCTGGCCGATGTCACCGCCGCGATGAGCGTCGAGGCGCTGCTGGGTACCGACCGGGTCTTCGCCGCCGATCTGCAGGCGCTGCGGCCGCACCCGGGCCAGGCGGCCGCCGCGGCGAACATGACTCGCCTGCTGGCCGATTCGCCCATCGTGGCCAGCCACAACGACCCGACCTGCCCGATCGTGCAGGACGCGTACTCGCTGCGCTGCGCGCCCACGGTGGCCGGCGGCGCCCGCGATACCGTGGCGCACGCCGAGCAGGTCGCGGCGTGGGAACTCGCTGCGGCCGTGGACAATCCGGTGGTGACGCTGGACGGCCGCGTCGAGTCGAACGGCAACTTCCACGGCGCCCCGGTGGCCTACGTGCTGGACTTCCTGGCGATCGTCGTGGCCGACGTGGCCTCGATGAGCGAGCGGCGCACCGACCGCTTCCTGGACGTGGCCCGCAACCACGGCCTGCCGCCGTTCCTGGCCGACGACCCGGGCGTCGACAGCGGCCACATGATCGCCCAGTACACCCAGGCGGCGATCGTGTCCGAGCTCAAGCGGCTCGCGGCCCCGGCCAGCGTCGACTCGATCCCGTCCTCGGCGATGCAGGAGGACCACGTCTCGATGGGCTGGTCCGCGGCCCGCAAGCTGCGCCGCGCCATCGACGGCCTCACCCGGGTCCTGGCCATCGAGGCCCTTACCGCCGCCCGCGGCCTGGACCTGCGCGCCCCGCTGCAGCCCGCCCCGGCCACCGCCGCGGTGCGCGAGGTGATCCGCACCCGCGTCGAGGGCCCCGGCACCGACCGCTGGCTTGCCCCGGAGATCGGCGCCGTCGTCGAACTGGCCGCGACCGGTCGTCTCGCCGAGGCCGCGGAGGCGGTCGTCGGCCCGCTCGCCTGATAAAGCGCACTGGCTCGCCCCGTCCCGGACTTCTGGGGCGGGGCGAGTTGCGTCGGGTAGTGCGCCGCGCCGACACGACGATTCCTCAACGGTGGCCGCCGCCAGGACATCCCGCTACTGTTCAGCAGTGACCTTCACTTCTAATGAGCAGCAGTTTCTCGCCGAGGCCGGGATCGGCCGGCTGGCTACGGTCTCGCCCGACGGCGTCGTGCAGAACAACCCGACCAGCTTCCGGGTGAATGCCGACGGGACCATCGATATCGGTGGGATGCGGATGCAGAGCAGTCGCAAGTACCGGAATGTCGAGGCGGGTGGCCGGGTTTCGTTCGTCGTCGACGAGCAGGTGTCGGTCGATCCGTATGTCATTCGCGGCATCGAGGTGCGCGGCACGGCCGAGGCGCTGGAGGACCAGGAGCCGCCGTTCCCGCCCCAGGAGCGGTCGATCATTCGGATTCATCCCGAGCGGATCATCTCCTGGGGGATCGACGGCGGGTCGTTCGACTCCACCAGCCGTAAGCCCTGAGCGGTCGCCCTCCGGCGAGCTCCACGGCTTCAGGCCGTCGACGACCTACCCGACGCAGCGGAAGCCGTTGGGCGGGAACGACTGTGAAACAGGTCCGGGGGCCCCCCCCCCCGGGGGGGGGGGGGGGGGGGGCCGGGGGGGTGTGGGGGCCCCCCCCCCGGGGGGGGGGGGGGGCGCCGGGGGGGGGGGGGCGGCGCGGGGGGGGGGCGGG
>NZ_JBNPVW010000017.1:0-230654 GCF_050434125.1 Nocardia sp. GP40 | reverse complement strand
GGGGCCGAGTTCATATGTACGTCAGGGACTTTCGTCTCTTGTGCGCGAGCGGGCGAGAACTCATCACCGAGCAGTCTCGTCGTGGGAATCATCCAGCAAGGGGATCATCTTGTCCGAGAAGAAGAAGGGCAGCCCGGTGCGTACGTGCCGATTGCTAGCGAATTGGCCCTGGAACAAGGACTGTCTCGCGGGGCCTCGGCCGAGGTACTCGACGCGATCGCCCGTGCTCTGCTGCTCGACGACCACGAGCGCCAACACCTCGACCGGCTCGCCCACGCCGCCCGCCGCACGCCCCGGGGACGCCGTCCACGGCCCGAGAAACTCGCCGACGACACGCGCGACCTGCTGCGCGCCGTCGACGGCGTCCCGGCGATGGTGCTCGGCCGGCGCACCGATGTGCTGGCATGGAATTCGCTCGGGCATGCCTTGCTCGCCGGGCATCTGGACTTCCGCAGCCCGGACGACCCGGCGCTGCGGCCGAATATGAGCCGGATGCTGTTTCTGGACCCGCACTGCCGCGAGCTGTACGCGGACTGGAAGCGCAAGGCCCGCGCGGTGGTCGGCAACCTGCGCATCGCCGTCGGCAAGCAGCCGCAGGACCTGCTGCTCGCGGAACTGATCGGCGAGCTGACGATGAAAAGCCCAGAGTTCGTCGCGCTTTGGGGCGACCACCGCGTAATGCCCTGCGACGCAGCGTCCTACCAACTGCATCATCCCGTCGTCGGCACGGTGACAGTGACACAGCAGACCCTGTCGATCGCCCGTGCACCGGACCAAGTACTCATCGTGTGCACAACTCCCGCCAGGTCTCCCGCCGAGGAAGCCCTCGCACTGCTCCGGCAGTGGTGTCAGGGTGGGTCGGAAACGATCGCCATCGACCGCCACCTCGAACGCGACAGCCATCCGTTAGCACCGGCCACTGTAGACGAATCACCCTGAGCGAGAAGCTACTTGCGGCTAGAGGCAGCTCGAGTATTCCGCTGTCCGCACCGGCCTACTCTGCACCTCCCGACAGCTTCAGATTCCGGAGCCAACGTGGGCGTATCGGCCGCGCGGCAGGGGTTTTCGCGTGCCGCGCGAAAATCGGTGTTGCGGCTCATCCGGTTCCGGCGATGCCGTCGAGAAGGGCATTGAGGCCGAAGGCGAAGCGGTCCTCGGGGGAGATGTCGGGCGCGTGCAGGATGCGGCGGGACAGGTGGGGGTGCGCGCCCGCGGCCAGGACGGAACGCATGTAGGGGGCCACGGCCTGGCGCCACTGATCCTCGGACAGGCCAGAGCGTTCGTGGGCGAGTTCCTCCGCGAGCTGGCGGGTGGTGGCGCCGAAGACGTACGCGCCCACGGCGTCGACGATGCCGGTGGCGTGGGCGATGTCGGAGACTATTTGTACTGGAGGGGGCAGGCGTACGCGAACTGGGCCGACCAGCTGCTCACCCCGGACGAGGTGGCGGAGATGCTGCCCGGCTTCTGCGCCGAGGTCGGCATCCCGGCGACCGCGGCCGGGTCCCGCGCTGACCTGCACGAGCGCCTCGATGCGCAGTGCCGGGCGACCGACGGGGCGTATCCGGACCTGGCCGACTTCACCATCGATGACGCCGGCGGCCGTCGCTCGAGCAGTTCCGGGCGGCGCCGCCCACGCCATCGGCGCCGCCCACGCCATCGACGCAGGCCCTGGCCCTGGCGGTGCGGGTCGGCCTCGCCACCGCCGACGTCCGCCTCGCGTGACCTGCTGCGCGTCAGTCCGGCAGCCAGTGCAGCTCGTGTGCCAGGGTTTTGGCGACGGTACGGATGCGGCGGTGTAGTGGTGACTGCACGCGCGGGAGGACCAGGTGGATCGTCAGGGTGGGTGCGCCCCGCAGCGGTCGCCACGTGAGACCGGCCGGTGCTGTCGTGACCGCGGTTTCACCGGCCGGGGCGAGGGTGAGCCCGTCGTGTAGGTCGCGCTGAGACATGTCGAAAGAGACTGCGGGCGTGTGGAATCGGGGATGTGGCCGGGTATCGCGGAACAGTGCGGCCAGCTGGTCGTGGATCACGGGGTTGGCCGTGCGGTCGGGGAGTCGAATCGGATACGCGGCCGCATCGGCGATCTCGATCTCCGGGTGTTCGGCCAGCGGATGATGCTGTGCCAATTGGACCCCGGCGCGCACACGCCGCAGCAGGAACCGGCGCACGCCACGACCCGGCTGTTCACCGCGGGTAATCCCCGCATCGATGCGGCCGTCGGCGACCGCGGGGGAGATCTCCGGTGTCGCCATCGGGACCGCGCCGACCTCGAGTCCCGGGCTGCTGCGAATGAGCCTGTCCACCAGGGCCGGCGCCGTCTCGGCCCCCGTGCTGAGGCTGTATCCGATGCGCAGCGTGCCCAGTTCACCGGCCCCCGCATTCCGGGCGGTGTCCCAGGCCCGGTCCAGCGCCGCCAGCGCGGGCGGCGCGGACTCCGCCAAAGCCGCACCGGCCGTGGTCAATACGACGCTATGCGTGTCACGAACCAGAAGGCTCGTACCGAGTTCCGCCTCCAATCGGCGCATCCGGGCACTGAGTGCGGGCTGCGCGATACCGATCCGTGCGGCGGCGCGGGTGAAGTTCAACTCCTGCGCCAGCACCAGAAAGTACCGCAGGCTCACCGTATCCGGCGCCACATGCCCTCCCTGTCGATTGATAACGATCCGTTCTGAGTCTATCGCGTCCCGGTCTTTCCCTCGACCACGCATCAAGCCCTAACCTGCGCATATGACGATTCAACCGACCGCGGTACCGGATACCGCACTCATACACGATGCAGGAGGCAGTCATGCATAAGCTGGTGGTCCTGTATCCCAAGCCCGCCGACCCCGACCACTTCCGCGACTACTACGTGAACAACCACCTTCCACTGGTCATGAAGTGGCCCGGCCTGCTTGCGTGGCGCTACAGCTTCGACGTGGCGGCGAAGAGGGGAGAATCGCCGTATTTCGCGGTCTTCGAGGCCGACTTCGCTGACGCCGCCGCCATGGCCGCAGCACAGGAGTCGGAGTACGGCCAGCAGGCGTCCGCCGATGTCGTCAACTACGCCACCGGCGGTGTGGTCGTCATCCACTATCCGGTGCAGGACGGCACCGACTGAGGCAGGACGGTAGTGGGCCGATGTCCTGGCCGGAAGTGACGATGGTTGATGCGTGCGTGCGGCGCGACGGCCGGGGCGGCAGCCCCACAGCCGTCACCGATGACGACCCGGCGGCAACGGACGCGGACCGGCGTGCGGTCGCTGCTGCGGCCGGCACCTCGCACGCGGCGTTCCTCGGCCCGGGGCGGACGCCGGACGGTGGCCGGCCGGTCCGGTTCTTCACCGCCACCGCCGAACTGTCCGGTTGCGGCCACGGCACCGTTGCCGCGCAGGCCGTCCGGTTGACGCGCACCGCGCTGGGCGAGCTGAACGACCGCCAACACACCGGCGGGCGCACGTTCGACACCGTCGCGATCCGCCGCCCCGCCGGCATCGAGGTGTGGTTCGACCTGGGCCTCGTCACGCTGCGTCACCCGGCACCGGACGAGCGCGCCGCAATCGTCGCCGCGCTCGGGCTCACCGCGGACGACCCGCATCCGACCGACGCGCCACGGATCGCCGCACCCGGCGCAGCACGCATGCTGGTACCGGTCCACGACCGGTCGGCGCTGCTCCGAGTCCACCCACACCTCGGCAGGCTGACAGCGGCGTGCCGGCGGTACGGGCTCCTCGGCTGTTTCGTGTACGCACCGCCGGTAGGCGACCGACCGGGCGCGGCGCGGATGTTCGCGCCGGCAATCGGTGTCGACGAGGACGTCGCCAACGCCAACAGCACCGGCTGCCTGGCCGCCCACCTGCTCGACACGACAGGGGCACAGACGGTCGCGATCGAGGTGGAGCAAGGTGACACCCTCGGTCGACCGGCCAGCGTGCTCGCTTCGGCCCGACGCGGGCCGGCGGGCATCACGACCCGGGTCGGCGGGTTAGCGGTGGTCCGCGACGGACACCGAGGCGACAACTAGACCGTCCTCTTCTGCGATCCGCGCATGGGGCTGGGGCTGTCCGCTGCGGTCGAGCGTTGGCACCCGGTGGCGGCCGTCAGCGGGACGCGGTGTCGAGGGCGCGGCTGAGAGAGACGCGCAGCTTGGCGGCGACGGCCGTACCTTGGCTGCACCCCGGGAAGGCCCTCGGGCGAGCGCAATTCGACCCAGGTCCGACTGGATGACCATCCGGCCGGGTGCTCGCATGCATCAGATGCGTCTGCGCACGATGTGCCGCGGATACCCCGAACAGTGACAGCGCCGCATCGCGCCCTGTCCGCGGATCATCTCAGCGAGGAGACGTTTCGCGCACGCTCGATCAGGAGGCTGGTTTTCCGCGCGGCTATTGCTGCGGCCCCTGCGGAGTGGATGGTGGCTGGTAGACGGTCGGGTCCGCGGCGTGCGGCGAGCCCGCATCGGACGCATTCGGCTGCGGGAAGGGGCTGCCGGGCTGCGGCGGGGGATTGGTGCCGGGCTGTTGGAGAATGGTCTGCTGGTTGTCCGGGGTGCTGGCAGGCTGATGCATGACCGTCGGCTGGTTGCCGGAGTCCTGGGGTGCGGCAGGGGGATTGGGGTGCTGCAGCGGCTGCGGGGGCGCACCGAATGCACCGGGCGGTGGCACGAACTGACCCGGCTGAGTGGGTGCTGGTTGCGGTGCCGCGAACCCTGGGTGCTGCTGTCCCGGGAAGCCCTGGGGCTGGTAGGCGGGCTGCTGGGGAAGACCGGCCGGATGGCCCGGTAGTTGTTGCTGCGGAAAGCCGCTGGGCTGGGAGCCGGACGGTTGTTGCTGTGGAAAGGCGCCGGGCTGCGGTCCCCACGGCTGCTGCGGAAAACCACCGAGCTGACTCCCGAGCGGTTGCTGCTGTGGAAAGCCGCTGGGCGGGGAGGGCGGTTGCTGCTGGGGGAATCCGGCGGGCTGTTGGCCGGGGAATCCCGTGGGCGGTTGCTGTCCGGACGGCGCCTGCGGCTGCGACGGCCAGCCCGGCTGTGCCGATTGCGGTGTCGCTGGCTGCGCGGCGCCCGATTTCGCGGCATCCGCGCGGGATGCGATGTACAGCATGACGATAGCGGCGATCCCGACGAGTACGCCCGGGATTGTGAGCCAATTGCCGTCATCGCCCAAGCCGTGGCCACCCAGCCCGTCGTAAGCATAGAAGGCGGATACCAGACCGAAAACCTGTTCCGTGAACAACGCGCCGGTGGCAAGGGCCACGGTTATGCGCGCGGATACCGGATTGCGATTGGTGAGCGTCTGCACACCGCCGGTGATGGTTGCTGCCGCTATGAGGATCCAGCCGATCACGGACAGGTTGGTCAGCCAGTGGATTCCGATGGCGGCCGTCTCGCGGCCCAGTGCAATCAGTAGCGCCAGCAGCACGAGCCCTGCGGCAGTCAGCGCGGGCACATTACGCGGACCCGCAGGCTTGGGCGTCGGATACGGCGAATACGTCTGTCCAGCAGGCGAACCCGGCTGGGCGGGCCACCCATACCCCGGGGGCGGTGCCGAGGGCATCGGCGCGGGGCCGGGCTGGTATGGGTTGGCCACGGCGAAACTCCTTGCTGCAACGCTGAAATGTCTGAAATCCGAGCATCGACCAGCCTATGGGATCGATGCACAGTCGGCAGCACAATCACCTGAGTGAGCTGGGCGTCCGCCGCACCGCCTATGCTTCGGCCGCGCCTCGGACGCGGATCGAGTTGGTGAAGTCGAACATCCGGACGCGACCGAATCAGCTTGGCGCGACGGCGGTGAACGTCTGCGCGGAGACGATCGGGCGCCACCACAGTGGCATGGGGGCATGGGGCACGGAACCGCGCCGACCGGAACATATCCGGTCGGCGCGGACTGCACAGCTATTCGCTCAACGCGCTAATTGCGGTACCGGAACAGGATTCGGCCGCGCGTGAGGTCGTAGGGGCTCAGCTCGACGAGTACCCGGTCCTGCAGCTGGATTTTGATGTAGTTCTTCCGGATCTTCCCGCTGATGTGGGCGAGTACCTGGTGCCCGTTCTGCAGTTCGACCGTGAAGTTGGCATTGCGGAGGCACTCGATGACGGTGCCCTCGATCTCGATTCCCTTCCCGTTGTTACTCATCCCAGCACCAGTTCCAGGTTGCTGTTCACGCGCTGGGCACCGATGCTTTCGAAAAGCGCCGTAGCGGCGGCATTCGATTCGTTCACTTCGGCTGCCGCCCTGGGTATCCCGCGCTGGTGCAGGGCGCCCAGCGCGTGTGCCAGCAGCGCACGGGCGATGCCCCGGCGCTGCTGATCGGCCCGCACCGCGAGCAGTCCGATCCGTGGCAGGCGGGTCACCTGCACGACGCGGATCAGCCCCACGTAGCGATCGGATTGTGCCGCCACCGCATACTTCGACGGATCCACCAGGGTGTCGCCCCCGATGCGCGGCATCACCTCGGCCGGCATGTTCGGCCAGCCGACGCTCGCCTCCACCTCGTCGCGAATCGCCCGATCCGCCTCGCGCAGTGGGCCTTCCGCCGCGGCGCCGGCGGCCACGATCGTCGTGTCCGGCGGCGGGACCACCGCCGCGAGCCCGGTCGTCTCCGGATCGCTCGGCACCAGGTATTCCCATTCTCGGCGCCGGATGGTGAAACCGGCACTCTCCCAAAGGTTTACCAGATCCCGATCCGCCTCGTCGACCACCGTATAGAGGGGTCTCGGCAGGCCTGCCAGCATCGCGGCGGCCAGCGGACCGAAGGCGTCGTCCAGCCACGAGTCGATGCTGACGAACAGCCGGCCGTCGGGCCGTGGCGACACATCGCCCGATCCGATCGGCAGACCGTGATTCACCGCCTGCCACTGCGTCTCGGAGACGCGTGTGATGACGGTGGTGTGTCCGGTGGAACCGGACGTGGAATGTGCAGAGTTCAAGCTTATCGCCCTTTCGGAGCAGCCTTGGATGACAGGCGCTCCCGGCGACAGCTAGATCGTTCGCCCAACCGTGACGTCGAGAGGGAGCTCCCACTTCGATACAACGTTCATGGGTCTCACCTCCTCGCGTGCTGTCACGGTTCGGCTCACGCTATCAACTAGAACGCGATCGCGTCCAACCATTTTCTCGCCACCGACGGCAACGCCGGTTGGCTCCGGTGGTCACTGCTGGTCGTTCTGCGGCATGGGCGAGAGACGTTTCGGCGGCGCCTGCACCGGATCGGGCGGCGGCGGTGCCGAATCGGGTTCTGCCGAGACGAGATTCGCGAACGGAACGGCATAGGGCTGGTCGTCGGGGCCGCGGTGCCGCGCCGGTGGTTGCTGCGCGGGAATCGGTTCGGAATCGACCGGGGGCGGAGTGAGAAATCCGCCGGGCTGCCGCAGCATGGGCTGACGGACCGTGTGCTGCGCGGGGATCGGCGAGGTTTCGGACGCGTGCGGAATGGCCTCGGTGGGAGCGGCCTGCTGAGGGTGCCCGTCCCCGGACGACTGCCACTGCGAATCGTGTTGCGACCACCCCTCGCCGCGCTGGTTCGTGGGCTCGAACGCGGCGAACGCCGGTGGCGCCTGGTGGTCACCGGGCTGTCGCTGCTCGGCGACGGGTAGTCGCGCGGTGTTGTGGTCCTGCGCGACCACCACCTCGGCGGGATACTCGAACGATCCGAACGGACGGCGATGCGGAGCGGCGGGCCACTGGGCCTCGGCGCCGCCAACCGCAGTACCACTATCGGCGCGGGAGCCATCCGGCGCGGGTTGCCGTTCCGCGGGCCACTCGCCGGGAGCGGATTCGGGGCGGTAGGGCTCACCCTCGGGGAACCGTGAGTTGTAGTCGTCTCGGTGGGGAACGGGGAACGGAATCGGTTGCGGCGCCACATCACCGGCCGGGCGGTAGGCAGCGGGCTCGGAATCGTAGCCGCGCCCGGCCGGCGGCCGCGGCTCGGGCAATGCCTCGGGGTAGTCCTGCCTGTGCAACGGCGCAGTGTCAGGAGATACGTACGGCTGCGCGCCGATCACGCCGTCGCGTGACAGCTCGGCATCGGTCGCACCGCCCGGCCGGGGCAGGACGGTGGTCGGGTGATCCGCGAACTGTCCCATCGGGATGCCCTCGGTCTCGGCGTGCTCGTAACCCGGTGGCGGCCCACCGAACGGCCCCGGCTGCGGGGATGGCGATCCCGCACTCATCTGTGCTGCTGCCGATTCGGGCTCGCGACGGTCCGGTGCCGGCTGCTCGGCGGGAGGCCGGCCGGCGTCACGAACAACCGGGCCGCGTTCGGGAATCGCGGATGCCGGGTTCGATTGCGGTCCCGGATATTGTTCGGGCGCACCCGGCCCGTACCCCGAGCCCCAGGAGGGCTCGGGCGGCAGCGGCTCGCGGCGCGGCGCGCCGAACGGTCCCGTCGGCGGGGGCAGCAGGGATGTAGCCTCGCCCTCGGATTCGGTCTCGACGTGCGGCGGCTGCGAGATGAACGGCTCGGTTCGCGATTGCGTTCCCGGGTCGAACTCCATTGGCTGCGGCCGCGATACCGGCGATGGAAGCTCCTGCCCCGCAAACGATTCGGCCTCTCTGGAGCGGGCCGTTTGCGGCTCCGGCGCGAACTGGTCCGGACGCCGGGGGGCGCCGAAGGGGCCTGGATGCTGTGGTGGCATCGGGGTGGCAGGTCGTTCGGTGGTGTCCGGGGAAGCGTCCGCGTACGGCACGGCGTCGGTCGCCGCTGGGCCCTCGTTCAGCGGCGCGCCGAACGGTCCGGGCCGATGCGGCGGGAGCAACAATGTCGAGGGGTCCTCGGTGGAGCGGGCGTCCGCGCGCGCATACGATCCGAGCGATTCGTCGGCGGTAGAGGTGGGTTCGGGCCGCTGCTCATAGGGCTCGAACGGCTGGCCCGGAGCGGCGACTACGTCAGCCTGTTGCCACGGCACGGCGGGTTCGTCGTCGGCTTCCGGCACGCCGATGACGCCGAGCGTTTCCGGGATGGGCGCCGAGCGCTCCGGAAGGGCGGGGCGCTCCGGCGCCGGAGTAGGCTCGGCGACGGTCTGCGCCACCGGGGCGGGCGCGTCCTGATCCTCGTCCCGATCCGCGCGCGTGCGCACCGTTTCCACGCTGGTCCAGGACGCCTGGATCAGCGCGACGATGGCAAGGAACGTGGTCGCGGCGATCGGAATCGCCGCCCACCTGGCGGATTTGCCGATGACGTCGTCGACCGCGCCGCCGGTCAGATTCGCCACGTTGAACAGGAGCAGCGCACCGGCCCCGAGCGCGCCGGTGACGCGGGCGACCGGCGGCTTGACGCCGGTCACCAGCAGGATTCCCGCAACGATCGCGATGATCGAGGCCAGCAGCGAACCGAAATCGCGGGGGGCGATGGTGTCACCAGGCTGGGACAGCCCCACCATCAGGCGCCCGAGATAGGTCAGGGTCGCCAGCAGGAGCATGACCGCGGCCAGCGTGTCCGCGATGCGGAAGCCGGATGGCGCCGCGTCGGAGGCGTCCGGCTCCGACGACCGACCACGATCGCGCTCCGGCTCTGTCGGCATCGGCCGATTTCCGGACCGTTTCGGGTTGACCATCGGTGAGACTCCTTGTTGCTGTCGAACTCCGGACAGCCTATTGGATCCGAGCGGACCGGTCGGAACCGACATCGCGCAATTGAACGCGGCAGTTCACCCCGCGAGCAGGTCGATCAGCTGCGCCGCGAATTCCCTTGCCTCGGTGCGCATGCCGTTGTGCATGCCCGGGAACTCGGTGACGGACAGCCCGACCCGGGCGGCGATCTCGGCGGCCGGACGGGAGGGCAGCAGGTGGCGCGACTCACGGCCGACGCCGAGCACCAGGCGGTCCCGTACGGCGCTCAGGGCGACGTAATCGGGTATGTACGAGGTGAATTCGCGCAGTTCGTACTCCATCATGATCGGGGCGTTGGCGGCCAGGCGGGCCCACATCGCGGCCTTGTCCGGCGGCAGTTCTCCTGGCGCCGGCGAGGGCTTCATCGCCCCGCCGATCCCGGCGAGGAATCGCGCCGAGGCGGCGGCGATCCCCTCGGTGCGGGCCAGGGTGTACACCTCCTCGACGAAGGTGCGCTGTTCGGCCGCGTCGGGCAGCACCGCGAAACAGGGCGGGTCGTGGGTGACGAGGGTGCGGACACACTCGGGGTGGCGGGTGAGCAGATCCAGCCCGACGATCGCTCCGGCGCTGCCGCCGACGATGTACGCGGGCTGGTCGGTGAGGTGGGTCAGTAGCCGGTACGCGTCGTCGCTCTGCACCCGCACCTGCTGGGTTTCGGGGGTGCCGCTGTCCAGCGGGCTGCGCGAATACCCGCGCGCATCGAGGGCGACGACGGTGAACCGGGGTGCGAGCAGTTCGGCCATGTCGTCGAAGCCGTTCGCGTCGCCCCCGCCGCCGGGCAGGGCCAGCAGCACCGGGCCCGATCCGCGGGTCTCGTAGTACAGGGTCGCGCCGGGCACACGCAGGGTGCCGGATGTCGGATGGGATGTCATTGTCGGCTACCTCCTTCTAGGGAAGTTAGCCTATAACCTAATTAGATTAGGTTCAAATGGATATGCTGAACCCGGCCGCGGGCGAATCGTCCCAGGGCCGGAGTCGGAGCGAATCACTCCAGGTTGTACGCGGTCTCGTGCCGCGGCTGATAGAGCCCGATCTCACCGGCGCCCGGCACGACGAGCGTGGTGAGCAGCCCCCAGCCCTGCTGGGTGATGCCGCCGGTGAACTCGACGCCCTTGGCCCGCAGCTCCTCGACGGTCGCGTGCAGGTCGTCGCACATCAGATACAGCTCGACCCGGCCGCTGTCGGGGCCGCCGGCCGGGTGCACGGCCAGCTCGGCCGGCGGCGACTTGAAGATCAGCCAGTCGTGTCCGGCATCGACATGAGCCAGGCCGAGCACGTCGCGGAAGAAGGCCCGCGCGGCATCCGCATCGGCCGCGTACATGATCGTGTGCGCACCATTGATCATGCGGACAGGCTATCGCTCCGGGCTATGCGTATCTCCGCATTCGCTCCGGCCATGCGCGGTTTCGGACGGCTTCGCCGACGGTGCCGATTAGGGCTTGCGGGCCAACGCGCAGGAGATCAGCTGCTCCCACAGGGTCAGGTCGCCGAGGTCGCGCGCCTCGACGCCGATCTTGCTGACGTCGTCGCCCGGGGTCGGCGCCGGACGCCACAGCGAACAGTTCACCAGGCCGGGCTCGAGTATCTCGAGATCGCCGAACAGCGCCTCGATCTCCTCGTCGGTGCGCCAGCGCCCCCGCCCGAAACTGTCCTGCAGCTTCGCCTCCGCGGCCTGGGTCTCCTCGTTCAGGCCGGACCGGAAATGCGAGATGTAGAACTCGCTGCCCGAGAGGACCTGATCGGCCCACCAGGCCACGAGATCGGCCGGGCGCTCACTGTCGTTGAGGTGGTGCAGGATCGCGCTGAAGATCACCCCGACGGGTTCGTCGAAGTTGATCAGTCGCTCGACCTCGGAGTTCTTGCGAATCTCCTCCGGATAGCGAAGATCGGCCTGGAAGACGGTGGTGTGCTCGTCGGTGGCCAGCAGCGCGCGCCCGTGCGCCAGCACGATCGGATCGTTGTCGACGTAGACCACGCGGGCCTCGGGATTGTGGCGCTGCGCGACCTGGTGCACGTTGTCCACGGTCGGCAGGCCGCTGCCGATGTCGATGAACTGCGAAATGCCGTCCCGGGAAATGGCGCCCACCGCGCGAATCAGCGCCTGCCGGTTGGCATATGCGATCGAGACCGAACCGGGCAGGTCCTCGATGAAGAAGTCGCCGATCTTTCGATCGACCTCGTAATTGTCCTTGCCGCCCAGCAGATAGTCGTAGACGCGGGCGATACTCGGCTTGGATTGATCGATCTGCGCGGAGCCCTCTGTCATCTCAACCACCCCTATCTGCGTTGCGATCCGTATCGGCACCATCGTAGGAGCCGCTCGAGACGGCGATGGGCACTTCGGTTATACCGGTCGCGAGTCGGACTGTCGCGTCGGCCGATGACCTTGAACGGCACCGAATTCCGGCACGGCGCGCACAGTCGCATCGAATGCCGCGCCGCGACCGATGAATTTCGGATACTGGGGGGAGTCGACATGGGTGCCCAGTTCGCTATGCCCAGGAGGATCCGCATGACCACATCCGTCACCACGCACACCCTCGCCGCCCCCGGCGTGCGCCTGTACTACGAGCTGCGCGGCGACGGACCGCTACTGGCGCTCGTCGGCTCGCCGATGCATTCGGCGCCGTTCATACCGCTGGCCGAGCAACTTGCCGAGCAGTACACCGTACTGACCCCCGACCCGCGCGGCCATTTCGGCAGCGAGCTCGACGATCCCGGCACCGACGCCACCCCCGAGTTGCGCGCCGACGACCTGGCGCGCATCCTGCGGCACCTGGACGCCGGTCCCGCAACCGTTCTCGGCTCCTCCGGCGGCGCGGTCACCACCCTGGCGCTACTGCAGGCGGCCCCGGAACTGGTGTCGACCGCCATCGCGCACGAACCGCCGCTCGCGGAACTCCTGGACGACCGGGAGTCCCAGCGCCGGACCCGCGACGACATCGTCGCGACCTTCCACGGCGACGAGGTCGTCGCTATCCGGAAGTTCTTCGCCATGACGGAGATGCCGTTCCCGGAGGGCGTGCTCGAGCAGATGCTGGCCCACCGCGACGCCGCCAACGACCGCTTCTTCTACCTCCACGAACTCGAGCCCACCGCCGGCTGGCGCCCCGACCTGGACGCCCTGCGCGCCCTGGACACCCACGTCGTCCTCGGCATCGGCGACACCTCCGCGGGCATGTTCTGCGACCGCACCACCCGCGCGCTGGCCGCCGAACTGAAGATCGAACCCACCCTCTTCCCCGGCGGTCACGCCGGCTTCATGGAGAACCCGCCCGCCTTCGCCGCCCGCCTTCGCGAGGTGATCCAGTAGCCGGTCAGGCCGTGAGCCGGTCCGGGTGGCAGGACAGCAGTAAGCCGAAGATGCCCGTGGCATCCTTACTCCGGTAGAAATCGACCATCAGCGTGTTGAACTCACGCCGCCGAAGGGCAGGCACGCTGATCGCGTCGATGCCGCAGGACATGAGGTGGCCGTTCATCATCGCGCGGCCGGTGCGCCTGTTGCCGTCGAAATAGAACTGGTTGAGCGCCGCGAAGAGGAAGTAAGCGATGCCCTGCTGTACAGGGTCGGGCAGCTCGAGAATGTCGGTGAGCCCCTCGCTGTGGAGACGAATCAGGTTTTCTCCGCCGGGTCCAGGCTCGGGGAGGATATGGCTGCCGTATGCGAGTTCGCGCATCGAGTCGGCGAGCGCAAGGACCTGACGTTCATTCGAAAGCCGATGGCCGCCTACGGTGACACCCTCCATCAGTGTCTGCACGTCAGGATAGGTGAAGGGATTGCCCTCCAGCACCGCCGCGTCCCAGACAAATCCCGGCATTGTCCTGCGCATACGCCAAACGGCACGTTCGCGGGTGTGCCTCGCGAGGTCGATGTCCAGCTCGCTGGTGTCCCAGGTGAATCCGAGGGTCATGGCGCCACTGTAACGCCGTCGAGGGTCGGCCCTGCCCGTTGCCTGTCCACCCGGTTGTCGACGGGCACGCTGATCGCAGGCTCGATTGGAACACCATGGCCGAACGCACTGCGCCCGGATGCATCGGGCGCATCCGGGCACAGCGTGAACGGTTCAGTGCACGAACGACGTTGCGCGGGTGGCGATGTCCAGGACCGGCTGGGGGAACACGCCCAGGACCAGGGTGGCCGCGGCGGTCAGGGCGACCACCGTGCTCGTCAGGGGTGGGGTGACGATCTGGGGGGCGTCGTCGGCGGGGTCGGTGAAGAACATCAGGACGATGACGCGGATGTAGAAGTAGGCGGCGATGGCGCTGCAGATCACGCCGATGATCACCAGCCACGAGTCGCCGGCCGCGGCCGCGGCCTGGAAGACCGCGAACTTGCTGACGAATCCGCTGGTGAGCGGGATGCCCGCGAAGGAGAGCAGGAACAGCGCGAAAATCGTGGCCAGCCAGGGGGATTGGCGGCCCAGTCCGGCCCAGGCCGACATCGAGGTGGCCTCGTCGCCGACCCTGTCGCGCACCAGCGTCACCACCGCGAATGCGCCCGTGGTGCTGATGCCGTACGCCACCAGGTAGAACAGCACCGAGGAGGTGCCCTGGGTGTTGGCCGCCACCAGCGCGACCAGGATGAAACCGGCGTGGGCCACCGACGAATACGCGAGCATGCGCTTCACGTCGGTCTGCGTGACCGCCACGACCGCGCCCACCGCCATCGTCGCCACGGCCACCGCGGCCAGGATCGGGCGCCAGTCCTCGCGCAGCCCGGGCACCGCCACCTGCAGCACCCGTAGGAAGGCGCCGACCGCCGCGATCTTGGTGCCCGCGGCCATGAACGCGGTCACCGAGGTCGGTGCGCCCTGGTACACGTCGGGCACCCAGGCCTGGAACGGCACCGCGCCGATCTTGAACAGCAGCCCGACCGCCAGCATCGCGATGCCCAGCACGGCAAGGGTTTTCGAACCGGAATCCCGGGAGACCGCCGCGGCTATGCCCGAGAAGCGCACGGTCCCGGCATATCCGTACAGCAGCGCCATCCCATACAGGAAGAAGGCCGAGGAGAATGCCCCCAGCAGAAAGTATTTCAGCGCCGCCTCCTGCGAGAGCAGCCGCCGGCGGCGGGCCAGCCCGCACAGCAGGTACAGCGGCAGCGACAGCACCTCGAGCGCGACGAACATGGTCAGCAGGTCATTGGAGGCCGGGAACAGCAGCAGCCCGCCCACCGCGATCAGCATGAGCGGGAACACCTCGGTGGTCGTGATTCCCGCACGGGCCGCGGCGATCTCGTCGGCGCTGCCCGGCGTGGCGGCCGCCTGCGGGGTGAACGCGTCGACCGGAACCCGCACGCCCGCGGCGGCCGCGCGGCTCCAGGTGCCCGGCCCCTCGCGGCGCATCCGGCCCAGCCGCGGCTCGATCCCGCGCTCGGCCATCAGTGCCAGCCCGAGCAGCGCCGCGACCAGGATGGTGCCCTGCAGCACCAGGGTGACGTTGTCGATCGCGACCGCACCGACCACCGCGGTGGTGTGCGTGCCCGCCAGCCCGATCACCGCGGCCAAGGCCACGCCCAGCCCGGCGACGCCGAGCACCAGCTGCAGGGGATAGCGCCACGGCCGCGGCGCGAACGCCTCGACCAGCACGGCGGCAACCGCGACGCCGAATACGATGAGCATCGGTGACAGATCGCGGTATTCGATGGACGGGGCCGTGACCGTTGCGACTGCAAGTGTGTTCACTTGTGCGTACCTCCGTCGGAGATGGTCGCCGCCTGCGGCACCGCGGGCGCAGGATCGTGTGCGCCGATCGTGGTGAGGGTCCCGGCGACGGCCGGATTGATGCGATCCAGCAGCGGTTTCGGATAGGCGCCCAGGAACAGCAGCGCGACGATCAGCGGCACCACGACGACCAATTCGCGGGGCACCAGATCGTAGAGCCGCTCGTTGCCCTGCTTGACCGGCCCGGTCATCATCCGCTGGTACATCCAGAGCACGTAGATCGCGGCGAGCACCAGCGCGCTGGTGGCACAGACCGCCGCGACCGGATACCGGGTGAAGGTGCCGACCAGGACCAGGAATTCGCTGACGAACGGGGCGAGGCCGGGCAGCGACAGCGTGGCCAGGCCCGCGATCAGGAAGGTCCCGGCCAGGACCGGCGCGACCTTCTGCACGCCACCGAAGTCGGCGATCATGCGGGTTCCCTTGCGCGAGACCAGGAATCCGGCGATCAGGAACAGCGCGGCGGTGGAGATGCCGTGGTTGACCATGTAGAGGGTCGCGCCCGCGCCGCTCTGATTGGTCATGGCGAAGATGCCCAGGATGATGAACCCGAAGTGCGAGATCGAGGTGTAGGCGATCAGGCGCATCACGTCCTTCTGCCCGATCGCCAGGATCGCGCCGTAGGCGATGCCGATCACCGCGAGGACGCTGATCAGTGGCGCGTAGGTGTGCGCGGCGTGCGGGAACAGCAGCAGGCAGTAGCGCAGCATGCCGAACGTGCCGACCTTGTCGACCACCGCCATCATCAGGACGGCGCTCGACGGTGTCGCCGAGACCGCGGCGTCGGGCAGCCAGGTGTGCAACGGCCACAGCGGCGCCTTCACCGCGAAGGCGAACATGAATCCCAGGAACAGTGCGTTGAGCACCGCCGGGCCCGCACCCAGATGCCCGGAGTTGGCCGCGGCGACGACGGCGCGGAAATCGAAGGTGCCGTCGGATCCGCCCAGATGCTGGCGCGCGGTGAGCACATACAGCCCGATCACCGCGGCGAGCATGATGAGCCCGCCGAACAGGTTGTACAGCAGGAACTTCACCGCCGCGCGCGAGCGCTGCCGCCGCAGTTCCGTGTAGCTGCCCCGCCCGCCGGAGATCGTGTCAGGCCCGGAGGCGGCAGCTTGCGTAACCATGGAGGGCCCGTGATCTCCGGTAATTCTGCTCTGCCCGAATCCGCCGATCAGGAAGTACATCGGGATCAGCATGACCTCGAAGAACACGTAGAACAGCAGAATATCCAGGGACACAAAGGAAATCAGCACCATCGACTCGACGATCAGCGTCAGCGCCACATAGATGTGCGCCACGCGCCTCCCGGTGCCGACCTCCCGCTCGTCCCCCCACCCCGCGATGATCAGCAGCGGCACGAGTCCGGCGGTGAGCAGGATCAGCGCCAGCGCGATCCCGTCGACACCGAGGGTGTAGCCCGCCCCGAAAGCCGGTATCCAGCGGTGCGATTCGGTGAGCTGGTACTGCGGCCCGCCCGGGGTGAACCGGGTCGCGACCACGATCCCGATCACCAGTGTGGCCAGCGAGAAGACCAGCCCGGTCCAGCGGGCGAGGGAGCGCGCAGACGCGGGCATCGCCACCACCGCGGCGGCCCCGACCAGGGGCAACAGCCACAGCGTTGTCAGCCAGGGATAGTTCACAGCAACCTCACCGCCAGCAGGGCCGCGACCACCAGGGCCGCGCCGGTGAACATGGACAGAGCGTAGGAACGCACGAATCCGGTTTGCACGCGCCGGATTCGGGAGGACACCGCGCCGATGAGGGCCGCGGTCGAGTTCACGATGCCGTCGATGCCGCGGGCGTCCAGGAAGACCAGCGAGCGGGTCAGCTCCGCGCCGGGGCGCATGAACGCGGCCTCGTTGAACGCGTCGCCGTACAGGTCGCGGCGCGCGGCGACGGTGAGCCCGGAGACCTGCTCGGGCGCGGTCTCGGGGACGGGACGGCGGGCGTACTGCCCGTACGCCACGGCCACACCGATCGCGACGACCACCAGGGCCAGCACCGTCACCACCCAGGAGGGCATGGCGCCCTCGGAATGTTCCTGTCCGACAACGGGAGCCAGCCAGTTCTGCAGCGAGGAGCCGTAGAAGAACAGCCCGCCGGAGAACACCGATCCAAGGGCCAGCAGGATCATCGGGCCGGTCATCGAGGCGGGCGATTCGTGCGGATGGGTGTCCGGCGCCCAGCGCTTGTCGCCGAAGAAGGTCAGGATCATCACGCGGGTCATGTAGAACGCGGTGATCCCGGCGCCCAGCAGCGCGGCGGCACCGAGCGTGACCCCGCTCGCGCCGCCGTGTCCGAACGCCGCCTCGATGATGCGGTCCTTGGAGAAGAAGCCCGCGAACGGCGGTACGCCGATGATCGCCAGATAGCCCAGCCCGAAGGTGACGAAGGTGATCGGCATGAGCGCGCGCAGCCCGCCGTAGCGGCGCATATCGGTCTCGTCGTTCATCGCGTGCATCACCGAACCGGCGCCGAGGAACAGTCCGGCCTTGAAGAATCCGTGGGTCAGCAGATGCATGATCGCGACCGCGTATCCGGCCGGGCCCAGGCCCGCCGCGAGCACCATGTAGCCGATCTGGCTCATCGTGGAGGCCGCGAGCGCCTTCTTGATGTCGTCCTTGGCGCAGCCGATGATCGCGCCGAACAGCAGCGTGACCGCGCCGACGACGAGCACGCCCGTGCGGGCGCCCGGCGCGAGATCGAAGATCGCGTGCGAGCGGGCGATCAGGTACACACCGGCGGTGACCATGGTGGCGGCGTGGATGAGCGCCGAGACCGGGGTCGGGCCCTCCATCGCGTCCCCGAGCCAGGACTGCAGCGGCACCTGCGCGGACTTGCCGCACGCACCCAGCAGCAGCAACAGCCCGATCGCGGTGAGCGTGCCCTGGCTCGCGTGCGGCGCGCCCCCGAACACGCGGCCGAAGTCGACCGAGCCGAAGGTGGCGAACATGACGAAAAGCGCGATGGCCAAACCCATGTCGCCGACCCGGTTCACCACGAACGCCTTCTTGGCAGCGGTCGCCGCCGAGGGCTTGTGATACCAGAACCCGATCAGCAGGTACGAGGCCAGGCCCACGCCCTCCCAGCCCAGATACAGCACCAGGTAGTTGCCGGCCAGGACCAGCACCAGCATCGCGGCCAGGAACAGGTTGAGGTAGGCGAAGAACCGCCGCCGCCCCTCGTCGTGTGCCATGTAGCCGACCGAGTACAGGTGGATCAGCGACCCGACGCCGGTGATCAGCAGCGCGAAACACATCGAGAGCTGATCCAGCTGCAGGGTGAAGTTCACCTGCAGCCCGGCTACGGGCACCCAGCTGAAGAAGTCGTGCGATACGGCCCGGTCCGCGCCGGAGCGCCCGAGCATATCGGCGAAGGCCCACACCGCGATTCCGAAGGAGGCGAACGCGGCCGCCACGCCCAGCCAGTGTCCCCGGGCATCGCTCGCGCGCCCGCCCAGCAGCAGGATGACCGCGCCCGCGAGCGGCAGAGCCGGCAGCAACCAGAGCATCTGCGTACCCATGTCAGTACTTCAGCAGGTTGGCGTCGTCGACCGAGGTCGAGCGGCGGGCGCGGAAGATGGTCATGATGATCGCCAGGCCGATGACGACCTCGGCCGCGGCCACGACCATGGTGAAGAAGGCGTAGACCTGGCCGTCGAGGTTGGCGTGTTCGCGGGCGAATGTGACGAACGCCAGGTTCACCGCGTTGAGCATCAGCTCGATGCACATGAACACGACGATCGCGTTGCGCCGCACCAGGACTCCGACCGCGCCGATGGTGAACAGCAGTGCCGAGAGATACAGATAGTTGTCCGGATTCACCGCAGAGCCTTTCTAGTCAGCCGTGCTGGCGTCGTCGTTGCCGGAGCCGTTGTGCGGTCCGGAGGAGCCGTTGCCGTTGGTCACGCCCACGCCGATGACCGCCGCCTCGGTGTGCGCGCGATGACGGCGGTGCCGCAGGATGGTGCTGACCGACAGTTCGGCGAACGAGCCGTCGGGCAGGCGGGCAGGAATGTCCACCGCGTTGTGGCGGGCGTACACGCCCGGCGTGGGCAACGGGGTGACCCGATCACCATCGAGCACACGCTGTTTGGACATCGCCCTCTGATCCGAGTGCAACCCGAACCGTTCCCGGTGGGCCAGCACCATCGCCCCGATGGTGGCGGTGATCAGCAGCGCTCCCGTCAGCTCGAATGCCCACACGTACCGCACGAAGATCAGCTCGGCCAGGGCGTTGATGGAGTACTGTCCGAAGCCCGGCCCCCGCTGCGCCACCGAATCGTCGTGCAGCCCACGGGCGATGGCCGCGCTCAGCAGCAGGGCGAACCCGATGCCGACGACGATGACCGCGATCCGCTGCCCGCGCAGCGTCTCCCGCAGCGATTCGGAGGTGTCGACGCCGACCAGCATCAGCACGAACAGGAACAGCATCATCACCGCGCCGGTGTAGACCACGATCTGCACCACGCCCAGGAACAGCGCGTTCTCGGCGATGTAGAACACCGACAGCGTGATCATGGTGGCCGCCAGGCACATTGCCGCGTGCACGGCCTTGCGCGCGGTCACCATGCCCAGCGCCCCGGCCACCGCGACGACCGCCAGCACCCAGAACAGCACCGCCTCGCCGGTGGAGGTGTGCGTCGCGCCCTCGGCGAGGGCGAGCTGCCCGGCCCGCGGGACCGCGTGTGCCGCCAGGGGATTCATCGCGATGCTCCTTCCGCTCCGGCCGCGGCCGGGGTCTGTCCGGAGACGATGTCCGGCTCGGACGTCGCCCCTGCCGCAAGGCTGCCCAGCACGTCGATCGTGCCGAGGTAGTAGTCCTGCTCGGTGGTACCGGGCACCGTGGCGTGCGGCGGAAGGGTCATCCCCGCTTGGAGCGGGGCCAGCAGCCGGTCCTTCTCGTAGATCAGGTCCGCGCGGTTGTCGTCGGCCAGCTCGTATTCGTTGGTCATCGTCAGCGCGCGGGTGGGGCAGGCCTCGATGCACAGGCCGCAGCCGATGCAGCGCAGGTAGTTGATCTGATAGACGCGGCCGTACCGCTCACCGGGGGAGAAGCGTTCGGCCTCGGTGTTGTCCGCGCCCTCGACGTAGATCGCGTCGGCCGGGCAGGCCCAGGCGCACAGCTCGCAGCCGATGCACTTCTCGAGTCCGTCGGGATGGCGGTTGAGCTGATGGCGGCCGTGATAGCGCGGCGCGGTCGGCTCCTTGACCTCCGGATAGAACTCGGTGTTCTTCTTCTTGAACATGGTCAGGAAGGTGACCGCGAAGCCCGCGAACGGCTCGAGCAGACCGGGTTTCGGGCCCTGGCGCGAGGCCGTGGCCGGCATCGGCGGTACCGGGAATCCGGAGTAGTCGGCGGGCTCGGCCGGCGCCGGGGTGCCGCTGCCGCGCAGGCCCGCGCGCACCACCATCGCCAGCAGCAGCAGCGTCAGCGCGATCCCACCGATCACCATTCCGGCGGTTTGGATGTGAACTCCGTTGTCCTGCAGCACCTTCAGGGTCGCGACGACCATCACCCACAGCAGCGAGACCGGGATCAGCAGCTTCCAGCCCAGATTCATGAACTGGTCGTAGCGCAGTCGCGGCAGTGTGCCGCGCAGCCAGATGAACACGAACAGGAAGATCCACATCTTCGCGGTGAACCACAGCAGCGGCCACCATCCGGAATTGGCTCCCGCCCACAGGTTCAGCGGGAACGGCGCGTGCCAGCCGCCGAAGAACAGCGTGGTCGCCAGCGCGGACACCGTGCCCATGTTGATGTACTCGGCCATCATGAACATGGCGAACTTGAGCGAGGAGTATTCGGTGTGGAAGCCGCCGACGAGCTCGCCCTCGGCCTCGGGCAGATCGAACGGCGCCCGGTTGGTCTCGCCGACCATGGACACCGCGTAGATGACGAACGAGGGCAGCAGCAGGAAGACGTTCCAGGTGCCCCACTGGTGCGCGACGATGCCGGAGGTCGACATCGTGCCGGTCAGCAGGAACACCGCCGCGAAGCAGGCCGCCATCGCGATCTCGTAGGAGATCACCTGCGCGGTCGAGCGCAGCCCGCCCAGCAGCGGATACGTCGATCCCGACGCCCAGCCGGCCAGCACGATGCCGTACACGCCGACCGAGGCCATCGCCAGGATGTACAGCACCCCGACGGGCATGTCGGTGAGCTGCAACGGGGTCCGGGTGCCGAAGATCGATACCTCCGGCCCGAACGGCATCACCGCGAACGCCATCACCGCCGGAATCAGCGAAACCACCGGGGCGAGAATGAATATCGGCTTGTCCACGATGGCCGGGACGATGTCCTCCTTGAGGAGCATCTTCACCCCGTCGGCGATCGACTGCAGGGTGCCGTGCGGCCCGACCCGGTTCGGGCCGACGCGCATCTGCATCCACGCCACGATCTTGCGTTCGGCGTAGACGCCGAGCATCGGGATGAGTAGCAGGAAGATGAAGATCGCGATGCATTTCACCACCACCAGCCACCAGGGGTCGTGGCCGAAGGCACTCATATCACTCACGACAGCACCTCCTCGATGCTCGGGCGGGACAGTTCCGTCATTCCGGCACGCTGCTGGCCGGAATCTGTTGCGACCGAGCCGGTTCCGGTGGATCCCGGCCGCATACGCGCCGGGGTGACGGGGATGAGCTCACTCACGGTGGTCCTCCCGCCGGATGCGCACGACATGTCCCGGGGTGGTGGAAAGCTGTTGGTACACCGCCGATCCGGGCGAATTCAGCGGAAGCCAGACGACCCGGTCGGGCATCTCGGTCACCTCGAGGGGCAGCGTGATGTGGCCGTGGTCGGTGCTCACGTGCACCGGATCGCCGGTGCTGGCGCCGATTTCGGCCGCGGTGTCGTGCGACAGGCGCACGACCGGCCGGCGAGCGGTGGCGGCGAGATTCTCCTCGCCGTCCTGCAGGCGGCCACGGTCGATGAGCATCCGCCAGCCGGCCAGGATCGCGCTGCCCGCCGGGGGCTGCGGCAGCGGTTCGGGCAGCGCGTCGGGGCCGGTCGCCGCCGGGCCGTCCCAGGCGCCGAGCGCGGCCAGTTCCGCACGGGCCGAGGCGATGTCGGGCAGCCGCAGCGGCACGCGCATCTCCTCGGCGATGGCGTGCAGGACGCGGTGATCGGCCAGCGACGCGGCCTGCCTGCGGACGGTCGAATCGCCCAGTGCCGCATCGAATTCCCGCGCGCGGCCCTCCCAGGTCAGGAAGGTGCCGGACTTCTCCGAGGCGGTGGCTACCGGGAACACCACGTCGGCGTGGTCGGTGATCTCGCTGCGCCGCAGCTCCAGGCTGACCACGAAGCGGGCGGCGGCGATGGCGGCCAGGGCCGCGGTGGGATCGGGCAGGTCGCCGATCTCGACACCGCCGACGACCAGCGCCCCGAGCGTGGACGCGGCGGCCAGGATGGCCGCGGTGTCACGCCCGGTATCCACGGGCAGATCGTCCACGTCCCACGCTAACTTGATCTGCTGCCGCGCATGGGAATCCACGATCGGGCGGCCACCGGGCAGCAGGCCCGGCAACGCACCGGCCTCGACGGCCCCGCGCTCGCCGGCGCGGCGCGGCACCCAGGCCAGGGCCGCGCCGGTGTCGTCGGCCAGGCGGACCGCGGCCGACAGCGCGCCGGGCGCGGTAGCCAGGCGCTCGCCGGCCAGGATCACCGCGCCGGGTTCGCGCAGCAGGTGGGCGAGCCGGGCGGCGGCGGCCCGGCCGCCCTCGTCGTCCAGGGCGATACCGGCCTGTTCCAGGCCGGTATCCACGCCCGTGCGAAGGGTTTCCAGCAGATGCGCCTCGGCGCCCGGCACCGTGGTCAGCAGCGTGCCGGACATGCGTTCCAGCCCGCGGCTGGCGTGCGCGGCCAGCGAATATACCGCCAGCCCCCGTTTCCGGGCGGCCTTGCGCAGTCTCAGGTAGACGATCGGGGACTCCTCCTCGGGCTCGAATCCGGCGAGCAACACCACCGGGGCGGCCTCGAGGGCGGCGTAGTCGACCGGCATGCCCTGCCCGGCGATCCGGGCGGCGAGGAATTCGGCCTCCTCCTCCGAATGGGGGCGGGCGCGGAAGTCGATGTCGTTGGTGCCCAGGGCGATGCGGGCGAACTTGGCGTAGGCGTAGGCGTCCTCGAGGGTGGCACGCCCGCCGACCAGCACCCCCGCGTTGCCGCGCGCGGCGGCCAGGCCCTCGGCGGCGCGCGCGAGGGCCTCGGACCAGGAGGCGGGGGTCAGTTCGCCGTCCCAGCCGCGGACCATCGGGGTGGTGATCCGGTCGGGCTCGCCGGCGTAGGCGAAGGCCCAGCGGCCCTTGTCGCAGTTCCATTCCTCGTTGACCTGCGGGTCGTCACCGGCCAAGCGGCGCAACACCTTTCCACGCCGGTGATCGGTGCGCTGGGCGCAGCCCGAGGCGCAGTGCTCGCACACCGCCGGGCTCGAGACCAGGTCGAAGGGCCGGGCCCGGAACCGGTAGGCGGTGCCGGTGAGCGCGCCGACCGGGCAGATCTGCACGGTATTGCCCGAGAAGTAGGAATCCAGGGGTTCGCCGTCGGCGATGCCGACCTGTTGCAGCGCACCGCGATCCATCAGTTCGATGAACGGATCGCCGGCGACCTGCTGGGAGAAGCGGGTGCAGCGGGCGCACAGCACGCAGCGCTCGCGGTCCAGCAGCACGGCCGAGGACAGCGGAATCGGTTTGGGGTACGTGCGTTTGACGCCGTCGAAGCGGGACTCGGCGCGCCCGGTGGACATCGCCTGGTTCTGCAGCGGGCACTCCCCGCCCTTGTCGCACACCGGGCAGTCGAGCGGGTGGTTGATGAGCAGCAGCTCCATCACCCCCTCCTGCCCCTTCTGCGCCGTGGGGGAGGTGAGCTGGGTCCGCACGACCATGCCGTCGGTGACGGTCATCGTGCAGGAGGCCACCGGCTTTCGCTGCCCCTCCACCTCGACGAGGCATTGGCGGCAGGCGCCGACCGGGTCGAGCAGGGGATGGTCACAGAATCGAGGGACCTGGATGCCGACGAGTTCGGCGGCGCGAATGATCAGCGTGCCCGTCGGCACACTGAGGGTGGTGTCGTCGATAGTGACGGTGACCATGTCCGCGGGGGTCACCCCGCCGCTGGTACCCGAGGAAACCGTGGCGGTCATCGCGCGCCTCCTTGTGCGGTGACCGCCCAGGCGGTCGAGCGGGCCGGATCGAACGGACAGCGCCCCTCGCGCAGGTGCCGCTCGTATTCGTCGCGGAAGTACTTCAACGAGGAGAAGATCGGGCTGGCCGCGCCGTCGCCGAGCGCGCAGAACGACTTGCCGTTGATGTTGTCGGCGATGTCGAGAAGCTTGTCGAGGTCGGCCTCGGTGCCCTGCCCGTGTTCGAGTCGCTCGAGCAGTTGCACGAGCCAGTAGGTGCCCTCGCGGCACGGAGTGCATTTACCGCAGGATTCGTGGGCATAGAACTCGGTCCAGCGCAGCACCGCGCGCACCACGCAGGTGGTGTCGTCGAAGATCTGTAATGCCTTGGTGCCCAGCATGGATCCCGCGGCGGCCACATTCTCGTAGTCCAGCGGGACGTCGAGGTGTTCGGCCGTGAGCAGCGGAGTGGACGATCCTCCCGGGGTCCAGAACTTCAGGGTGTGCCCAGCACGCACGCCGCCCGCGTAGCCGAGCAGCTCGCGCAGCGTAATGCCCAGTGGCGCCTCGTATTGCCCGGGCCGGGCGATGTGCCCGGACAGCGAGTAGAGGGTGAATCCGGGCGAGCGCTCCGAGCCCATCGACCGGAACCAGTCGATGCCGTTGAGGATGATCGGGGGCACGCTGGCAATGGATTCCACATTGTTGACCACCGTCGGGCTGGCGTACAGGCCTGCGACGGCAGGGAACGGCGGTCGCAGCCGGGGCTGGCCGCGGCGGCCCTCGAGCGAATCCAGCAGCGCGGTCTCCTCGCCGCAGATGTACGCCCCGGCCCCGGCGTGCACGATCAGTTCCAGGTCGTAGTGGGAGCCGAGAATGTTGTGGCCGAGATAGCCGGCGGCATAGGCCTCGGCGACCGCGGCCTGCAGCCG
Organism: Nocardia sp. GP40; assembly: GCF_050434125.1. Lineage (NCBI taxonomy): Bacteria > Bacillati > Actinomycetota > Actinomycetes > Mycobacteriales > Nocardiaceae > Nocardia > Nocardia sp. GP40. The sequence continues at coordinate 205,286 of NZ_JBNPVW010000017.1, read as the reverse complement.
CCGCAGCACCGGCAGCACCTCGCCGCGTACGTAGATGAACGCGTGCGAGGCGCGGATCGCGTAGGCCGCGATGATCACGCCCTCGATCAGCACGTGCGGGGTGGCCAGCATGAGCGGAATGTCCTTGCAGGTACCGGGTTCCGACTCGTCGGCGTTGACCACGAGGTAGTGCGGTTTGCCGGAATCCTGCGGGATGAAGCCCCATTTCATACCCGTCGGGAAGCCGGCGCCGCCGCGGCCGCGCAGCCCGGAATCCTTGACGGTGGAGATGACCTCGTCCGGATGCATGCGCAGTGCCTTGGGCAGTGCGAGATATCCGTCGTGGCGGCGGTAGGTGTCCAGGGTCCACGACTGCGGCTCGTCCCAGTAGCGGGTGAGCACGGGGGCGAGAGTCACCGGTCGCTCCCGTCGTCGAACCGCGAATCATGCTGGTGCAGCGGCTGTTCGGGCACCGCTGTGGTGCGGGCGACGTGCAGTCCGGCCAGGGTGGCCGCGCCCGTCTCGCCGTCGGTGACCCCGGGACGCTCGTCCGGGAAGCCGGCCAGCACGCGGGCGGTCTCGCGGAAGGTGCACAGCGGTATCCCGCTGCGGCTGCCGATCACCGGTTCGCCGTTACGCAGCGAATCCGCCAGTGCGCGTGCGGATTCGGGGGTCTGGTTGTCGAAGAACTCCCAGTTCACCATGACGACCGGCGCGTAGTCGCAGGCGGCGTTGCACTCGATGTGCTCGAGGGTGATGCTGCCGTCGGCGGTGGTCTCCCCGTGCCCGATACCCAGGTGGGCCTTCAGCGCGGCCAGGATCTCGTCGCCGCCCAGGATCGCGCACAGCGTGTTGGTGCACACCCCGACGTGGTAGTCGCCGGTCGGGGTGCTGCGGTACATGGAGTAGAAGGTGGCCACGGCGGTGACCTCGGCATCGGTCAGGCCCAGCTGCTCGGCGCAGAATCCGATGCCGGTGCCCGAAATGTACCCCTCGACGCTCTGCACCAGGTGCAGCAGCGGCAGCAGCGCCGAGCGCGACTGCGGATAGCAGTCGATGATCTGCTTCGCGTCGGCCTCGAGCCGGTCGTGCACCTCGGCCGGATACGGAATCGGCCGCGTGGAGAGCTTCAACAGGATTTCCGTCATCGATCAACACCACCCATCACCGGGTCGATACTCGCCACGGCGGCGATCACGTCGGCGACCATGCCGCCCTCGCACATCGCCGCCACCGCCTGCAGATTCGTGAACGAGGGGTCGCGATAGTGCACCCGGTAGGGCCGGGTACCCCCGTCGCTGACCATGTGCACGCCGAGCTCCCCGCGCGGGGATTCCACCGAGGTGTACACCTGCCCGGGCGGCACCCGCAGCCCCTCGGTGACCAGCTTGAAGTGGTGGATCAGGCCCTCCATCGAGGTGCCCATGATGTGGCCGATGTACTCGGGGGAGTTGCCCAGGCCGTCCGGTCCCAGCTTCAGGTCCGCGGGCCAGGCGATCTTCCTGTCCTCCACCATGACCGGGCCGGGTCGCAGCTTGTCCAGGCACTGCTCGACGATCTTGAGCGACTCCTTCATCTCGTTCACGCGGATGAGGTAGCGGCCGTAGCAGTCGCAGCCGGTGTCGGTCATGACGTCGAATTCGTATGTCTCGTAACCGCAGTAGGGCTGGGACTTGCGCAGATCGTGTGGCAGGCCGGTGGAGCGCAGCACCGGGCCGGTGATGCCCAGGGCCATGCACCCGGCCAGGTCCAGGTAGCCGACGCCGCGGGTGCGGGCCTTCCAGATCGGGTTCTGGTTGAGCAGCAGCTCCATATCGCGCAGGCGTTTGGGCATGAGCGCCAACAGGTCTCGCACCTTGGCCACGCCGTCGTCGGGCAGATCCTGGGCCAGGCCGCCGGGGCGGATGTAGGCGTGGTTCATGCGCAGGCCGGTGATGGTCTCGAAGATGTCCAGGATCAGTTCGCGCTCACGGAATCCGAACAGCATCGCGGTCAGCGCGCCCAGCTCCATGCCGCCGGTGGCCAGGGCCACCAGATGCGAGGAGATGCGGTTCAGTTCCATGAGCATCACCCGGATCACGGTGACCCGCTCGGGAATCGCCTCGGTGATGCCCAGCAGCTTCTCCACCGCCAGGCAGTAGGCGGTCTCATTGAAGAACGGGGAGAGGTAGTCCATGCGGGTGACGAAGGTGGTGCCCTGCACCCAGGTGCGGTATTCGAGGTTCTTCTCGATGCCCGTGTGCAGATAGCCGATGCCGCAGCGGGCCTCGGTGACCGTCTCGCCTTCGATCTCCAGGATCAGCCGCAGCACACCATGCGTCGAGGGGTGCTGCGGGCCCATGTTGACCACGATGCGTTCTTCGGCGGCGCCGTCGAGGGCCTGGCGCACGTCGTCCCAGTCCTGCCCCACGACGGTGACAGTGGATTCGGTTGGGGAGGAACCTGTTTCGCGTTTGGTGTCTGTCTCGTTCATCAGTGGTACGTCCTCCGCTGGTCGGGCTTCGACGATGCAGTCGCGCGCCCGGCTGTGTCGTGCCGAGTGTCTGTCCCGTTCATCAGTGGTACGTCCTGCGCTGGTCGGGCTTCGACGATGCAGCCGCGCGCCCGGCTGTGTCGTGCCGAGTGGTCGTGCCGAGTGTCTGTCCCGTTCATCAGTGGTACGTCCTGCGCTGGTCGGGCGGCGGGATGCGCGCGCCCTTGTACTCGACCGGGATCCCGCCGAGCGGGTAGTCCTTGCGCTGCGGGTGTCCGCGCCAGTCGTCGGGCATCATGATGCGGGTCAGCGACGGATGGCCGTCGAACAGGATGCCGAAGAAGTCGTAGGTCTCGCGCTCGTGCCAGTCGGTCGTGGGATACACCGAATACAGCGACGGGATGTGGGGATCGGCGTCGGGCGCCGAGACCTCCACGCGCACACGGCGGTTGTGGGTGATCGAGAGCAGATGGTACAGCGCGTGCAGTTCGCGTCCGGTGTCGACGGGGTAGTGCGCGCCGCTGACGCCCAGGCACAGCTCGAACCGTAGGCCCTGATCGTCGCGCAGGGTCCGGGCGACGACTGGCAGGTGCTCGCGGCGCACGTGCAGGGTCAGCTCGTCGCGGTCCACCACGATCTTCTCGATCGCGGCGGCGAACACGGTGTCGGACAGGGCCCTTGCCAGGGCGGTGACCACCTCGTCGAAGTAGCCGCCGTAGGGCGAGGGCGTGCTGCCGGGCAGGCTCAGCGTGCGGATCAGGCGGCCGTACCCGGAGGTGTCTCCGGTGCCGCTGACGCCGAACATGCCGCGGCGCACGCCGATCACCTCCTGCAGGGGCGCGGTCGGCTCGGCCTGCTCCGGCTTGCCGCCGGATTGCGCTGTGCTGGCTGGATCTTCGGTCACCGCAACCTCCGGTGGGCCCTGGGTGGTGGGGGAGTCGAATGTCATCGCAACAGCCCCTTCAGCTGGATGGTGGGGGTGTACTCCAGCGCGGCCTGCTCCGCGGCCCGGATGGCCTCCTCGCGGTTGACACCGAGGGGCATCTCCTGGATCTTCTCGTGCAGCTTCAGAATCGCGTGCAGCAGCATCTCCGGCCGGGGCGGGCAGCCCGGGAGGTAGATGTCCACGGGCACAACGTGATCCACGCCCTGCACGATCGCGTAGTTGTTGAACATGCCGCCCGAGGAGGCGCAGACCCCCATGGCCAGCACCCATTTCGGCTCGGTCATCTGGTCGTACACCTGGCGCAGGACCGGCGCCATCTTCTGGCTGACGCGCCCGGCCACAATCATCAGATCGGCCTGCCGGGGTGAGGCGCGGAAGACCTCCATGCCGAATCGGGCGCTGTCGAACCGGCCCGCGCCCGTGGCCATCATTTCTATTGCGCAGCAGGCCAGGCCGAACGTTGCCGGCCACAGCGAACCCTTGCGCATGTATCCGGCGAACTGCTCGACCGTGCTGAGCAGGAAGCCGCTGGGCAGTTTTTCCTCGAGACCCATATGAAGACCGACTCACTTCCCGTGCTGGAAAATCTACGATCCCGGAATGACCGGGACGCCGGACGGATGTATGTGGTGCGCGCCGCGCCTTCAGTCCCAGCTCAGCCCGCCGCGCCGCCACTCGTAGGCATAGGCGACCGAGACGTTGAAGATGAACAGCGCCATCGCGACCAGGCCGAACACACCGAGCGCATCGAAGTGGACCGCCCACGGATACAGGAAGACGATCTCGATGTCGAAGATGATGAACAGCATCGCGGTGAGGTAGTACTTGACCGGAAAGCGTTGTCCGGCAGCGTTTCCGGGACCACCGGCGACCGCGTGCGGCGTCGGCTCGATACCGCATTCGTAGGCCTCGAGTTTGGCCTTGTTGAGACGTTTGGGACCGACCAGGGCGGCGAGCAGGATCGAGCCGAGCCCGAAGGCCGCGGCGACCGCGCCGAGAACGAGTGTGGGAACCTCATTATTCACAACTGCACAACCCCTTTTCGGTGTCCTCGGACGGCAGCAGCCGAGGCGGGGCTGACATCGTCGTCTGCCGGGCCAGTCTCGCCCCCGTGGGCGCGCTCGGGCGTGGGCGTAAGGGGACCTGACGTGGACGGGTACTGATACCAACGCCCGCACTCATGTGAGCTAGGGCACAGCTTACAACCGTTCCTTCTCAATACCAGCGGTTTGGCGGCTGCGTTTGATCGAATTCAGAACTGTCACTTATTACCGAACCGGCGTAATCGGGACGATGAAACGGCGAAGCCCCCTTCCATGAACGGAAGAGGGCTTCGCAGCAGTTCGGAGTCAGGCGGCCTGTGTGTTCCGCAGCAGCGCGACCACGGCCTGGGTAAGTTCGAACGGATCGATCGGATGCGGCACCGCGGCCTCGGCCCGCGACCAGTTCGCCAGCCAGGCGTCGTCCGGGCGGCCGGTCAGCACCACGATCGGCGGGCAGTCGGAGACCTCGTCCTTGAGCTGCTTGGCCACGCCCATGCCGCCGGTCGGGGCGGACTCGCCGTCGAGAATGGCCAGATCGATGCCGCCCGCGTCGAGCTGCTCGACGACCACCGGCGCGGTGGCCACCTCCAGATACTCCAGGGGCGGCAGCTCGGGGTGCGGACGAGTGCCCAGCGCCAGCATCACCTGGCGGCGGGTGTCGGAATCGCTGCTGTACACGAGAACCCGCAGCACGGCGGGACGGTTCGCATCGGCCACGTGGGCGATCGTACGTCCGCACCGGGCCCGCGCGTGGCAGGTTCACGTGGACTCGGGGTTTCCACAAGCGGGACGTTGATCGTCACCAAGCGAATCGATGCTGGTCACCCGAGGGAAAACGCGAGATGCTGGATATTCGGGGACGGCGAACGACGGACGGTGGCGCTATGCGAATTTCGGAGATTCTACGGGCGAAGGGCAGCGACGTGGTCACGATCGGGCCGCAGGCCACGGTGCGTGAACTACTGGGGGTGCTGGCCGAGCACAATGTCGGCGCGGTGGTGGTGTCCGCGGACGGTCTCACGCTCGACGGCATCGTCTCCGAGCGCGACGTCGTGCGGCGCCTGCACCGCGTCGGTGCCGACCTGCTGGACCGGCCGGTGTCCGAGATCATGACGATGGTGGTGCACACCTGCTCGCCCGACGACCGTGCCGAGACCCTGCGCTCGACAATGACCGAGCATCGGATCCGCCACCTGCCGGTGGTGGCCAACGGGCGGATGGTCGGCATCGTGAGCATCGGGGACGTGGTCAAGAGCGCCATATCGGAGTTGCAGACCGAGCGCGAACATCTGGTCCAGTACCTGCACGGCTGACAAAGGCCGGGGGATCCGGGGAGATACGTTGCGGGACACCGCATCCCCTGAATGAGGTGAGCCCCGCCCCGCCCGCTCCGCCGCGGCCCGGCCCGCGGGCGGGGGCGCATCTGCGGCAAATTCGCCGCGTCGCCGAGGCCGCTCGCGTCTGCCGGGTATCCGCGGGGCGCGCGGTCCCGAATCAGGGGTAAGGATTCGGGCGGGCGCGGATTGCGGCTGCAGCACGCGCTGTCCTCGCGGATCGTCGTGGAGCAGGCCAAAGGGGTGGTGGCGGGGGCGCGGCGCATCACCCCCGAGGCCGCGTACACGCTGATCCGCGGGCATGCGCGCCAGCGCCGGATCGGCGTGCACGAGGTCGCGTGGGCGATTGTCGAGCTCGGGTTACGGTTGTAGCACGGCGGCGCAATCGCGGGTGCTGGCAATCGTGCGCGATCGCGGCTACGCCGAGGAAACCCGCCAGGACGTGTATCTGCAGATCTGGCGCAGCGCCGCGGAATTCGACGAACAGCGCGGCTCGGCGGTGGCGTGGCTGCGCACCCTCGCGCACCGCCAGGCAGTGAACCGGGTACGGCACGAGCGGGCCGGCGCCGATCACGAACATGCCTGGGGCGTCGCCGATCACCGGCCGCCGGTTGATTCGGTGCTCGAGGAGACGCTGCTGCGGCACGAATTACGATCCGGAGGTGGCCGCGCATCTCGGCGTGCAGGTCTCGACGGTGAGCATCCGTGGCACACTGGCGCGCCTGCACGCGGCGTTGAGCGAGGCGGACCTGTAACCGCGGCAAATTCGCTGGCCCGCAGCGCATTCGGCCCCCTCGCGCGGTCCGCCCGGTGCGGCGGTGACGGCCCGTATTAAGGTCGGTGGCGCACCGCGACGACGGCCGGCAGCTCCGGCCCCCGACCGTGAAGGAAAACCTATGCGCCGCACCGTGATAGCCGTGACTACCCTGGCCGCCGCCCTCGCCTGTGGCGCGTGCGGGTCGTCGGGGGGATCGCACGGCTCCACCGCGGCCCCGAGTTCGGCGGCGGCCAGTTCGGCGGCCGCGCCGAGCTCCGCGCAGTCCGCGGGGGAGCAGTGCGGGTCCCAGGCGTGGCCGCAGAAGCTGCCGGACTTCCGCGGAAAGCCCCTCGGCGACACGGTGGTCGGCGCGGCCCTGTGCTACGACATCACCTCGATCACCGCCGCCGACGGCACCGACGTCATGCACGATGCGAAGGCGATGACGAAACCGTGGACGGTGACGGCGGAGACGCCCGCGCCGGGCACCTCGGTCACCGCACAGACACCGATCGTGCTGAAAGTGTCAGCGGCACACTAGGACCGGAATCGCCCGCTATTTCCCGACGGTCCGGGCGAACTGCTCCGGGTAGCGGGCGCCCGCGACATCCTTGGTCGCCTCCTCGATCCTGCTGAGATCCTCGGCCGTGAGGGTGATGTCGGCCGCGGCGATGTTCTGCTCGAGATAGGCGCGGCGCTTGGTTCCCGGGATCGGGACGACGTCGTCGCCTCGGCTCTGCACCCAGGCCAGGGCCAGCTGACCCGCCGTCAGACCCTTCTCGCCGGCGAGGGCGCGCAGCTCGGTGACGATGGCCAGATTGCGGTCGAAGTTGCCGTCGGCGAAGCGAGGCATGAAGCGCCGCATGTCGTCCGCGGGAAGATCCGCGGTGGAGGTGATGGCGCCGGTGAGCATGCCACGCCCCAGCGGGGAGAACGGCACGATGCCGATGCCCAGCTCGCGGCACGTCGGCAGCACCTCGTCCTCGATGCCGCGGGTCCACAGCGACCATTCGCTCTGCAGTGCGGTCACCGGGTGCACGGCGTGGGCGCGCCGGATGGTCTCCGCGGACGCCTCGGAGATGCCGGCGTAGCGGATCTTGCCCGCGGCCGCGAGCTCCGCCAGCGCGCCCCAGGTCTCCTCGATCGGGACGTTCGGGTCGACGCGATGCTGGTAGTACAGGTCGATGTGATCGACCCCGAGCCGGGCCAGCGACTGGTCACAACACTGCTTCACGTAGGCGGCATCGCCGCGCGCCCGTTGGCCGTCCTCGTCGAAGATGATGCCGAACTTGGTTGCCAGCACCACCTGATCCCGCCGCCCCGCGATGGCCCGGCCGACGAGCTTCTCGTTCGTTTCGGGACCGTAGACATTGGCGGTGTCGAGCAGGGTGACGCCCAGCTCGAGCGCCCGGTGGATCGTCGCGATCGACTCGTCGTCGTTGTCGCGGACTCCGTAGGCCTGACTCATGCCCATGCAACCCAGACCCTGCGCGCCGACGGTCAGCTCGCCGAGCTTCCTGGTCTCGATCATGGAACCCTCCCTAACGCCGCAATTCGAGGGCGGGCCGCGCCCGCCGCATCCGACGCTACGACCTGGAGTGCACTCCAGGTCAAGCCGGGCTACTCGTCGAGCAGGTCCACAACCTTGGTGAGAGTGGTTGCCAGGGAGCGGCGTTCGTCGTCGTCGAGGGTGTCCAGTGCCTGGGCGAAGCGCTGGATGCGCGCGGAGGTGAGGCCGTTGACCAGATCGGTGGCGGGTGCGGTCGCGGACAGGACCTGGGCCCGGCCGTCGATCGGATCGGGGCTGCGCTCGACGTATCCGGCCTTCTCGAGCACTGTGACGATGCGCGACATCGTCGGCGCGCTGACGCGTTCGACGCCGGCCAGATCGCCCAGCCGCATCGGCCCGGAGCGCACCAGGGTGGCCAGCGCCGCCGCCGAGCCCGTGCTGAGCGAGCCGAGATCCCCGGCGCGGCGCAGCAGTCTGGTGATCCGGCCGACGGCCACGTAGATGTCCGCGGCCTCGGCGAGGCGATCGGCGCTGCGCTGCTGCATCATCGGGTGCTGTCTCCTCGCTGAATCATCCGGCCAATCGGTCCCCGTGCGGCATCGTCCTTGGCAGCAAGTATGCCCGCCGTGGCATCGGTCCGGCGCCGTGGCCCGGTGGTGTCTCGTTCCGGCTACCGGGGGATCTCACGACGCTGGGCGACGGTCGTTCGTACCGTCGCCCAGCGTCGTGGTTCGGGTGTTCTGTTATTCGGTGTCGGCGGCGTGCCGGGCGGTGAGGCCGTTTCCGTTGTGGCCGTTGCCGTTCACATGATTGCGGTGCGAGCCGTGACCGTGCAGGCCGTTGCCCGCGGCGGCGCTGTGCACACCGTTGCCGTTGTGCCCGTTGCCGTTCGGTTCGTGCGCGCCGTCGTACCCGAGCCGCAGATCGTGCCCGATCTGCCCGCCCGCGACGACGACCCGGCTCGTCACCGGCGGGTAGCCGCTGGCCACGACCGTGTAATCGCCCTCGGACAGATCGCTCACCCGGTACCAGCCGTCCTCGTCGGTACGGGCGGAACCCAGCACCGCGCCACTGGCGTCGTGCACGACGACCTGCGCATCGGCCACGGCCCGGCCGCCGGCCCCGCGGATCGTGCCGGTGAGCACCGCCATCGGGGCCAGCTCGATGTTGTGCCGGAGCTGTCCGCTGTCGGGCACCGTCAGGGTGATGGCGCTGGGTCGCATGTGTTCGGCCACGGCGACCAGCGTGTACACGCCCGACACCACGCCCTGGCAGCTGTAGCCACCGTCGGCGCCGGAGACCGCGGCTCCCACGACCTCGCCGCGCATATCGGTGAGGGTGATGGTGGCATCGGCCACCGGGCGGGCGTCCACGGTGTGCACGATGCCCGACAGCTCGCCCGCGCCCTGCAGCGGGATGTCCAGGCGCTGGGGGTGGCCGGCGACCACGAGGTTGACCGCCGCGGGCTGATGACCGCCCGCCGAGACGATCAGCACGTAGCTGCCCGGCGCGGGCGGCTCCAGGACGAAGTCGCCGGTGATGCTGCCGGTCGCCCGCGAAACCTGGTGTCCGCGTTGGTCGATCAGCGTCAGTGCCGCCCCGGGGACGGCGCTGCGGTCCGCGTGGGTGATCCGGCCGCTGACCGTGCGTCCCTCCGCAGCCAGTGGCCGTACGGTCGGCGCGGGCAGGCGGGTGGTCGCCGCGGCCGTGTTCGCCGTGCCGGTGTTCGCGGTGGCGGCGACCAGGGTGCGGTCGATGTCGTCGCCCATGCCCTCGCGGGTGGCCTCGGCGAGCTCGGCCGCCTCGTCCGCGACGTAGTCGCTCTTGGCGAACCAGGACGCGATCGAGCCCAGCAGCATCATCACCGCGGCGGCGATGAAGACCGCGACCAGCCCGGAGTGGAACGGACCCGAGATCAGGTGCGGGAAGAACGACTGCCCGGTGATGGTGTCGCCGTTGACGCCGGGGGCGTTGAGGATCTTCGGGCCCAGCAATTCCTTGAACGGGTTGTACCCGAGGAAGGTGGCGAACAGGCTGCCGACGGGCGGCATGTTCGCCAGCTGGCTCGCGGCCTCGCCGGGCACGCCCTGCGCGAGCAGGCCCGAATTCATCGCCCCGGGAAGGGTGTTGGACAGCCCGGCGATCATCAGGGAGAAAAACACGCCGATCGACAGCGCCATGCCGCCGTTCATCAGCGTTCCGCGCATGCCCGAGGCGACGCCGCGCTGCGAGGCCGGCACCGCGGACATGATCTCGGCGGTGTTGGGCGAGGTGAAGATGCCCGTGCCGAGGCCGTTGAGCAGGATGACGACCGCGAAGACCCAGTAGTTGAAGTCGACCGGCAGGATCACCAGCAGCACGAAGGTGATCGCGGCCAGCAGTAGGCCACTCGCGGCGAAGACGCGCCCGCCGTACCGGTCCGACAGCCAGCCCGAGACCGGGCCCGCGACCAGGAAGCCGATGGTCAGCGGCAGCATGTAGATGCCCGCCCACAGCGGGGTGTCCTCGAAGTTGAAGCCGTGCAACGGAAGCCAGATGCCCTGCAGCCAGATGATGAGCATGAACTGCATGCCGCCGCGGCTGACGGAGGCCATCAGACTCGCGAAGTTGCCCAGCGCGAAGGTCTTGTTGCGGAACAGCTTCATGTTGAACATGGGCTGCTTGGAGTAGACCTCGATGAAGCAGAACGCGATCAGCACCACGATGCCGCCGATCACCCCGGTCAGTACCCACGGGTTCGTCCAGCCGGTCTTGGAGTTGCCGTAGGGCTGGATGCCGTAGTTGATTCCGGTCAGCAGGGCCGTGAGGCCCACCGCGAACGCGACGGTGCCGGGGATGTCGATCGAGCCGGGCGTGCGCTGGCCGTTGTCGTGCAGGGAGCGGTAGGACCAGATGGTGCCGATGATGCCGAACGGCACGCTGACCCAGAACACCGCCTTCCAGTCCCATTCGGCGAGCAGGCCGCCGACGAGCAGGCCGATGAACGAACCGGCAACGGCGGCAACGGAGTTGATGCCCAGCGCGACGCCGCGCTGTTTGGCCGGGAAGGCGTCGGTGAGGATGGCCGCGGAGTTGGCCATGAGCATCGCGCCACCGATGCCCTGGATGACGCGCCAGGCGATGAGCCATATCGCGCCGCCCCCGACGTCGAACGGGTCGAATGAGAGCGCTATCGCCGAGACCGTGAAGACGACGAAGCCGGCGTTGTAGATCTTGACGCGGCCGTACATGTCGCCGAGCCGGCCGAACATGACCACGAGCACCGCGGAGGTGAGCAGGAAGCCCATCAGCAGCCACAGCAGGTAGCTGACGTTGGCGGGTTCGAGCGGGTTGAGGTGGATGCCCCGGAAGATCGCGGGCAGCGAGATGATCACGATCGAGGAGTTGATGGTGACCATCAGCATCCCGAGCGTGGTGTTCGACAGCGCCACCCACTTGTAGTGCGGGTGATCGCGGTCGACGCGCAGGCGCCGGCGGATCGTCTGGACGTCACCGACGTCCAGGTCGGCGGGTGTTTGTGCGGAAGCCAAGGTCCCTCTCCCCGAAGTACGCGATCTGAACAATGCTTGATCCAATATAGTTGCAATATGCTAACTAACTAAATCCTGGGGGTGGGGAATTCGTCACATCGCGGGCGGGAATACGCGCGGGCGTGCTGACCGGCCCACGAGAGCGCTCTGGACGCCGCGATCCTGCCCACCCCCGAATAGGGGGTCGGCGCCGGGAATAGCGTCGAGGCGCTCCGCGTTGGCGCGGACATGCGCTATGCGATCTCGATTCCGCAGTTCTACGCCGACGGTGAATTCGATCCCGACGCGTTCCGGGCCAGGATGCAACGCATCGAGGAGCTGGGTTTCGACAGCGCCTGGACACAGGAGCAGGTGCTGACGATGGCGCAGATGCCGCAGCTGGGCGCCATCGAGACCATGACCTTCGCCGCGGCAGCCACCTCCCGGATTCGGGTGGGGTGTTCGGTGTTCGTGAGCTCGCTGCACAATCCGGTGCATCTGGCGCGGTCGCTGAGCACGCTGGATCAGCTCTCGCGCGGGCGCCTGGACGTGGGTGTGGGGTACGGCGGCAAGGGCCGGATGCTGTCCGCGTTCGGCATCGAGGCCGAGGGGCTGTTGACGCGGTTCACCGAGGGTGTCGAGGTGATGCGGGCGCTGTGGAGCGAGCCGAGCGTGAGCTTCGAGGGGCGGTTCTGGCAATTGCAGGGGGCGCGCATGGAACCCAAGCCCTTCCAGAAGCCCGGTCCGCCGGTCTGGTTCGGCGGCGGGCACGCCAAGGCGCTGCGCCGGGCGGCCCGGCTGGGTGACGGCTTCTTCGGCGCGGGATCGACCACCACCGAGGCCTTCGCCGAGCAGGTGCGGACCCTGCGCACGGAAGTGGCCGCCGCCGGTCGCGATCCGGAGACGTATCCGATCGCCAAACGGGTGTACGTCGTCATCGACGACGACGCGGCCCGGGCACGCGCCCTGGTCGCCCAGAACCTCGAGAAGCTGTACGGCTCACCGGCATTCGCGCCGGTCGCGGTGGCGGGCACACCGTCGGATGTGGTTGCGGGCGTGCGGAGTGTGATCGATGCCGGGGCCGAGCTGGTGCTGTTCACCCCGATGGTCGAGGACCCCCAGCAGGCCGAACGCATTGCCGCCGAGGTGATTCCGCAACTGGGCTGATGTTTCGGCGGGTGGCGACCGTGCCGTTTGCCGTGCCCTGTCACCCTCCGAATCCAGGACGGTCGTCGAACTGCTCACTCGGGTGATCGGCACCCGCTGATCCGGTTAGGGCCGCCGGCAGGAATCGGTCGGATCTGCCCGCCGCCAGGGGCAGTGGCGGGCAGACCGTGGGCGGAGTGTCTGGATCAGATCTCCGGGTGCGTGTGCGTCCACTGACCGACACCGCAGACGCAGTAGGACACTGCCGCGCTGTAGTCCACCTCGATGTCGATCGGGCCGGTCGTGGGCATCCGCTGCAGATCCAAGATGTCGGTGGTGGCCGCATCGATCTCAATGGTGTTGGTGGGCATGGTGATTCACCTCCTCTCGGAGCCGCTCTCGAAGGCCGGGAATCCGGCCCTCCTGGGTCCGTGGGGCACGTCGTCGGCCGTCCAGGGTCGGCGACCGCCGTGCAGCAGGCGCAGCAGGAACGAGGCGACCCCACCCGTTCCCAGGGCGTAGGAGACGCTGATTCCGGCGCGGTCCGCGTCGGGCACCAGCCAGCGTCCCTCCCGCCGGACGCGCATGCCCCACAGCTGATTACCGATGGATCGGGCCGCCTCGCGATAATGAGCCTCTCCCGTCGCGGCGGCGAGATCGAGGAGCAACTCGCCGTCCCCGGACAGGCCGTGACATGCGCACGCGGGCGCCCCCGTTCGCCCGGCCAGAACCGCGCGAGCCGCGGCCCGCGCGGTCGCGAGGGATTGCTCGTCGCCCGTGAACCACCACAGCCGGACCAGGAAGGTCGCGATGCCCGATGACCCGTGACACCAGTGCCCGCGGTACAGCGGCGCGTTCGGCGAGCCCTCAGCCCACCACGCCTGATCGTCGCGATGGAGCGCGGCCTTGCCGATGCGACGGCCGCACTCGAGCGCCTGGCCGATCAGGGCCTCATCGTCCAGCATCGCCCCGCCGACCAGCAGCCCGTAGCCGATCCCGGCCGTCCCGTGTGCGAAGCCGTGGTCGGTGACGGCATCGGGCGCGCCGGCTGGGCTGCCCTCCTCGATCGATGCCTGCCGGGCCGCGAGGTCGGCGCACAGCACCACGAGCCGGTCGCGGATCGCGCCGGCCTCGGCGGGTGTCAGGCCGAATGCTGCCGCGCCCTGCAGGAGGCCGGCGTGCGCGACGATGGAACCCGCAGTGCCATACAAGAATTCGTCGTTGGAAGGCGGTGCAGAGGGCAGCCGGGTCATGATCGCGGGGCTGGGTGGCCGGCGGCCGGGCCGGGCCGCGGCGTACGCGAGGCCCAGCGCCCACGCGATCCCCGCGTCGCCCACCATGAGGCCGGGCTGTCGCACGCCATCGGGCTGGTGATGGTCGGCCAGCCAGGCGGCCGCCTCGGCGAGGACCGGCGGCACACCCGGGTGGTTTCCGGTGGCGGCGGCGCGGGCGAGCACCCCGACCACGCCGGCCACACCGGAGTAGACGTCCAGGGGCGTCTCGTGTTTGCGGTAGTCGCCGAAGTTCCACGGTCGCGGCGAGCCGGGCGTCCATGTGGCCACGAGATGTTCCACCAGGTCGGCGGCGAGCGTCCGGGGCCCCTCCTCGGTGTGCACTTCTGTTCCCGCGGGTCCGGCCGTCACCCACGACCCCAGCCGGGAAGTGACCTGGTGCAACGACGGTCGCGCGGTGGGATCGTCGTCCAGTAGCGCGACGATGAGACCTGTCATGGCCGCGAGCTGCCGGCTCGGGGCGCCGCGCGCGAGCAATTCCGACAGGCGTGCCGCGATCGGTCGTGCCGGCGGGTCCTCGGCTGCGAGCTGCGGCGCGCGACCGGTGCACATGTAGTAGAGCACCGCGCCGAGCGAGTACAGGTCGTTGGCGGGCCGCGCGGGCTTGCCCGCCCGCTGCTCGGGCGCGTTGAAGCCCGGCGTCCCGACGATGCGGGGCGCGGTCCCGCTGAACGCGGCGTATTCGACGTCGCAGATCCGAATCGTGGGTCCCTCCGAGGAATCCTCCACCAGGAGATTCGTCGGGCTCAGATCCCGGATTACCAGCCCGCGCGAGTGGAACGCCCCGATCGCCGCACACAGCCGTGAGATGGCTGCCGACAGGGCCGAATCGCTGCCGTCGCCGCCATAGGGGCCGGGCTGGAACCGTCGCGCCCATCGGTCCAGGCGGGTGCCGCGCACATATTCCTCGGCAAGGAACAGGTCGCCGTCGTGCTGGAACAGCGCCACGGGCACCGGTGTGACGCCGGTGGCCGCGAGCAGGTGCAGCACGGACCATTCGTTGCCCAGGAAGGATCGCGCGTCGAGACCGTCGGCGCCCGCGCCGATATGGGGTCGCGCCTGTTTGACGACGATGAGGGCATCGGCGTTGTCCGACTTCAGGTCTCGGGCCAGGTATACCCCGCCCTTCGCGGTCAGCTGCAGCGCCTGGCCGACCAGAAACCGGTCCGCCAGCAGCACCCCACCGGACCGCCCGCGGACCGGTCCGCTGCCCGCGGCTCGGTGTGGCTGCCGGAACGCCTCGGGAGGCGTTGTCCAGGGCGGGAATTCGAACCACGGCCTGCGCCGGTCCTCGACTCGCTCCCCGTCCGGGGTGGTGATGGCCGGTCGGAGATCCCCTGCGGCCGAGACGGTGTACATGGCCCGGAAGGCGCCGTATCGGCAGGAGACCAGGCTGCCGGGCCGGTACGGCAGGTCCGATAGCACAACGGGTCCGTACAGGCCCGTCAGTCGCGCGTCGAGCTCGGCGGCGAGGACGCCGCAGGTATCGTTGTTGGGCGGGTAGACGGTGATGAATTTGCCGGCGCTCTCGCGGGCGGAGTGCATATCGGACAGCGATTCGAGGGATGCGAGACCGCGGGCGATCTTGAATGCCGACCGACCGGAGACCAGGACGGGCAGCACACGGTCCAGAATTTCCCTGGCGGACAGCACGGTTCCCGAAATATGCAGCTTCCAGCCCTGCGGACGAGGCAAACCTGCCTGCGGCACAACGTAATTCCACTCGTCGTCCGCGCGGAAAGACCATCGCCCGCCGATGTCGGCCACGAGGGCGCGACGAATACGACCCTCGATGTTCCAGCCGGCGGAATCCTCACCCTCCGCCTCGAGCGCAGGATCGAATTCCGCCATACGAGAACAAAGTACACGAACTGGACATTCGGTATGGCCGTTCCGGGCCAGTGGTTTTCGGCCACATCAGGGGCACTTCAGCCGCGTTCGGGCGGCGCGGCAACCGGTTCGAAGGCGGCCGCGACCGATGCGCGGAGCAGGTGGTCGATGAACAGGCGGGCCGGTGGGGTGGGGTTGCGGGTGGTGACCGCGTGCCAGGGGCGGTCCAGCGGGGTGCCCTCGACCCGCAGGATCTCGAGATGCCCTGCGGCGACGGGGGATTCGATGGCATCGCCGTGAATCAGGGTGACGCCCAGGCCCTCCCGGGCGGCGGCCAGGACCGCGCCGTGGGTGCCCAGGGTGAGGGTGGGCGGGCGGATCTGCAGGCGCTCGAGCAGGGCCAGGGTGGTGTCGCGGGTGCCCGAGCCGTCGCCACGCAGCAGCCAGGTGGCGGTGAGCGGATCGGGCCAGCGTCCGGCCGAGCCGACGACGACCAGGCGGCTCGGGCGGCGCGCGCGGATGACCAGGCCCGCGTCGCCGGGCGGGCGGCCCGCGATCACCAGATCGGTTTCGTGGTGCAGTAATTCCAGGAACAGCACATCGCGGGGATGGATGGACAGGCCCACCTCGATATCGGGATAGCGGTCCCGGAACGAGGCCAGCGGGCGCAGCAGCACATATTCCCCGGCGGTGGCGACGACGCCGATTCGCAACCGTCCGGTTTCCGCGCGGCGCACCGCGGCCTGCGCCTCCTGCATCAATCCCAGGATGCTGCGGCAGTATTCGGCGTAGACGCGGCCGGCCTCGGTGAGCGTAATACCCCTGCCGGATTTCGCTATCAATTTGGCGCCGAGCTGCCGCTCGATATGGGCGACCGAGGCCGAGGCGGCGGCCTCGGTGACGTGCAGCTGGGCCGCGGCCCGGCGAATGCTGCCGTGCCGCGCCACGGCCAGGAACGTTTCCATGCGCGCCGCACTGACCGTTCCCATTACCCGACGGTAGCAAACTCAACCTTTCGATTGAGCGAGACGAGAAACAATCGAATTGTCCGCCGGCGCGCACGCCCGCATCCTGGATCCAGTCCCGAGTTGTCCTGGCGGAGGAGGAAATATGACCGGCGAATCCCCTCGCGAACGCTGGGATCCGGGCGTGCAGTCCTATGCGTCGATGGGCTACTACGACGCGGATTACCACCCGAAGGACACCGATGTGCTCGCGGTGTTCCGGGTGACACCGCAGGCGGGCGTGGATCCGATCGAGGCCGCCGCGGCGGTCGCGGGCGAATCCTCCACGGCCACCTGGACCGTCGTGTGGACCGACCGTCTCACCGCGCACGACCGCTACCGCGGCCGGTGCTACCGCCTGGACGCGGTGCCCGGCCGGACGGGGGAGTATTTCGCCTACATCGCCTACGATCTGGATCTGTTCGAGGAGGGGTCGATCACGAACCTGACCTCCTCGGTAATCGGCAATGTGTTCGGGTTCAAACCCCTTGCCGCACTCCGCCTCGAGGACATGCGGATCCCGGTGGCGTATGTCAAGACCTTTCCCGGTCCGCCGCACGGAATTGTGACCGAACGGGAATATCTGAACAAGTACGGGCGCCCGCTGCTGGGGGCGACCGTGAAACCCAAGCTGGGGCTGTCCGCGCGCAACTACGGACGGGTGGTGTACGAGGCGTGCCGGGGCGGACTGGATTTCACCAAGGACGACGAGAACATCAACTCACAGCCGTTCATGCGCTGGCGCGACCGCTATCTGTTCGCCATGGAGGGCGTCAACCGGGCCATCGCCGAAACCGGTGAGCTCAAGGGGCATTACCTGAATGTCACCGCGGCCACCATGGAGGACATGTACGAGCGCGCGGAATTCGCGAAATCGCTGGGCAGCGTGATCGTCATGATCGATCTGACGGTGGGCTACACCGCGATGCAGTCGATGTCGAACTGGGCCCGCCGCAACGGCATGCTGCTGCACCTGCACCGGGCCGGGCACTCCACCTACACCAGGCAGAAGACCCACGGGGTGAGCTTCCGGGTGCTGGCCAAGTGGTGCCGCCTGATCGGTGTGGATCATCTGCACGCGGGCACCGTGATAGGCAAGCTCGAGGGCGACCCGCACACCGTCACCGGGTTCTACGATACGTTGCGCGACAACCACATTCCGTGCAACTCCGGCAACGGGATCTTCTTCGACCAGGACTGGGCGAGCCTGCCGGGGGTGATGCCGGTGGCCTCGGGCGGTATTCACGCCGGCCAGATGCATCAGCTGCTGGAGTTGTTCGGCGACGACGTGGTGCTGCAGTTCGGCGGCGGCACCATCGGTCATCCGATGGGGATCGCCGCGGGCGCCGAGGCCAACCGGGTGGCGCTGGAGACGGTGGTCAAGGCCCGCAACGAGGGCCGGGATCTGCTGCGGGAGGGCCCGGATGTGCTGCGCGCGGCGGCGCGGGGCAACCGCCCGCTGGAGGCGGCGCTGGCGGTGTGGGGCGAGGTCACCTTCGAATACACCTCCACCGACGCCCCCGACGCCGTGCCGACGGTCACGAGATAGAAAGGCCCGCAATGTATTTGCGTCAGGGTACCTTCAGTCATCTGCCCGAGCTGACCGATGCCGAGATCGGCGCGCAGGTCCGCTACGCGCTGCTGAACAATTGGCCGGTGTCCATCGAGTACACCGACGATCCGCATCCCCGCAACGTGTACTGGGAGATGTGGGGGCTGCCGCTGTTCGACCTGGACGAACCGGACGGGGTCCTGGCCGAGGTCGAGGCCTGCCGCGCGGCGTTCCCGCGGTACTACATCCGCGTCACGGCGTACGACGCGAGTTACGGCCGCCAGACCACGGCACTGAGTTTCCTGGTGAATCGGCCTGCCGAGGAGCCAGGATTCCGGTTGGCGCGCAGCGATTCTCAGGATCGGCGGCAGGTGTACAACCTGCACCCGTATGCCACCGACGCGCCCTCCGGTGAGCGCTACGAGCCCGAGGCACGCCGATGAGCGGACCGGATACAGCATCCCGTCCGGCATCGTCCCGGCGTATCGGTGGCCGCGCCGGGAGGACGGCGAAGGAGGAGGCGCGGTGACAGGATCGCAGAGGCAAGCCCGTCACGGGTTGTTCCGGCGTCGCATGATTGGCGCCGGGGCGGCTGTGGCCGAGGAGGACCGGTGAGGACCGGCATCGGAACAGGCGGCTCCGCAACGGGATTCCGAATGTCCCGGCCCGGTGCCGAGGGCATGTCGGCGATCGGCGCCCCCGGCCCTGTCGGGCACGAGTCCGCCTCGGGCGCAGCGGGTTCGGATGAGGCCGTGAACGTCCCCGGCACGTCGCCAATTCTCGACGACGATGCCGAACTCGACCTCGCCACGGACGCAGCCGCACTGGAGGTGGACGGCACACTGGCCCGCCTGGACGCCGAACTCGTCGGCCTGGCCGCGGTCAAACGCCGGGTCCGGGAGATCGCGGCGCTGCTGCTGGTCGACCGGGCCCGCGCGCGGTTCGGCCTGGAATCCACCCGCCCGACCATGCACATGAGCTTCACCGGCGGGCCCGGCACCGGCAAGACGACCGTCGCGCTGCGCATGGCGGATCTGCTGCATGCGCTCGGTTATATCCGTAAACCGTTCGTGCACACCGTGACCCGCGACGATCTGGTCGGTCAGTTCATCGGTCACACTGCGCCCAAGACCAAGCAGGCCCTCGCGCGCGCGGCGGGGGGTGTGCTGTTCATCGACGAGGCCTATTACCTGTTCCGCCCGGAGAACGAGCGCGACTACGGGCAGGAGGTCATCGAGATCCTGCTGCAGGAGCTGGAAACCCACCGCACCGATCTGGTGGTGATCTTCGCCGGCTATCGCGATCGGATGGAGACCTTCTTCTCGGCCAATCCGGGCCTGTCCTCGCGGGTCGCGCACCACATCGAGTTCCCGGACTACACCCACGCCGAACTGCTGGCGATCGCCGGGCTGATGGTGCAGCGCGAGCACTTCCGGCTCGATGCCGACGGCATCACCGCCCTTGCGGAATACCTCGAATTGCGCATGGCTCGGCCGCGTTTCGCCAATGCCCGCAGCGTGCGCAACGCGCTGGACCGCTGCCGGCTGCGGCAGGCCAAGCGCCTGGTGGAGCTGGACCGTCCGCTGCGCCACGCGGACCTGATCACGCTCACCGCCGCGGATGTATACGGCAGCAGCGTGTTCGGCGAGTCGGGTGACCCGACCGGGGACGATCCGTGAGGAGTTGAGCAACGCCATGCCCGAGAGACTCGAGACGCTGACCCGGTACACGATCGAGCAGGAGCACCGCCATCCCGGCTCCTCCGGTGAGTTCTCCGCGCTGCTGAATGTGCTTGCCACGGCGACGAAGATCATCGCGAACCAGGTCACCCGCGGGCGCATCGCGGGCTGCGGGGACATGGACGCGCTGGCCAACGAGATCATGGTGTCCGAATCCCAGTGGACCGGACCGCTCTCGGCGCTGCTGTCGGAGCAGATGAGCGGATTCCATCCCGTGCCCGGTGAATTCCGGCGCGGGAAATACCTGCTGGCGTTCGATCCCCTGGACGGATCGTCCAATATCGACGTGAATCTGCCGGTGGGCACGATCTTCAGCGTGCTGCGCTCGCCCGAGGACGGTCGCGAGCCCAGCGGAGCGGACTTCCTGCAGCCGGGTGTGGCGCAGGTGTGTGCCGGTTTCACCCTGTACGGCCCGGCGACGATGCTGGTACTCACCACCGGCGACGGGGTCGACGGGTTCACCCTGGACCGGGAGATCGGCGCGTTCGTGCTCACGCATCCGCGCATGCGGATCCCGCAGGACACCTCGGGTTTCGCGATCAACGCCGCCAACGAGCGGTTCTGGGAGCGTCCGGTGCGCCGCTACGTGTCCGAATGCCTCGAGGGCGTGGAGGGCCCGCGCGGGCGCGATTTCAACATGCGGTGGGTGGCCTCGCTGGTCGCGGACACCTTCCACATCCTGACCCGGGGCGGGGTGTATCTGTATCCGCACGACGCGCGCAATCCGGCGTGCCCGGGGCGGGTGTCGTTGCTGTACGGCGCCAATCCGATCGCGCTGGTGGTCGAGCAGGCGGGCGGGGCCGCCATCACCGGGCACACGCGGGTGCTCGAGGTGCCGCCGCACGATCTGCACCAGCGGGTGCCGCTGATCTTCGGTTCGCGCAACGAGGTCGAGCGCATCGCGCGCTATCACCGCATGCCCGAGGAGGGGCCGCGGTTCGACGCGTCGCTGTTCGGTACCCGGTCGCTGTTCCGGCATCTGCACCCCTGAGCCGCGCGGTGCACCGGGAAGAGAAGGAGATGCGATGTCGCTCAAACATCCCGTGGTGGCCATCACCGGGTCGTCCGGCGCCGGGACCACCAGTGTGACAAGGACTTTCCAGGAGATCTTCCACCGGGAGGAGATCGGCGCGGCCATCGTGGAGGGCGATTCGTTCCATCGCTATGATCGCGCGGCGATGGCCCTGGAGATGGCCGAGGCCGAGCGGAGTGCGAATCGGCATTTCTCGCATTTCGGTCCGGAGGCGAATCTGCTGGGCGAACTCGAGGCATTGTTCCGCGATTACGGCGAGACGGGGGTGGGGCTGGTGCGGCGGTATCTGCACGACGCGGCCGAGGCCAAACCCTACGGATTGGCGCCGGGCACATTCACTCCGTGGGAGGAGCTGGCCCCGGGCAGCGATCTGCTGTTCTACGAGGGCCTGCACGGTGCGGCGGTGTCCGGGGACGTGGATGTGGCGCGGTATGCCGACCTCCTGGTGGGGGTGGTGCCGATCATCAATCTCGAGTGGATTCAGAAGGTGATCCGGGACAAGACCGAGCGGGGCTATTCGAGCGAGGCGGTGCTGGACACGATCCTGCGCCGCATGCCGGACTACGTGAACTACATCTGCCCGCAGTTCTCCCGCACGTATGTGAATTTCCAGCGGGTACCGACGGTGGACACCTCGAATCCGTTCATCGCCCGCACGATTCCCACCGCGGACGAGAGTTTCGTGGTGATCCGGTTCGCCGATCCGAAGGTCATCGACTTTCCGTATCTGCTGTCGATGCTGCACGATTCGTTCATGTCCCGGCCCAATTGCATCGTGGTGCCGGGCGGCAAGATGGAGCTGTCGATGCAGCTGATCTTCACGCCCCTGATCCTGCGGCTGATGGACAAGCGGCCCAAGCACGCGTCCGTGCTGTGAGCGAGCCGGTGGGTCTCCTCGCGCGGAAGTTGTAGAACATGTTTCAGTGTGATGTAGTCGTGGGCACCGAATCGCCGCGGCAGAAAGGGCCCATCACATGCCGACCGTATCCGTCAGCGCCGTCGTCGAGGCGCCGATCGAGAAGGTGTGGGAGATCGTCGGGGATCTGTCGGCCCAGCCGAAGTGGAACAACGTGCACGTCGCATTTCCCAAGGGGGTGCCCTCGCCGGTGACGGTGGGCGCGAGCTTCACCCAGACGATCACGAATATGGGACTGCCCAACGACATCGCCTGGACCGTCGAGGCATATGAGCCCGGACGGCTGCTGGAATTGCGCGGCAAGGCCCCGATGAACGTCGCCACCCGGCTGCGGTACGAGGTCGAGAGCATCGCCGAGGGCACCCGGGTGCGGATCGAGAACGAATTCAACAGCCCGCTCATCCGATTGATGGCCGGGCGGCTGAAGAAGGGCGCCGAGGCCGATATGAAAACCTCGCTGCGCGAGCTGGCCGCGCTTTTCGCCTGAGGTGCGCCGTGTGCATTCCGGCATCGCCTGCCGGAATGCACACGGCGCCCATTACTCCGCGCTGGCCTGCTGCTCCTGGCGGCGTACCCAGCGGAGGTCGGCGAACCAGGTGTAGGCGGCCACCACCCCCGATCCCACGGCCGCGGCGGCGAGCATTTGGTTGCCGTCCACCACGAGGCTGACCAGCCCGCCGATCGCGGCGCCGGCGATGAACGAGAGCCACTGCACCGCGTAATTGAGCCATTCGCGGTGGGTGCCGCCGGCGATGTGGCGCTCCACCCCCTGGGCGAGCTTCACCAGCGTGCCGGTGACGTACGTGACCGGGATCGCGGTTTCGCCGTTCTTGACGAACGAGGTGTTCAGCGAGCCCATCGCGAACGCGACGAACAGCACCGGTACCAGGCCCACGCGCAGGGTGTTGTTCCAGCCGTCCAGGGCGTTGTCCATGACCGCGGACACGACCAGGGCGGCGGTGGCGAGCATGGTCGCGCCGTGGGGATGATTGCGCCACCAGTGGCGGCGGCAGAGCGAGGCGACGAACACCCCGGCCAGGAAGCTCAGGATCAGGCAGAACGCACCCCAGGCCAGCAGGTAGTCGCCGAGGAATCCACCGATGACGGCGCGTTCGCTGTTGCCGGTCATGAAGGTGACGAAGTAGCCCATCGAGTGGGTGTATGCCGCGGCGCCGACGAATCCGGCCAGTATCAGCAGTGCGGTGGCCAGGCGGGCTTCGAGATCCCAGAACGGTGGGGGTCGATCGTTCGGTTTCGCACTCACAGCGACAGGTTAGCAATATATGCACAGATATGCATGGATGCCGTTGTGTGACGATGATCAAGAATTCTGCGGGAGTCCGCGGCGAAAACATGCAGCCGATGCAATGCTACACGGTTGCGGAATCCGGGCACTTCGGACAGATGGGGCTGGTCAGGCCGGTGCGGCTGACGCGGCGGCGGCGAAGCGGGTGAGAGCATCGAGCGCCGCCATGCGCCCGACGTCCAGGGCGCGGAGCATGAGCGCCGCATCACGGGCGGCGCGACTGACCGTCGGCGATCCCAGCGGCGGGCGGATCTGCAGGACCGTGGGCGTCGCGGCGAGCGTCTCCTCGTCCCGGGCCAGCTGCTCGCCGCGAGTGAGCCAGTTGTCCACCACGCCGGGTGCGTGCCGGGCCAGGAAGCGCGTCACGACGCGCAGTTCCAGCCGCGAGGGCAGGGTGGGCGGCTCGTCCACGCGCCGGGTCCGCAACACGAGGGTATGGGTGGCGCCCTGGGCCAGGGCGGTGTGAATTGGCACCGATTCGGACAGGCCCGCGTCCACATAGCGCCGGCCCGCGAGTGCGACCGACCGGCCGGCCAGGATCGGCAGGCAGGTCGTCGCCAGCAGGGCGCTCTGCAGCGAGGGGGTGTCGGTGATGTGCGGGTGCAGGTCGACCGAGGAGCCGTCGGCGGTGTCGGTGCCGATCGGGTGGAAGGTCACCGGATTGGCCAGGATGGCCGGGAAATCCATCGGCACGATGCGTTCGTACACCGCGTGCACCAGGTACTTCGTGTCGACCACGTGCCCGAGGCGCAGCGCCCGGGCCGGGTTGATCACCCGGCGCACCACATCGGCGTGCCAGGCGCGACGCGAGCGGTGGGCGCGCCCGCACAGCAGCCAGGCCCCGTTGAGGGCGCCGGCCGAGGATCCGTACACCGCGTCGAAGCAGGACAGCAGCCCGAGCTCCTCGAGTGCCATCACCATCCCGTGCGAATAGGCGCCGCGGGCCGAGCCGCCCTCGATGACCAGCGCCAGCCGCGCGCCGTCGGTGCGTTCGCCGGGCCGGCTACGGTTCGCACGCCGCGCGGCGAGCAGGTCCCCGACGGGGGATCCGGTATCGGTCTGCGCCACGGCACCGAGCCCTTTCCGTGAATATAAGACATGTAAGCCGCTGTGTATCTTATACCTCGAGGCTGCGCTGCTACGCGGCCTCGAGGTAAATGTCCTCACAGAATGCGGCTCGAATTTCGCCGGACGGTGAACGGCAGGCGTATGAGGCGCAACGGGTTACGGATCGCAAGACGGTGCCGCGCGGCCGACGGACCGGCGGAGCGCAGGCTGCGCCAGAGAGTCTTCGGCCCTCGGCGGTGCGGCCCGGGGGTCGTCCCGGCTGGCCGGTAGTCTGCGTGCATGCGGACCGAGCCGACCGAACTGCTTATCGATACGGTCGCCTGGGTGCTCATCGTGGACGGCCGGATCCTGTGTGCCCGCCCACGCGGCAAGGACATCTTCTACATCCCCGGCGGTAAGCGCGAGGGCGCGGAGACCGATCTGCAGACCCTGTTGCGGGAGATCGACGAGGAGCTCACCGTCGCGCTGGACCCCGGCACCGTCACCCACATCGGCACCTACGAGGCCGAATTGCACGGTCCGACAACGGGTTCGGTGCGCATGGCCTGCTACAGCGCCGATTACGCCGGCACGCTGGCCCCCAGCAGCGAGATCGCCGAAATCGCCTGGTTCGGCTACGCCGATCGGGACCGGGTGCCGCCGGTAGACCAGTTGCTGTTCGACGACCTCGTCGAGTCCGGCCTGCTGCCCGGGAAACCGAGCTGAATCATGCTGGCGCAGTGGCCGTTCCCCGGCGCCTCACGATCCGCTGGGAACGACGCACCGACATCCCCCACGCATTCCTCGACCTCGCCGCAGCACTCATCTACCGGCGACGACTCAGCAACCGAACCCGATAGGAGCTCTTAACGCCGGATCGGGCGGATCTACTTCTCGACACCCGTGACGACGACGTGGTCGTAGATCGAAACCCACGGCGCGAGATGCCGCCGTGGGTTCCGTCGTTCTGCGCGCCGGGTGATCAGAAGCAGACCGGGCGCCAGATTGTGCCGCAGAAGAAGTGGTTCAGATCGGCCGAACCGCTGGAGATCTCGCTGTTGCCGATCGACTGGGGCGCGGCCGGGGCCTGGGCCTGCGCAGGAGCGGCGGACATCAGCACCGCACCCGACAGCAGGGCACCCGCGACGACATGGCGATTGACTCGAATCATCCCAAACCCGATCTTCTCGAGTTAGTTTCGGTCACGAATATGACCGCGGTGGCTGTGTCGAGCGCTGGGCTCCGCCCGTTACAGCGAGAGGTTGCAGGATCCGGCCCGGACCAAGCAACCCGCCTGATCGTCATCACCGTCGCCGGTATACCCCCGCACAAATCGCACTCACTGATTTGCGACAAGCCAGTGGTCAGTCGCCCACCGGCACAGTGCCGAGATATAGGGCATCTGCCCGATAGACCCGCAAGCTTCCGGCTGACAGAGTGACTCGAGTTCACGTAGATCAATTCGAGGAGTCGATACGGGATGAAAAGCGTTCATCACTCTGTTGCAGCCGCGGTCGCGTTGGCCGCCGCCGGTGTGACCCTGAACGCGCCGCAGGCGTCGGCCGAGATCGGGGCTCGAGTCGTGATCGCGGGCGGCGGGCTCAGCAATGGATTCGGGACGGGCTGCAGCTATCAGGTGGTCGCGAACGGCAGCACCGGATCGGGCATGAATTTCTATGACAACGGCGTCCGGTTCGCCACGACGGAAGGAAGCCCCACCCCGAAGACCCATGTGGCCTATTGGACTCCGACGACGACAGGGACACACACCATCCTGATCACTCAAGGTCGGGACACCCGAACCGTTGTCCTGACGGTCGGTAACGGAATCAACGCGGGAAGTTCCTGCCTGGTGATCTAGCGGTAGGTCGACAAGATCCGCGGCGTCGGATTCCTTGGGCTGCAATGCCGCAACGCGGCTGCCTGACGCTTGGGCCGAAATCGCCGCCCAACAAGGATGAATAGGACAAATACCCGATATCACAGTATCGACACTCTCCCTAATGCTGAACCAGGGCCCTGCAGAGTGCCGATAACCGCTGGCAGTAAAGGAATTCGAGATGACAAGTAAGGCTGTCGGGAGCTGTCTCGCAGCCCTGGCGTGTGGTGCGGTCATGCTGCTCGCGGGCTGCGGCACCACCTCCGTGGACAACTCGCAGAGCCCTGGCGGGTCCACGTCGGCGACCGGTGCCGCTGCCACCACCACGGCCCGTACCGACGGGGCCTCGGTTGCGCCGCAACCCGGTCCGGGTGACGATGGCGCCGCCACACCCGCGAAGACCGCACCCGGCACGCCCGCGCCCCTCACCACTGTGGCTGAAAGTCCGTCCACCACTACGGCTTCCGCGACAAGTACCGTATGGGACGCTTGCTCGCTGTCGGAATCCGCGCTCGCCGCGGCGGGATTGGACACCGCGACCAAGGAGCGTGTATCCGGGCGGAGCTGCAAGTGGCAATCGGCCGACCGGACCTTCGAGTTGTTCATCACCGCCTATGACAGGCCGCTGCCAGTCCAGGTCGAACCCGCGCGATACCAGGATGTGCGCAGGACCGAATACTACGGCCGGCAGGTGATCCAATATCGAGCGGCGCAGGATACCCACAAGCAGGGTTGCTATGTCGGAACACCGGCCGGGTTCGGCAGCATCGAGTTCCTGGTGCACAACACACGCGTTCAGACCGACGTGGGCGACCCTTGCGCGGATGCGAATCGCGTCGGAGCCGCCCTGTTCAGGTCACTGCCCTGACCGCGCCATGGGCGTCAGTGGATATATCGAGTGAAAAATTAGAGGGCGCACAATGATTCGAAAGACAATACTGGTCGTCACGGTAGGGATCGTGATCAGCGCACCGACGACCGCAACCGCTGGGGCCGCACAGCCCGAGGTTGCTACCGAGGCCGTTGTCGACGCACAGGACGTCGCACTCAGCACGGGATCAGGGATGGCCGACACTGTGATCAACGGGCTGATCACAGCGATCTTCGGCCCCAATGATCCATCCAAGTGCACATTCCCGTACTGCTTCTGAGCCAACGTAGTCGTCGAGTTCACGACCGACCGCATGCCGCCCCCGGGCCGTCAGCCCGGGGGGCATCGTGTCAGAGCCGGTCGCACCGGTCGGACGGGTGGAATACGGTGCGTCATTTGCCGCCGCGCCTGCGCTGAGGCCGGTCCGGCATGCGGATTCCGACGACGAACACCTGCGAGCGATGGCCGGCTCATCGGCCGACCTCGGCCCGATCGAATGGTGAAACACCGTTATGACAGGTCCAGATGTGCCAGTTCCACCCGGCTGTTGACACCAAGCTTGGGGAAAGCGCGATACAGGTGGTGCCCAACGGTTTTCGGGCTCAGGAACAGTCGCGCAGCGATGTCCTTGTTGGTCGCGCCGGCGGCCGCCAGCCGAACCACCTGCAGCTCCTGCGGAGTGAGCGCGGCCGTCGGATCGGTAGCTGTCACAAGTGACGTACTCTCGCCGGCGGCGCGCAGTTCGGTACGGGCACGCTCGGCCCACAGCGTCGCGCCCAGCCGGTCGAAGGTTTCCGCCGCCTGCCGCAACTGGCCCCGGGCATCGGCTCGCCGGCGCGCCCGCCGCAGCCATTCCCCGTAGAGCAGAGCAGTGCGCGCATGGTCGTACCAAAGCCCTTCGGCCAGCTGCAATTTCAGGGCACGCTGGAAGGCGTCGTCGTCACCGTGCAATGCGGCCTGTCCGCGTAGCGCGATGGCCTCGGCGAAGGGCGTGCCCAAGGCGCTGGACCACTGTTCTATCTCCGCCATGGCGGCCTCGGCGCGGGCGGGACGCCGCAGACGCACGGCGGCTTCGATCAGATCGCCCAGCAGATGAATCCACTGGCCGCGCACCCGATCTGGGATGCGGTAAAGCCCTTCGAGCCGCTCCAGCGCGGTCTCGTGCCGCCCCAGACCGAGGTCCAGCAGGCCCAGCGCCCATTCGCCAACGACGGCATGGATGAAATTGTCCTGGCCGGCGGCAGCGCGCAAGCCACGCTCGGCCAGATCGCGGCAGCGGTGCTCGTCCCCGCGCATCGCCGCCAGCAGCGCGAGCAAGACTTCGGCGTGCACAACCCCGTTCCGCTGATCGATATCGCGGGCTATGCGCAAACTCTCGTTCAGAGCCACCTCGGCCTCGCGCAGCCGACCCAACATCAGTTCCGCATTGCCCAAGCACACCGACGCCGCCGGAAACCAGCCGATCATGCCGCGTGCCCGCAACTCCTCCGCCAACCGGAACATTATCTCGCGGGTGTCGGCCACATCGCCGATGAGCATGGCTTGACCGCCCAGCGCCAGCAGCATCGACGGCGCGTCCGCACCCATCGAACGGCAGGCCGCCACGTTCGAACGGATCATCGCGATCCCGGCATCAAGGTCGCCGGTAGTCAGTGACAGCGGGCCATCCAACGCTTCGAGCAGCCGTGTGCGCTGGTCGTCCGGCAGCGGAAGTCCGGCCAGCCGGGTCCGCGCGCGCCGGACCCCGAACAGATCACCCCGGTTGAACGCCGCCCACGCAGCACCCATGAGCATTATGGCCGCCCGATCGGATTCGAGCTCCGCGGCAGCCACCGCGGCCACTATCCACAGATCGTGCGCACGGCCGAGCGCGCCGTCGTAGAAGGCGATCAGCGCCCGGGTCGCGTCGAGCCGGGCGCGGTAGCCGGCGACGAGCGGAAGCCGTTCGGCGGCCTGCGCCAACCGCAGCGCGCGATCGGTTCGACCCGCTTCGGCCGCCCATTCGGCGGCCTGCACCAGCCGCACGCCCCGCCGCTCCGGTTCGGGAGTAAGCTGCGCGGCACGTTCCAGGGCGGTGGACGCCGCGGAGTATCCGGCCCGCTGCTGTGCGTGCTCGGCCGCGGTTTCCATTGCGGCGGCGACGGTTTCATCTGATCCCGAGGTGGCGGCGGCCAGATGCCATGCGCGGCGGTAGGGGTCGTCGGACAGAACGGTGCCGAGTGCGGCGTGCACGGCGCGCCGTTCGGTGAAATCGGCGCTGTGGTAAGCGGCGGCGCGTTGCAGTGGATGCCCGAAACGGACTGCCCCGTGGTCGACGACCACGATGCCGGAGGATTCCGCCCGCGCCAGTGCCCGTTCGGTGAGACCCAGTTCCCTCAGCGTGCGCAGCACCAAACCGAGATCGCCGGTCTCCTCGGCGGCGACAACCAGCAGTGCGGTGCGCACCGGTCCGGACAGCTCCGCGATGCGCCGCTCGAATCCGGCGCGCAGCCGGGCCGGCAGTGGGAGCGGGCCCACGCGAGGCATATCCGGGGCCATGCGCGGAAGCTCCAACAGCGCCAACGGATTTCCCATTGCCTCGGCCAGAATGCGTTCCAGTACTTCGGTTTCCAGCTGCGGCCACCGCTCGCCCAGCAGTCGCCGAGCGGCGTCTTCGGCGAGCGGCACGGGGTGCAGGGTGCGCACGCCCGGCACTGTGAACCCGGTGCGCGCGGCAAAAAGCATGACAACACCCTCGGCGCCGAGCCGACGGGCGGCGAAACGCAGCGCATCGGCGGTGGCCTGGTCCAGCCACTGCGCATCGTCGATCAGGCACAGAACGGGTCCGGACGCAGACAGCTCAGCCAGCAACGACAGCGTGGCCAGGCCCACCTGGAAGCGGTCGACCGGCATAGCCGCGGACGCCAACCCGATCGCGGCGCGCAAGGCCGCGGCCTGAATGTCGGGCAGATTGCCGATCGGCAGGCCACCGACACCGCCGACGGCCGACCCGACCAGGCATTGCAGGCCCGCGAACAATAGTTCGGACTCGGTCTCCACGCCGACGCAGCGCAGGATCTGCCAGGTGTCGTCCACCGTAGCGGCAGCATGGTCCAGCAGGGCGGTCTTCCCCTCTCCCGCTTCACCACTGAGCGCGATGGTGCCGCTCTGCCCGGTTTCGGCGTTGCGGAGCAGGGTATCGATCCACTCCAGTTCGGTCTCACGGCCGTGCAGCACAACACCGAATCCGCCTGTGTGGGCCGCCATTTCGTCATCATGCGTCGCGACTCGCCAGTCTTCACGGCGCCTGTGCATCGCTCAGCCTAGGCCCGGGTCGGCGTCACATAATCGCGCGTGCAGACCGTCCAGGATGCGTTCCCGCCTGTACCGGAATTTGGCATCGCGCGCCGCGCGGATGTCGGCTGGCCCGCGCGTCGCGATCAGCTGCCCGATCCGCGGGTTGGATTCCACGGTTCGTTCCCGTACCGACCGCGACTGCTCGCCCCACTCAACCTCGGAGCGGCCGCTGTGCGCGATGGCTGACACTGACGCCATATCGAGACTCCTCCCCGCCGGTGCCGGGAACCCGGCCGTGCCACGCTAGCGCACACCGTACGCATTTGCGAAAAGTGAACGCGCATAGTAACGGTGGCCCACCGCCCTCGCTGTTGAGCCGTAGCCCGCTGGTCGGCGCCGTGCTGGAAGAACAGGCCGACATTGGCTTTGGCCATAACGGGGACCCTCCCCGGATAGATCAAGAATTAGCGTTCGAGGCTGAGCTCGCGTTCATCCTGGACAGCTTGGCACAGCACGTTGTAGGCACCTCGTCGAGCGTGCCGGACCGGAAAGCGCGGGTGGCCATTGAGCTGCCGGTAGCCAGCATGATCGCCTTCCGAACCTGCAATCTCGCGGCTCGGTGGCGGGGTCGATGCGGCCTGTGAGAAGGTCCAATCTCGGCAGATCCGGCGCTAGCGCGATCGGCAACGCTCTGATCAGCAGATTTTCCGGCGGCGCAGTGGCGCGGGCGAGGTGTAGTCCGCCCGTGGTGGTGGTGCCCGTGTCGCCGTTGCTGTCCCCGGGCCGCCGTGCGGGTGTCCGGCGGCCGGAGTTCGGGCGAGCACCGGGGATGGCTGGATCAATCCGGTAGCAGCGGCACCGACAGCCCTTCGCCGCGGCCGAGCAGGGCCGCGCGGGTGACGGTGCCCGCGCCGAAGCGGGCGCGCAGTTGGTCCAGGGTGGCATCGAGGGTGGCGTCGGGGCGCGGCTCGAAGGGCAGGGGGAGCTGGAGGGTCTCGGTGTCGCCGAGATTGGTCAGGGACAGGCCGATGAGGGTGAGGCCGCGCTCGTGGATCACCGGGGTCGCGGCGGCCAGGAGGGTGCGCGCGGTGCGCAGCAGGACCGCGCCGGTGTCGGTGGCCTCGGGCAGGGTGTGCGAGCGGGTGGCGCGGCTGAAATCGTCGAAACGCAGGCGCAGCACCACGGTTCGGCATCGGCGATGGGCCGCGCGCAGGCGGTGCCCGAGCCGGTCGGCCAGGCCGTGCAGGTAGGCGTCGAGCTCGACATCGGTGTGCGGGCCCGAGCCCAGGGCGCGCTGGGCGCCGATGGAACGGCGGCGCACCCCGGTGTCGACCCGGCGCGGATCGCGGGCCCAGGACAGCGCGTACAGATGTCGCCCGGCGGCCGGGCCCAGGATCGAGGCCAGGGCCCGCTCGCCGTGCTCGGCCAGCTGCCCGACCCGGGTGATGCCGCGCTCGTGCAGCGCGCGGGCGGTGACTTCGCCGACGCCCCACAGCCTTTCGACCGGCAGCGGATGCAGGAAATCCAGCTCGCCCCCGGGCGGGACGAGCAGTAGCCCGTCCGGTTTGCTGACCGCGCTGGCCACCTTGGCCAGGAATTTGGTGCGGGCCACCCCGACCGAGATGGGCAACCCGGCCTGCTCGCGCACGCGGGACCGCAGCGCGGCGGCGATCTCGACCGGGGGCCCCGCGATCCGGCGCAGCCCGGCGACATCCAGGAACGCCTCATCGATGGACAGGCCCTCGACCTCGGGGGTGGTGTCGCGGAAGATCTCGAACACCAGCTTGCTGGCCTGGGCGTAGGCGGACATGCGCGGCGGCACCACGATCACGTGTGGGCACAGCCGCAGCGCCTGCCGGGCGTTCATGGGGGTGCGGATGCCGTGCGCCTTGGCCTCGTAGCTCGCGGCCAGCACGACCCCGCCGCCCACGATCACCGGCCGACCGCGCAGCCGAGGATTGTCACGCTGCTCGACCGAGGCATAGAACGAGTCGAGATCCGCGTGCAGGATCGTGGCCTCGGCGCGGCCGCCGGATGAACCTTCCTGGGGCGCGAGCCTTCGAGTCGACACGAACATATGTTCGCATAGCCCGCCGACAAGTTCGCCGCGGCCGAAAACTAGAACGGGTTGCCCGCCGATTTCAGTGTACGGTCGTTCGCTGAAATCTTGTGAAGATCAGCCTATCGAGGCATTTCATGGCCATATTCATGGACTGACACTCGCGTCGTGTCCACCGAATCGCTAGCCTTGATATGAAACGTGTTCTAGTGTTAGGTGGCGCCGCACGGTCAGCGCCGCAAGACAAAAGGAGTGCACCACCCCATGCGTACCGAGATCTGTGAACGGCTGGGCATCGACGTCCCGATCTTCGCCTTCACCCACTGCCGCGACGTCGCCGCCGGGGTGAGCAACGCCGGCGGGCTCGGCGTGCTCGGCGCGGTCGGATTCACCGCCGAGGAGCTCGAGGTCGAGCTGAGCTGGCTGGACGAGCACGTGCACGGCGTCTACGGCGTCGATCTGGTCATCCCGTCCAAGTACGAGGGCAAGGGCGTGGAGGGCCTGACCCCCGAGGAGCTGGAAGCCAAACTGGCACAGATGGTCCCGCAGGGCCACCGCGATTTCGCCGAGAAGATCCTGTCCGAGCACAACGTCCCGCATCTGCCCGAGGGCGAGCATCACAACCAGCTGCTGGGCTGGACCGCGACCACCGCGGCCCCGCAGGTCGAGGTCATCCTGCGCCACCCCAAGGCCAAGCTGGTGGCCAACGCGCTGGGCACCCCGCCCGACGACGTCATCAAGACCGTGCAGGATTCGGGCCGGCTCATCGGCGCGCTGTGCGGCTCGGTCAAGCACGCGCTCAACCACAAGAACGCGGGCCTGGACTTCGTGGTCATGCAGGGCACCGAGGGCGGCGGGCACTGCGGGGAGATCTCCTCGCTGGTGCTGTGGCCGCAGGTGATCGACGCGATCGGCGACATGCCGGCGCTGGCCGCGGGCGGGGTCGGCAACGGCCGTCAGATTGCCGCGGCGCTGGCGATGGGTGCGGCGGGCGCCTGGACCGGGTCGCTGTGGCTCACGGTCGAGGAGGCCAACGTGCCGCCCGCGCAGATGCAGACCTATATCGACGCCACCAGCCACGACACCGTGCGCTCGCGGTCGTGGACCGGTAAGCCGTGCCGGATGCTGCGCAACGACTGGACCGATGCGTGGGAGAGCGCCGAGACGCCGGATCCCTTGCCGATGCCGCTGCAGATGATGGTGGCGCTGGACGGGGTCAAGCGCGGGCACCGCTATCCCGAGGCCGCCAAGGACGTCAACTTCAACCCCGTCGGCCAGGTCGTGGGCATGATGAACAAGGTCGAGCGCACCGCCGATGTGATGCAGCGCCTCATCGAGGAGTACCTCACCGCGTGCGAACGGCTGAACAAGCTCAACAACGCCTGAGACCGATCCGGCCGGGGCCGCGCGCCCCGGCCGGGCCCGGTCAGTAGCTCGGCAGTTTGCCGGTCATCACCACATGCGTTCCGTCCCAATGGAACTGGACGTGCGAGACGGTGCCGTCGGCGCAGGCGTTGCAGCTGCCGGGTGTCTTGTAGTCCAGCACGACGGTGTCGTCGGTCGTGGTCGCGGTGTCCAGGCTGGTGAAGCCGTACGCCCTGGAGGTCCCGGTGCCGAGATAGGTGCCCTTGTGGAACATCAGGGCCTGGTTGGGCGAGCTGCCGGTCGCGCCCTGGATGGTGATGATCGCCGTGGACAGGGTCGCGCACGGGTTGAAATTGCCCTCGAAGGTCTTCGGGTCGGTGTCCCAGGCGCTGTGGGTGGCCGGTTCGGTGGGCTGGCGGCGCACCGCGGCGGCCACCGCGGGGGAGGACAGGTCGACTCCGCAGGCGGCCGGGCTGGGCTCACCGCTGGCGATCGGCGCCGCGGTCGCCTGCGAATGCGCCTGCGAGACAGGGGTTGCCGTGGATGGCGCGGCGGCCGAGCCGCCACTCGAGCCGCACCCGGTCAGCAGCCCGGCGGCGATGACAGCTGATGTGACGGCGGCGGCCAACGCGCCCCCGGTCGTTCGAGACACCGTTCGTGACCTTCTCTCGGTTCGTGCGAGCATGGCCGATCTGCCCTCGCGGCCGGACGATCCGGCGGCGCATCGCGGGCCCGATGGACCCCGAGCCCCCAGGGCCGAGGTCCACGGTAGGCGAACCTACTGTGTCGCGCACGATTCGACCGAATTCCGCCGGGCGCCACCGCAAGACGGCATCGGGTGCGGTGTTGCGCTCGATGCCGGTTGCCCTAGAGTTGCGTGGCCCGGGTGGCGACTGCGGCGGTCATCTCACCGAATCCGCGGCGCAGGGCCGCGCCCATCAGTCCGGTGACGACCGGGAGCAGCCAGCCGGCGAGCTCGAAATGCGAGTCGTAGCGGCAGCGCTCGTCGCCCAGCGGGGTCAGGGTGTGTGAGCGCAGGCTGTGCAGGGCGCCCAGGGGCATCGGCTTCATGGTGTAGCTGAATCCGGCGCCGGGCTCGACCGAGCGGATGTATTCGCGCTGCGCGCGCTCCTTGGGGCCGATCAGCTTCACCCGCATGTCGATCGGCGCGCCCGGTTCCAGCGTCGTCTGCGCCGAGACGCAGAACGGATTCCATTCGCCGTACCGGGGGAAGTCGGTGAGCACCTGCCACACCGCCGCGGCGGGGGCGTCGATCTCCACACTCTCGTCGATCACGAAGGCCATGCCGGAACAATACTGAAACAAGTTCTATGTGCGCATCCCGGGGCGGCGGGCCCCGGGATGCGCACGCGCTCAGGCGCGGCCGACGGCCAGGGTGACGTTGTGTCCGCCGAAACCGAACGAATTGCTCAGCGCATAGGAGATGTCCTGCTTGCGGGCTTCGCCGTGCACGATATCCAGCTCGACGCCGTCGTCGGGATTCTCGAAGTTCAGTGTGGGCGGGACGATTCCGTCGCGGACACTGCAGACGGTCAGGATCGCCTCGAGCGCGCCCACCGCGCCGATGGAGTGCCCGAGCGCCCCCTTGGGTGCGTAGACGCTCGCGTGCGGGGCGACCTTGGCGATGGCGATGGCCTCCGAGGCGTCGCCGACAGGGGTGGAGGTGGCGTGGGCGTTGATGTGGCCGATGTCCTGCGGAGTGAGCCCGGCGAAGTCGATTGCCTTGCGCATCGCGTTCGCCGAGCCGCCGCCCTCGGGGTCGGTGCCGGTCATGTGGAAGCCGTCGGAGGTGATGCCTGCGCCCACGATGCGGCCGTGCACCTGCGCACCCCGCGCGGCGGCGAACTCCTCGGATTCGAGCACCACCAGCGCCCCGGCCTCACCGAAGACGAAGCCGTCGCGGTCGCGGTCGAAGGGGCGCGACGCGGCGGTGGGGGCATCGTTGCGGGTGCTCATCGCGCGCATCATCGCGAAGCTGGCGATCGGGATCGCCTCGATGTGGCCCTCGACGCCTCCGGCGATCACCACATCGGCCTCGCCGGTGGCGATCAGGCGCCAGGCGTGCGCGATGGCTTCGGCGCCCGAGGCGCAGGCCGAGGTGGGCGCGTACACGCCCGCCTTGGCGCCGAATTCGAGCCCGACGCGGGCCGCGGAGCCGTTGGGCATCACCATGGGCACCGTCAGGGGGTGGATCTTGCGGTAGCCGCCCTGCTCGATCGCGTGGATCGCGTCGTAGATGGTGTCGCCGCCGCCGAGGCCGGTGCCGATGGCCACCCCGAGCCGTTCGCCCTCGACGTCGGGCTTGCCGGCCTCCTCCCACACCTGCCGGCTCAGCACCAGCGCCATCTGCTGCACGTAGGAGTGGCGGCGCAGCTCGATGCGGGTCAGGTGCTCGCCGGGGCGCTGCTTGAGCTTGCCGCCGATCCGTACGGGCAGATCGTATTTGGTGACGAAATCGTCTGTGAGCGGGCCGATTCCGCTCTCACCGGCCAGCAGCGCCGGCCAGGTGCCCGCGAGGTCGGGGGCCAGGCTGGTCGTGGTGACCATGCCCGTGACAACGACGCCGCGCGGCGAATGTGAAGCAGTTGTTACACCCATGGCGTTAATGGATACCTGTAGCGGGCGCTACAGTCAACCCGTGCCACGCCCTCTCGACCAGGCTCGCCGAGCAGAGTTGCTCGCCGGAGTCATCGCCTACATCGCCGAACGCGGCCTCACCGAGCTGTCGCTGCGACCGCTCGCGGACTACCTCGGTACCAGCTCGCGCATGCTGATCCACTACTTCGGCAGCAAGGAGCAGATGCTGGTCGCAGCCCTCGAGACCCAGCGCCCGGATATCGCGGGCCTGTTCTTCGACGTCGAGGACATCGACATGCTGCGACGCCGCCTGATCGAATCGTTCTGCGTGAACACCACCAGCGACTGGGTCCGCAGCACCAGCGTGTTGCTGCAGGTGCTGGGCGTGGCCTCGGTGCCCGCCAGCCCCTTCGCGGCTTATGCGAACGACGCGGTATACGTACTGATCGACGCCCTGACCAAGGTGCTGGGCGAGCTGGATTCGACCATGCCGGACCCGAGATCCACGGCGACCCTGCTGATTTCGGGCATCCGTGGCCTGCTGCAGGACCGCCTGGTGACCGGCGATGCCACCCGGGTGTCCAAGGCCGCGCGATTGCTGATCAACCAGTCCCTGCCGTCGGCGCGGGCATAGGCATGTCGTGGCCGGGCGATCTCTGTCCGGTCCGGACACGGCGGGCCAACCGCTGAGCTCGTGATGCAGGCCCGAACTGCTCGCTTGTGGTCGATGATCTTCACCGCTGATCACATCCCCTGAACGGCGTCTTGACCTGCGGTAGTCTGACTGTAGTCTCGTAGGTGTGGGGATTACATGGTTCTGGGGCCTGGCAGCACTGCTGGCGCGCTCCGGCATAGAGATCGACGACGTATACGACCTGGTCAGCGCATGGTTGGCCGGGCAACGGCCGATGCGGATGCTGCCCGGAGTCGACGACGCCACCGGCCTGAAGGCAGCCGTGCTGATGGGGCGCGGCGACGACGGGCGACTACTGGTGATCCTGGCGCGCATTGACGGGCCCGACCTCTATGTCATCAACGCTTTCCTACCCACCGGCGAATTGATCGCGGAGCACGAGCGATGGGAGCACCGCAATGACTGACCCTTTCGACGACATGAGCATCAACGAGATCGCCGCGCTCACCGAACGCGTCATGGCGTCCGTGGACCCGCGTGACGCGCAGGAAGTCACTCCGCAGTCACTCGGCGTCGAGACGAGCGGGGCAACCATTCCGCGCTCGGTGAAACTCACCCCGGAACTCGATCGCCAGTGCAAGGCCCGGGCGGTCGAACTCGGGCTCACGCAGTCCGCATATATCCGTTCGCTGATCGAACGCGACGTGTCCGGGGTGGCGGCCCGTCCGCTGACCACTGCCGATCTGCCGCTGATCCTCGAATTCATCCGTCACGCGGCCTGACACGCGACGGGTTCGCCTGGTGGCTGGTGTTCGAGCTGCCGGGCGCTGGTATGGCGATCGGCGTGCGCGTAAACCTGGTGGGCGATTCGGCGGCCTGGTTCGATACCGTTGATTACTGCAGTGTCGGGTTCAGGGCTGAGGGTTGTGCGGATGGGTGAGAGTTCGATCGCGTGGGTCGATGGCGCGCTGGTCATCATCGATCAGCGGGCGCTGCCGCGCGAGGTCCGTTCGCTGCGGATCACCACGGTCGACGGGGTGATCGAGGCGATCGCGACGCTGGCGGTGCGGGGCGCGCCCGCGATCGGCGTGGCGGGGGCCTTCGGGGTGGTGCTGGCCGCGCTCGCGCACGCCGGTGACGAGGCGCGGGTGTTGGCGGAGGCCGAGCGGATCGCCTCCGCGCGCCCGACCGCGGTGAATCTGGCGTGGGGGGTGCGCCGGGCGCTGCGCAGGCTCCCGGACGGGGCGACGGCGGTGCTCGAGGAGGCGATGGCGATGCTCGACGAGGATGGCCGGGTCAATCGGGCCGCGGCGGCGCATGCGGCGGATCTGGTGCAGCGGGTGTGCCCGGATCGGCCGCTGCGGATGCTGACCCATTGCAATACCGGCCGGCTCGCGACGGCCGCGTTCGGCACCGCGCTGGGCGCGATCCGGGTGCTGGCGCAGCGCGGGGCGATCGAATCGGTGCTGGTGGACGAGACCCGGCCGCTGCTGCAGGGTGCGCGACTGACCGCATGGGAGCTGGCCGAGGCGGGGATCCCGCATCGGCTGACCATCGATACGGCCGCGGCGTGGGCGATGCGGACCGGGCAGGTGGACTGCGTGGTGGTCGGGGCGGACCGCATCACCGCCGACGGGTCGGTCGCGAACAAGATCGGCACGTACGCGCTGGCGTTGGCCGCGCACCACCACGGCATCCCGTTCGTGGTGGTCGCGCCGGAATCGACGCGGGATCTCGCGACCGCGACCGGTGATGAGATCGTCGTGGAGGAACGTGCTGCGAAGGAGATCACCGAAGTGGCGGGAGTGGCGACCGCTCCTGCGGGCACCGCGGTGTTCAATCCCGCATTCGATGTGACGCCACCCGAATTGGTGACCGCCGTTGTCACGGAGAACGGGGTCGTCAGCGGCACGGTCATCGGGCGCGACCCTGCCGCAGAGCGTGATCACATGGCCTCGCAATCGCCGGCGGGATCGGTGGTGCGAGGGGGCGTCGAGGATGCCGGTGCAGAGACGGAATTGGTTGCGGCACAGTCGATTGCCGACCTCGCGCGTGGACTGTACGGGCGCGGCTGGATGCCGGGCACGGCAGGAAACATCTCCGTGCGCGCCGGCAAGGCCGCCGTTGTCACCGGCAGCGGGCTGTCCAAGGGCGAGCTCGGGGCTTCCGACATGGTCACGGTGAATATCGCCGACTCACAGCAGATTTCGGGCCTTCGCAGGCCCTCGGCGGAGACTGCGATCCACACCGCGATCTACCGCGCCACGGGCGCCGAGGCGGTGGTACACGTGCATCCTCCCTATGCGACCGTGCAGTCGATCACGGCACCCGCGGAGGCCGGTACCACGGATTCCGGTGGCGCGGTGGCGCGACCGGACAGCGAGGCGCCGCGGTCGGGCGCGTCGGTGAGCGCGTCCCTGGGCACCCGTGCTGCCGATGCCCCGGCGACGTTGCGGTTCACCGGATACGAGCTCATCAAGGGCCTGGGGGCTGCGGAAATCATCGATATTCCGGTGTTCGCGAACCATCCGGACGTTTCGCGCATCGGCGCGGATATCGAGCGGTATCTGATCGAGCATCCGGCGGCGCCGCCGGTGCTGTTCATCGCCGGGCACGGCATCACCGCGTGGGGTGCGGGCCTGGCGCAGGCACGCGATCGGGCGGAATGCCTCGAGGCGATGTGCGAGCTGGTAACACTGAGCGGGCGCCGTATCGTCGGCGCCGACCCGGGTGTGTGAGGAGAGACCACAATGACTCTGCTGCAAGTGATGTCCGATACCGATGCGGGCGCGGTGGTGCTGCGTACCGAGGATCCGGCGGCGATCGGGGCCGAATTGTCCCGCCGCGGGATCGTTTTCGATCGCTGGCCGGTCGCCCCCGGCGTCGCGGCAGCGCCGACCGAGCAGATTCTCGCCGAATACGCCGGGCGGATAGGCGATGTGAACAGTGACGGCCGTTACAAGCACATCGATGTCGCGCGCATCCATCCGGACGACAACGATCCGCAGTGGCCCGAGAAGGCCGTGGCGGCGCGGGAGAAGTTCCTGTCCGAGCACCGGCACGCCGAGGACGAGGTGCGTTTCTTCGCCTCCGGGCGCGGCTGCTTCTACCTGCACCTGGACGGTGAGGTCGTTGCGGTGGTCTGCGAGGGCGGGGATCTGGTGTCGGTGCCCGCGGGCACGCGGCACTGGTTCGACATGGGCTCACGGCCGGACTTCCTGGCGATCCGGTTCTTCGAGGAGGAGGACGGCTGGGTGGGAGATTTCACCGGCAACAGGATCGGGGCGAACTTCCCGACCCTCGACGAACTCGTCAGCGCGTGACACGGCGCGGCTGCGGCGAGGTGGGGTCGTGATCAGCGCGATCGTCGTCGATATCGAGGGCACCACGAGCCCGACCGCCTCGGTGCGCGAGGATCTGTACGGCTATACCCGTACCCACCTGCCGCAGTGGCTGGCGGACAACCGGGGCGGCCCGGCCGATGCGGTGCTGTCCGGGACGCGTGAGCTGGCGGGCGAGCCCGCGGCCGATGCGGCGCGGGTCGCGGAGATCCTGTGCGGGTGGCTGGATTCCGATGTGAAGGCCGCACCGCTCAAGGCGGCGCAGGGCACGATCTGCGCGGAGGGTTTTCGTTCCGGGGCGTTGCACGGGGAGTTCTTCCCGGATGCCCCGCCCGCGCTGGCCGCCTGGCATGCGGCGGGCCTGGCGCTGCACGTGTACTCCTCGGGTTCGGTACGCAATCAACAGGATTGGTTCACCTTCGCCCGCGGCGGGGATCTGTCGCCGCTGATCGGCGGCTGGTTCGATCTGAATTCCGCGGGGCCCAAGCGCGAATCCGCCTCGTACGACAAGATCGCCGGGGCGATCGGGACGCCCGCGGACCGGATCCTGTTCCTGTCCGATCATCCGGACGAGTTGGATGCGGCGAGCGCGGCGGGCTGGCAGGTGCTGGGTGTGACCCGGCCCGGGGAACCGAATTCCCCTCGGCCGCCGCATCGCTGGATCGGGTCGTTCGCCGAGGTCGATCTGGCCGGCTGCTGACGCTGGTCGTTCGGCCGGGGCGGCCCGCGGCTCAGCCCACGCCGACGGAGGCCTGCTGGATCAGGTGTTCCACCAGGGTCATCAGCACCGTCTTGCACGAGCCGCGGTCGCGGGCGTCGCACAGCACTACCGGTTGGTGCGCGTCCAGGTCGAGGGCCTCGCGGACCTCGTCGGGGGTGTAGACGGGGGCGCCGTCGAAGCAGTTGACCGCGACGGCGAAGGACAGCCCGCGCCGCTCGAAGTAGTCGATGGCGGCGAAGGAGTTCTCGAGCCGCCGGGTGTCGGCGATGACGACCGCGCCGAGGGCGCCGCGCGCCAATTCGTCCCACAGGAACCAGAATCGGTCCTGGCCGGGGGTGCCGAACAGGTACAGCACCAGGCTCGGGTCGATGGTGATGCGCCCGAAATCCAGTGCGACGGTGGTGGTTTTCTTGTCCTCCACGCCCGACAGATCGTCGACGCCGGTGGACAGTTCGGTGATGAGTTCCTCGGTGCGCAGGGGCGCGACCTCGCTGATGGAGGCGACCATGGTGGTCTTGCCGACGCCGAAGCCACCGGCGACGAGGATCTTGACCGACGCGGCGAGCCCCGCCGCGGACGACATTTCAGGCACGTTGCTCAGAGCTTTCGGATTCCGGCCAGGACGGCGCGCAGGACGGTCAGGTCGCCGGGCCCGGCGTCTGTTCGAGTGGGCGCCCGGAAAATCAAGTGCCCCTCGCTGATTAGATCACCGACGAGGATTTTCGCCACGGCCAGGGGCAGTTTCAGCAGGGCCGAGACCTCGGCCACCGACATCGGCTTGCGGCACAGCTCGATGATTTCCGCGTATTCCGGCTCCGCCCGCCGCATGGCCGGCGCCCGGTCGGCGGTCACCACCAGGGTGAGCATGTCCAGTTCGTGTCCCGCCCCGATGGTGCGGCCACGCGTGACGGCGTAGGGGCGGACCAGCGGGCCCGCCGCGTCGTCGTACCACGACTGACCGTGTTGCGTCATGACGATCGATACTCCACGTGTTCGGCCATGCCCTGTCGCGCGGTGGTGGACAGGTAGCTGCCCACACGCTGCACGGTCAGGTTCATCTCGTACGCGACCATACCCAGGTTCGCGTTCTCGTTGGCCTGCAGGGCGATGCACGCGTTGCTGCCGGCGGCGGTGACGAACAGGATCGCGCGGTCCAGTTCGATCACCGCCTGGCGGACGCCGCCGCCGTCGAACCGGCTGCCGGCGCTGCGGGCCAGGCCGTACAGGGTGGAGGACATGGCCGCGAAGTGTTCGGAGTCTTCGCGGTTCATCGTGGTGGACCGGCCCAGCACCAGGCCGTCGGTGGAGTGCACCACCGCGTAGCGCACTCCGGCCAGGCGTTCGACGAGGTCGTCGAGCAGCCAGTTCAGGTCACCTGCGTGGGAAGTAGTCACCTTCGCCTTCCTGTTCGTCCCATGTGTTGCCGCCGGGCCGGATACTGCCGGTGTCCGGTGGGGCCTGGCGCCCTTGACGGGTTCCGTTCTCGATGGCGGAGAAGAGATCTCGCGCCTGCTCCGCGGACCGGGTGGTGGGCGCGGCCGCGGGAGTCGGGGGCTGCTCGGGCGAAGTGCTCAGCTCCGGGGCCAGGCTGGCCTGGCGGCGCCGGCGCGGTAGCGGCGGGCGGGTGTCGCCGGGGGTGTGCGGGGTCTCGGGGCGCGGGCTGTCGGCGCGGCGGGGGGTCGCCGCCCGGCGCAGCTCGGCAAGGTGCGCCGAATCCGCTGCACGCGCGGCGGTGTCGGCGCGTGCGGCCTCCTCGGAGCGTGGGTACTCGTCGCGGTGCGGTGGCGCCTCGAAGCGGGTGGCCTCG
This sequence comes from Nocardia sp. GP40, assembly GCF_050434125.1. NCBI lineage: Bacteria > Bacillati > Actinomycetota > Actinomycetes > Mycobacteriales > Nocardiaceae > Nocardia > Nocardia sp. GP40. The sequence continues at coordinate 162,319 of NZ_JBNPVW010000017.1, read as the reverse complement.
CCGAGGTAGGAGCGTTCGTCGCGAGGGGAGTGCGTCTCGAACGCCGCGAAGTCGTCCTCGGGTCGCTCGTCGGGCGCGGGCCGGGGCGCGATGGCGACCGCCGAGGAAGCGGTGAGTTCTCCTGCCACGGAAGGCATTTCGCCGGTCACCGATGCCGTGGGGATACGCCGGACGGGCATCCGGTCGGAGAGGTGGTCGGCGACCGAGGCCTCGGTGGTGATCAGTGCGGTGGGGACCAGCACGATCGCGCGGATGCCGCCGTAGTCGGAGTCGGCGAGCCGCACGGTGATCGCGTGCCGGCGGCCCAGCTGCGCGACCACGAACAGTCCCAGCCGGGAGTCCGCGGTCAGTGCGGCGAGACCGAAATCCGGTGGGTTGCGCAGCATCTCGTTGTGCCGCTCGAGGTCCTCGGGGGACATGCCCATGCCCTGGTCGGCGATCTCCACGACCATGCCCTTGCCCACACGGTTGGCGGTGATGTCCACCCGCGACTGCGGCGGGGAGAAGGAGGTGGCATTGTCGACCAGTTCGGCGAGCAGGTGGATGACGTCGGCGACCGCGTCGCCGGAGACGAATATCTGCGGCATGCGGGCGGTGTGGACGCGGGCGTAGTCCAGGGTCTCACCGACCGCGCTGCGCACCAGCTCCACCAGCGGCACCGGGCGCCGCCACTGCCGTCCGGGGCGGCCACCGCCCAGGATGATCAGGTTCTCGGCATTGCGGCGCTCACGGGTGGCCAGGTGGTCCAGCCGGAAGAAGGTGTCCAGCAGCGCGGGATCCTCCTGCTTGGACTCGACCTCGTCGAGCAGTTCGAGCTGGCGGTGCACGACCAGCTGGCTGCGGTGCGCGATGTTCAGGAACACCGCACGCACGCCCTCGCGGGTCTTGGCCTCGGTGATGGCCGCGGTGACCGCGGCGGTGTGCGCCCGGTTGAACGCGTTGGCGACCGAGCCGATCTCGTCGCGCCCGAAATCCAGTCGGGCGGCCTCGGTTTCGGGGTCGACCGGTTCGCCCTCGCGCAGCCGGCGCATCGTTTCGGGTAGCCCGACCTCGGCCAGGGCGATGGTTTCGGTGCGCAGCCGCTGCAGGCGACCGATCATCCGGTTGGCCAGCCACAGCGCGACCAGGAAGGCCAGGATCGCGATGACCAGGGCGCTGCCGCCAGCGACCAGGGCGTTGTGGATGGTGGCCGCGGCGGTGTCGGTGGCCATGCGCTCGTTGACCCTGCTCTGGGCGATCCATTGTTCGAGCAGGGCCTGGGAGACCTGCTCGGTCGCGGCGAGCCAGTCCTGCTTGCTCATCGGAAACTGTGGGAGACCGAGGGTTTCGGCGGTCTTCTTGGTCGGCGGGGTGGTCAGCACGGCCTGCTGCATGGCCGCGGTCTGCTGCCAGGCCGAGGTGGAGATCAGCGCGGTGAGCTGGGTGCCGACATTGCCGCCCAGGGCTTCGGCCAGCGGTAGGATCGCGGCCTGGTAGTAGCCGGAGTAGTTGCGCAGTTCGGTGGCGAGCGTGGGCGAGAGCGGGGTGCCGTCGAGCGTCGAGGCGGTCAGGGCGCTGGCGCGGGCGTACGCCTCGAGCGCGGACAGCAGCTGGTTGGCGTAGGCCAGTCCGGTGGCGACCTGGGCGTCGGGGGCGTTGTGCTGGACGATGGCGGTGCCCTGGGAGGCGCCGTCGAGAATCCGGTTGTAGATCGTGTAGACCGCGTCGACCGGCAGGATGCCGGCGTCGATGCCATCGCGCAGGGCGGGCAGTTGCTGCTTGAGGGTGTCGATTCCGGCGGTGACGCTGACCATCTTGCCCGAGCTGGCCCTGTCGAGCTGGGCGTTGACGGTGACCAGGCCGTCGATGGAGGCGTTGAAGTTGGTGCGGGCGGTGGCCAGGGCCTGCGATTGTGACCGGTCCCCGCCCAGGCGCCATAGCGACAGCAGCCGTTCCTGCTGGACGGCGTCCACCAGGCCCTTGGCGGGGCCGAGGCTGCTCTGCAGCGTGTCGGCCCACTGCTGTTGCTGTCGTCCCTGGTTTACCAGATATCCCGCCGCGCCCACACCGATCACGAGCAACGCCAGGCTCGGAATGAGTGCAATTGCGAGAATGCGGGCTCGGACACCCAGCCTCGCTCTCAACATTGACACAATGTAACTGGTTCTAGTCAATTTTGGCGATTCAACTCGGCCAGCAGGTCCGAATTTGACAACGCAACATCGAATATGCCTGCGCCCCTTAGGAGTTTGCCGCACCGTAATATCTCGCCGGAGCTATGCGCACTGCGCAGGTAGTAGGTATTTACCGAGCCGTGTTGCTGGCAGTGGCGGACCCGACCCGATTTCGCGATCGCCGCGCGAGAATTCGATGACGCCGGGCGCCGGTTTCGTGGCGTCCTTGCGACGGTCTGTCGCGGATTGCCCTGGGGGCCAACCGGACCCGCCCCGGGCCGCCGCGACGCCCCCGGGTTCCGTGTCGGGTTCCGCGTGAGTTGTCCGCAGCCCGGGACCGTGCGCGGTAGATTGTGTGTATCGCGCGGTTACTCACAAGTAGGAGGTCTGCTATGGCTGTACCGGAACCCGCCCTATTCGAGCGCCTGCGGGGATTCGCCGCGGTCGATTCCGCATCCGAGGGCGCATCGCGCACGATCACCGAGGTGTTCACCGGGAATCCGCTGGGCGAGGTGCCGGTGGGCGCGGCCGAGGACGTCACCGCGGCGTTCGCCCGGGCGCGGGAGGCGCAGCGGGGGTGGGCGGGCCGGTCCGCGGGTGAGCGCGCGGCGGTGCTGGAGCGTTTCCGCGCGCTGGTGGTGCGCCACCGTAAGCAGCTGATGGACGTGATCCAGGCCGAGACCGGAAAGGCCCGCTGGGCCGCGCAGGAAGAGATCATGGGCCTGATGTTCGCGGCCCGGTACTTCTCCCGGGTCGCGCCGAAACTATTGGCCCCGCATGCGGTTCCGGGTGCGTTCCCGCTGCTGAACAAGGCGCAGGTGCGCGCGGTGCCCAAGGGTGTGGTCGGGGTGATCGCGCCGTGGAACTATCCGATGCTGCTCTCGATCGGTGATGCGCTGCCGGCCTTGGCTGCCGGGAATGCGGTGGTGGTCAAGCCCGACAGCCAGACGCCGTATTCGTCGCTGGCGTGTGCGGAGCTGCTGCTGCGCGCGGGCGTGCCGCGCGAGGTGCTGCAGGTGGTGCCCGGGCCCGGCGCGGTGGTGGGCACCGAGATCGTGCGCGAGTGCGACTATCTGATGTTCACCGGCTCCTCGGCGACCGGGCGCACCCTGGCCCGGCAGTGCGGGGACCGGCTGATCGGGTTCTCCGCGGAGCTGGGCGGCAAGAACCCGATGATCGTGGCGCGCGGGGCGAATCTGGAGCGGGCCGCGCGGGCGGCGGTGCGGGCGTGTTTCTCCAACGCCGGGCAGCTGTGCATCTCGATCGAGCGGCTGTATGTGGAGCGGGCGGTGGCGCAGGAGTTCACCGAGAAGTTCACCGCGGCGGTGCGCGCGGCGAAACTCGGTGCGGCCTACGACTTCTCGGCCGATATCGGCAGCCTGATCTCCGCCGCGCAGCTCGAGACGGTGTCCAAGCATGTGGCCGATGCGGTGTCCAAGGGTGCCACGGTGCTCGCGGGCGGCAGTGCGCGCCCGGATCTGGGACCGCTGTTCTTCGAGCCGACGGTGCTGTCGGGGGTCACCGACGAGATGGAGTGTGGCCGCGAGGAAACCTTCGGCCCGCTGGTGTCGATCTACCCGGTCGACACCGTCGAGGAGGCGATCGCGCGCGCCAACGACACCGAATACGGCCTCAATGCCAGTGCGTGGGCGCAGAGCCCGGCCGAGGGGCAGCGCATCGCCGAACAGTTGCACGCGGGCACCGTGTGCATCGATGAGGGTTACGCCCCGGCGTGGGGGACCACCGCGGCCCCGATGGGCGGCATGGGCATCTCGGGCGTGGGCCGCCGCCACGGTCCGGACGGGCTGCTGAAGTTCACCGAGCCGCAGTCGGTGGTACTGACCCGGTGGATGAATCTTGATGCGCCCCTGGGGCTTTCGCAGTCGCGCTGGCAGCCGATGCTGATGACGCTGGCGCGCGCGATCCGGTTCCTGCCCGGTCGCTGAACCCGCGGAGCAGGGCGCCGCGACAGATGGCCTGTCGCGGACGCGGTCCGCACCTACGGCCAGGACGTCCTGGAGGTCGCCGAGACGCTGCGCTCGGCGCTGGCCTGCGCCGCGGGGGAGGTCGATGAGCTGCTGTCGCAGGGTTGGCTCGGCGCGGCGGCCGATGAGTTCGCCGCGGGCTGGCGCGAGACGAACGCGGGTGGCCAGCAGGTCGTGCCGGACATCTGGCGCAGCCGCGGCTCGCGGGCCTATGCCGATGCGCATCACCAATGGGCTTCGGGGGCAAGGGAATTCGCCGACCGTCGCCGCCGCGCCGCCGAATCCGGCGGCGGCGCGGCAGCGCGGGGCGGTGTCCGGCTCGGAGTGGACGGCCGTGCTGGACACTGCCTCAATCTGGTTCCGTGGCCACCGGTTCGGCGCCGGTGCGCGGAGGGCTGGCTGCGAGCGAGTCGACCTCGCTGTCGGTGAGCAGCCGGGAGCGGATCAGGAAACGCACGCCCTCGGGCGCCTCCAGGGAGAATCCGCTGCCCCGGCCCGGCACCACGTCCACGGTGAGGTGGGTGTGGCGCCAATACTCGAACTGGTCCGCGCTCATCCAGAACGGGGTGCGCCCGGGCAGCTCGCCCAGCAGCACGTCCGCGGCGCCGACCCGGAATTCCCCGCGCGGGTAGCACATCGGGGAGCTACCGTCGCAGCAGCCGCCGGACTGATGGAACATCACCGGACCGTGCCGACGGACCAGGCCGCTCAGCATCGCGGCCGCCGCGTCGGTGATGCCGACGCGGCTGACCGGTTCCGGCGAATCGTCCCGGGGCATCAGAAGAATCCGAGCTTGTCCGGTGAGTAGCTGACCAGCAGGTTCTTGGTCTGCTGATAGTGGTCCAGCATCATCTTGTGGTTTTCCCGGCCGATGCCGGATTTCTTGTATCCGCCGAACGCGGCGTGCGCGGGATAGGCGTGGTAGCAGTTGGTCCACACCCGCCCGGCCTGCAACGCCCGCCCGATCCGGTACGCGGTGTTCATATCGCGTGACCACACGCCCGCGCCGAGCCCGTACAGGGTGTCGTTGGCGATGCCGATCGCCTCGTCCACGGTGTCGAATCGGGTCACCGACACCACCGGCCCGAAGATCTCCTCCTGGAAGATCCGCATGTCGTTGGTGCCCTCGAAGATGGTGGGCTCGATGTAGTACCCGCCGGGGTAGCCCTCGACCTTGCGTGTCTCACCGCCGGTGAGCACCGTGGCACCCTCGCGGCGGCCGATGTCGAAATAGGACAGGATCTTCTCGTACTGGTCGTTGCTGGCCTGCGCGCCGATCATGGTGCTGCTGTCCAGGGGGTTGCCGCCGGTGATGTTGCGGGTGCGTTCGATGCAGCGCTCGAGGAACCGGTCGTAGATCGAGGCGTGGACCAGCGCCCGCGACGGGCAGGTGCACACCTCGCCCTGGTTCAGGGCGAACATCACGAAGCCCTCGATCGCCTTGTCCAGGAACGCATCGTCGTTTGCCATCACGTCGGGCAGGAAGATGTTGGGGCTCTTGCCGCCCAGTTCCAGGGTGACCGGGATGATGTTCTCGCTCGCATACTGCATGATCAGCCGGCCGGTGGTGGTCTCCCCGGTGAAGGCGACCTTGGCCACGCGCGAGCTGGCGGCCAGGGGCTTGCCGGCCTCGACGCCGAATCCGTTGACCACGTTGACCACTCCCGGCGGCAGCAGGTCCGCGATCAGCTCGATCACCAGCAGCAGCGAGGCGGGGGTCTGCTCGGCGGGCTTGATGATCACGCAGTTGCCCGCGGCCAGGGCGGGTGCGAGTTTCCAGGCGGCCATGAGGATGGGGAAGTTCCAGGGAATGATCTGCCCGACCACCCCGAGCGGCTCGTGGAAGTGGTAGGCGACGGTATCGGCGTCGACCTCGGAGATCCCGCCCTCCTGCGCGCGCACCGCACCGGCGAAATACCGGAAGTGATCGACCGTCAGCGGCAGGTCCGCGGCCAGGGTCTCGCGGACGGGTTTGCCGTTCTCCCAGGTTTCCGCGACGGCCAGGCGTTCCAGGTCGCCCTCGATGCGGTCGGCGATCTGGTTGAGCAGCGCTGCGCGGCGCGCGACCGGGGTGGCGCCCCAGGCGGGGGCCGCGGCGTGGGCGGCGTCCAGGGCCAGCTCGATGTCGGCGGCGGTGGATCGGGCGACCTCGCAGAAGGTTTCGCCGTCGATGGGGGAGGGATTCTCGAAATAGCGTCCCTCGACCGGCGCGGTCCAGTCGCCGCCGATGAAGTTGTCGTAGCGGCGGGCGAATTCGACGATGCTGCCGTTGGTTCCGGGCTTGGCGTAGATCATGATGCTCGCTTCTGGTGCGACGGCGGCGCGGGCGGGCCCTCACTGTTGTGTTGCGCACGCAACCCGACGCCCGTGCCGCGGAGTGATCCGGACGGGCGTCAGTGTGGATCGGCGGGGTTGGCGCAAGGTTGGCGCGGACCGCGCGCTCAGCTGTGCAGTGCGGCGTGCAGGCGGGCGGCCACGGCGGGTCTGCGCTGATCGCCCGGCGCGAGCAGGCGCAGCGCGTGTTCGTGTACCGCGACGTCGTCGGCGCAGCGGGTGCCGTATTGCACTGCGTGCGTGGGCGATCCGCTGGCCAGCACCGCGGTGCGCAGGCTCACCGCCAGGTATTCGCGCCACTGCACGATGCCGGGGGTGTCCGAGCCGGGCAGCAGCGGGCCGCTATACAGCCGCAGCGCGGTACTCAGGTCCCCGGCGGCGATGGCGTCGAGCAGTTCCAGCGCGTCGCAGTCGATGGGGCGCGAGAGCATGTAGCGGCGGCTGGTGATCTGTCCGCCGGTTGCGTGGCGCAGGTGGGAGACATCGGATTTGAGGGTGCCCGGCGCGACCGGGCGGTCGCCGTAGACCGCGGCGTGCAGGGCCTGGGGGGTGTATCCGGCGGGCTCGAGGGCCAGCAGGGTCAGGATCTCGAGCTGGCGGGGCTTGAGCCGCACCGTCGTGCCAGCCCGGTGCAGGGTCGCGGCGCCCAGGCATTCCAGGCGGATGTCCGCCGCCCCGGTGGTCAGGTCGGCGGGCAGCTGGGACTGTATCGCTGCCGCCAGTGCCCGCACGGTGGCCATGGCCAGCGGATGCGAGCGCTCCCAGCTGCTGGACAGGTCGATGACCCCGAGGCGGCGGCCGTCGGGGGCGTTGATCGGCGCGCTGTAGCACACCCAGCTGTGCAGGGCGGCGATGAGATGTTCGGCGGAGAACACGGTGCTGGGCTGTCCCGTGCACAGCGCCAGGGACATCGCGTTGGTGCCCATGTGCTGCTCGTCCCAGCGGCCGCCGGGGGCGAAGTTGAGTTGTTCGGCGCGCCGGCGCAGTACTCGTCCGCCGGAGACCCACAGGATGGTGCCGCGCTCGTCGGTGACGCAGGCGGCGAATCCGGAATCATCGGTGATGCTGTGCAATTCGTCGGCCAGCGCGGTGACCGGGCCGCGCAGCGGGGAGCGCGCCCAGCGCGAGCCGATCTCCTCGTCGTCGGCGGGTGCGGCGCGGCGTGCCGGGTCGACGGTGTTCAGGGAGCGCTGCCAGGATTCGATGACCTCCTCGCGCAGCTGCGAGCTCTCGGGCGGGGTGGCCCGGGCATGCGGGCTCGCCCAGCGGGCCCACTCCTGTTCCAGTGCGGCGCGCTGCTGGGAAAGCGTGTGTGCGAGTGGCATGGCACCAGCCTCGTCGTCCGGGAAGTCCCTGCGCTCTCTCATGATTGCGCACCCGGCCCGGCGGCGGAGGAATTCGCCGGGCATCGGACCGGTTGTCTGGAGTTATGTCCCTTCCCTTTCGTTTCGGCGTCAACATGCTCACCGTCGAGTCCAAGGCGGCCTGGATAGAAAAGTGCCGCAAGGCAGAGGATCTGGGCTTCGATGTGATCAGCGTGCCCGACCATCTGGGCCTGCCGGCGCCGTTCCCGGCGATGATGCTCGCGGCCCAGGTCACCGAGCGCGCCCACGTCAACTCGTTCGTGCTCAACGTGCCCTTCTACAACCCGGTGTTGCTCGCGCGTGAGGCGATCACGCTCGATGCGCTCACCGACGGACGGGTCGAGCTGGGCCTGGGCGCGGGCTATGTGAAGGCCGAATTCGACAGCGCGGGTATCGCATTCCCCGGTGCGGGCCGGCGCGTGGATCAGGTCGCGGAATTCGCGGCCACGCTGCGCAGTGCGAGCGCCGATCCGCAGTACCAGCCGCAACCGGCCCGCCCGGGTGGCCCACGCCTGCTCATCGCGGGCTGGGGCGACCGGCTCCTGCGGGTGGCTGCCGAACACGCGGATATCGTGGCGTTCACCGGCGGCAGCGCTGCGGACAGTGGCCTGCTCACCGCGGCCACGCCGCAGGAACTCGACAAGCGGGTCGCGTACGTGCGCGGGCTGCTCGGGGACCGGGCCGCGAGCACCGAATTCAACATTCTGCTGCAGGCGGTCGCGGGGCCGGGCGAACGGGATGTGCTGCGGGCGCGGCTCATCACGACCGTGCCCGAGGACGGGCAGCAGGACATCGAGGAGCTGCCGACGGTGCTGGCGGGTACGCCCGAGCAGATGGCCGGTCAGCTGCGCGAGCGCCGTGAACGGTTCGGAATCAGCTACTTCACCACGCTCGAGCCGAGCATGGACGCGCTGGCGAAGGCGATCGAGCTGGTGCGCTGAGCCGGTCCGGTATCCGGGCGGCCCCTACTGGTTCAGGAAGATGCCGGCGATGTTGGCGTTCTTGATGGGCGTGGCGGAGTTGCGCTGATTGCTGCACAGGAAGTTCACCGCGATGATGGTGGCGTCGACCTGAGTGCCGGCGGGGTCGTGGTTGTTGCCGGTCTGCTGTTGGATGAATTTGGTGATCGTCAGGCGCTGGGTGTCCTGGTCCTGCTTGACGTAGTCGCTGCAGGCGGTTTCCCCGCCCTTGTTCAGGTAGGTCTTGACCTCGGTGCATCCGGTCAGCAGCGGTGCGGCGGCGGCCAGGACGGCGAGACCGGCGGCGGCCCATCGCAGGCGCTTCATCGGATCTTCCTCTCCTCGGCTCCCCGGATGTTCCGGGGAGGTTCGCCCGTCAGCCTAGAGGTTCGCCCGGCGCTGGGGACTGCTCGTCGGTGGTGCGGCGGGATCGGGCAGAGTGCTTCGCGCGCAGGCCGGTTCGTGACAGCGGGCTCGACCGCGGGTGTCCGGGTCACTAAGTTCATGATCATGGAGTACACGAAGCTGGGTTCCACCGGTTTGATCGTTTCGCGGATGGCGTTCGGCGCGATGACATTCACCTCCGGCAATGCCGATATGGCCGCGGTCGCGAAGGTTGGCGCGGAGGTGGCCGATCAGCTGGTGGGCCGCTCGCTGGATGCGGGCATCAATTTCTTCGACACCGCCGACGGGTACGCCGGGGGTGAGTCGGAGGTGCTGCTGGGGCGGGCGCTGGGTGCGCGCCGCGACGAGGTTGTGCTGGCGACGAAGGTCGGGTTCCGCACCGGGGCCCCGCTGGTGCGTTCGGGTCTGTCGCGGCGGCACATCCTGTGGTCGATCGAGCAGAGCCTGAAGCGGCTGGGCACGGATTGGATCGATGCGTACATCGTGCATCGGGAGGATCCGCTGACCCCGCTGGAGGAGACGCTGGCGGCGCTGGACGAGGTGGTGCGCGCGGGCAAGGTGCGGTATCTGGGATTCTCGAACTGGTCGGCGTGGAAGGTGGCCGCGGCGCTGGAGATCCAGCGCGCCAACGGGTTCGCGCCGTTCACCCACGGTCAGATGTACTACTCGCTGGTCGGGCGCGACGTCGAGCGCGATGTGATTCCGATGATGCGCCGCTACGGTCTGGGCATGACCGTGTGGAGCCCGCTGGCCAGCGGATTCCTCTCGGGTAAGTACACCCGCGAGAATCTCACCGACCCGGACAATCGCCTGTCGGGTTTCGATCTGCTGCCGCACGACAAGGAGCAGGGTTTCGCGCTGATCGAGCGGATGCGCGTGATCGCGGACAAGCATTCGGCCACCGTCGCCCAGGTCGCGCTGGCGTGGCTGCTGGCCCAGCCCGCGGTGACCAGTGTGCTGCTGGGCGCGAGCAAGCTGCATCAGCTCGAGGACAATCTCGGTGCGGCGCAGGTGAAGCTGACCGCGGAGGAGATCGCGGAGCTGGCCGAGGGGATGCCGCCCGCGCCGGTCTACCCGAACTGGTTCATCGATAATCTGCGCGACGAGCCGACCTCGGGGGTCGCTCGCCGCGACTGAGCCACCGCGCTCACCCGTGCCGTGGAATCGGCTGGTATCGCCGGTGTGGGGGCCGCGGCAACCGGCCGCGGCCTCCACACGCGCGGTGTCGGCTCGGGATGCCTTGCGATGCCGTCGTTCTCGTACCCTGCGATCAGGGCGAGGAGTGTGCGCACTGATACCCGGCGTCGCTCACCGGCTCCTGCGATAGCACGATCACGCTCGATCGGTGGGCGAATGCGGGCCGACGGGGATCTGCCGCCGGAACCCTCACTGGCGCTCGAATTCGGATGACCGTGAGCCCACGCCCGGCGAGAACACTCTGCATTTTCACCACTGCGGAGTCCTGCGACCACGACCGCCGCCTGCAGCACCGGACCACGAGACGTGCGGCGAACATGCCCGTCTTCTCGAGTGTGGTTCCCGGGTGGGGTGTCGTCTGCGGCCGGGGCGATGGTGTGGTCTGCGCGAGGGCGGTGGTGCGGATACCCTACGGCGGTGAGTTCGTCGTGGTTCGCAGGTGCCGGGTCGTTGTCGTCGGTGGGTGATCGGCTGGGGCTGGTGTCGGCGCATCCGCCGCTGTGGGTGGTGCTGGCCACCGCGGCGGCGGCGCTGGCGGTGGTGCTGTATACGCCGGTGTGGCGGGTGCTGCGCACGGGGGTGACGATCGCGCACGAGGGCGGGCACGCGCTGGTGGCGGTGCTGACCGGGCGCAGCCTGCGGGGGGTGCGGTTGCACTCGGATACCTCGGGGGTCACCGTCTCGCGCGGGAAACCGTATGGGCCGGGCATGATTTTGACGACGATGGCCGGGTATCCGGCCCCGTCGCTGCTGGGGCTGGGGTGTGCGGCGCTGCTGGGGGTGGGGCGGCTGACGTTGATGCTGTGGTTGTTCGTGGCGGCGCTGGTGGTGCTGCTGTTGTTGATCCGGAATCTGTTCGGGCTACTGGCCGTGGTGGTCGCGGGTGGGCTGGTGTTCGCGGTGTCGTGGTACGGAAATGTGGTGGTGCAGGGCGTGTTCGGGTATGCGGTGGCGTGGTTCCTACTGTTCGGGGGGTTGCGGGCGGTGGTCGAGTTGCAGCGGGTGCATGTGCGTGGGGACGGGTCGGATGCCGATCAGCTCTCGCGGCTGACGCATCTGCCCGCGCTGCTGTGGGTGCTGGTGTTCGGGGGCGCGTCGCTGGCCTCGACGGTGGTCGGTGGCGGACTGCTGGTGGGGCACTGGACCTTCGCGGCGCCCTGAGTCGCTCGGCTTCCGAGGGGTCGGGCCGCGCACCCCACGTCGGCCCCGCGCATGCGGCGCCTGTCCGTATTCGGCCCGGGTGCGTTCAGGTTGGCGTCATGCCGCTCGCGACTGCGCGCCATCGCCTGGCCTCGCTCGCATTCCCCGTGCGGTCCAGCACTTCTGCCAGCCCGGCCATCGCGCGGATGTCGCCGTGGTCGGCCGCGGCGCGCCACCAGTGTTCGGCCTCGGTCAGCTCGCCGCGCCGGAAGCGCACCACCCCGAGGTCGTAGGCGGCGCCCAGGTGCCCGAAGTCCGCGGCCTGGGTCCACAGCGCGCAGGCCTGATCAGTGTCGCCGCGGCCGTGCATGGCCACGCCGAGGTCGTAGAGCGCGCCGCGGTAGCGGGATCGGTCGTCCTCGAGGGTGCGTACGCCGATCCGGACGACGAGTTCGGTGAAATCGGGGGCGCCGATGCCCGTGCTGCACCGCAGTGTCGGCCGTGCGGGGCCGGGGTTGCGGTCGATGAGGACGCCGTAGTTTCCGATCCAGGACACGGTCAGGCCGTCGGCGGGCATCCAGACCGGGGTGAGGGTGAATGCGGCCTCGGGTCCGGCCCCGCGCAGTTCGATGTCGACCCCGCCGGTCATCGCGTCGGTCCACACGTCGACCCCGCGGAGGCGCCGCCCGTTCAGGGCGACGTGGCCGCTGAGCACCGAGACGCCGATGCCGAGCCCGATGACTCCGGCCGGCGGCGCGGACCGTTGCAGCGTCAGGGTCAGCACGACCGGGTCGGCGCCGAGTGGTTCGCAGTACATGGGATGTACTCGCTGGCCGTGCCATTCGATCGAGTCCGCACTGCCGTACCGCTCGGCCAGCGTGGTGTCCTGCTCGTCATACGGGTACGGCCCGGTCATCGTGCCGCCGCCTTTCGCCGGAGCTTGCTGCGGGGTGGTGTGCCGATACCGTAGTCCTCGGGCGTGCGCGAAAGTCCGTGAGCCCCGGCAAGTTTGCTGGATCGCGGTGTCCAGCAAACTTCGGATCCCGTTGCGGGGCTGTGTTTTGCGTTAAAAGCACGTTTACATCGGTGGCCGATGTGATGCCCGGCACCGTTTCGTGTGCGCGGTGAAAATAGTTCGGGCCGAACAGTTCTCGATGTATGCGGTATTCGCCTGACCGAGGTCCGGGTGCCGTCGCGGGCGCTGCTCGCCCGGAATGCCCCGGTTGCCGGACGAATTCCGTTGGGGTCTCGCAATAGCCGGCAGAGGGGCCGCCGGACCGCGGCCGCGCAAGCCGGGTGCAAGGCCTATGCAATCGCGGCCGGGCAGCCTGGGATCCATGACCGAGACATTCGATGTGGTGGTGGTCGGCGCCGGGCCGGTCGGGCTGATGCTGGCGTGCGAGCTGAGGCTGGCCGGGGTGGAGGTGCTGGTGGTCGAGCGGCTGACCGAGCCGGACCCGACCATCAAAGCTGGAGCGATCAATGTGCCCACCGCGCAGGCGTTCTACCGTCGTGGCCTGCTGCCGCAGCTGGTGCAGCGGCACCGGGCTGCGGTGGCCGGGTTGGCCGGGCCGGTGCCCCCGCATCTGTCCCCGCGCGAGCGGGGTCCGGTTCCGGGCGGGCATTTCGCCGGGATCTGGCTGGATCTGGCCGATATCGACCTGACCGATCCCGCGTTCGCGGAGCTGGGCCCGCTCGAGGAGGCCACGCTGATCCCACAGCAGGGGATCGAGGAGATCCTGACCGCGCGGGCCGCGGAGCTGGGTGTGCGGATCCGGCGCGGCGCGGAGCTGACCGGGTTCACCGACGACGCGGACTGCGTGACGATCTGGCTGGGGGACACCGTGATTCGCGCGGGCTGGCTGGTGGGCTGCGACGGCGGCCGCAGCGCGGTGCGCAAGCTGGCCGGATTCGAATTCCCGGGCGTGGATCCCCTGATCACCGGACATCAGGCGCTGGTGGAGATGTCGGGTGCGCAGGACCTGCCGCGCGGCTGGCACAGCACCGAGACCGGCGTCTTCGCCCACGGTCCCAATCCCGGGCGGATCCTGACCGTGCAGCTCGACGGCCCGCCCGCGGACCGCGCCGCCCCGGTCACCGCCGCGGAACTGCAGCGGGCGGTGCGCGCGGTGTCGGGTGTGCCGGTGCGGATCACCGCGGTGCATTCGGCGACCCGGTTCACCGACAACACCCGGCAAGCGCGCGAGTATCGCCGGGGGCGGGTGCTGCTGGCCGGGGACGCCGCGCACGTGCATTCGCCGTTCGGCGGTCAGGGCCTGAATCTGGGGATCGGGGATGCGGTGAATCTGGGCTGGAAGCTGGCGGCGGTGGTGGCGGGCCGCGCGGGCGCGGAGCTGCTCGATACCTATACCGCCGAACGGCATCCGATCGGGGCGTGGGTGCTGGAATGGACTCGCGCCCAGGTGGCGATCATGCGCCTAGATGCGCACAGCCGCGCCATGCGGGCGGTCACCGAGGAACTGCTGGCCACTCGCGACGGTGCGACCACGGTGTTCAAGCGGATCTCGGGCGTGCTGCACCGCTACGACCTGGGCCCGGGCCACCGGCTGGTGGGCGGGTCAGCCCCGGACATCGTCCTGGCCGACGGCACCTGCCTGGGCGAGCACGGACACGACGGGCGCGGGTTGCTGCTGGATCTGACCGATTCACCGGACCTGCGCGCGATCGCTGAGCCGTGGGCCGACCGGGTGTGCGTGGTGACCGCGAAATCCGCCGAGCCCCGCGCGCTTTCGTCGATGTTGGTCCGCCCGGACGGCATCGTCGCGTGGGCCGCGGACGAGGGCATCGACGGTCTCGGGGACGCCATGGCCCGGTGGTTCGGCGGTTTGTGACCGGGGCCGAGGCGCCGCTCAGGATGCCTTGCGCTGCTCGTCGTTCTCGTGCTGCGCGATCACGGCGAGCAGTTCGCGCACCCACGCCGGTCTCTGCGCAGTGGTCCCGGCGGTCGCGATGTCGCGTTCGATCAGCGAGCGGATATAGGCCGACTGCGACATGCCGAGATTGGCGGCGCGGTGTTTACACGCCTGATCGAGGTCACGGGTCAGCTTGACCGACCGGGGGATGAGAACCGGCTCGGCGGTCGGGCCTGTCTCGATCGGTGGCTCGATCGGCTCATCGGTGAACTCGAGGCGTTCGGTCATCGCCGCCACCTCGGCAGGGCTCATGTTCAAGAACGGATCAGTCATTGCGGGTCGCCTCCCACTTCTCGAAGTCCGTGGCCTGATCGGCGGTGAGATAGGCGGCGGTGAATACCTCGATGTCGTGGCCGACGCGTCGAGCGAAGACGGACAGCGGGAGACCGTCCTCGGCGCGGCCCCAGATCACCAGGGACGTGAGCCCGGTCGCCGGGTCGACGGCGGTCCGTAGCCACACCGACCGTTTTCCCTTCATCCATGCATCCACCAAGTCGAATACGTCGTCCGCGTCAACTCCTGTTCGCGCCAGCATCTGCGCAAGGGCCCAATACCACTCGATCCCCACCTCCTCAGACTACCGCGGAGACTACCGATGCGGGAACTACGACAGAATGTAGTCGTTGCGCGGTAGGGTGATCTTGCACTTCCGCATCGCCGAATTCAGTGGGGAGCAAGAGTTATGCGCGCAGTCACGCGGATCTGGCATTACATTCGGGCGTTCGCGCGGGCCCGGCGCAACCGGACCGATCTGGCCGGTTGGCTGGTGCGCAGGCCGTGGGTCCTGGCCGCGGTGGGGTTCTACGAGACCGCGCTGCTGCTGAGCAATCGCCTGGATCCCCGGCTCAAGGAGCTGGCCGAGCTGAAGGCCGCGAGCCTGGTGGGGTGCGAGTTCTGTCTCGATATCGGTTCGGCGCTGGCGCATTCGAGCGGCCTGAACGAGCGCCAGCTCACCGATCTGCCGCGGTTTCGGACCAGCGACGCCTATACCGAGCAGGAGCGGCTGGTGCTGGCCCTGACCGAGGCGATGACGGTGACCCCGGCGTCGCTGGACCTCGAGGAGCTGCGCACCCAGCTGCTGGCCACCCTGTCCAAGGCCCAGTTCGCCGAGCTGGCGGCCGCGATCGCCTGGGAGAATCAGCGCGCCCGGGTCAATCAGGCTCTGGGCGTGCGCCCGGCGGGGATGGCCGAGGGCATGACCTGCGCGCTGCCGCAGCGATCGGCCGAGCAGTGAGCCGGCGCTGGTAGCGTCGGGCGGAATGGTTTGCGAAAGGGGCGTGGAATGGCAGTCGGTGCATCATTGCGGATCATGCGCCTGCGCACCCTGATCGAGCATCCCGCCACCGGCCCGGGCGAGCGCGCCGCGGCCCAGCGCATGCTCGAGCGCATCCTGGACAAGAGCGGCCGGGCGCGGCACGAGCATCCCGGCCGCAGCTACGGCGCCCGCCACGGCCGGGCCGGTCGGCACGCGAGCCTCGAGCAGATCGCCGAGATGATCGGCCAGGACATCGCCCTCGAGCGCATCCTGCTCGACCCGGGCGCCCCGGACGAGCTGGCCGTGCACAGCCCGCTGCGCCAGGCGCCCGCGGACCTGACCTACACCGTCGAGGCCGCCGCGGGCAGCATCGTGGTCACGATCGGGAACATCCCGGCGGACTGGGAACCGGACACCGTCGATCCCGCCCTGCAATCACTCGCCGAGGCCCTGGCCCGAATCATGAACGCCTACAACCACGACGGCGCCGACACCGGCCGCCGCTTCTTCGGCAAGGTCCGCGCGGGGGGGGGCACGACCCTGATGTGGTAGCGGCCAGCACGGTCCACATCGAGTTTCCCCGGAATCGGACGACCCCGCGCTACATTCGCGGAGCGATGTCCAATTGTTCCCAGGCGATGACGATCCGAAAAGGAACGTGCACGTCTACGGCCAGACCATGGCCGTCGCGGTGCGTCGTTTCCAGATGGGTGTAGGCACGAGCGCGCGACTGGAGCAGGTAACGGTCGATGCTCACGGCTCCGATCTTGTCGAACTCCACGATCCAGTAGTGCGGGATTCCCGCGTCGGCGTAGTCCGCGAGTTTCTGAACGCGATCGCGTCGCTGCGACCACCTAGAGACCACCTCGATCACGATCAGGGCCTGATCGGCCGTGAGCTGCTCGAAGTCGTCGAGGCACCGGTTGACCACGACATCCGGGATGCGGGCGGTCGCCGGTACTTCCCAGAGCAGAACGCTGGTCTCGGTGTTGGTCTCGATATATTGGTCCCCATTGCGGCGCATCTCCTCGACCGCCGCTTCCTCCAGTGCATTCGACAGGCGTGTTCCCACCTTCTGATGCTTGGAGTCCCGTTGCTCGCGCGGAATCACATAACCGTCGACGATCTCCAGGGTCTGACGTGTGTCTTCGTCGATCTGGAGAAACTCCTCCCAGGTGATGGGGGCTTCCTGGAACCGACCACGCCACGGCAACGACATGTGGTCAGCCTAGTCGGCGGATCCCTCGGTGGCCGTGAGGCACTGGGACAGTTCGCATGCGCCGGCGGCGGACTCGGACGGGTCCGCGCGGGCGACGGTCACGAGGACCGGGCGGTGGCCAGCCACCGCCAGCGCGGGATCTCGGCGACGGTGGTGATCACCACCAGGACGCACACCGCCGCGAGAGCCCAGCGGGGCAGCACCAGGTACGCACCCCATACCGCGCCTGCCAGTTGCAGGATCATGAACGCGATGGTCACGAATCCGGGCACGGGGCGGGACACCTGCTTCTTGTCGCCCGGGGTGGCGAACAGGGCGGGCAGCCCGATCAGGACCAGCAGCGCCACCACCGACCAGATCGGGGAGTAGGACGCCAGGCCCCAGGGCAGGGTCACCCAGGCGATCAGTTCGGTGACCACCCGCAGTACGGCCGGAATGCGGCCCCGGTCGGTGAGATTCGGCGAGGTCGCCGCGCGTTCGGACATGCGCCGAGCTTTCCACGCGGTGTACGCCTGCGCATGCGCTACTACTTCTCCTGGGTAGGAGCGCCACCGGCCGCCAGCAGGCGTTGTGCCAGGATGTGGGCGCGCGCGGCCAGTTCGGGCGGGTCCAGGACCTCGAATTCGTGGCCCAGTAGTGCCACGTGCATCAGCACGTAGTCGAGATTGTCTGCGCCGCTGCGTATTTCGCATCGGTCGTGCGCGCGTGGCAGGACTACCGCGGCGGCCGCGGGTATCCGGGTGCGCACGGTGTCGGCCGGGGCGTGCACCAGGAATCGCGCCCGGTGCGGGTAGACGCGGCTGGCGATGCCTTCCTGGACGTATTGGGCCGCGTCGGGGGCGGGGCGGGCGCGGAAGTGCCAGGTGCGGGCGGCGACCCGGGTCATGCGGTCGACGCGGAAGGTCCGCCAGTCGTCGCGGTCGAGGTCGAAGGCCAGCAGGTACCAGCGCCGGTCGGAGGCCACGAGGCGGTAGGGCTCGACCCGGCGCCGCCCGAGCGAGCCCGCCGACGGGTAGTCGAATCCGGTCTCGACCTCGTCGCGGCAGGCTCGGGCCAGGGTCATCAGTGCCTCGGGGTCCACCGGTTCGCGGTCGGTGCCGAAGGATTCCACCGATCCGGCCAGTGCTCGTACCTCGTGCCGAAGTCGTTGTGGCAGTACGCGATCGAGTTTGGTCAGCGCGCGCAGCGCGGCGTCGTCGGGGACCGCGCGCCCGGCGCCGACCAGCAGCGCGACCGCGGTGGCGATCGCTTCCCGGTCGTCCAGCAGCAGGGGCGGCAGCTCCTGTCCGGCGCCGAGCCGGTAGCCGCCGCCGGTGCCCTGGCAGGCGTGTACCGGATAGCCCAGCGCGCGCAGCCGCTCGACGTCGCGCCGCACCGTGCGCGTGGTGACCGCGAGCCGGTCGGCGAGCTCGGGGCCGGTCCACATCGGACGCTGCTGCAACAGCCCCAGCAGGGTCAGCACCCGCTCGGTGGTGTCCCGTTCCCGTCGGCCCGCGTCCATGGGTTCAGCGTGCCAGAGATAGCGGACCGATCCTGTCCGCATGGCGTGCGAGAGTGGCGCCATGGATACCGAACTGGACTGGAACCGGGAGCTGCGCGAGCAGTGGGAGCTCCACTGGAACGATCAGGTGCGCGCCCGGCTGGCGGGGCTGACCGACGAGGAGTACTTCTGGTCTCCGGTACCGCAACCGTGGACTGTGAGCCCGCGCGGCGCCTCGAGTGCGCCCATTCAGGCCGGAAGCGGCGAGTTCACCATCGATTTCGCGTTCCCGCAGCCGGATCCGGCGCCCTTCACCACGATCGCCTGGCGCCTGGGGCACGTCATCGTCGGCGTGCTGGCCATGCGTAACGCGACGCATTTCGGCGCGCCCGCCGCGTCGTACGAGACCTGGAACTACGCGGGTACCGCGGCGCAGGCGCTCGAGCAGCTCGACACCCAGCTCGAGCTGTGGCTGCGCGGGGTACGGGCCCTGGGCCGGGAGGGGCTGGCGGTCCCGCTCGGTGCGACGGAGCCGGCCTTTGCCGACGCACCGATGGCGAGTCTTGTGCTGAACATTCATCGCGAGCTGATCCACCACCTGTCCGAGGTCGCCCTGCTGCGCGATCTGTACCTGCACACCCACGGGGCAGCCCGATGACCCGCCACATCCAGATCACCTTCGACGCCCACGACCCTCGCGCATTGTCGATTTTCTGGCGCGAGGCGCTGGGCTACGTCCACCCCGGCCCGCCCGGGGTGAACCTGCCCGCCGGCGCGGACCCGCTGGCGGCCTGGGACGAGTTCCTGGTGGGTCTGGGTGTTCCGCCCGAGGCCCGCAACACCCGCTCGGCGATCGAGGATCCCGGCGGGGCGGGCCCGCGCGTGTTCTTCCAGCAGGTTCCCGAGGACAAGGTCGCCAAGAACCGCGTCCACCTCGACGTCCGTGCGGCACCGGGCCTGCGGGGCGCCGAACGGATGGCCGCGCTCGAGGCCGAATGCGACCGCCTGGTCGCGCTCGGCGCCACACGGGTCCGCCGCGAGGATCCCCAACCGCCGATGAGCGCGGGTCACATCGTGATGACCGACCCCGAGGGCAACGAGTTCTGCCTGGACTGACAACTCCGCCCGGCCCGGTGACATGAAATCGGTTGCAGCGGCGGCGAATTCGGTTGCAGTGCCGGTCGGCCGAAACGACGGTGCCCCCGAACCCGTGCGGTTCGGGGGCACCGTTCTACTGCAGCGCTCAGACCAGGTCGAAGCGGTCCAGATCCATCACCTTGACCCACGCGGCGACGAAGTCCTTGACAAACTTCTGCTTCGAGTCGTCCTCGGCGTAGACCTCGGCCAGGGCACGCAGCTGGGAGTTCGAGCCGAACACCAGATCCACGCGGGTGCCGGTCCACTTCAGCTCGCCGGTGGCGCGGTCCTTGCCCAGGTAGGTGCCGTCATCGGCGGGCGCGGGCTCCCACTGGGTGCCCATGTCGAGCAGGTTCACGAAGAAGTCCGTGCTCAGGGTGCCCGGGTTCGCGGTGAACACGCCGTGCGCGGTCTGCTTGTGGTTCGCGCCCAGCACCCGCAGGCCACCGACCAGCACGGTCAGCTCGGGCGCGGACAGGGTCAGCAGGTTCGCCCGGTCGACCAGCTGGTACTCCGCCGGGAGGCGCGAGCCCTTGCCCTGGTAGTTGCGGAAGCCATCCGCGGCGGGCTCGAGCGCGGAGAAGGACTCCACGTCGGTCTGCTCCTGGATGGCATCGCCGCGGCCCGCGTGGAAGGGCACCTCGACCGCGAAACCCGCGTCCTGGGCGGCCTTTTCGACCGCCGCGGAACCCGCGAGCACCACCAGGTCGGCGAAGGAGATCTGCTTGCCGCCCGCCGCCGAGGCGTTGAACGCGTCGCGGATGCCCTCGAGCACCCGGACCACCTGCGCGAGCTCGTCGGGCTCGTTGACCTCCCAGCCGGCCTGCGGCTGCAGCCGGATCCGGCCGCCGTTCGCGCCGCCGCGCTTGTCGCTGCCGCGGAACGACGAGGCCGCGGCCCACGCGGTCGACACCAGCTGCGCCACGGTCAGACCCGACTCGAGCACCTTGGCCTTGAGCGCGGCCACATCCGCGGCGTCGACCAGCGCGTGGTCCACGGCCGGGATCGGGTCCTGCCACAGCAGCGTCTCGGCCGGAACCTCGGCGCCCAGGTACCGGACCTTCGGGCCCATGTCACGGTGGGTGAGCTTGTACCAGGCCTTGGCGAACTCGTCCGCGAGTTCCTGCGGGTTGTTCAGCCAGCGGCTGGTGATCTCCTTGTAGATCGGATCCTCGCGCAGCGACAGGTCCGTGGTCAGCATTGTCGGCGCGTGGGTCACGCCCGCGACGTGCGCGTCCGCGACGGTGCCCGCGCCGGCGCCGTCCTTGGGCTTCCACTGCCAGGCGCCGGCGGGGGACTTCCCGAGCTCCCACTCGTAGCCGTACAGGATCTCGAGGAACGTGTTGTCCCACTTGGTGGGTGTGGTCGTCCAGATGCCCTCGAGGCCCGAGGTGATCGCGTCCTTGCCGACACCGGTGCCCTGGGGGTTCTTCCAGCCCAGGCCCTGCTCCTCGAGCGGGGCGGCCTCGGGCTCGGGGCCGACCAGCTCGGCATTGGCGTTGCCGTGGGTCTTGCCGAAGGTGTGCCCGCCCACGATCAGCGCAGCGGTCTCGACATCGTTCATTGCCATCCGGCGGAAGGTCTCACGGATGTCGACCGCGGCCTTCATCGGATCCGGGTTGCCGTTGGGGCCCTCGGGGTTGACGTAGATCAGACCCATCTGCACCGCCGCGAGGGGGTTCTCGAGGTCGCGCTGGCCGCTGTACCGCTCGTCGCCGAGCCAGGTCTGCTCGGGACCCCAGTACACGTCCTCCTCGGGCTCCCACTGGTCCACGCGCCCGCCGCCGACCAACCCCAAACCGATGCCCGAGGTACCGCCCGCCAGAAAGATCGTATTGCCCGTCGTCTTCATCTCATCACTCCTTGTGTCGGTTCGATACCTCCACACTCCGACAACCCCCGACCGACAACCAGGCCCACCGTAACCACTGCTCGCCGAGCAGTGGTTGCGGCCGCACGATCCTGAACAATGGGGGACATGGACTACCAGGAACTATCCGACTTCCTGCGTAAACGACGCGAAGTACTGCAACCCGAAGACGTCGGCCTCCCACGCGGCCGCCGCCGACGCACCCCCGGCCTGCGCCGCGAAGAGGTCGCCACCCTCGCGATGATGTCCGCCGACTACTACAGCCGACTCGAGGGCGGACGCGGACCGCAACCCTCCGAGGAAATCCTCGCCGCCATCGCCCGCGCCCTGCGACTCACCGTCGACGAACGCGACCACCTGTTCGTCCTGGCCCAACGCGGCACCCCACCCCGCGCCACCCGCCTCGACCACGTCAACCCCGGCCTGCTGCGCATCCTGGACCGCATCGGCGAGGACACCCCCGCCCTGGTCCTGAACCGGCTCGGCGAAACCCTCGCCCAGAACCCCGTCCACATCGCATTCGACGGCGAACAAACCAACTTCGAAGGCCTCCAACGCAGCGGCATCTACCGCTGGTTCGCCGACGAAAGCTCTCGCGCCCTCTACGCCGACCACGAACAACCGATCCACAGCAGAGTCCTGGTCTCCGGACTGCGCTCGGTATACGCCGTCGACGGACCGGACTCACGCGCCGGCGCCATCGTCCGCGCACTCCAGCAGACCAGCCCGGAGTTCACCCGCCTCTGGGACGCACACGAGGTCGGCATCCGGCACACCCGCACCAAACACTTCCGCCACCCCGTCGTCGGCGACCTCGAACTGTACTGCCAACTCCTCGACGACCCCGACCAACAGCAGACCCTGCTCGTCTTCACCGCCGGCCCCGGCACCGAAAGCGCCGAAAAACTCCGCCTGCTCTCGGTGATCGGCAGCCAGCAACTGACCCCACCCAGCGCCACACACTGACACGCACTACGCCGCGGCCCGAACCTCCGACTGCGAAACCGCCACCCGCGCACGCGGTTTGCGCCGCGAGATCCCGACCCCGACCAGGCAGGCCACGCCCCCGACGAACGCCCACGCCGAGGGGACCTCACCCAGCAGCAGCCACGACATCAGCGTGGACACCGCCGGCACCGCATACGTACTTGCGGTCAGCCGACCCGCATCGGTGCGCCTCAACGCGAACGACCACGTCGTGAAACCCACTGCGGTGGGGAACAATCCGAGATACACACCATCGATCACCGTCCGCGCGGGCGCAACGGCCAACTCGTGCACCAACTGCGGGGCCCAGGGGAGTAGCACCACCGTGCCGATCACACAGCCCAGCCAGATCGCCGTCAGCGGATCCACGTGCCGCAGCGCGGGCTTCTGCACCAGCACTCCCGCCGCGTACAACACCGCCGCGGCCAGACACAACCCCAGACCCAGGTAGTCGCGGTGACCGCCACCGCCCCCCAGACCGATCACCGCCACACCGGCCAGCGAAATCAGCGCGCCGATCACCAGCCAACGAGTCAGCTTCTCCCCGAACAGCGCCGCCGCCCCGAACGCCACCATCAGCGGCGCCAGATTCACCAGCAACGCCGCTGTCCCGGCATCCATATGACGCTCGGCAGTATTGAGCGCCACGGTATATCCCGCCAGCCACAACACCGCGTACGCCGCGACCAGTAGTAACGGCTTCGGCGCCCGCGGCACGTGACTGAAACGACCCGTGCGAGCCAGCATCGGCACGGTCAGCGCCACCGCCGCCACCACCAACCGCAGCAACGCCATCGGCGCGGGGGACAGCCGAGGCCCCGCATCACGAATGGCAACGAATGCCGACGCCCACAGCACGACCGACACGGCGGCGGCCGCGGCACTGGGGTAATCGACACCGGCGGGCAGCAGCCGAGGGCGGGAGGGACTCACCTCAGCGATGATCGCGGCGTCGGCCGGCAGGCCGCAAGCGAGATTCGGACCTGGCGTTGGGGCGGTGGGGGATTCGTGCGTCACCCGACCATCGTCACCGCCCGAACCGAACAGGACAAGCGAATAATTCTCTATAACCCTTAAGCAATTCTGTATGATCGACGCATGCTCGACCTCGCACACCTGCGACTGCTGCGCACCGTCGTCGCGACCGGATCCCTGCGGGCCAGCGCCGAGACACTCGGCTACACCTCCTCGGCGGCCAGCCAGCAGCTCGCGGCCCTGCAACGACAGACCGGCCTGCAACTGGTCGAACGGGTAGGCCGCGGACTCGAACCCACCGCCGCCGGCCGCGCACTGGCCACCGAGTCCGCCAACCTCCTCGACGAGATGGGGCGCGTCGAGGGCGTCATCAAGGACCTGCGGGCCGGGCGGCTCGGCAGCATCTCGATCGGATACGTCGCCTCCGTCAGCGCCACCTGGCTGCCACCCCTCATCGAGACCCTCCGCACGGAATTCCCGGCCCTACGCCTGGACCTGCGCCTCATCGAAGTCGCCGACGGTCAGCACGACATCGAGATCTACATCGAGAACCCCGCCGAACCACCACCACCCAGCGCCCACCTCCGCCGCCTGGCCGCCGACCCGTACGTCGTGGCACTCCGACGCGACGACCCCCTCGCCGCGGCCCCCGCGGTACCGCTGGCCGAGCTGGGGGAGCGCGCCTGGATCGACAACGAACCCAGCGACGGCCCCTGCCGCCGCATCCTCCTGGACGCCTGCGCCCAAGCCGACATCACCCCGAATTTCCAGGTCCAAACCCCCGACTACCGCACCGCCCTGTCCCTGGTGGCCACCGGCATCGGAATCACGGTGATCCCGCGCCTCGCAGCAGTAGACCCACCCGCCGGAGTCCGCATCCTCCCACTGACCAACCCCACTCCAACCCGCCACGTCGGACTAGCGATCCGCGCCGCAGCCGCCACCAACCCAGCCGTCCGCCGAGCCGCGGAACTGCTGAAGGCGGTGGCGTCCGCTCCGGTGAATCACCCGGCCTCTAGGTAGGGTTGGCTCCTATGAGCGAGGCATACGACTGGACCTGGCTGCGCACCGTACCCGAGATCGACATGGACACGTATCTTGCGATGCCCGTGGAGGTATCGCGGACGATCGAGGTCAAAGACGGGTTCCCGGTTGTCTGCGAATCGCCCTCGACAAACCACATCGCGATCACCTCGGCGATCGAGCAAGCCATGCGCGGCGCGGTCCGCAAGCGGCAACCGCATGAACCCTGCCTGAAGGCCAGCCGCGAGGTGGACATGCTGGTATCCGAGGTGCCATTCAACTTCCGGACTCCCGATGTCATCGTCTACCGGTGCATCGAAGAGCCGCGAGGCAAGTGGAAGACCAAGCCCACGGCTGCCGACACGGTGCTCGCCGTCGAGGTCGTATCCCCGGGCACTGTCACCGCGGACTGTGTCGACAAACGCGCAGAATATGCGCGTCTGGGGATCGAGCAATATTGGATCGTGCGCATGGAGAACAACAACGGTCGCGTCAAGTCGATCGAGGTGCTCCGGCTCAACAGCGAGGGAAAGTACGTTACCGAGAGTCGTTTTCGATCCCACGACAGCATCACCGCCGTCGCGATCACCGACCCGCTCGATGTCACGGTCACCTGGCAGGAGCTCGATGCCGATCTCGACTGAGAATGGACTCGGTCCGTCCGCGGCGCATCGGCGTTAACCGCACTCGCGCGTGACTGTCCGGTCGCACTGCAGTTGGCAACAGTGACCTGCGGATTGCCAAGTGTACTGCGACGGATTGAAGCCAATTTGTCGCAAGATATCTGGCAAACCCGGAGGGTGTCGCAGAGTATCTGGCAATTCCGGAGGCGAATCCCCCGGTGAGTCTGGACGCCTGCCAACGTCCCCTCAGGACACGAATCATCACGGTGCCGAGTTCGATGCGAATCTCTGCGCGCCTGAGGGTTTCGTTCAGCACCATTCACTGAAGATCGGGGGCCGGATCCCCTCACGACCCGTCAGACCCGGCCGCGGACGAGGTCGATCAACCGTCCGAGCACGTGATCGCCCGACGCGCGCAGGCCGTTGTGCTCGTACTCGTTGGTGATCCACGGCCGCAGCGTCGGGATCAACCGCGCGGTCTCCTCGGAAAACATCCGCTCGACGTACATGTCGTTGGCGTAGATCGCGGCCGCCGCCGGGACCGTGCACTCGCGCAGCACATCGGCGTCATACAGCCGCGGCCACTCGTGTGCGGCGAGCAGCTCGGCGGTCTCCTTCATCGGCCGGAGACCGTGGAAGTCGTCGAAGAGCCAGGGGAACACGTGCTCTCCGGTGAACAACGTCCGGTCGGTGCGGAACTCATCCGGCAGCACGCGCTCGGCAGACCAGCGGGTGGCGAATCCGTCGGAGTAGGACGACTCGTGGATCACCGAGTACAGCGGATTGCGCGCGGTGAACGGCAGCGAGTTGGCGACGTCGTGCGCGAAGGCCGGGGACTTCGGGTCGCGTTCGAGCAGGTAATGCAGCGCCTCCTCGCCGCCGCTGGCACCGAGGACGTACCCGAGCTGCTGGAACAGCCGAGCGGTGAGCGGACTGCCGTCGGGCAGGACGACGGCCCCGTCGTCGAGCATCGGCAGCAGCGCCTCGACCCGGCCCCGATCGCCCGGATAGCGGAGGTAGTACTGGCGGTTGCGCTCGATCAGGT
This sequence comes from Nocardia sp. GP40, assembly GCF_050434125.1. NCBI lineage: Bacteria > Bacillati > Actinomycetota > Actinomycetes > Mycobacteriales > Nocardiaceae > Nocardia > Nocardia sp. GP40. The sequence goes on along the minus strand of NZ_JBNPVW010000017.1, from coordinate 136,235 downwards.
TGGCGAACGTCGCGGTGTAGACCTCGTCGGGATGCCGCGCGATCGGCGGCAGCCCGCCGGTGAAGAAGGCCTCGGCCAGGCCTTCTGGAGCGTGGGAAAGGTATGCGAGCGTGCAAAACCCGCCGAACGACTGCCCGAGCACGCTCCACTTCTCGATGCCCAGCTGCCGCCGCACGAACTCCGCGTCGCGGACGATCGCGTCGGCGCGGAAGTGGGTGAGGTATTCGGCCTGCGCGGCCGGAGTGCCAGACAACGTGCCGACCGGCGTGGACCGTCCGGTGCCGCGCTGGTCGAGCATCAGCACCCGGTACTCCTGCAACGCCCGCGGCAGCCAGCTCGGCGCCCCGCGCGACGGCCGCGGCGCCTCGTGCCCGGGCCCGCCTTGGAGGTAGACGAGGAGCGGCCGGTCGAGCCCGTCCGGATCGGCGATCTCCCGAGCGAAGGCGGTGATCTTCGGGCCGTCAGGGCGGGAATGGTCGAGGGGGACGGAGAACTCGTGCTCGGTGAGCACCAGGCCGGGGATGCGCACACTGGTTGCCATACGGGCGATTCAACCAGAACGGGCGCCGGGGTGACCACGAGACCAGTGCTGCGAGCACACCGAGCACTGCCGCCGCCAGCGACTGGTCAGTCGTGATCAGCGACAGCCGGATAGTGCCTGGACGAAACGTGAACCGTAACAAGACGAGAAAACCTTGCCCCGCGACGTATCCCGGCCCCGATAATGGTGATCGCCGCCCGCATGTGCTGTTGCTGGTGCTCGCGGACCGGGCCTGCCAGCAGATTCAGACTCTCCTCGTCCAACGCGACGTGGTCCGGGTGATTCTCCGCAGTAGAGCCCTGGACGTCGCTCCGTCTCCTGAGGCTCAGGGCAGTACGGACAGCAACGGATGTTTTCCACGTCACCGAATTTTCTGACCTTCCAGGGGAGATACTCTGTCTAACAGCCGAATTCGTCAACAGCGAGTGCTCGCGAGAAGGGCTGACCAGAACTCACCTGCGTCACAGGCCGTGATCGTCGATGACGCTGTCGAGCGGTGGCCACTGGTCGTACCTGCGTGCAGCGTGGCTTGGCTGAACTCGGGTTAGCGCAGCGACGTCGGCGGGCGCGCCGACGTCGAACATCCAGGCGGCCCTGCCCGCGCGCAGGCTGTTCCTGCGCAGTGGCGGGCATCCGGCCTTCGCGGCGCGGCCGATGACAATCCGGGCGATCGAATAGTCGGTGAGTGGGTCAGAGGAGGACGGAAGCCCTGAGGTGGCCCGGGACGAGGACCCCTGTACCGCAATGGATTACTACGGATGACCATCCTGTATTCGGCGTTATGGTGCGTTCGTGGGGACACACCGAAGCGACCGGACATGCTCGCCGACGACGTCAGATTTCGCCGATGCCAACAGCTCTCGGCCGCACCGCCCGACGCCGGAATTCGCAGACAACCGCCGTCGGGATTCACCAGCGCAGCTAATAGTGGGTTCCCGAGTGGCCGGACGCGAGTTGAGCTGGTGAGCTGGCCCTGCGAGGGTGTAGGGCATGACGACATTTCTGCCGGCTACGTCGGCCGTCCCGGTGGTCCGTACCGACTTCTCCGACGACGCGGCCTGGGAGCAGGTGCAGGCCGGGATCAGCTGGGTGACACCGGACGAGTTCACGGCCGACGTGACCTTTGTCGACGACCGGACGTTCGCCGGCTTGCCGGTCGCTGATCTACTGGAGCGCCTGCCGGACGGCGGCGGGCACGCGTTGCTGCTGGTCGTCGATGAGACCACAATTCGATCCTCCGAACACCCGGTTCTGGTCGTGGATCTAGGCTCGGAGCCGGCCCCGGGCCATGACTGGCCGGGCCAGCCCGCCGGGCGATCGTTCCGGGCCCTTCCGCACACGATCCAGGAGATCGAAAACAACCTCTCGATCGCCAACATGGATTGGGAGGACTTCGCCGACGGTATCGACGACGACGGCGTACGCCGGGAACACATGCTCTACGGTCGCGTCGAGGACTTGGCCGAGGACCAGGTCACCGAATAGTCGCGGATTGTCGGCCCGCCGACCCTGTCATTGCGCGAATCGAGCGCTCGGCCATCGGGTTTCGGCACGACTCCCGGTGGCCGCCTAGCGAGAACAGAGGCTGAGTCTGGTTCGCGGCTTGTTCGATGGCTCTGATCATCGGCGCGTTTTCCACGTCTGTGATGGCAGGCATGGACGCCACCTGGGTAGTCGAACGCCGTCTGCTCGGCGTTCCTGCAGTAACGGCGCAGAAAGCAACGAAGCTCGGGTAGCTGCTGATCCGCCGTGGTGCGACCGAGTTGGGCTGCGGGGCAGTGGGGTTGGTACTTGGCTGGACTTCTGATGTAGTTGGGCGGCTGGCCGGAGGTTGGGGTTCATGGCGACGCGGTTGTTCGCGGATGGGGAACTGGAGCGTCTGCGGGAGTTCCCCGAGATCAGCCGGGATGAGCTGTTCCGGTTCTTCACGCTGGCCCCGGCGGATCTGGCGTTCATCGCTCCACAGGGCCGTGGTGCTGGGGTGCGTCTCGGGCTGGCGGTGGCGGTGTGCACGCTGCCCTGGTTGGGGTTCGTGCCGGACAACGTAGCCGGTGCGCTGGCGGTGGCCCGGTTGGCGGATCAGCTGGGTGTGGACGCGGCGTTGATCCGTTCGTATGGCAAGCGCGCCCAGACCCGCACTGAGCATCTGCGCCTGGCCGCGCATTATCTGGGCTGGCGGCAGGCCGGGCCGAGCGAGCCGAAGGAACTCGACGAGTTCCTGCCGGCACGGGCGATGGAACACGGTCCCGCACCGCGATCGACCGGCTGATCTCCCGCCGCGACGTGCATGTGCGGGAGAAGGCGCTGTGGCGGATGCTGTACGAAACCTGCGCCCGCACAGAGTTCGTCACCCACCGGCGACCGGGGCCCGGCAAGTACCTCGCCGACCGGGACGTGTGCCCCGACACCGGGCTGGCCCGGCTGTCCTACGACCAGGCCCGCGACCTGCTCGACGCCGCAACCGCCGTTGACGGTACCGGGACCGGATGGGACCTGCACGAGCTCCGGCACTCCGGGCTCACCCACCTCGGCGAGGCTGGCGCCAGCCTGCTGGAGCTGATGGCCAAGTCGCGGCATCGCAAGGCGGCGAACCTGCGCCGTTACTACAGGAACCCCATCAAGTGAGCATTCGAGAGAGCAGGATGCTCAGCGATCCAACCGGTGCTGGACGTAATCCGATTGGGCCGAACAGGCCTACTATTGCCACGTGGTAGCGGGAGATTGGTTGGCCCACATCCCATCGGCCACCGTAGGGCGACCCAAGATTTCAGGCACGGTCGTTGCCCGCCCAGCGGTGATCCGCATGTTCGAAACAGCCCTCGGCGGGCTGGTCGTGGTGCGCGCGCCGGCGGGATACGGGAAGACCACCGCAGTGGCACTGTGGGAGGACGCCGACAACCGTCCGTTCGCGTGGGTGCGTCTCGATCAACTCGACAACGATCCCGCACATCTCCTCCTGCACCTCGCAACTGCGATAAGCCAGGTCAAGCACGTCGACCCGGCTGTGCTCCGGTATCTACAAGGTGCCGGCCGTGCTACCGAAACCCAACTGGTGCCGGCTCTGGTTCAGGCGCTCGAGGTCTGTGGGCCGATTGTGCTGGTGCTCGACGACGTCCACGAGTTGTCGACGGGCATCGCCGTCGACACACTGCGGGCCGTGGTCGACACGGCCCCGGCGTCGACGACCATCGCGCTGCTGGGTCGGCATGCGCCGCCGATCGACCTGGCGCGACGCCGACTGCAGGGGCTCGTCGTCGAGATCGGAATCCCAGAGCTGAAGTTGTCCGCCACCGAAGGAGTTGCCGCGTTCGCGGCGGTCGGCGGCAGCATCGACGAGGCAACCGTCGCGCGAGTGCTCGACAAGTGCGAAGGCTGGGTCGCCGGTGTGATCATGGCGGCATTGGCACTGCGGGAAGGTGCAACCGCGGACGCCTTCACCGGTCGTCACCGGCTGGTAGCCAACTACCTGGTCGAGGAGGTACTCGGTCGGCTCGATTCTGCGTCCGCCACGTTCCTCATGGAATCGGCAATGCTGGATCGATTCTGCGCGCAGGATCTCAACGCCCTGCTGCAGCGCGACGATTCCGCAGCGATGCTCGACGCAATCACCAGGTCAGGCAATCTGTTTCTCATTTCCATCGACAGTCAAGGGATCTGGTATCGCTACCACCAGTTGTTCGGCGACCTGTTGCGCGCGCGACTGCGGGACCGGGATCCCGACAGATTTCGAACGCTGGCGACCAAGGCCGCAGATCGGCTCGCGAGCACAGGCGACATCGACGGCGCGCTGGCGCAGGCACTGGCCGCCGACGACCAAGCACGGGTGGCCGCGCTCGTGGGCCGGGACGCCGTACGACTGGGCTTCGACGGTCGCGCCGGAATCCTGGTCCGGCGACTCAGCCTGATCCGCGAGCAGACATTCACCGACTATCCCGACAGCGCCATCGCACGGGCCTGGCTGGGCGTGACCACCGGTGACGCCGACCTGATCCAGCGCTCGCTGTTGAGTGCGAGCCGCGCCGACCGCGGCGAGCCGCTCTCCGACGGGACGCCGTCGGTCAAGGTGTCGGCGGCCTTGATCGGTTCGATGGTCGGTGTCGGTGGCGTGCTGGAGGTCGTTCGGCACGCCGACACCGTGTGCGAAGCCGGCGATCACCTGGTCAACCCGTGGTGGGGGGCGGCCACCACCATGAAGGGTGTCGCACTGTCCATGATGGGCGAGCATCAGCGGGCACGGACGACACTGGAGGCCGCTCTGCCGGTGATCGAGGACCTGCCCGGCTTCCAAGCCGCCGCACTCGCGCATCTCGCCGTACTGGATCTGGAAGAGGGCGATCTGCCGACAGCCGTGCAGCACAGTACCGCCGCCCGCGCGATTGCCGACTCGAGGGACCTGTGCGACCTCGTCCCGATGGTGGTGGTCTACGCGGTCGACGGCCTGGTCCGTGCCCGGCACGGCGACGCACCCGGGGCGAAGGCGGCCATGCACCAGGCCGAGCGACTCCTCGGGCGACTCGGCGATCTGTCCGCCCGCACCGCCATGCTGGGACACGTGCTGGTGGCCGCGGCCGCCATCGAGGTCGACGACAGCGAGCTGTGCAACCACCACCTGGACGCAGCCCAACAGGCCTATCGGCGCGAGCCGGACGCGGCCGGCGTGCGACGCTGGCTCGACCAGACCCGCGACCTGTCTGCTACCCGGGCGGCACGCGGACTGCGGCCGTCCCTGACCCCGGCCGAGCTGCGGCTACTGCCGTACCTGGCAACGCACCTGTCGTTGCAGCACATCGCCGACGGGCTGACCATCAGCCGGGAAACCGTCAAGAGCCAGGCGAAGTCGATCTACCGCAAGCTCGACGTCTCCTCCCGCGCCGCCGCGGTGGCCGAGGCCGGCCGACTCGGCCTCCTCGACCACCGCTGAGCCAAGTCAGCGCCGCCGCGGTGGCCGAGGCCGGCCGACTCGGCCTCCTCGACCACCGCTGAGCCAAGTCAGCGCCGCCGCGCGAGCAGGCGAGCCAATGGCAGCAGCAGCAGGAAATCAACGATCAAGACGACGGTAATCATCACGACAACCTTCGGGTCGTGAAAGTTCTGCCCGGCCACCACGAATGCTGCAGCTGTGTTTCTCTGCGCCGTCCCCAGCGCCAGCACCCCCCGCGTGCCCGCCCCGGGGCCGCCGACGAACCAACCGATCCCGGTGCAGGTCACCGTATACACAACGGCGGCCAGGATCCCGAACGTGCCGAACACCGACAGCACGCTCGTGAAGTGCCCGGCCAGCGTCAACACCACTACGAGGATCATGCTGACGGTGGAGATCCGCCCGAGCACGGGTCGGATACGGCCTGCGGCGGCCTGGCGGCGGGCTCGCAACGCGAGGCCCGCCGCCAGCGGGATGAGCATCAGGACCACCAGCGACGCCGCGATCCTCGCGGGGTTCACAGCCGTCCCCTTGACGAAGAACGGCAGGACCAGCGGCACGAAACCCACGGTGATGACCATCAGCAGCACCATCAGGCCCACAGCGAAGGCCAGGTCGGCCTTGGCGAACTCCGCGAGCTTGATCAGGAACGGTGCGCCCGCCGCCAGGCCGCACACCAGCAGGCCGACTCCGAGCGGCTGCTCGAGGCCGAGTGCCCACCACAGCCCGAGCGCTACCAAGGGCGCCACCACGAAGTTCGCGGCCAGCGACAGCACAACCAACCGAACGTTCCCGAGCGGAGCCAAGATCTGGCCGACGGTCAGGCCCAGGCCAACACTGAGAGTGCTCGACACAACGAAGACGACGACCGCAATGTTCGAGCCCTGGACCAGAAGTTCGTTCACGGCATTGTGACGAGGTTGCGCCAGAAGAACTTCAGGCTGTCGGTGCCGCCGAACAGGGTGGTGAAATGCGTCGAGTCGGCGAGCACGATGTCACCTGCCCGGTCACCGGCAGGCGGCATCCAGACCAGCGCATTGAACTCCGAGTTGCCCGCCATGGTGAAAGGATGCGGCCTGGTCGGGTCGACGCGCTGACGGCCCAGGACCCGCAGATTCGCGCTCTCCGGTGCGGTGAGCTCGTAGTGGGGTAGGTGCGGGTGGAAGTTCAGCGTGGTGACATCGGTGAGCAACCTGGGTGTGTCGAGATCATGGAAGGCGGTCAGCGGCGCGATCTGTTTGGTGCCTTCAACCACAGCGGGCCGCAGCCCCCACTTGTTGTGCACCGGCACGTCCAGGGCGGCCATCAGGGACCGGGTGTACTCGCCGAACCGTTGCTGCCGTGGCACCAACGCGTCTCCATGATGCAGGTACTCCATCTGGCGCTGGTCCAGGTCATCGGTGAATCCGACATCGTGGTGCGGCGCCAGCAACAGACAGGTCCCCTCACGGCGAAGCCACTGCTTGATCGCGGCGATCTCGTCGGCCCCAGCGCGCTCGTCCGCGGCCAGATGGTCCAGACCGAACACCATCAGGGTGTCGGTGTCGGCCAGGACCCGCTCGTCGATGGGCTGTCGATACCCCGCCTGGTCGACTCGCTGGAAGACCCCGACAGGATGGCCGGTCACCTGCCCAGCCAGTTCCTGAAACGCCAACGTAGAGCGGTGAAACAGCTCCAGCGTGCCCGCGATGCCCTGCAGGAAATTGGCAGCCTCGTACTCCGGGGTCTCATAGACAGGCCACGCCACCCGGCGGACTTCGGTGATGGTGGAGAACCGGTTGTCCAGCGCCGTCAGGTCGCGCTGGGCCTCCCAGGGATAGCTCCACGTCCAGTAGATACTGACCCGTCGGCCGCCGGTATGTGGACGGGCGATGTGGGCCTGGTTGTAGGTGCGGGCGAACGCAGTCATGGTGACTCCTAGTGTTCGGGGTTGACGTCAAGGGCGGCTAGGTAACGCAGGGCTCGCAGGCCGGGCAGGAAGAAATACGCCCCGCCCCGCAGTGTGGTGAAGGCCGGTAAACTCCTGTGCACCTGCCGAATCGGCTTCTCGGGGATCTTGAATTCCAACGAACCGTCCTGGGTTCCGCAGATCGGATCGCGCTCGTTGCCCAGCTCGTGGAACGACGTGTCGTTGATCCAGACGTTCTGAGCGAATTCGAACTGGCGCAGCGGGCTGGCACCGATCAGGAACATCCCGATACCACGCTCGACCCCGTCATCGGCGACGTTTTCGGGCAGCGCCGGTCCGTAGGTACTGCTGCGCCGGATCATCCTGTGGCGGTTGATGTTCGGTGCGGTGTCACGTGGGTTGAGCCGGCGGGCATGGGCACCGAGTGGGCAGGCATAGCCGTGCGGGTCCATCTCGCCGTAGTTGAAATCGTTGTTGCGCACAGGGTCTGCGCCCAACTCCGGATCGTCGCGTTCCGGTGCCAGGACCAGCGGCGCCCCACTACGCCACCGGCCCATGAACTTCGCGGCCAGCAGCTCCTGCCCCTCGGGGGTGTCGGCCTGCTCCCGCAGATAATCCCGGAAGCGCCCCACGTGTTCCTCCAGCCTGCGATAGGCCAGGTAACTCCCATTACGCGACAGCACTTCGGGTGCAGGGAGTGCCGTAACCCCCTCCTCGTCTGGATATCCGAGGATGAACTCGCCGGGCTCCAGCGGTTCGCCGGACCCCGGGGTGGGTTGCGCGCCGGAACCTTTCATGGCCGGCTGGGACACCGGGTCGCGGTACCCGAAGTGATCGTGTTCGTAGTCGAACGGTGGGGTAGCGCTCACCTCGAGGTGCGACAGCGACCGCACGCCATCGCAGCGAGCCAGCAGTTCATCGTGTTCATCGACACACCTGCGGCGTTCGTCCTCGTCCCGGGCAAACAGGATGACGATCGCATGCAGATTGTCGCCGGCGACACCGCCGGTCCAATGCTCCGGCGCGTTCGCGCCGGTGTCCCCGAGGATGTCGGCGCGCGAGGCCATGCCCTCACGGAACTCGTCCGGGAATGTCGCCAGGGAATCTTCGTCGACACCCAGCGCACGCAGACCGTTCCAGGTGAAAGCCACCGTGGCCCAACTTCGCGATTCATCCAGTGTGCTGAGGACATCGGCCGCCGATTGCACGCGGTCCAGCAGTCCGGTCAGCCATGCCCGCCCGCCGGCGGCATCGTCGAATGTCAGGAATTCATAGCGCCCGGCCCGGGTCGGCGTTCGGGCGAGAAGTATGTGTTGGATATCAGTGAATTCGAGCTCCATCACTGCATTTGATCCAACATGTCGGAGAACGCTGCTTTGAGCCGCAGCGCCTTTTTGACCTCGTCGGCGGTGACGTACGGGTACTCGCCGTATTCCAGAAAGCTGGGCACCTGATGGTCGCGGACGAACATTATGAAAGCCTTGGGGTTTGTCCGCCAGTCCTCCGGAAATCCCTCCAGATGGGTGAACGCTGTGGTGATCCCCGTCATACTGAACAGCTTGACGGCGCCCTCTGTGTATTTATCGAAGTCGGTGTCGAAGATCCCCTGATACTGGAAGTGCAGCCCGGATCCGACATCGAACAACTGCCAGCGCAGATAATGCAGGCGCAGCGGCGCCAGCACGTCGGGTTGCGCAGCGACGGCGGCATCGAGTTGCTTTCCGTAGGCGCGGATGGCTTCCTCTCGGCCTTCCTTCACCTTGGCGATAATGTTGAATCCGTAGCACGCCGGAGTACGGGGATACGTCGGGCCGTACCGCCCCCGAGTGTATTCCACATAGCCTTCCTTCGGGATGGCCATGGCCGCCGGCTGAGACCAGACCTCATTATTATTTTCAGGCATTCTGAGCTCCTCTCGGATTTCCGACTGACTCATAGGTCCGACTTTAGGTGCGCACGAGCGACTCGGTCGTCACCCAAAATGGGGGAAGTCGGGAAAGCGGGGAGTGGTTTCGATCACTACTCCGCGAGTTGTTTCGAGGCAGGAGCCGTTCGTGATGGCGGCGCCGCAGAGGTGGTGTGGAAGGTCGAGGCGGTCTGCTTGCGGTCGATCCAGGACAGGACAAGCGGGCCGACCGTCCGTCCGATAGTGGCATGCCCCGAAAGAGGGGGATGCGAGCGTCCGGCTAGCCTTACATAATGTCAATTATCGGCGTAACAACGGGATCGCCTGAGCGGGCGGAATGCGTTGGCGTGCAACAGTGTGCGATTCGGAAAAAGCTGAGACTGGTCCGATCGCAGTTGACAGCATCCGAGTGTGAAGCTTGATCCGGGAAGAACCTGCGAGCGCCAAGGCCTTATTCGGCGTTTTATGCATAGTTATGCACCTTTCGTATCGTCACAGTGACGTAAGTTGGTGGCTCTCACGCGGTACCCGGCGATGCTGCTGGCTCCGGGCCTGTTCGACGTCGCGACGGTCAATGATGCTGCGACCCAGATGCTTCCGCGGCTGGCCGAGGCAGGGAACCTGCTGCAGCACCTCTCCCCGTTGTGAGGGCAAATACGATGCCTGGTACACGTTTCCGCTACATTGTCAGCCGCACGGCAGCCACGTCTACCTCCTGGTTCGCGGAATCCTTTCACAGGCAAGCGATTCGGCTGAGAATGTTAGCGGGCAACGGAACAACTGAGGAGTGTCGATGACCAGGTATGCGCATTTTGTGGGAAGTGTTCCAGAGGAGTTGATGACCGGGGACGATGCGGTGCTGCGGTGGTTCGCCGACAGCACTGGCGGTCGGCTGACCGGGTTGCCCTGTGACCTGGATCCGGACTGGATCCTGCAGTATCTCCGTGACCGCAGCGAACACGACGATGTTCTCGAGATCGTCCGCGCAGGCGAGTATGCGGACTACAGCGACTTCCCCAGCTACGCGCTGCGCCCCGGTGCGAAGCTGGAGCGGCGGCACGTGTCGATGGACCGGCTCGAACGCATCGGTTCCGTGGTAGCTGCCTTCGATACGCTGCGCGCCGAGCGACCGGAGCTGGCGCAGACGAAACTGCAGCTGAGCCAACCCAATCCGCTGGATCTGGCGATGTTCGTATTCGCTGGTGCGGCGGTGTCGGCTGGATTCCCGCTCGGGCCGGCGCTGCGGCGATCGAATCTGATCGTGGCCGCCTTGCGGGCGCTGCCGGTATTCACCGAGGCCGTGCTCGAGGAGATCGCCGCGGTGAACGACCGCTACGGCGACCGGGTGGTGTGGCAGGTGGAATCACCGTTCGCGCTGCTGGGCATGGTCAAGGCTGATCGGCTGGGGGCAAAGTGGGCCGCGGCGCCGCTGCTGGCTCGCCAACTCGCCGCACTGCTCACCCGGATCCACGAGATCGGGGCTCCCAGTGTCCTGCACCTGTGCTATGGCGATTACCAGCACAAGTCGCTGCTGAGTCCGCGCTCGCTGGCGCCGGCGGTGACTCTGCTGAACCACACGGCGCGGCAACTGCGCGATCACGACACTCCCCTTCCCGCCGTGCATATTCCGTGTGCGTTCGGTGCCGAACCGGCTCCTGCGGCCCCCACGTTCTATGCACCTCTGCGGCGGCTCGACCCGGAGTGGAACATCATCGCCGGTGTGGTGTCGCCGAGATCCGGCGATGACAGCGCCCGTGCCCTGAGTATGTTCGAAGAAGCGGCCGGCCGCACCGCCTACGGGGTCGCGACCGCGTGCGGTCTGGGCCGGTGCAATGTTGCCGATGCGCAACGGGCCGCGACCACGATGGCGAAGCTGACCGCCGAGGCGACTGCCGGATAGCTCTGTGCGCGGTGGGGCGCGGCGAAGCATGGTCAGGGCCTCTGACCGATTTTCGCCGCGGCCCGTCCGCGCGTATGGGCGGCAATCGTGTTCGGCCGCAAGAGCTCTGCGTACACCCCGCTCGACCAGCGCACACGAGGCGTATCTGCCCGGTTGCCGGTCTACGCACCCCGGAAATCGAACAAACGTCATACTATGGACGCGCCGGGAAATGGGGTGATGCATGACGAACCAGCTCTGATCACGGCCCTTCTGTCTATTTGCCGACGCCTCCCCCTTCTTGGCGGTTCGCCGAAATCGGCACCACCGCAACATAATACAGCCTCACTGTCGTGACACCTTGCCTGCGTGTCATTGCCAGCGATACCCCACTGGGTCAATGGCTAACTTTTAGCTATCGAATGCAGCCAATGTGATTGCATTTGAACACACTGTTCTGCTTGATGTTTCAAGATCGCCTGTTAATCTGAATCCCGTGCGCCGTCAGCGAGTTAACCAACGGCTACGGAGGTTGGCAATCTGTCATCTGACGCGTGACCAGGCACGATGCGGTGCACGATCTGTTCGCACTTTCCAGGGAGTTGCTATGGGGACCAGGGAAAATCCACATGTTCTGGTGGTAGGCGGAGGTCCGTCGGGTTCGACCGCCGCTGCGCTGCTTGCACGGTCCGGAGTGCAGGTGACCCTCCTGGAGCGGGATACGTTCCCGCGGTACCACATCGGAGAGTCGCTGCTGGCCTCGTGCCTGTCCACCCTGCAGATATCCGGCGCCTACGACAAGGTTGCCGCGCACGGCTTCCAGATCAAGCGGGGCGGCTACTTCCAGTGGCAGCACGACACCTGGCTGCTGGACTGGAGCAAGCTGGTCGACGCCGAGGCGTGGTCGTGGCAGGTAGACCGGGCGACGTTCGACAACCTGCTGCTGCGCAACGCCGCCGAGCAGGGCGCGAAGGTGATCGAGCAGGCGAAGGTCACCGGGATCGTGTTCGACGGTGAGCGCCCGATCGCCGCGGAATGGGTCCAGGCCGGTGACGACACCGTCCATACGCTCGAGTTCGACTTCCTCGTCGACGCGACGGGCCGAGACGGACTGCTGGCCAAGCACTTCGGCATGCGCCGCCAGCACCCGGCCTTCCGCAACGTCGCGGTCTGGTCGTACTGGACGGGTGCGCACCTGCACCCCGACAGCCCCGAGGGCGCGATCAACGTCGCGTCCACCGAGGAGGGTGGCTGGTTCTGGAACATCCCCCTGGCGGACGGTCGCAACAGCGTCGGTTACGTGGTGTCCGCGCGGTTGGCATCGGAGAAGTTACGGGGCTATGACTCGCGGGAGTCCTACTACCTGGACACCATCGCAGCCAGCAAGCCGATGAGCGCAATGCTCGAAGGCGCGCAGCAGGTCGCCGAGGTGAAGGCCGAGCAGGACTATTCGTATGTCGCGGACCGGTTTTGCGGGCCCGGCTACGTTCTGGTCGGTGACGCTGCCTGCTTCCTGGATCCGCTGCTGTCCACCGGCGTGCACCTGGCGACCTATTCGGGGCTGGTGTCCGCGGCCGCGATCGCGACCACGCTGCGCGGTGAGATGAGCGAAGCCGACGCCCTGGCCTATTACGAATACACTTTCCGCCGCGGCTACACCCGGTTCCTATCGCTGGTCTCACGCATGTACGAGCACTACGTCGGATCCGAGGAGTATTTCGCACACGCTCACCGGCTCACCGACGTCTACGACGGCGACTCGCCGGAACAGTCGTTCACGCGCATCATGGCCGGGCTGACCGATGTCGGAGAGACCACCGGCACGCAGGAGCGGACCGGCACCGAGGTCATCGCCTCCGAGGCCGAGCGTCTGCATACCGACCCGGACACCGACGGGGTGAACATCAAATACATGGGTGGACTGGACATGTCACCGGTCTGGGATCACTGGCGCGACCCGCTGGTGGACACCGACATGGGCGAGATCCGGATCACGACCGAGCCGGTGTTCGGCTTGACCACCCGCGCACGCACGGACGCCGAACGGGAGGCGGTGGCCCGCCCGGTCCTGCCGCCGCGCCACGGCGCCGCCGCGCACTAGCGGCGCGGTCACCAGGACTCCCCGGTGCGAACCGATAGATGGAGTCGGCCGTGACGATCACCCACTCCCCCGGCCCGTTGGGCGAACCATCGCCCAACGGGCCGGGGTTCCGGACGAACACGGCCGCACAGATCCAGCGCTTCCACCACCCCACGACCCGAGCCTTGCTGGCGAGTGAGAATCTGACGACCACAGCACTCGAGCACCTGCTCGCGGATGGTCTGAGCGTGCGGGTCATACGTCAGGACGAGGTTCCCGCCCGTGTGCTGCCCGCGTTCATTGCCGGTGTTCTCCAGCTGCGGGTAGCCGATCGTGCCTCGATCCGGCGCTCGTGCCTGGCCACTCCCGAGCAGACTGTGTCGATCAATTACGTTGCGGCCGTGGCACAACCGGCTCACACGAGCGGGCTGGCCGATCTGGGTACCCCGATCGGGCACGGATTGATCGCCCGCGGCCTGAGCCAGCGCCGCCGGATCCTGTGGGCGGGCGCCAGGACGTGGCCGGACGGGCGTGCCTGCGCTGCCCGGGCGTACGTGATGTCAATGGGTGACCGCCCCGTGTGCTGGATTCGCGAAGCATTCAACCCGGACATCGTCCCGGCACAGCAGGCCATGGTGTGGCTGCCCGAACCCGAGCTGCGCGACGAACCCGACCCCGCGGAGCCCGACCTGACCTGGAACCCTGCTACCGCGCCGTCCAGTACTCCCGCAGCGGGCCCGAGTAGGAGATGCCAGAGTTGAACGTTCCCACCGTCACGGTCCTGCTGGACCTGGTCCTGATCATGGCGGCGGCCCACATCCTGGGATGGTTGGCCGAGAAGCTCGGCCAACCACCGGTGATCGGCGAGATCGCGGCCGGAATCCTGGCCGGCCCCGCCATCATCGGGCATCACCTGTCCTCGATGCTGTTCCCGCAAGACGCCCGCTCTTCCCTCAATCTGCTGGCCAATATCGGCGTGACCGTGTTCATGTTCGCCGCCGGCCTGGAACTCGATCGCGGCATCTTCACCGGTGCTCGCCGCTCGATCCCCACAGTGTCGGCGGCGGCCTATATAGCGCCATTCGTGTTGGGCAGCGGCCTCGCGGTCACCGTCCTGACGCGCTACCAGACCGGCCACCGGCTACACTTCGCCCTCTACATCGGCTGCGCGCTGGCCGTGACCGCCTTCCCGGTGCTGGCCCGGATCCTGCACGACCGCAACCTGATACACACCGAGATCGGCCAGATCAGCCTGGCATGCGCGGCGCTGGTAGACATCGCGGCGTGGACGGTACTGGCCGTGGTCCTGGCACTGGCACATCCGGGTAGCACCCCGTGGCGGCTGACCCTGCTCATCCCTCTTGTCGGGCTGCTGTGGTGGGTTCTGCGGCCGATGCTGGAGCGGATCTCCCAGATCGGCACCGCCCACACGATGATCGTGCTCGGCATCAGTGGCGCGCTGGCCGTCGCGGCGATCACCGAATGGATCGGATTGCACCTGATCTTCGGCGCTTTCGCGTTCGGGGTCATCTTCCCCCGTGAACGCCGCCGAACCGTGGAATCCGGCGTACGCGTCCTGAGCGCGATCCTGCTACCCGGGTTCTTCGTCGTCGCGGGCCTGGCCGTCGATCTCAGCTCGATCGACTCGACCGCGATCGGTGAACTCGTGATCATCATCGCCGCCGCGGTGCTGGGCAAAATCGGCAGCGTCTACCTCGCCGCCCGCCTTACCGGGATGCAGGCGAGACCAGCAGCCGCGGTGGCAGCGCTGCTCAACACGCGGGGGCTGACCGAGCTGGTGATCCTGTCCGTGGGCCTGACCACCGGGCTGATCGGAGCCCAGCTGTATTCGCTGCTGGTGGTCATGGCACTGGTGACGACCGCATCGACCGCGCCGATACTCCGCGTGCTCGGCATGGCTCACAGCCCCCGCGAGACCCCGCCCGCGGCACATGCCGCCGGGACGATCGCCCCCGTTACTACACAACCGCACGGCGTGGGCGATGCTGCCTTGCTGACCGACGCTGAGCCGGACAGCGCTACTCGATAACCACGGATGGCTTCCACATCCGGTTGTCGGAAGTCATCCCCTTTCGCCGAGTAGACGTACCCGAACGTAACATGTTGTACAGCAGCGTTTTACGGTCAGTATTCGCGCGGACCATCACGCACCTCAACGGGTGCGTGCGCACTGACCGTTCACCCTCCGCACGACTCATGCGAGGCACCGGAAACGCGGAATACACTGCGGCGCAGTAGTATTCGAGTGAGTCGTGCCCGGCGTCGAAGACCTTGGGCGGCAGCAACCAGCGGTGGGGGCGTGAGCGTAGCACCCGTGTTCGCGAGCCTATCGTCGTCGTCGCTGCTATGTTGCTTGCGTGGGCGAAGCGCCAAGTACCGCACAACAGTTGAGCACATGCTATCGATCGGTCCCCGCGACTATCCGGCACAAGGGCGTCCTCGTGCTACCCACGTGAGCGCGCCAGCCTGCCGTGATCGCATCAGTTTCCCGTCGTATTCCTGTTCCAGTCCGGAGTCACGTCTTTGACCACATCACAGTCACCTGTCCCCGAGTCCCACACCACGGCCACCGGAACCTGCCCCGTCCAGCACGGCGCATCGTTGGAGGTCGATCCGGACCGGTTCCCGATGTATACACCCGAGTTCGTCGCCGACCCCAACAAGATCTACGACGAGATGCGCAAGCAAGAACGCACGTTGGTTCCTGTCGAATTGGCTCCGGGCGTTCCGGCCTACCTGTGTATCGGCTACAAGGCCGCGGTCCGCATCCTCAACGACCCAGAACATTTCCCGGCTGATCCGCGCACCTGGCAGAAGAGTATTCCCGCTGATTCACCGATCCTGCCGATGATGGGGTGGCTGCCGGCGGCCCGCAACAACACTGGCGCCACCCATCTGCGCTACCGCGAGCCATCGGTGGTGGCGATCGATAACATCCACCAGACCGCCATCCGAGCCATGGTCGACAAGGCTGCTGTCCCGGTGATCGCATCGTTCTGCGAAAACGGCAGCGCGGACCTGGTGATGCAGTACGCGTTCCCGCTGATACTCGACGTGCTCAATCAGATGTGCGGTTGCCCCAGCGAGATCGGCGAGCGGGTCGCAGTCGGTATGGCCGATCGCTTCGACTCCGACCGCGTCAAGGCCAAGCAAGGCATGGTGATGCTCAAGCAGGCGCTGATGGAGCTGATCGCGCTCAAGCGCGAGCACCCCGGCGACGACGTCACCTCACACCTGGCCCATCATCCCAACGGCCTCGACGACGACGAGGTATTCGCGCAGCTGATGAGCTTCTACGGTGCGGGATTCGAGGCTCAGCGCACCTTTCTGGCCAATGCGCTGCTGCTCATCTTCACCGATCCGCGATTCCAGACCACCGAGGAAGGCCGCAACCTGTCGACCGCCCATGCGCTCGATGAGGTCTTGTTCAACAACCCGCCGATGTCGAACTTCTGCACCACCTATCCGCGGCAACCCATCCAGATCGACGGCGTGTGGTTACCGGCCGACCAGCCTGTACTGATCAGCCTCGCCGCATGCAACAACGACCCTCGTGAGCGCGGCGAAGGCAACAAGAGCATCGGCAACCGCTCACACCTCGCCTGGAGCACCGGCCCGCACGCCTGCCCCGCCAAAGACGTGGCCTACCAGACCGTCCAGAACGCCATCGACCAACTCTTCGACCGTGTGGGTGAAATCCAGCTGGCAATCGAGCCCGAGCAGTTGAAGTGGCGGCCGGGCCCCTTCCACCGTGCACTGGTCGAGATGCCCGTGAACTTCACGCCAATCGAGACGAAACTGATGATGATGTAGCCGCAGCTCCACCCCAAAGCCACTGGCCAATCACTTATGACACATCAAGGAGTCGGATGGGGCGTGATCACGTTGCGCCTGTGGGTGTCGGCGCGTGCTCGGGTCTCAGGGCATGAACGGGGATGCGGGCGGGAAGACGACGGGCAGTGAGGTCAGGGCTCGGTGGAATGGTCCTGGGCGCCAGACGAGTTCGTCCTCGGGGACGCCAAGTTCCATTTCCGGGAGGGTGTCCATGATTTGATCGATGGCCTCCTGCGCGAGCTGGAATGCGTAGGGCCGGACGTGGGCGGGGCAGGCGTGGTCGCCGGTGCTGAATGCCAGGTTCCAGCCGCGGTTGAGGAATTCGCCGTTGTTCAGTTCCGGGTCGGTGTTGCAGGCGGCCATGCTGATGATGACCGGTTGGTTGGCCGGCAGCCAGACGTTTTCGATGAGGATGGGGTGGCGCGGGTAGGTGATGCAGTAGTTCGCCATCGGTGGGTCGGTGGCAAGCCGTTCGTCGAGTGCGGCTTGGCTGGTCAGGGGGAATCTGTTGTCCTCGCTGGCGATGAAGCGGCGGTCGGTCAGCATCAGCAGCAGGGTGTTGGAGATGAGGTTCAGTGGTGGTTCGACGCCGGCGGCAAACAGCAGGACGAGTTGCTGCACCATTTCCTCGTCGGTCAGCCCGGCGGAGTGTTGGACAAGTCTGGTGGTGACGTCGTCGGCGGGCTGGCTGCGCTTGAGGGCGGTGAGGTCGAGCAGGGCCTTGCCCATGATCTCGTTGACGGTGTCGGTGTCTACGCCGTCGAACATGGCGGCGCTGGCGGTGGCGACCTGCTGGCCGATTTCCGGGGGGCAGCCGAGTACCTGGCAGAGTGCGGAGAAGACCAGCGGGAGGATGTATTGGTTCAGCAGGTCGGCCTCGCCGTCCTTGCAGAAGGTGTTGATGATGGGGATGGCGGATTTGGCGATCAGGGACCGCTGTTGGTTCACGTCGATTCCGTTGAGTGCGTCGACCATTACGGTGCGGTAGCGGGCGTGTTCCGCGCCTGCGGTGCGTATCGCGTTGGGGCGGTATTCGATCATCGGCATGATCGGAATGTCGGGGGGCGCGGTCCTCTGCCAGTTGCTGGGGTCGGCCGGGAAATGGTCGGAATCGTTGAGGATTCGCACGGCGGTGCGGTATTTGATGACCAGGGTTGCGGGTACTCCCGGCCACATCTCGACCGGAACCAGGGGGCCGTAGTCATTCCGCATTCGGCGATAGGCCCCGTGGGGGTCGGTCGCGAATTGTGCACTGTGGATCGGGATTCGGGGACCGATATCCTCGATCGACCTGGGGCTGGCGGTGGCACCCTCTTGCGTGCGCGGCGGATACACGTAGTCTCCTTGAATTCGGTTGCGGCAGTATCGTATACCCAACCGTCTGGTGAGGTTTTGCCTGCTGGACGCTGGCCAGTACTGAAGGGCCGCAGGGGACCTGGTGTGCGCGGCGTCGGGCGGCGCTCGGTGGAACCGTACGGCTTGTGCCGGAACCGGCTGGGAGACCTCCGATTTCGATGACACCTCATCGAATCGCGTAGTGCGTGACGGCTCATCGCGATCCGGGCTCGACATGCTTCGCCGGATGATCACTGAGAGGTCGTGCGCCCCATAGCGTTCCGGTCGGTTGGCCGTTGCGCTGGGAAGTGGCCGACACGCCGTGCGTCCAGGTCTGTTTCGGAGCATTTGGGGCATTGGCGTCGTTCGACGTGAACAGCGAGAGGGTGTGTGGCACAATAGTTATCTGTGTCTCGATCGGTCAAGTGCGTCGTTACGACAGCGGCGATGTCGTCAGGACACGATTGCCTCGGCGGCGCCTGCTCGCTGCATTCCGGTCGGTCCGTCGGGCCTGCCGGAAGCGTCGGATCGGGCGACCGTCTACTCCCCCATTTTCCACTTCTACCTGCGCTGTTCGGGATTTCCCGAGCTAGCCGCAGCGTCCGGCGAGCGGGCGTGCGGAGCTCGATAGCCCTGTGGCGGAACGGAAATTACATGTAGGTTGTGCTGTATAGGGCTCTTGACAGGTGATCGTCCGGACTCCCCGACCGCCCCCGCCGGTATCCGCATTTGCGTGCGAGTAACGGCGGTGCCCCGGTGCGTCGAAGTCCGGCAGCGATCGCCTCGTTATGCCCAGCGGTGGACGAAGTTGCTGCTGGGATTCGAAATGAGTAGTAGGAGGCGGGTTATGGTTACGCAGGAGTATCAGGAAGGGACGTCGCTGGCCGAGCTACTTCGGCACGGCAGCCTGGATTTCCACCACCAGCTGCAGAAGGTGCTGAGCGACCCGGCCTACGCCGTCACCGAACACCAGAGCCAGGCGCTACGGCGCGAGAACGCCTACGCCCAGCTCGCTTACCTGGTCCGGGAGATCGGCAGCACCCGCGAGATTGCCACGGATCTGCCCAAGCTGTTCGCGGTGTTCGACTGGTCCGCGGTCCTGGCCACCGACCTGATTCCGCTGATCAGCGGGCACTACAACCTGGCCTCGGGCAGCCTGGCGACCCTGACCGACGCGGAGTCCGCAGCGCCGTATCTGCACGACCTGGACGATGCCAGCAGCATCGGCGTGATGCTGCTGACCGAGTACGGGTGCGGTTCGAACATCGGCTTCATGCAGACCACCGCGACCTGGGACGGCGACGGGTTCGTGATCAACACCCCGAACACCCGGGCGCGCAAATTCATGCCCAGCGTGGGCATTCCGGTGTCGCGGGTCTGCGTCGTCGGTGCGCGGTATGTCGACACCAACGGTGTGGACCAGGGCGTGCACCTGTTCGCGGCACGGCTGCGTGATGCCAACGGCGATCCGGCCCCCGGGGTGAGCATCACCCAGCTGGATCATCAGCCGCTGGTCATCATGGACAACTCGATCATCTCCTTCGACAACCTGCGGGTCGAGCGCAATGCCTGGCTGAGCAACGACCTGGCCACGATCGACGACCAGGGCGTGCTGACCTGGCAGGACGAGAGCAGCCGCAAGCGTTCGTTCGCCTCGGCGATCAGCCAGCTGACCGTCGGACGGCTGGCGCTCTCGTCCTGCCTCAACGCCTCGGCGCGCGCCTCGCTGTACATCGCGCTGAACTACGCGGCCAAGCGGGTGGTGCCGTTGACGCCGTTCGACAGCCCGCTGATGGCCGATATCCCGCACGTGCGCGACACGCTGCTGACCGATCTGGCCGGCACCCTGGCCCGCACGATCTACGGCAACGCGATCAAGACCTCACTGGCGACAAGCGATCTCACCGATCGCGACACCGTCGTGTCGGTGATGCTGGCCAAGCACTTCATCCAGTTGCACGCGCTGGACACGGTGACCCACTGTCGCATCAAGATGGGTGCGCAGGGGATGTTCAGTGCGAACCGGGTCGCGGACTACCTCGGGGTGTGTCATGCGGCGATCACCGGTGAGGGCGATTGTCACGTGCTGGGTTCGGTGGCCGGTCGCGTGCTGGCCAAGCACCTGGCCGGAAAGCCCGTGCCCGAGCCGGGTCTGCACGATCCGGCGGATCCGGCCGATCGGCTGGGCCTGCTCAATGCCCGGACCCTGACGATCGTGCACGAGGCGCAGGAGCATCTGACGACCCCGGGGCTGGCCAATCGGCTGGCGGTCATTCCGGAGGCGTTGAGCCTGGCCGAGGCGTATTGCGCCGAGGAGGCTCTGCAGCTGCTGCACCAGCATGCGAATCTTGCCGAGATCGCTGCCGTGCGTGATGTTTTCGCGCTGCATTATCTCGATCAGAATGCCGCGTGGTATCTCACGCACGGATTGCTGGACGTTGCCGGGGTGGAGACGACGAAGCTGTTGCTGCGTCGTGCCATCGACGATCTCGCCGCCTGTGTGCCCGCACTGCTGGATGCCTTCGGCTTCGACGACGAGATTCTCGGGGCGCCGGTGTTGTCGGCGGATCTGCCGACGGCGTGGGATTCACGCTGCAACAGTCCCTCTCGGGGCTGAGTAGGACTCCGGGAGGGCGCCCCATGGGCGCCCTCCCGGAGTGTCACCGTCTCGGTGTTGCCGGCGCGTGCGACCTCACCACGGCCGTGCTGCCGCTGCGGGATCGGTGTCACTGAGGTAGTTCAGCGGTGGCGACGGGGGGAAGGTGACCGGCAACGCGGTCAGCGCGCGATGGAAAGGCCCTGGGCGCCAGGCCAATTCGCTGGCAGGGTGGGCCAGCTCGAGGTCGGGCAGGGCGTCCAGGAGCTGATCGAGGGCCTCGTTGGCGATGAGCATGGCCACCGATTGGGCGGGGCAGGCGTGTGGGCCGGCGCCCCAGGCGAGGTGGGACCGGTTTCCGGTGCGTTCGCCGTGGACGGTGGGGTCGTCGTGGCAGCCGGCGAGGCTGATGAGGACGGGTTGGTGCTCGGGTAGCCAGAAGTCGCCCAGCAGCTGGGGCTGGCGCGGGTAGGTGAGGCAGGAGTTCGCCAGGGGTGGATCGGCGAACAGGGCCTCGTCGATGGCATCGCGGGCAGACAGGGCGCCGCCGAGCAGATCGCTGCCGAACCGGTTGTCGGTGACCATGAGCAGCAGCGTGTTGGCGATCAGGTTCCAGGTAGGCTCGGTCCCCGAGGTGTAGAGCATCGCGATCGCGTGCGTCGCCTCCGCATCGTCCAGGGCCGCCGGGTCGGCCAGGAGCCACGAGGTGAGATCCTCGGCCGGCGCCGCGCGCTTGTTGGCGATCAGCTCGCGCATCGCGGCGGCCATGACGGCGTCGGCTTGGGCGGTCTCGGCCGGGGTGGTCGCGTCGCGCAGGGTCATCATGCCGTCGAACATGGCGTCGCTGATGTCGGGGGTGAATCCGAGCAGCTGGTCGATGATTTCGACGATCAGCGGGACGGCGTAATGGTTGAGTAGGTCCACGCTGCCGTTCTGGCAGAACTCGTTCACCAGGGTGACCGCGGTGCGTTCGACCATGTGCCGCAGGGTGTGCAGGTCCACGCGGTCCAAGGCGTTGGTGACGGCGCTACGGTAGCGCACGTGTTCGTCGCCGGCGGTGCGGGCGGCGTTGGGCTGCCAGCCCATGGTGGCCGCGACGGGGCATCCGGTGCCCTGGCGGGCCTGCCACAGGCGCGGGTCCGCGGGGAATCGGGCGGGGTCGCCGAAGACGTGCAGGGCCTCGCGGTATCCCAGCACGAGGGTGGCTGGGACACCGGGTGCGATGTCGACGGGGACCAGCGCGCCATGGTCGCGGCGCATGTCACGGTAGGCACCGTGCGGGTCCGCCGCGAACTCGGGCGAGTAGAGCCTCACCCGCGTGTGCCCGCCGTGCGAGCGAGTAAAGCCGGACGGACGGGTCGGACGGGCAACTCCTTCAACATCATCGCAAGACTCCTTGACACGAGGTGCAATTCCGAATGACACGTCAAATGTGTTCGACGACAACACATTTGAGTTTGCATGTTTGCGTTTGCGAAGTTCGATGATACCGATCGATGCGAGTGATCGCAGGGCCACCACCAGATAGCGCCCCCGCGTCGCCCGTGCGGCGCGGAGCCCACGCCGCGGCGATGCGCCAGGTCGGCGCAGATTGTTCCAGGTCGAAACGCTTTCGGCGGATCGCGGCGCCGCCCGCGCGCCGGGGTGCGGAGTGTCCTGTCAGGACGACTCGTCCAGTCGCGGGGACAGCACGGCCCGCTCGCGCGCCTCGTCCGGACTACCGTAGGTTCGCCCGGATGGGCTGTGCGCGAACGCCTCCCGGAACGCGGTTTCGGATCGGAATCCCGAGGCGATCGCGATGTCCCTGATCGTGCTGCCGCGGTACAGGGGCGACTGCAACCGGTGCAGCGCACGCTTCACGCGATGTTCGGTCAGCAGGTCCCCCGGTGTCCGGCCAGGGAAGGCCGTGGCGATGATGTTGTAGAGGGTGCGCCGGGAGAAGTTCACGTGCGCGGCCATGGTCTGCGCCGAGACCCGCCGGTCGTCGGAATGCTCCTGCACGTACCGCAGGACGCTCGCCGCGACCTCCTGATGCCGCGCGACCTCCCCCACTCGGCGGTCGTCGAGCGACATCAGCAACAGCTCGAGCATGCGAGTGTTCATGGCGGCGAAATCGTGCGCGGTGAGATGCTCCTGGCGCGCGGCCAGGGCGTGGATCAGAGCGATCGCACCCGGCAGGGTTCCGCGGCGCTGATCCAAGCTCAGGGGCGCCTTGTCGATGATCGCGTAGAAGTTCTTCTGCGCCTCTTCGTCTTTCGGCACGGTCAGGGTCACGATGAGCCCACGCGCCCCCGCGTCGTGCTCGAAGGTGAACGGCTCGGACATGCGTGCCAGCGCGCAGCATCCGCCCGTCAGCTCGACGGCGACGCCGCCCTGGGTGAGCCCGATCGATCCCCGGATTCCGACGACCAGCCGAGCACCGCGGTCGTCGAATTGCCTGACCTGGCGCGGTGTCCGATCGTATCGGACCTCGTTCGAGGCGAAGTCGACAACCTGTGCGACCACCGCGCACTCTCCGCCGTCGAGCTCGAGCAGGCGGCCGACGCGCGTACCGCCGCCGAACCGATGCTCTCCTCGATTGGGGAACGCGTGTGCCAGCGGGCCGTGGTTCCCGATCACCTCGTGTTCCCAGGCGTCCTTCTGTGCGGTCTCGGGGAGTTCGCCGGTGCTGAAAACCCTCCGGTCGTACCGCAACTCGACCATGCCACCCCTTCGCGTCTGTGCACACCTGCGCCGAAATCTTGCACACCTCTCGGCTTCCGAGCCGGACCCGCCGGTCCTAACCTGGGGGAAGATCGTACCCGCAGGGTCCGGGTTCGAGCTCCGGGCGCTCGACGGCCACAGGAGGGGAGCCGTCGATGCGACACCGGTTGGGGCAGTGGGAATTCGGTGGTGTTCCGCCGGGGCCACTCCCCCTCGACACTCCACGCATCCACCCACTGATCGTCACAGTGACGTTTCTTCGGCGCGAAATGGACGAATCAGCCTGCGACACAAGAAATCCGTGCATCGGATGCACAATCGCATCCGATGCACGGATTTTCGGTCACGTCCCCGTCAGGGCGCGGGCTGCACCGCGAGCTCCCCCGTGGCGGGGGTGTCGGTGCCGCGCAGCGAGACGCCCTTGGTCTCGCGCAGGAACACCCACGACACCAGGC
Organism: Nocardia sp. GP40; assembly: GCF_050434125.1. NCBI lineage: Bacteria > Bacillati > Actinomycetota > Actinomycetes > Mycobacteriales > Nocardiaceae > Nocardia > Nocardia sp. GP40. The sequence continues at coordinate 112,055 of NZ_JBNPVW010000017.1, read as the reverse complement.
CGACCAGGCAGCCGGCGACCATGAAGAAGGCCGGGAACAGCTTCCAGCCGGTGGCGTCGATGACGGCCTGGTCGATGTACGGGGCCGTGCCGCCGAAGATCGCGGTCGACAGGTTGTAGGACAGCGCGAATCCGGCATACCGCACCTGGGTGGGGAAGATCGCCGGGAAGGTCGCCGAGATGGTGGACAGCTGCGGCACGAACAGCAGGCCCAGCACGACGAAACCGAAGATGGCCCAGCCGATTCCCTGGCCCATCAGCCAGTACATCGGTACCGCCAGCACGGCGAGCCCGACCAGGGACACCAGCCACATCGGGCGCCGGCCCACCCGGTCCGACAGCGCCCCCGAGGCCGGCAGCACCAGCATCATCACCAGCTGACCGACCAGCACCATGGCGGTGGTGGTGGAGTCGCTGATGTGGATGGTCTGCTCGAGGTAGGTGGGCTGATAGGACAGCAGCGTGTAGTCGACGATGTTCAGCGCGATGACCAGTCCGGCGAGGGTGAACAGCTCGCGCGGATAGTGGGTGATCAGGTTCCCCAGCGTCGAGACGAGCGAGCGCGTCACCGCCGCCAGCCCGCGCGGCCGGGGCTGCTCGGTGCTCTCGGCGACCTCGGTGAACACCGGGCTCTCGTCGAGCTTGCTGCGCAGATACCAGCCGACCAGGCCCAGGGGCAGGGCCACCAGGAACGGGATGCGCCAGCCCCAGTTCTGCATGGCGCTGTCGCCCAGGAGCACCTGCAGCGCCAGGACCAGCGCGGTGCCGCCGACGATGCCGGTCAGGGTGCCGAATTCCAGGAAGCTGCCCAGGAACCCGCGCCGGCGGTCCTCGACGCTCTCGGCCATGAACGTGGCCGCGCCGCCGTACTCGCCGCCGGTGGAGAAGCCCTGCACGATGCGCAGCGCGAACAGCAGGATCGGGGCCAGCACGCCCACCTGATGATGGGTGGGCAGGATGCCGATGCACGCCGTGGCCCCGGCCATCAGCAGGATCGTGGTCGCCAGCACGGCCTTGCGGCCGATGCGGTCGCCCAGCGGGCCCCACACCATGCCGCCGAAGGGGCGCAGCACGAACGACACGGCGAAGCCGAGCATGGTGAACGCGGTGCCGAGTCCGGGAAAGAACGCGTGGGTGAGGTAGGTCGCGGTGGCCGCGTAGACGCCGTAGTCGAACCATTCGGTGGCATTGCCCATCGCGGCCGCGGCCACGGAACGTCGTTGTTGTGGTTGCGGGTCGCGGGATGTCACGCGAACTCCTCTCCCCATGGTTTCGGGACACCGCATCGCCGCGGTGCATAGTGTCTTTCGTCACTTCTCTGATAACAGAATGGCAACGAATGCCACGTTTACCCGGTTTTCATCCTCGGCAAACGGCGACCGATGCCGCGAAACGGGTGAGACGCACCGTCCGACCAGTGGCGATACCCATTTTTGTGATACGCATCACACTTGCCAGATTTGTCAGTCTCCGCTAGGTAGCGCCAGCCGGACTGCGTCAAGGATCCTTCAGTAAACCCGACGATTCCCCGCCGGGCGTGTCAACAGTCCGTTAACGCCGAAAGGTCGAGTCCGCGTAGATTGGCCCCGACGATGACCAGATTCCGGGTCCACCGGACAGGGAGCCCTCGAGGGGGACTACGACGTGACCGCCACCGCGCAACGGCCACGCACCGGGATCAGATCCTGGCTGCTACAGGGGGCAGACGAGGAGCAGTATTCCCAGCACCCGGGCCCCATGGTCAAACAGGCCGAGGAATCCCATCAGCGCTCCTGGTGGAAGGTGATGTGCCTGACCGGCGTGGACTACTTCTCCACTCTGGGCTACCAGCCCGGTATCGCCGCGGTAGCCGCAGGTGTGCTGTCACCCCTGGCGACGCTGGTGCTGGTCGCGTTGACGCTGCTGGGCGCGCTGCCGGTCTACCGCCGCGTCGCCCGCGAATCCCCGCACGGCGGCGGCTCGCTGGCCATGTTCGGCATCCTGCCGCGCTGGACCGGCAAGATCTTCATCCTGGTGCTGCTGGGCTTCGCCGCGACGGACTTCGTGATCACGATGACCCTGTCCGCGGCCGACGGCGCCGCGCACATCGTGGAGAATCCGCTTGTGCCGCATTGGCTCACCGGCCACGCGATGCTGATCACGATGGTGCTGCTGGCGCTGCTGGCCGCGATCTTCCTCAAGGGTTTCGGTGAGGCCATCAGCACCGCGGTCGTGCTGGTGGGGGCGTATCTGGCGCTGAACGTGGTGGTCGCCGCGGTCGGGCTGTACCACGTGTTCACCGCCTCGGGACTGATCGTGGACTGGACCCACGCCATGACCGCCCAGCACGGCAGCATCTTCGCCATGATCGGGGTCTCGCTGCTGGTGTTCCCCAAACTCGCCCTGGGCCTGTCGGGCTTCGAGACCGGCGTGGCGGTGATGCCGCAGATCAAGAGCACCCCTGGCGAACCGGAGGACAATCCCACCACCCGGATCGCGGGTGCCAAGAAGTTGCTGACCACCGCCGCGATCATCATGAGCGTGTTCCTGATCATCACCAGCTTCATCACCGTGGTGCTGATCCCCGAACGCGAATTCCAGAACGGCGGCAAGGCCAACGGGCGCGCACTGGCGTATCTGGCGCACGAATACCTGGGCAACGGATTCGGCACCGTCTACGACGCCTCCACCATCGCGATCCTGTGGTTCGCCGGCGCCTCGGCCATGGCGGGCCTGCTGAACCTGGTGCCGCGGTACCTGCCGCGCTACGGCATGGCCCCGGAGTGGGCGCGCACCACCCGCCCGCTGGTGCTGGTGTTCGCGGTCATCTCCTTCGGCATCACCTGGTACTTCAAGGCCGACGTTGACGCCCAGGGCGGCGCCTACGCCACCGGAGTGCTGGTGCTGATCACCTCCGCCGCGGTCGCGGTGACCCTGTCCGCGGCGCGTAAACGCGAGCGCAACAAGGTGATCGGCTTCGGCGTCGTCTCGGCGGTCTTCGTGTACACCACGATCCTGAACATCGTCGAGAAGCCCGAGGGTGTGCAGCTGGCCTCGCTGTTCATCCTGGCGATCATCGTGGTGTCGTTCATCTCCCGCGCCCGGCGCGCGTTCGAGCTGCGCGCGATCGAGGTCGACTTCGACGACAAGGCCGGCTGGCTGATCGACAAGATCGCTGCCAGCGGCACCATCCGCATCGTCACCCACGACCTGGACAGCCTCGAGGATCGCCAGCCCGCCGAATACCGTGAGAAGGAGGCCGTGCAACGCATCGAGAGCCACATCCCCGCCTCCGAGCCGATCCTGTTCCTCGAGGTGATCGTGCGTGACGCCTCGGAATTCTCCACCGACCTGCACGTGAGCGCGGTCGAGCTGGACTGCTACAAGATCCTCACCGTCGAGGCCACCGCCATCCCGAACTCGATCGCGGCGATCCTGCTGGCCATCCGCGACCGCACGGGACTGAACCCGCACGTGTATTTCGAATGGACCGAGGGCAATCCGCTGACGAACCTGCTCAAGTTCCTGTTCGTCGGCGAGGGCGAGGTGGCGCCGGTGACCCGCGAGATCCTGCGCCGCGCCGTCCCCGACCCCGCTCAGCGCCCGCACGTGCACGTCGACAGCTGAGCCGGTGGCCGGGGACGCCCGGCACCACGCGCAGGGGCCCACTGGCCCGGCCGATCACCGGCCGGGCCAGTGGGCCTTCAGGCGCAATGCGGCGTCCTGGGCCTGGCGCAGGCCCGCCTCGTGCGCCGGTGCCACGGCCGCGGTGCTGAATACGTCCAGGCCGAACAGGGCGATCGTTTCCGGGTCGGGAACCACCGAAATCTCCGTGGCACCGCCCAATTCGCGGTCCGCGGGGGTGCGCGGGAACATGTGGGCCAGCGGCTCGAGGATCGCCACCAGCTCCGCGCCCGCGGCAAGGTCGGCATTCACCGACGAGCGCAGGCCGCCGTCCACATAATGGTGCCCCTGCACCGGAATCGGCGGGAACACGCCCGGCACACAGGTGCTCGCGGCCAGCGCCTCGGGCAGGGTGGCCGCATCCGCGGCGGTCCACACCCGGAACTCGCCAGTGGTGATGTCGATCGAGGTCATCCGCAGATCCCGGTCCGGCCACTCGTCCATGCCCACCAGATTCCGCATGCGCGCCACATGCACCGCCGGATCGCCCACCGGCGCGGCCAGCGCCCGCTCCCCCGCCCGGCGCCACGCCGCGCCCCGGTCGCTCCCGGGCGCGGCCAGCTCCGCGAAGATCCCCATCATCAGTTCCTGGTCCACCTCGAACCGTTCCCCGTCCGAGGGCAACGGCGCGGCCAGGATCGCCGGATCCCCGCCGGCGGCCAGCACGGCGCCCACCACGGCCCCGGCCGAGGTGCCCACGAATCGGTCCGCCAGCGACAGATCGATTCCGGCGTCGCGTAACCCCGTCACCAGACCCGCCATCCAGGCGATCCCCACCGGTCCACCCCCGCCCAGCACGAGAGCGGTATCGATCCGGGCGGGCTGTGCATCAGACATGCCCTCCACAGTAACCATCACACCCCGATCCGTCGGCCTGCCCGGCCCCTCTCGTCCCGAAACACCCCCGGGGCCGAATCCGTTGTGCCACGCTCGTATTCGTGCACCTCGACACCACCACCGAGATCGCCGCCCCGATCGCCACGGTGTGGTCGGTACTGGCGGAGGTCGAATCCTGGCCGCGCTGGACCGCGTCGGTCACCCGGCTCGACCTGCTCGACAACGGCCCGCTGCGCCTCGGCAGCCGCGCGCGCATCCGCCAGCCCCGCCTTCCCTCGGCGATCTGGACGATCACCGAGCTGACCCCCGGCTCGGCGTTCACCTGGATCTCCCGGGCGCCCGGCGTCACAACCATCGGCATCCACGCGCTGCAACCCATCACCGAAACCGTCACCGCCGCACGGCTTGTCATCGATCAGCTGGGCCCGCTGGCCCGGCCCGTCGGCGCGCTGACCGGATCACTGACCCGCCGATACGTCGCGATGGAGGCACGCGGGCTCAAAACCCGCGCCGAAGCCGTCGCCTCCGGACACTGATACCCGCGCGGGCATCAGGCAGGTCAGCTGTGGCTGCGCTCGTGCGGCAGCCAGACCTGCTCGGCCCGGACGCTGGCCTGTGGAGTGAAGTAGTCACCGGTCCGCAGGTCGTCGAGCAACGTCGCGTGTTCGGGCGCCCACCCCAGCAGCGCTTGGGTGTGTTCGCTGGAGACCGGGACGTCGAGCGAGAAGAATCGGGCCAGGAACGGGTTCCCGAGATGCGCGGCGGCCTGTTCGAGGGTCAGCGAAGCGGTGGGGATGTCGAGCGCGTGCGCGATCTGCTCCGCGATGCTTCTGATCGTGACCGCGCCTTCGCCGACGCCGTGTAGCACGCTGCCGGCCGGAGCCCTCTCCAACGCCAACCGGAACGCCACCGCGGCGTCGGCGCGGTGGACCGCCGGCCACCGATTGGCGCCGTCGCCGATGTAGGCCGAGACGCCTGCCCTGCGCGCGGCCGCGATGAGAGCCGGAATGAACCCGTAGTCGCCGGGCCCGTGCACGGTCGGCGCGAGTCGCACCACGCTGGCTCGCACACCCGATCCGGCCAGGCTCAGGCAGGTCTGCTCGCCCGCGATGCGGAAAGCGGCGACCGAGTCGGGGTCTGGTGCGTCCTGCTCGGTACTGACCTGCCCGGCCCTGGTTACCAAGGTGCCCGAGGCGCTGACAAGCGGCTTACCGGACCCGGCCAGCGTCTGCCCGAGCGCCTCGATCGCTGCGCAGTCGCGGCGGATGAGGTCATCCGGATCCGCGTAGTCGCCCCCGTACGCCATGTGTAGTACGCCGTCGGCGGCTGCCGCGCCGCGACGCAGGCTGTCGAGGTCGTCCAGGAAACCGCGATGCGGTGTCGCACCCAACGATTTCAGCCGGGCGGCCGCGGCCTCCGAGCGGGCCAGACCGGTCACGGTGTGACCGGCCGCGATGAGCCCGGTGACGACAGTGGGTCCGGTCTGACCGGAGCCCCCGGTGACGAAGACATGCATGGAACCCTCCCTTGTTACGCCATTCACTGGCGCTAAGTAGTGCCAGTCACCGACTCTACGCGTAGCGCCAGTAACTGACGCAACTTGATGCCAGTCACTGACACATCGCGGTAGGCTCGGAGAATGCCACGAAGCGGAGCAGAGGTGCGTCGCCGCCTGCAACAGGCGGCTCTGGAGCTGTACCGGGAACGCGGGTTCGACCAGACCACAGCAGCGGAGATCGCCGCCCGAGCCGGGGTCAACGAGCGCACCTTCTTCCGGCACTTCCCCGACAAGCGCGAGGTGCTCTTCGACGGCGAAGCCGACTTACGCACCGCGCTGATGCAGTCGATTGCCGAAGCACCTCAGGAACTGGGCCCGTTCGAGGCACTGCTGTGCGCGTTCCGGAAATCCGCTCGGAATCTGGAACGCAACCGCCCGTTGTCCGATCCACGATGGAAAGTCATCGCGGTGACCCCGGCACTGCGCGAACGCGAGCTGGCCAAGCATGCATGGCTCACCGATGCCGTGGCGGAGGCGCTGCGACAACGTGGTATCGATGCCGGTCCGGCCGACCTGGCCGCCCGGACCGGCTGGGCCGCCTATCAACACGCGGTCCACGCCTGGATCGATGACGCCTCAGACACTCTGGACGCGTGTCTCTCCCGGGCCTTCTACGACCTGCGCACCCTCTCTGCGGCCGCCGCACCGATGCAGGCAGGCTCCGAACACTGACAGGGCCCCATCCGCGGTCACCGAACGTCACAGGTCGCCTTCCATCACGTGCGGCCAACCACGCCCTCGCACAGCACGCTTCGTGGAAGACACCCCCAACCGGCTGGAGCCTTACCCGTCAGGGCAACTGCGGGCGAGCGTGGTGAGCCGCTGCGATTCGGCTCAGGACAGTTTCGCTTCGGGAGCGAAGGCGGGCAGCTTCTCGAGGCTGCTCCGGACGGCGTCGGTGCCGTACCCGAACATCTGCCGCTCGTAGTCCTCGACCGCGCTGTGCAGGTCCCGGCAGCCTGCGTCGGCCTCGATCAGGCAGCGGCGCAGCAGGTCGGCATCGCGCAGCGCGGTGTTCGCGCCGTTGCCGCCGGTCGGGGAGGTGGCGTGGATCGCGTCGCCGAGCAGCGTGACCGGGCCGGACGCCCAGCGCTCACGGGGCTCGACCACCCGGATCGACAGCAGCCTGCTGTTGTCCGGGTCGGCCTGTTCGATAAGCGCGCGCAGTTGTGGGTGCCAACCTTGCATCCTGGACAACACGGCGTCCTGCGCGCTCAGGTCTTCCAGCGAGCCGTTCGGCGGCAGGATCATGACCCAGCGCACGTAGTCGCCGACGTCGGGCAGCGTGACTTCGGGGGCCAGTTGCTCGGCGGCCTGCTTGGGCGGGGTACGGAAACGCATCGCGCCCAGCAGCAGGCTGACGCGCGCACCCGCAATCTTCGAGCCGTAGGCCTTGGACAGGCCGGCGAACTCGTCGGTCAGCAGGGTGCGGCCGATGACGAACCGGACGCCGGTGTCGGTCGGGGTAGTCTGCGGCGACAGCACCCCGCGGACCGCGGAGGTGATGCCGTCCGCGCCGACGAGCAGGTCGGCGGTGGCCGGGTCGCGGCGGGCGAACTCGGCTCGGACTGTGCCGCCGGCCAGGACTTCGTAGCCGGTGAGTGTGGCGTCGGTGTGCACGGTGAGGCCGGTCAGCAGCAGGTGTCGTAGCACTTGGCGGTCGACGACGATGCCGGTCCGGCTCGCGCCGAGCCTGCCGATCTCGGTCAACTGCGGGTCCAGGATCAGCTGCTCGGCGGAGGCGTCCATCACGATCTCGTCCAGCAGCGGGTGCCAGCGTGTCGGCAGGCAGTCGCGCACCGCCTGAAAACCGATCGGGTTCAGCACGAGCCGATAGCCCTGGAACCGCGCGACGATCCCCGGGTCGCGTTCGAACACCTCGGCCTCGATCCCGGCGCCTCGCAGGCCCTGCGTGAGCGCCAGACCTCCCAGACCGGCTCCGGCAACGGCAACTCGCATCGCACACCTCCGCGAACATCGATACGAACTAAGTTCGTTATTACGATCTAAGTTCTACTTAGCGAACTTAGTTCGTGTCAAGGTAGAGTTCCGGCATGCCCGCCGCTCCCCGCCAACACCGCGCCGCTCGCCACGCCCAGCCCGCAGCCGGGGCCGGGGCCGCCGCGCCGGCACCACGCAAGCAGCCGATCACCGTCGAGCGGATCACCGACGCCGCCTTGGAGGTCGTCGCCGCCGAGGGGTACGACGCCCTGACCGTCCGCCGGGTCGCCGCCGTGCTCGGCACCGGACCGTCGTCGCTGTACGCACACATCGTCAACAAGGACGATCTCGACGAGCTGCTGATCGGCAGACTCTACGCAGAGGTCACGCTCCCCGAACCGGACCCGGCTGCCTGGCGCGAGCAGCTACGCGGGGTGTACACGCAGATCCGCGACCAGTACCTGAAATACCCCGGCGTCTCGCGTGCCGCGTTGGCCACGGTGCCGACCAATCTCGAGACACTGCGTGTCGGCGAAGGCATCCTGGCGATCCTGCTCGCGGGTGGCATCGAACCCGGGACGGCCGGATGGGCACGCGACGCGCTGTCTCTCTACGTCAGCGCCTATGCGCTCGAACAGTCGCTGGTTCAGCAGCGGCGCCGGCGCCAGGATCAGGAATGGGTGCTCGGCCACGAGGAGTTGCTGGCCCGCTTCACCGCCCTGCCCGCCGAGAAATTCCCGCTGACTCGACGCCATGCCGCCGAGCTGATCACCGGCACCGGACCCGACCGCTTCGAGTTCACCCTCGGCCTGCTCATGAACAATCTGCGGCCCGCATCCGATTGACCGACCGCGCGCATCGGCCACAAGGGATTCCGGCGACACGCTCTTCCGACCCTGAGAAGACACCGCGCCGCCTGCTGCCGGTGGCCCGGCGGCCACCGGCAGCAGGCATCAGTCGGCCCACAGACGGGTGTCGTTGGCCTGGATCAGTGCTCGGATGCGAGCGATGGCGTCACCGGCAGCGAGGGCGGGAAGACGACGTCCGTCTCGCAGCCGTATCGCCACATCTCCGTTGGAGGCTTCAGCCGGCCCGACGATGAACTGGTATGGCGCCAGGCGGGTTTCACGCACCCGTGCCCCCAGGTTTCCTGCCTCGGCGGGCACCACCTGCACACGCAGACCCGCGCTCAGACAATGACCGCGGAGCTGGGCAGCGTCCGACTCCTGCGCGTCGGATACCGGCAGTACCACGACCTGAACAGGGGCCAGCCACGCTGGGAAGCTCCCGCCGTGAAGTTCGATGAGGTGCGCGACCACACGCTCGACGCTGCCGATGATACTGCGATGCACCATGACCGGCCGATGCTTGCCCCCGTCGGCGCCGATGTAGTGCAGATCGAACTGCTCGGGTTGATGGAAATCGACCTGCACGGTGGACAGGGTCGATTCGCGCCCGGCATGGTCGCTGACCTGGATGTCGATTTTCGGGCCGTAGAATGCGGCTTCGCCCTCGGCGGCCTCGTAGGGCACGCCGGACCGGTCGAGCACCTCGCTGAGAATCTTCGTTGCACGCTGCCACATCTCCGGCGCCGCAACGTATTTGCCGCTCGCGCCGGGAAGTGAAAGCCGGTAGCGAGCGTTGGTGATTCCCATGGCTTGGTATGCGGACCCGATCAGTGCGAGCGCCGCGGTGGCCTCGTCGGCGACCTGCTCGAGGGTGCAAAAAATATGTGCGTCGTTCAGTTGGATGCATCTCACGCGGGTCAAGCCGCCGAGCACACCGGACAGTTCCGAGCGGTACATCGCGCCGAGTTCGGCCATGCGCAGAGGCAATTCACGGTAGCTGTGGGAGCGAGACCGGTACATCACCGCGTGATGTGGGCACACGCTGGGCCGTAGCACCACTTGCTCACCACCGACGTCCATCGGCGGGTACATGTCGTCGTTGTAGTGCGCCCAGTGGCCAGAGATTTCGTAGAGCTCTCGCTTGCCGAGCACAGGAGAGTACACGTGCTGGTAGCCCGCTCGCCGTTCGGCGGTGCGGATGTATTCCTCGAGACTATGGCGCACGATCGCGCCATCGGGCAGCCAGTATGGTAGTCCGGCCCCGATCAATGGATCGGTGTCGAACAGGCTGAGTTCCCGGCCCAGTTTCCGGTGGTCGTGCACGTGAGTCTTCCTTCCAGTCGAAGGCGGATGACCACACGCGAAAGCCCCGGGCATCCGCCCGGGGCTTTGATCAGAACAGAGTCAGCGCGCCGGGACGTCGTCCGGCGTCGTAGTGAAGTAAGCGCGCTGCACGCCCAGCACGCTACCTCGCAACATCCCACAGCACAATGACAGAGCCAAACCAATGATCGAGACCGTCTCACGCACGTTCGTTCGCGAAACACCCTCGGTCGCATGTGAATGTTCGAAGTCGTGTGCACGGGTGACCTGCGGATTTCGGCGCGCGTGCAGGGGTCTTCGAACGTCGGCGTGTCTCGAACTGGTCTGCACTACGGCACTTTTGGCCTGTACCCCAGAATGGCGATACGTCGAACATGCTCACTCATGTGAACGACCGGCCTGTTGAAGTCACCTTCCGGCAGATCGGATCACGACCATCGAGGGGAGATCGCTTCAGGCGTTGGCGGGCTGGTCCGTTCCGGCGCCCCGCCGGCGGAGCGCTACAAGGTCGTGGCGGGGCTGTGGAAGTGTTTGCTCGTGTGCGCCTTCGACGGTGAATCCCGCGTCGGTGATCATCTGGCGGTCGTCGATGCCGGGCTGTCCCTCGCTGGTCAGGTAGTCGCCCAAGAAGATCGAGTTGGCCAGGTGCAGCGCCAGCGGCTGCAGGCTGCGGAGGTGGATCTCGCGACCGCCGGCGAGACGGACCTCGACGTCCGGGAAGAAGAACCGGAACAGCGCGAGGATGCGGATACAGCGTTCCGGGGTGAGGTCCCACCGGTTGCCCAGCGGGGTTCCCTCGAACGGAATCAGGAATTCACCGGCACCGAGTCCGGGTCGAGTTCGCGCAGTGCGATCGCCACATCGACGATGTCCTCGTCGGATTCGCCCATGCCGAAAATCGCCCCGGAGCACGGAGACAATCCGGCCGCGCCGGCGCGCGTGAGCGTATCCACGCGATCAGCGAAGGTGTGCGTTGTGCAGATTTCGGAGTAGCGGGCTTCGGCTGTATTGAGGTTGTGGCTGTAGGCATGCGAGCCCGCCGCCGCGAGCCGTTGGGCCTGCCCCTCGTTCAGCAAGCCGAGGCACGCACAGATCTCGACGTTCGGATTGTCGACTTTGATTGCGGCGATGGTGTTTTCGATCCGAGTGATGTCACGCTCGCCGGGCCCGCGCCCGCTGGCCACGAGGCAGACGCGCTTCGCGCCCGCGCGGACCGCGTGGTCGGCGATCTGCGCTGCCTTGTCCGGTGAGATCCACGAGTACTTGAGTGCCTCGGATTTCGAACCCAGGCGCTGGGAGCAGTAGCCGCAATCTTCCGGACACAAACCGCTTTTCATGTTCACGATCGTGTTCAATTTGACTCGCATCCCGAAGAACTCACGCCGCACCCGCGAACCCGCGGCGATCACGTCGATCAGTGGCTCCGAACCCGCCAGCAGCGCCAACGCCTCCGCCCTCGCGGGAGTCACACCGTCTAACGCCTTGTCTACCAACAGATCCAACAATCCACTCGTCATAACACGGCAACCTACCTCGAGCTTGAACGCCGTTCAAGTGTGCCCGTGAACAGCAGTCTTGCATGACATGACACATCCAGGAAACCCCGAAGGGCGCAAGTCCCGATGAAGCTCCGCCCACCGTTTGACGTGCATCAACTACACACGGCCGCAAGCCCTTCCATGAAACGTGAACGATGCAGATGCGGGTCCCGACGCACTGGGCCTGACCAGGAACTACGCGAACTCCGTTGGATTTTCGGCGATTACCACCGGGACCCGCACAAGGATCGACCACCGGGACAACAGCTCGACCCGGCCGACCGCGATCGAGATCCTGCCCGGACAAAGTCGGCGAATCGTCCGGCCGCCAGCCGCGGCCCGGATCGTGGCGCCCTTCCTCGTTCCTCAGCGGCCCTTCCAGACCGGTGGCCGTTTCTGGGTGAAGGCCAGCACGCCCTCGGTGGCGTCCTGGGAGGCCAGGGCCGTGGCGGCGACCTGGCCCTGGCGGGTGAACTCCTCGGCGACTGTCCAGTCCGCGGATTCTTCGATGATGCGTTTGCTGGCCAGAATGCTCAGCGGCGCGTTGACCGCGATGCGTTCGGCCAGAGCCAACGCGGCCTCGAGCGCCCCGCCCGGGTCTGCGAGCTGGTTCACCAGACCCAGCTCCGCGGCGCGAGCCGCGGTGATCGGGTCGCCGGTCAACGCCAGTTCCATCGCGATCGCGCGCGGGATGCGCCGCGCCAGCCGTAGCACCCCACCGCCGACGGCGACCAGGCCCCGCTTCACCTCCGGGATCCCGAAGGTCGAATTGCGTGCCGCGACAATCAGATCCGCGGACAGCGCAAGCTCGCAGCCACCGGCCAGTGCGGGCCCCTCCACGGCCGCGATGAGCGGTTTGCGCGGCGGCTGGGCCGCGATGCCCAGGATGCCCCGGCCCTGGGTCACCGGCACCTCCCCGCGGGCGGCGGCCTTGAGATCCATTCCGGCGCTGAAATATCCACCCGCGCCGGTCAGGATCGCCACCTGGGCGTGCGGGTCGGCCTCGTACGCGTCCAGGGCCCGCTCGATCCCCAGCGCGGTGGCCAGGTTCACCGCGTTGCGGACCTCGGGACGGTTGATGGTGATGATCGTGACCGCGCCCCGCCGCTCGACCAGCACGGGCGGCGCCGGCGGAGGCGGCAGCGGCATGCGATCACCTGCGGTAAAGGAGATCTGCCCGTCTCGCACGGTCACGGGCAGCCCGAGCGCGTCGCCGCGTCCTGCGGAATCGGGCCCGGCCGAATCGGCATCACGTGCGGGTCCAGCAGCCTCGGCCACAACCGAACCTGCCGCATCGGACTTGGCTGAATCCGGAACGCGGGTACCGGCAGTCGGCGCATCCGGCGCCGATGTATCGATGAGGCGATCGATCAACGTCTTGTCGGTGCTGCGCACCAGAATCCGGGCGCCGTCGGGTGCGATCAGGCTGACGATCGCGGCCTCGGGTTCCCCGTCGCGCCCGTATGGCACGGTGTAGGCCTCGATGACCGCGGGCCCCTCGTACTCGGTTCGTGCCGGACGCGGGGGCGGGGTGTCGATGATCGGTGTCAGGTGCTCGAAGCCCGCGCGCGGCGGCGTGGCCGAGTACACGCCCAGGGAGTGTTTGGTCAGGTACCAGCCCAGCGCGGTGGCCAGGCCGTAGGACTGCGGGTCCGTGCGTAGGGCGGTGATCAGCGAGGCTACCGCGTGTCCGCTGTAGTTGTTGCCCGGTCCGCCGCCGAAGGTGAGCCCGCCGGTCATCGACAGCGGCCGGTCCGGATCGTCCAGGGGCAGGCCCAGTTCGCGGGCGGCGATCTGCACCGCCACCGGGAAGCACGCGTACAGGTCGACGTGGGTCAGCTGGCCCGCAGTGATCCCGGCGTGCGCGAGCGCGGCCGCGCCCAGCGCCCGGATGGCCGGGGAGGTGGCCGGTTCGGCGCGTTCGCTGACGAACCATTCGTCGCAGCCCGAGGCGCCCGCGTGCGGGAACACCCATTTCTCCTGCGGGATGCCCGCGGCGGTCGCGGCCGCGACGCTGGCAACGATGATGCCGCTGGCCATGTCGACCTGCAGGTTGGCGCATTCGAGTTTGGTGTAGGGGGTGGAGACCATGCGATTGTCCCCGGACACGGCCGCGATCTGCTCGGCGCTGAATTTCTCGGGCTGCCAGGCGTATTCGTTCCCGGCGGCGACCTGCGACAGCCGCGACCACAGCTGGGCCACCTGCCGCGAGTGCTCCGCGGGTGTGCGGCCGAGCCGGTGCCGGTTCGCCGATTCGATCAGCGCGTACATGTGGGTCGGGGCGATCAGCTCGGCGGCCGTCTCCGCGGCGTTGTTCGCGGGCTTGTCGACCCCGGCGATGCGGGTGGGGGCCTGCGCGGGATCCTGTGCGGGCCACTGCAGGTCGATTCCCGCGCGCTGCGCCGCGGCCTGGGTGGCCCCGGCCTCGGCGCCGGCGACCAGCACGATCTCGTACTGTCCGGCGGCGATCGCCGCGGCCGCCTCGTTGAGCAGTAGCTGGGCGCCGTCACCGCCGAAGGGGCTGGACTGCACGGTGTCCGCGGCGCCCGCCCCGACTCGTTCGGCGATCACCGCGCCCAGATCCCGGTACTGCCACGAGGCGCACGCGACCGCGAACACCGCATCGGCCGAGCCCAGCAGCCCGGCATCGGCCCCGGCGTCCACCGCGGCGCGACGCAGCGCCCGCACCGCCAATTCGGCCGGATCGCTGTAACTCTCGTCCGGGGTGCGCTGCGCGATCTGCCCGGCGCCGATCAGCACCGGAGTGGCCGGATCCAGCCGGACGCCGGAGGCGGTGTGCAGCACCGGCTCCCGCGCCGGGCGCGCGGGCGGGGTGTATCCGGCGATCGCGGCGGGCAGCCGATCGAGGGATTCGCGCATGGCCTCCTCGAGGCTGCGTGCCACCGACCCGCCCAGCGGGCCCTCGATCGGCGGGCCGGCCACACCGGCATCGAAATCGACCACGGTCTGAGAATCGGTGCCCGACACCGTGATCCAGTAACCCAGGCGCACCTGCTGGGGCGCCTGGCCGCGTAGCTCGAAGCCGCGTTCGCTCACCGCGGCCACCCGCCACGCGATATCCACCGGCAGCCCCATGGCCTGGGCCTGCTGGGTGAAGGTCTGGCCGGTGTGCAGGGGCCCGGGCGGATCCCCGCGCCAGCCGTGGTGCAGGGAGAACCATTCGCCCAGACGGCCGAGCTCACGCAGATAGGCCCATACGGTCTCGATTGGCGCATCGATCGTCTGCTCGGCGTGTGCGGTCTTGGTGAATTCGCCGAGCCCGGACGGGGCGAGCCGCTCGCGCCGCTCCTCGGCCGAGACCGGGACCCGGACCTCGGCGGACGGACCGTCGGCCGAATCGGCCGGGCTGCCGGCGATCACCCCCGCCAGGAGTTCGCGTGCGAGCCGTGGATTGGCCCGCACCGCCCGCGCCAGCTCGCCACCCGCACGCAGATACGTCCGCGCGGCACGGATTCGATCGATACCGGACACTGGCGGTCACCGTCCTCTCCTCATCGAGTACTGGACCCCATTAGACCCTGCCTGTCCGACACCGGCGCGGCGCGGCCACTGGTCCCCAGGTGATACCTGTGCTCGGGCCCGCGACCGTCCAGCGACGCGGTCACCAGCCCATGAACTTCTCCCACTCCGGGCTCGGATGGAAGTAGTTGTCGAAAATCTCTGCGCTGTCGAGGATTTCCTGCGGATCGGCGGTGCCGTTGCGGATCCGGTCGATCATCCGGAAGTAGTCCGCCCGCGCGACGCCGGGCATCAGGAACAGCATGTCCACCCCGGTGTCCTCGGGGGTGGCGAAGGCGTGCGTGGTGTTCGGCGGCACCAGCAGGAAATCGCCGGTGCGGGCGGTGACGACCCGGTCGCCGGTCAGCACGTGCAGGCCGCCCTCGATGATGAAGAACATCTCCATCGTGTGCTCGTGGTGGTGCGGCAGCGCGCCCTGGGTGCCCTTGGCCATGACGGTGCGACTCGCGCTGATGCCCCCGCCCTCCCCGTCGCCGTCGGCCAGTAACCGGATCGACATGGGCGCCGCGCCCAGGACCTCCGCATCGTCCGCGCGGACCAGAAACGGCTCGGACTGACCTACATGCAGCATCGACATGTGCTGTCTCCCTTCTTCACCGGGGAGACGACGCAGCAAGCCCGAGCGTGACATCCGGGCCCGGACGCCGCCGCGGTAGCCGGTTCGGGTCCGGGAAACCCCTTGCCCACCTCAATATGTAATTGTAGACTTACCGTTCGTGGGGACTTACCAAAGTGCAGCGCTGGACGCCCTCGGAGATCCGACCCGCCGGGCCATCTTCGAACGACTCGGGCGCGGCCCGTGCGCGGTCGGACAACTCGCCGCCGAGCTTCCGGTCAGCCGCCCGGCCGTCTCGCAGCACCTCAAGGTGCTCAAACACGCGGGCCTGGTCACCGACGAGGCCATCGGCACCCGGCGGGTGTACCGGCTCGATCCGCGCGGAATCGACGCGCTGTGCGCATATTTCACCCACTTCTGGTCGACGGCGATGTCGGCATTCCGCGATGAGATGAACGAACAGGCCCGGCAGGGCGAACCCGAGGAGCAGACATGACACAGGTACAGCACAACAGCGACGTCCGCATCGAATTCCTTGTCGAGGCGCCCCCCGGCAAGGCCTACGAGGTCTTCACCGCCGGCATCGACAGCTGGTGGCCCCGCGCTCACCACCTGGGCACGGGCACCCTGGCCGAGGTGATCGTCGAACCACAGGTCGGCGGGCGGCTGGTCAACCGCGAAACCGACGGCACCGAATGCCCCTGGGGCACCGTGCTGATCTGGTCCCCGCCCGGGCATTTCGCGTTCTCCTGGGACATCTCCCTGGACTGGAAGCACCAGCCGGACCGGGCCCGCACCAGCCGCGTCGATATCACCTTCAGCGCCGCGGGCCCGGACCGCACCCGGGTCACCCTCGTGCATTCGGGCCTGGAAAACCACGGCGACGGTTGGGAATCCATGCGTGCCGCGGTCGCGGACCCGAACGGCTGGCCCGCGATCCAGGACCTCTACGGCAAGGCCGTCGCGGCCTGAGCGATCAGCGCCGGCCGATCAGAGCCGGATGCCCAGCAGCGCGTCGACCGCGGTGCCGATCTCGTCCGGCGCTGCGGCGTCCGGACCGCCGTACTCGAGCGCCTGCTGGGCCCAGTTGTCCACCGCGGCAAGGGCCTTGGGGGTGTCCAGGTCGTCGGCAAGATGCTGGCGCAGGCGCGCGATCGTGTCCCCGGCCGCCGGGCCCGAGGCCAGCGCCGCGGCGCGCTTCCAGGTGTCCAGGCGCGACAGAGCCTCGGCGAGTACCGCATCGGACCATTCCCGGTCCTGCCGGTAGTGCCCGGCGAACAGGCCCAGCCGGATCGCCGCGGGATCGGTGCCGGTGTTGCGCAGCTTGGACACGAACACCAGGTTGCCGCGGGACTTGGACATTTTCTCCCCGTCCAGCGCGATCAGCCCGGCGTGCACATAGTGGCGGGCGAACCGGCGACCGGCCACCAGCGCCTCGGCGTGGGCGGCGGAATACTCGTGGTGCGGGTAGATCAGGTCGCTGCCCCCACCCTGGATGTCGAACTCGGGTCCGATCCGGTTCAGAGCGATCGCCGCGCATTCGATGTGCCAGCCGGGGCGCCCCGCGCCGAACGGCGCGGGCCACGAGGGCTCCCCGGGCCGGGCCGCGCGCCACAGCAGCGCATCGATCGGATCGCGCTTACCGGGCCGGTCCGGGTCGCCGCCGCGCTCGGCGAACAACCGGTCCATGGTCGCGCGGTCGTATCCGGACTCGTACCCGAACTGCTCGGTGGCATCGTGGCGGAAGTAGACGTCCGGATACTGCGCGTCGGCGACCGCATAGGCCGCACCGCTTGCCAGCAGCTTGTCGACCAATTCGACAACCTCGCCGACCGATTCGATGGCGCCGATGTAGTCCCGGGGCGGTAGCACCCGCAGCGCGGCCATGTCCTCGCGATACAGCGCGATCTCCCGGGTGCCCAGCTCGCGCCAGTCCAGCCCGTCGCGCTCGGCGCGCTCGAACAGCGGATCGTCCACATCGGTGGTGTTCTGCACGTAGTGCACTTCGTGCCCGCCGTCGCGCAGCACCCGGTTCACCAGGTCGAAGGCCAGGTAGGTGGCCGCGTGCCCGAGATGGGTCGCGTCGTAGGGGGTGATGCCGCAGACGTACATGGTGGCCATCGGGCCGGGGCTCACCGGGCGCACCTGCCGGTCGGCGGTGTCGAACAATCGCAACGGCGGTCCGGATCCGGGGACGGTCGGGACGGCGATATCGGACCAGGACTGCATGAATCGAGAGTAAAGGTCTCCTGGACGTGCACGCCCGCCACCCCCGGGCAGCGGTGGTCCATGCCACTCCGGGCAACCCGCGCCCACCTGCATACTCACGCCGGATGCGAAAGCGCAACCGTTGCAATCTCACAGGCACTAATGCCGAGGGATCGATCCCGCGGGCCGATGCGCTCGGCCGCGGTCCGCGCTCAGAACGCGGGCCAGGGAATCGGGCGCGAGCTGCGGGGCATCGGCATCACCGGACGCTCCAGCAGCCGGCGCCCACGCGCGGCCAGCGCGGCGATCTCCTCATCGGTGATGTGCTGGGCCAGCGCGTCCCCGATCCGGCCCGGGACGGCCTCGACGAACGTGCTGATGTCGGCGAGCAACTCCGCGTCGACCGGTTCCCCGGCCCACCCCCACAGCACCGTGCGTAGCTTCGGTTCGGTGTGCAGGCAGATGCCGTGATCGACCCCGTACACCTCACCGTCCAGGCCCTCGAGGGCGTGCCCGCCCTTGCGGTCGGCGTTGTTCAGCAGCACATCCAGCACCGCCATGCGCTGCAGCCGCGGATCGTCCGCGTGCACCAGCGACACCTCCGCACCCGCGCCGTCGACCGCGCGCAGCACCTCACGGAAGCCGTCGGGCACCGCACCGGCGGGCACCAGGTCGACCAGGTCGAGGCGGTCGCCCTGCTCGGTGTGGTTGTCCACCGACTCGACCCAGCGCTGCACCATGCCCGGGCCCAGCGGGCCCTCCCGCAGGATCGTCTCGGGGATCACCGGCCAGCCCAGCGCCTGCGAGACCAGATACGAAGCCACCTCGCGGCCCGCGAGGGTACCGTCCGGGAAATCCCACAGCGGCCGCTCCCCGCGCACCGGTTTGTACACCACGCGCACACCCGCATCGGCGGCATCGGGTGTGCGGTCGCGGACCGTTCCGTCGACGCCGATCTCACACACCAGGGTCAGATTGCTGGCGGTGCTGATGCGACCGATCACCGCCAGATCACCGGAATAGAACCCGTCGCAGGCGCCGGCCACCTCACTCACGACTTCGCCTCGCCGACGCTCGGCTCCGTCGTGCGCGCAGCACGCTGCAACGCTGGTTCACTCCGCTGCGCTCCGCTCACGTGTCAGTCCTCGAGATCGCTCGCGCCGAAGATGTCGCCGCGCTTGTAGCCGTTGGTGCGCACACACATATGCCCCTTCGTGGACAGCGGTTCCCCGCACAGCGGGCACGGCGGGCGGCCCGCCGCGATCACCCGCGCCGACCGCAACGCGAACTCGCGCGCCTGCGACGGGGTCAGGAACACCCGCACCGCGTCGGGGCCCTCCTCGGTGTCGTCCAGCACCACCGACTCGTCGACCTCGGTCTCGGTAATCGCCAGCAACTCCACCACCACCGCGTTCGCATCCGCGTCCCAGCCCAGTCCCATGGTGCCGACGCGGAACTCCGCATCGATCGGGGTCTGCAGCGGCCCGGTGTCGGCCACATCGTCGGCCTGCGGGGGCACACTGGCCCCGAAACGGCGCGCCACCTCGTCCAAGAGCAGGCCCATCCGATCGGCCAGGACCTTGACCTGCTGCTTCTCCAGCAGCACGCTGACCACCCGCGGTTGCTCAACGGCCTGCAGGTAGAAGGAGCGATCGCCCGGCTCACCGACGGTTCCGGCGACGAAACGATCGGGGGTGCGAAACACGTGGATTGCTCGGCTCATCTGCACCTCCTGAAACCACACTGCACTACTTACTACAAGGAATCGGGACTTTGGGAATTCCCATTATCCGCATCCGGCGGGCGACCGGTCGCCGCGTCGCCGGCGCTCGCGGCGGCGTTCGGTTCGGGACCGACCTCGCCGCCGGGAACCGGCCCGGCGCGCTCGCCCGAGCGTTGCTCCGGCGGTGCGGACAGCGCGGACAGGTCCGCGCCGGTGTCGTTGACCCGCCACACGTACGGCGCGGTCGGGGTGTACCGCACGACGCTGATCGAGGCCGGTTCCACCATCAGGCGCTGGAAGCCGTCCAGGTGGATGCCGAACGCGTCGGCCAGGATCGACTTGATCACATCGCCGTGGGTGCAGGCCACCCACAGGGTGTCGCGGCCGTGCTGTTCGGCGAAGCGGCGGTCGTGTTCGCGGATGGCGGCCACGGCCCGGTGCTGCACCTGCGCCAGGCCCTCCCCGCCGGGGAACACCGCTCCCGAGGCGTGGCCCTGCACGACCTTCCACAGCGGCTCGCTGACCAGTTCGGACAGCGCGCGGCCGGTCCACTGGCCGTAGTCGACCTCGAGGATGCGCTCCTCGGTCTCGGGCTCGAGGCCCAGCTTGTCCGCCAGCGGGCCCACGGTGCGCATGCAGCGCAGCAGCGGGGAGGCGACGATATGCTCGATCGGCAAGGGCGCCAACCGTTCCGCCAGCGCCTGAGCCTGCTCGCGACCCCGGTCGGTCAGATCCACGCCCGGACTGCGCCCGGCCAGGGTGCGGGCCGTGTTCGAGGTCGACACCCCGTGCCGCAGCAGGATCACCGTCATGGTCCTCAGCGTAAGCGATCACGAGCCGCGATCCACGACCGCGAGCCGTGCGTTCGCCGGGCATTCATTACGCCTACGGCGAATTCGGCTCCGTCCGTACCGTTTTGCCGACGCCACCGCACTGTGCTGAGCGCCCCGGGCGGCATCGGCGCCGAGCCCGTCGCGACCGGGTCCGCCGGAATCACCCGGATACCACCTGCCGACCGATCGGTACGGCGGTTCGCCGCGCCGGAGCGCGTCCCGAACGGATTGTGGCCCTAGGCTCTTGGATGTGACGGAAGTGTGGGCACGGTGATGGAACAGCGAGCGGTCGGGCGCAGTGGCCTACGGGTCTCCCGGATAGGCCTGGCCACCCACACCTGGGGCAGGGAAACCGATCCGGACGACGCCGCGGTGCAGCTGGTGGCGTTCGTCGAGGCCGGGGGCACCCTGCTGGACACCTCTCCCGCCTACGGCGGCGGGGCGGCCCAGCGGATCCTGGGCGAGCTGGTGAACGAGCTGGTGCCGCGCGACGACCTGGTGATCAGTGGCTGCGCGGGCCTGACACCGCGCCCGGTCACCGATCCGAACGGTGCACCCGGCGCCGAGCTGCGCTGGCGCGTGGACGCCTCGCGGCGCACCCTGCTGCGCCAGCTCGATCGCACCCTGACCCAGCTGGGCACGGACTACCTGGACATATGGAGCGTGGCAGCCTGGGATCCGCACACTCCCCTCGACGAGATCACCGCGACCCTCGACGACGCGGTGCGCTCGGGCAAGGTCCGCTACGGCGGGGTGCGGGGGCTGGACGCGTGGCAGCTGGCCACGATGGCGTGCGCGGCGCCGATCACCGCCGCCCAGACCCCGTATTCGCTGCTCGCGCGCGGCGCCGAACACGACATCGTGCCCGCCGCACAGCATCACGGCGTCGGGCTGATCGCGACGACCCCGCTGGCCTGGGGCATCCTGACCGGCAAATATCGCGACGGGGTGCCCGCCGATTCGCGCGGCGCGGAGGAGGCCACGGCCACCCAGATCCGCGAGCGCCTCGACGATCACGCCGACCGGGTGGTCGATGCCCTGGTCACCGCCGCCGACGGCCTGGGCACCTCACCGCTGGCGGTGGCCCTGGCCTGGGTGCGGGACCGGCCCGCGGTGGCCTCGCTGATCGTCGGCGCGCGCGATATGGGCCAGCTGACCGGCGTGCTGGCCGCGGAAACCCTCGAACTGCCCCGCGCGATCGCCGCGGCCCTGGACGACGTCAGCAGCATCTGAGTCACCGGGTCACCGACCGCCGCCGTCCGAAGACGGCGGCGGTTCGTGGTTTCGGGGCCGATCGCCGCCGCTGTGTCTTCGGTGAACGGACCGGGCCGGGCGCATCCCGCTCGCCCGTGACCCCGGCCACCCACTTAGGCTAGCCTCATGATCTGTCTCGATCGGATGCGCTCGTCCCGCGCCGGATCTGCCCGGCCACTGCGCCACATCGCGCCGGCCCTGTTCGGAGTGCTGCTCGTGACCGTGGTCGCAGCCTGCGGATCCTCCAGCGGCACAGGCGCTTCCGCGGCCGGGCGCGGGCCCGCCACCGCCGTGCTGGCCGATCCGAACCCGGTGGTGATCGGCCCGGCACCGCATCCGGCGTTGCCGGTGACCGTGCACTCCTTCGACGGCTCCCAGGTCACCGTGACCGACGCCGCCCGAATCGTCGCGGTCGACCAGTACGGGACGCTGGCCCAGACCGTGTGGGCGCTGGGACTGGGCGCGAACCTGGTCGGCCGCTCCACCTCCGCGGCGTTCCCGGCCGCGAAGGATGTGCCCAACGTCGCGGGCGGCAGCGGCAGCATCAACGTCGAAGCCGTTGCCGCACAACGGCCCTCGGTCTTCCTCACCGACACCGTCAGCGCCACCCCCACCATGCGCGATCAACTGAGGGCGCTGGGTATCACCGTGGTCTACTTCGACCCCGCCCGCACACTGGCCGGGGTCGCCCCGCAGATCCAGGCCGTGGCCGATGCACTCGGGGTGAACGAGCAGGGCAAGGCCCTGGCCGAGCGCACTCAGCACGAGATCGATGCCGCGGTCGCCGCGGTGCCCAAGCAGCACCCCGCACCCAGCATCGCGTTCCTGTACCTGCGCAGCACCGCGATCACGATGATGGCCGGGCCCGGTTTCGGCTCGCACGCCCTCATCACCGCCCTGGACGGCACCGACGCCGGCGAAGCGATCACCCAACCGTTCATCCCGATAACCAGCGAATCCATGATCGCCGCGAATCCCGATGTGTTCCTGGTCATGTCGGACGGCCTGAAATCGGTCGGCGGCGTCCAGGGGCTGTCCAAGGTGCCCGGCGTCGCCCAGACCACCGCCGGACGGGACAAGCGCGTCATCGACATGGCCGATTCGGTGCTGCTGAGCTTCGGCCCCAACACCGGTCGCATCATCGCGGCCCTCTCGCACGCCATGTACGGCGCCCCGGCATGACCGAGCCGTCCGGATCGGCCTCCATGCCATCGGATTCGGCGAACTTGACGGGCGCAGGGCTCGAAGCGCAGGCACCCGAATCGGCCGCGGCCATCGAGGACCGGGCGTTCGCCGCGAACGGTGCAGCGGATGCCGAGCCGCACTCGGTGCAGCCCCGTCCGGCGCCGCGGCGGCGCTCGCGGGTGGCGGTGGTGTTCGCGGTGTCGATCGTGCTGCTCGTTGCGCTGGCGTTGATTTCCGCGGCCGTCGGGCAGGTGCCCACGACGCCGCTCGAGGTCGCCGGAACCGTCCTGCATCGCATCGGGCTGGACTGGGGGCCGCTGCCCAGGCATCCGGCGGGGCAGATCACGTTGCTGCAGGTGCGGTTTCCGCGAGTGGTGCTGGCGATACTGGTCGGTGCGGCGCTGGCGACGGCCGGGGCGCTGCTGCAGGGGGTGTTCGCCAATCCGCTGGCCGAGCCGGGTGTGATCGGGGTGTCGGCGGGGGCGGCGGTCGGTGCGGGTGTGGTGATCGTGGCCGGTGGTGCGTTCGTCGCGGCGTGGTCGGTGGCAGCGGGTGCGTTCGTGGCCGGGCTCGGGACGACGCTGCTGGTGTATCTGCTCTCGCGCTCGGGCGGGCGGACCGAGACGGTGACGCTGGTGCTGACCGGTGTGGCGGTCAACGCGTTCGCCGGTGGGCTCATGTCGTTTCTGCTGTTCACCGCCTCGGATGCGGCCCGCGATCAGATCGTGTTCTGGCAGTTGGGTTCCCTGAACGGCGCGACCTGGCAGTCGGTGGCGGTGGTCGCGCCGCTCACCACGGCCGGGGTGCTGGCCGCGGTGGTGATGGCCCCGCGGCTGGATTTGCTCGCCCTGGGTGAATCCGCGGCCCGGCATCTGGGGGTGGATGTGGAACGGTTGCGGCGCAACGTGATCCTGGTGGTCGCGATCCTGGCCACCGCGGGTGTGGCGTTCACCGGGATCATCCTGTTCGTGGGATTGATCGTGCCGCATGTGGTGCGGATGCTCGTGGGCCCGGCGCACCGGGTGCTGATCCCGCTCTCTGCGATCCTGGGCGCGGTGATCTTGCTCGCAGCCGACATCGGCGCCCGCGACCTGGTCACCAACGCGGACCTGCCGCTGGGCATGCTCACCTCGCTGGTCGGCGGGCCGTTCTTCTTCTGGCTGCTGCGTCGCACCCGCGCCCGCTCGGGAGGCTGGGCATGATCGGGATCCGCAGGATGTTCGTACGCGAGCACGGCATTCCCGAGCCTCCGGCCCATGGTGCGGTGACGCTGCGGGCGCAGGGGGTGAGCGTCGAGCGCGGCAGCGGGCGGCTGGTGCTGGATCGGGTGGATCTGGACGTGGTGGCGGGGCAGATCCTGGCGCTGGTCGGGCCGAACGGCGCGGGCAAGTCCACGCTGCTGGCGGCGCTGGCCGGAGAGCTCGAACTCGCCTCGGGCACGGTCCAACTGGATGGTCGGGCGCTGCGCGACTGGGCGACGGTCGATATGGCGCGCCGGCGCGCGGTGCTGCCGCAGACCCACACGGTGGGATTTCCGTTCACCGCCCGTGAAGTCGTCGCGATGGGCCGCGCCCCGTGGGCCCGTACCCCGCGCCGCGAGGACGACGAGGCCGCCATCGAGGCCGCCCTGGCCGCCACGGACGTGAGTCACCTTGCCGCGCGGGCGTTTCCGGCGTTGTCCGGCGGTGAACGTGCCCGGGTCGCGCTGGCCCGGGTGCTGGCCCAGGACACCCACACCCTGCTGCTGGACGAGCCCACCGCCGCATTGGATCTGGGACATCAGGAGGCGGTGCTGCGCCTGGCGCGCGATCGCGCGGGCGCGGGCGCGGCGGTGGTGGTGGTACTGCACGATCTGGGAGTCGCGGCCGCCTACGCCGACCGGGTCGCGGTGCTCGAGTCGGGTCGCCTGGCCGCCTGCGGCTCCCCGCGCGAGATCCTCACCCCCGGCCTGCTGACCCGCGTCTATCAACATCCGGTCGAGGTGATCGACCATCCCGTCACCGGCGCCCCGTTGGTCCTGCCGCTGCGCCGCTGACCGAATGCCCCGGCACCCTCGTTCCGCCCCACCGCCCTGCACGACCCCGGCGAACTGGTCGGCGGCGAGCTCACCGCCACACGAGTTTGAGGACCGCGGGGGTCAGTAGCAGGCGGATGACGGTGGCGTCCAGGATCAGTGCCGCGATCATGCCGTAGGCGATGTATTTCATGAGCACTAGATCGGAGAACCCGAACGCCCCGGTGACGACGATGAGGATGGCGGCGGCGGAGGTGATCACGCGGCCGGTGTGCGCGATGCCGTAGCGGATGGCCTCCGGTGGGGGCGCGCCGGCGGCGCGGGCCTCGGTCATGCGGGACTGCAGGAACACCTCGTAGTCGGTGGACAGCCCGAACAGCACCGTCACGATCAGCACCAGCACCGCGAACATCAGCGGCCCCGGCGTGAAACCCAGCACCGCCGCCCCGTGTCCCTCCACGAAGATCCAGGTCAGCACCCCGAGGGTGGCGCCCAGGCTCAGCGCGCTCATCGCGACCGCCTTCACCGCCAGCACCAGCGACCGGAACGCGGCGTACATCAGCGCGATCGCCGCGAGCACCAGAATCGCCGCGAGTTCCGGTAGTCCGTGCAGGAGCCCGGTGATGCTGTCGTGTTCGAGCGCGGGCACCCCCGCCACCATCACCCGCACCCCGGTCGGCTTCGGGATCGCACGCAGGGTGTCGATCGCCGGGCCCGCGTGCGTCTGATCGGTCAGCCCAGCCTGCAGCACGGTGATGCCGCGGGTGGTCGGCGCGGCCGCCTCGAACGGACCGGTCAGGCCCGGAGCGAAGTTCGCCTGGAAGCGGATATCGGACAGCTGACGCGAATTCGCGCCCACCACAACCAGCTTCAGCGGTTCGGTGCGGAAGTCGGGGAACAGTGCGTCGAAATGTTCCTGCGCCACCCGCGCCGGGTTGTCCGCCGCCAGATACCGTTCGCTCAACCCCCCGAACGCGATGTGCCGGAACGGAATCAGCAACAGTAGCAGCCCCAGCACCACCGGCACGATCACCCGCCACGGGCGCCGCATCGCCAACAGCGCCAGATCCGAGAAGAACCCCTGCCCGCGCGCGGCGCGCAGCCGCCGCGACACCCCCAGCGGCGCTGCGGAACCCACGCCCGCGAGCCCGTGCCAGCCCCACAGGTCGATGCGTTCGCCCACGATGCTCAGCAGCGCCGGGAGCGCGGTCACCGACAGCACCGCGGCCAGCAGCACCGCGCTGATCCCGCCGTACGGCACCGACCGCAGCACCTGATGCGGATAGATGAACAGCGCGCCCAGGCTGATCGCGATGATCGCCGCGGAGAACAGCACCGTGCGCCCGGCGGTGGCCACGGTGCGGGCGGTGGCCTCCTCGACGCCGTGCCCGGCGGCCAGCTCCTCCCGGAACCGGGTCACCGCGAACAACCCGTAGTCGATGGCCAGGCCCAGGCTCACCAGGGTGACCACGGCGCTGGCGAACACGTTGACATCGATGACATCGGTCAGCCCCCGGATGATGCCCTGGGTGCCCACGATCGTCATACCGCCGATCAGCACCGGCAGCAGCGCCCCGATCAGCCCCCCGAACACGAAGTACAGCAGGATCGCCACCAGCGGCAGCGCGATCAGCTCCGCGCGCCGGATGTCGTGCTGCATCCCCAGATTGATGCCCTCCACCACCGGCTGCAGCCCGGCCAGCTGCACCGTGGTGCCGCCGGGCCCGCTGCCGGGTGGGCCCGCACCCAGATCGTTCTCGATGGTCAGGTAGTTGTTCACCGTCTGGGTGTCCTGCCCGCGCAGCCCGATGCTGGCGAACGCGTGGGTGCGCGAGGCGTCGGCGAACTGGCCCATCATCGGGCCGTCGAAATAGCTGTCGATCTTCTTGATCCGGTCCGGGTACCGGGCCCGCAGCGCGGCGAGTGCCTGCGTGATCGCCGTGTGCACCTTCGGGGTGTCCACGGTGGCGCCGGGCGGGGCGGTGTAGAGGGCGATCACGTCGGCGTCGGTGTCGCGGCCGAAGGTCTCATCCGCGAGCTGGGAGGCGACCACCGATTCGCTGTGGTCGTCGAACCAGCCGCCCTGGGTCAGCCGCGGCCCCAGATCCCGCCCGCAGAACCCCGAGATCGCGATCGCCAGCACACACACCGCCAGCACCACATACCGGTGCCGGTGCACGAACCGCCCCCACCGCAGCGGCAGCGTCCGGGACCAGTGCTGCGCTTCCACTGTCGTAGCCGCGCGCCTCCGCTGAGCCGTCTCACTCACCCGCACACTCCGTTCGCGTTCCGGTGTCCGCCGCACGCGAACCGGGCACCCCTGAGTGTTCCCGGCCCGGTGCCGCTGCACCGTCCACGACTCCGGTTCGCCGTGCCGCTCTCGCCGGGATGCGTTGTGCCGCTGCCTGGTTCGCAATACCGCTCAGGTTCGCAGTTCCGGCGATGTGCCCCCGCCGGAACTGCTGGGTGCAGTGCGGATCGTGCCGCGGCGCCCGCGTCCGGGCGGCCACGACCGTGACAGCGGCGCTGGACGGGGCTGTGTGGTCGACTTCGGGAAGCCCGCCGCGGCGGCGCACCCACGGTGTCGCCGTGCGTGAGATCCTCTGTGCCACTGAACTATTCACCCGATGCACTCCTGGGCCGGGATCACCCGCAGGCGGGGGTCTTGTAATCGGCCGAGCGCAGGACACCGCACAGGTCGTTGCGCGAGATCTTCCAGGTGTCGTTGATATCGATGAAATGCATGATGGTGGTGCGCACGTTCTCGCCGGTGCCGTCCTTGTCCAGGCGCAGGGTCGCGGTCAGGGTGCCGTCGTGATTGTCGAACACCGGGTCCACCACTCCGTAGACCGCGCGCGGATTGTCGTGCAGCGCCTTGTACATGTCCGGGATGGAGGAGGCGAACGCCTGGCCGTCCTGAATCAGGTTGGTGCGATCACTGTCCGGCAGTGTGGGATCCAGCGCCCGTTTCAGTTGCGCGTCCAGCTGGGCGGCGGTCGGAATCGGTGGCCGGTTCGCCGAACTCACCGCCGCGGCCTGCGAGGAGGAGCTCAGCGCGGCGTATGCCGAGGACCGGGCCGCGGCCACCGAGGCCGCATCCGGATCGCCCCCGCACGCTGCCGCTCCCATCGCGAGCGCCACCAGCGCGCACACCGCGCCCGCCCATCGACCGCGGGCCGATCCTCGCACAGCCATCCACATCCTCACCGGCGTCGAAACAGGTCCAAGTTAACCGGACTTCTGCCCCCAGTCTGGCACGCTGTGGTGTGCCCGGCCGTATTCCGGCCCGGCATGTTCGCGGCCGCGGCCCTCAGATACCGTCCAGGACCGCGCTCAGGCGCAGCAGCAGGGCGTGCACGGTGGCGGGGGCGATGCCCACGGGCGGGCCGACCGGGGTGGCCAGCGGGATCAGGTCGCAGACCAGCGCGCGCACGCTGCGGGCATCGCCGAGGTCGATATCGGTGACGGGGGCCTGCGCGCGGGCGACCACATCCTCCGGGCCGGGCACGTCGGCCTCGAGCCCGGCGCGGTAGATCTCGAGGGTCAGGATGGAACCGACCGTGCGGAACGCGAACGACCGCCCCTCACCCGCGCCGCCGAATCCGTGCGCGAAGGGCCCGACGGTGAGGTCGTCGAGGGTGAATCCGGACCGCGGATCTGTGGTCAACCGGCTCTCCTGGTTCGGGTTGGTCGAACTACACGTTAACCCCGGGTACCGACAGAGTGATCATCGCAAGGCGGGATGACGGGGCCGATCGGCGGCGAATGCGACGCGCCCAGGGTGCGGAAGCACCCCGGACAGCGGGCCGGGTCCGCGATCATGGTCAGATAAAGAAGTCCGCTCGAGCGGTCGGGGCCCGTGTCCGGGCCCGGTGCGGGACACCGCACGGTGGTCGGTGAGAAGGAGTTCGGAGTATGCGTGCTCGCGGTGAATCCGGAGCCCGCGCGGCGTCACGACGCGCCGTGCATCGGCCGGGACTGCGGGCCGTGAGCCGATCATCGATGGCCGCACTGCTGGCCGTGGCCACCGCCGCGGCACTGCTGAGCGGATGTTCCAAGAACTCCGGATACACCGGCAGCACCCCGGCCGCGGCCCCGGGCCACGCCGCGACCGCCCCGGCAACGACCGCCACCCCCGCCGGGACCGTCGTGCCCAGCGGCCCGATCGCCGCGGCGCTGGCCGAGCCCGCCACCGGTGCGCTGCTGCTCCTGGATTCCGACGGGGTCACCGTGCGCATCCTGGATCCCGCCGACCTGGCCGCCCCGGCCCGCACCGTGACCCTGCCCGCCCGCACCACGGCGCTGACCCCGGGCCCGGAGGGTCAGGTCCTGGCCGCGGCTGGGAGTCAGGTGCTGCACATCGACCCGGCCGCGGCCAGTGTGCACGCCACCCCCGTCGACGGGCAGGTCCGCTCGGTGGCCCAGCGCGCCGACGGCACGGTGGCCGCGGGCCTGGCCGACGGGCGGGTGCTGATCCTGGGTGCGGACGGGCATGTGACGCAGACGTTCACCGGCCTCGGCGGCAACGACGCGATCGTCGCTCCCGGCTCGGCGATCGTGACGCTGGACCGCGACCGGACCACGCTGACCCAGGTCGACATCAAACGCGCGCGGCCCGGGCTGCAGCTGCGCGCGGGCATCGGGGCGGTGAACATGATCACCGACCATTTCGGCCGGATGCTGGTCACCGACACCGCCGGCGGTGCGCTGCTGGTGTACACGCCCGATCCGCTCGAAATGCACCAGTGGTTCCCGGTAGGCTCCTCGCCCTACGCCGAGGCCTACGACCAGGCCACCGAAACACTCTGGGTGAGCTTGACCGGGACCAACGAAGTTGTCGGCTACGACCTGTCGACGGGTATACCGGAGGAAGTGAGGCGCTTCGCCACGGTGCGCCAGCCGAACTCGGTGACGGTCGACTCCCGCACCGGCGACCTGTTCGTGGGGTCCGCGACGGGTGCGGGTCTGCAGCGGATCGGCGCGGACGAGAGGAAGAGAGGGCAGTGATGACTCGGGCCTCGGCGCACCGTTCACCACGCAGACGGTCGATTCCGGCAAGTTGGGAGGAGACCAGCGACGAAGGAGAATACGAGTACGTGCCGTTACGACTACCCCCCGAGATCAACCGGGTGACAGCCTCGATGCGGTTGTCCATCCAGGCCGAGTACGGCGGCTGGGAGCTGTCGCGGGTCCGGGCGTACACCGACGGCAGCCGGCGGGTGCTGCTGCGGCGGCGTAAAACCACGGCCCCGGTGCCGGAACCGGGGATGTGATCGGCATGTACGCGTTATTGCTTCGCCTGATGTTCCTGCTGCCTCCCGAACGCATTCACCATCTGGCCTTCGTCGCGATGCGCCTGGCCACCCGCTTCGCCCCGGCCCGCGCGCTGCTGGCCCGGTTGACCGTGACCGGCGATCCGATCCTGCGCACCACCGCGTTCGGCGTGGATTTCCCGGCGCCGATCGGGTTGGCGGCCGGGTTCGACAAGGACGCCGAGGGCGTGAACGCTTGGGGCCCACTGGGTTTCGGATTCGCCGAGATCGGCACGGTCACCGGGCAGGCGCAGCCGGGCAATCCCGCGCCGCGCCTGTTCCGCCTCCCTGCCGATCACGCGCTGATCAATCGGATGGGATTCAACAATCACGGCGCGGCCGCGGCGGCGGCACGGTTGCGCACGCGGCGGCCCGGCGGGGTCCCGATCGGCGCCAACATCGGCAAGACCAAGATCGTGCCGGCCGAGCAGGCGGCCGCCGACTACGTCACCAGCGCCGAGCTGCTGGGCCCGCTCGCCGATTTCGTCGTGGTCAATGTCAGTTCCCCCAATACGCCCGGCCTGCGGGATCTGCAGGCGGTGGAATCGCTGCGGCCGTTGCTGGCCGCGGTGCTGGACTCGGTGAACAAGCCGGTGCTGGTGAAGATCGCGCCGGATCTGTCGGACCAGGACATCGACGCGGTCGCCGATCTGGCGGTGGAGCTGGGGCTGGCCGGGATCGTGGCCACCAACACCACCATCGCCCGCGATCGTCTGCGCACCCCGGCCGCGCAGGTCGCCGCGATGGGCGCGGGCGGGCTGTCGGGTCCGCCGGTGGCCGAGCGGTCCCTCGAGGTGCTGCGGCGGCTGTATGCCCGGGTCGGAGACCGCCTGGTGCTGGTGTCCGTCGGCGGCATCGAGACCGCCGAGCAGGCCTACGAGCGCATCCTGGCCGGGGCCACCCTGCTGCAGGGGTACACCGGATTCATCTACGGCGGGCCGCTGTGGACCCGGCGCCTGCACCGCGGCCTGGCCGCGCAGTTGCGTGCGGGGGGGTACGCCACGCTGTCCGAGGCGGTCGGCGCCGGGCACACCACCCGCGCCTGAACTCCCGCACGCTCTCGGCGTGCTGTGCACACCTGCATCCCGTGCCGAGTTGCGTCGCGTGTGTGCGGCCGGACCCGCACCCACCGGGGCATGTCCCCACCGCGGGGCTGTGTAACCGGGGCCGGGTCGGCGCCCGTCACGAGCAGCGTGGGCCCGGGCCAGAGAGCACCGGCTCGGATTCGCGGCGGGTGCGCATGCCCGAATGCCAGCGCATCCGGTCGATCATGCGCCGCGACAGCAGGATCACCGCGTGCTCGTAGTGCACGCCCAGCACGGACGCGTGCTCGGCAACCTTGCGGTGGGTGGGCTCGTCGTGCACCGCGGCCGGATCGCTGAGCAATTCGTCCAGTTCCATGCCCGCGCACGCCTGCGCGTGCGAGAGGCGATGCTCGGGCAGCCAGCTCAGCCGCCACACCGCGACCCCGACGCCGATGGCGCGCCAGGCGTATTCGGGCGTGCGGTCACTGGTCATCGCCCACTCTGTCGTCTCGATGGTCACGGCATTCTCCTCTCGGATGCCGCCCGGGCGACCCGCCGCCGCCCGGAACGGACGATTACTCGCTACATCGGCGCCGAGTGCCGGAAAGTGGCGAACCGATGTGGGTTTGCCGGATGTCCTCCGGCGGTGCGGGCGGCGTGTGCACGCCGCGCTGGACAAGGGCTCGTGAATGGGTGCGGCGCGAGGTGCCGCTGCCGTTGCCGGATGCGGCGCTTGCACAGAATCGCATCCGTCATCTGGACCTCCCCGGGGCCGCTGGCGTTCAAGATCGCCGATTGCGCCGCGGCACTTGACATTCCGTCCGGACAAATGCCGCGATATGTTGGGTATTGCCGGTTCTCATCGGCGATAAACCCGGCAATCTCCGATCCCTTGCCCTATCGTCTGCTCGGGAGCGGGTACTGCGCAACTGAAAAACGGAGGTGATGCGCACATGGCCGGACACGACGCCGCGACCGAGGCCGTGCGCAATGTGCTGTCCCGCCTGCGCAAACGCCGCGGCCTGCGATCCAATCGCCTGGACAGCACCGAGATCGATGCCGGGCCGCTGCTGGAGCTGCACGTCATCGCCCGCCACGCCGACCGCGCCGGGCTGCGCCGCGAGGACGCGGTCGCCCCGGTGCTGCGCGAGCTGGTGCGGCGCCTGCCCGCCACCGAACGCCTGATCACCGACACCGAACTGGCCCTGGGCCTGCTGGATACCGTGCCCGCCAACGGCGTGGATCCGGCCGGGCTGTACGCCGATGATCTCGGGGCGCGCCGCCAATATTTGTGCGAGCACTGGCAGGAGCTGCACCGCGCGCTGCGCGCTGAGACGATCCCGCCCGCACCCACGGTGAGCCAGCTGCGGCGCACACCCGAGCGTCGCGCGTTCACCGAGCTGGCCCGCCTGCTGGTCGACGACGGCGCACAGACCGCACCGCTACCCGATCTCGCCGGGCGTGCCGCCCAGCCCAGCGTGGGCCGGGTCACCGTCGTCGGCGACGCGGTGATCGATCACCTGTACCGCGTGGAACACCGGCCCCGCCCGCACACCACCGTGAACGGCAGCCTCATCACCCACCCCGGCGGCAAGGGCCTGGCGCGCGCGGTCGCGACCGCGCGCCTGGGCCTCGAGGTGCAGCTGATGGCCGCGGTCGGCGAGGACCAGTCCGGCCGGCGCATCGTGGACTACCTGCGCGGCCAGCGGATCGGCACCGAGCTCATCACGCTGCGCCCGGGCACCCCGACCCCGGTAACCGCGGTGATCATCACGCCCTCGGGCGAGCCGACGATCATCGCCTGCAAGGCCGACATGGCCGCGCTGAGCATGGAAGATCTCGCCAGCCCGGCCGCGGTGCAGGCGCTGAGTTCGGCCGATGCGGTGCTGATGAGCTTCGAGCAGCCCGTATCGATCCTCGAGCACGTGCTGGCCACCCTCGGCGGCCTGGCCCACCGGCCCATCGTCATGGTGCACGCCGCACCCCCGGTCACCCGCCCGCAACGGCTGTATCCGCACCTGCGGTCGGTGGACTACCTGATCGGCAGCACCGAGGAGCTGCGCCAGCTGACCACCCTGCACGGCGAGGAAGACCCGGTACCGCAGCTGCGGCTGCTCGGTGTGCAAACCGTGTGCGCGATCGACGATTTCGGGTGTTCGGTGCGTTCGGACACCATCGATCTGGATGTGCCGCCGTTCCCGGCGCTACTGACCGGTTCCCCCGGCGCGCACGCCGCGTTCTCCGCCGCGCTGGCGTATCGTCTGCTCCGATCACGGCAGCCCGCCGAGGCGAGCGATTTCATCTGGGCGACCGCCGCGATGGTGGCCACCCAGTCGCTCGACAATGTTCCCAGCGCCATGCCACCGGCGGACCGGATCGACCACATCGTGAAATTCGCTTCGGAGGAACAGTGACCGTTGTCGTGCCCGCCCTCGCGGCGCCCGCGCACGTCATGCCAGAGACCGTCGTACCCGCACCCGGGACCGGCACCGAGCACACCTTCAACCGTCACGGACGCGAGATTCCGTTGCGGATACTGGAGATCGGCGGCGACACCGACCACGGGCATCTGCTGGTGTTCGGCGACCCCGGCCCCGATTGCCTGGTCCGGATCCATTCACGCTGCCTGTACGGGGAGTCGCTGGGCTCGGACGACTGCGATTGCGGACCGGAGCTGGACAAGGCCCTGGACATGATCCAGGACGCCGGCGCGGGCGTGCTGATCTACCTCGAACAGGAGGGCCGCGGGGCCGGGCTGCTGGCAAAGGCGCGCGGATACCGGCACAGCGAGCAGTACGGCGCGGACACCTTCGCCAGCTACGAGGCCCTGGGCTACCCGGCCGACGCCCGCAGCTACACCGTGGCCGTGGAGCACCTGCGGGTGCTGCTGGACGACCTCGGGGTGCGGGCAATCCAGTTGCTGACCAACAATCCCGATAAAGCACGCGCCGTGCGCGAGGCCGGGATCGCGGTGTCGGTGCTGCCGCTGGCCACCGCCGCTCTCAGCGCCCGGGCCAGCGACTACCTCGAGGCCAAGCGGCGCCGGCGTCGGCACTGGATCCCCACCGCCGAGGCGCCCTGGGCTCCAGAACCCCGCTGACCGGGGTGAACCTGCGGGCCCGGCATCCCAGGTAGCACACGCGACCGAGCACGGATCGTTATGATCGGTGACCTACGTCACTGCACGAACCGGCTGCGGTGATGTCGTGCGCAGGCAGGTGGTACCGGAGATGACAACGTCCTTCACGCATCGGACCGGGGTCGCGGTGCACACCGCGCCCGAGGCATTCCAGCAGACGATCACCCTGCGCCCGCATCAGGTGGCGCTGCGCACGGTCGGCGGAGGCGTGCAGATCACGTGGGCCGAATACGACCGTCGGGTCCGGGCGATCGCCGCCGGGCTGGCGAAACTCGGTGTGCGGCACGGCGATACGGTCGGCATCATGCTGACCAACCGGCCGGAGTTCCATCTGGCCGATGCCGCGGCGCTGCATCTGGGCGCGGTCCCGTTCTCGGTGTACAACACCAGCTCGCCCGAGCAGATCGCGCACGTGTTCACCGACGCCGGGAACCGGATCGTGGTCACCGAGGCCGCATTCCTGGACGCGGTGCGCGGCGCGGGGGTCGAGCTGGCGCACATCGTACTGGTCGACGGCCCCGCCGCCGGGACGATGTCGCTGCGCGAGGTGGAGGCGGATCCATTGCCGGAGTTCGACTTCGACGCGGCCTGGCACGCGGTGCGCCCGGACGATCTGGCCACCCTGATCTACACCTCCGGCACCACCGGCCCCTCCAAGGGGGTGGAGCTCACCCATGCGAACGTCCTGGCACAGGTCGGCGCGGTCCAGGAGGTGGCTGCGGGCGGACCGGACGATCGCGCGGTGTCGTATCTGCCCTCGGCCCATGTCGCGGACCGCATCTCGGCGCACTGCACGAATCTGCTCACCGGCATCACCATCACCTGCGTGCCCGACGCGCGCGAGATCGCCGCCGCCCTGCCCGATGCCCGCCCGACGGTCATGTTCGGTGTGCCGCGGGTGTGGCAGAAGATCAAGGCGGGCATCGAGACCCGCCTGGCCGCCGAGCCCAGCCCGCTGCGCCGGGGCCTGGCGAACTGGTCCATCGGCGTCGGAATCGCCTGCGCGCGGGCACGAATCAACGGGGTCGGGGTGAATCCGCTACTGGGCGTGCAGTATCGGATCGCCGAGGCGCTGGTGCTGTCCGCGTTGCGCCGGGCCCTGGGGCTGGACGAGCTGAAACTGGCCTCGTCCGGGGCGGCGGCGATTCCGCCCGAGACGCTGGAATACATGCTGGGACTGGGTTTCACGGTCACCGAGGTGTGGGGGATGTCCGAAACCGCCGGCGCCGCCACCTATACCGAACCGGCCGCACCGCGCCCCGGTTCGGTGGGCCACGCGGTGCGCGGGGTGCAAGTGCGGCTGGACAGTGACGGGGAACTGCTGGTGCGCGGGCCGATCGTCACCCGCGGCTACCGCAACCTGCCCGACCGCACCGCCGAGGCACTGGACTCCGACGGCTGGCTGCACACCGGCGACATCGCCACCATCGACGGCGACGGCTATGTCACGATCGTGGACCGCAAGAAGGAACTCATCATCACCGAGGCGGGAAAGAACATCTCCCCCACCGCCGTGGAGAACGCGGTCAAGGCCGCCTCCTCGCTGATCGCTCAGGTGGTCGCCCTCGGCGACGCCAAACCGTATATCGCGGCGCTGATCGTGCTGGACCCCGACACCGCCGCGGTCCGTGCGAAAACCCTCGGCGTGCCCGGCGCCGGCCCTGGCCGAACTGGCCGTGCACCCGGGAATCGTCGCCGAGGTCCGCGCGGGCATCGAATCGGGCAACACCGGGCTCTCGCGTGCCGAGCAGATCAAGCGATTCCGGATCGTCCCGGCCGCATGGGAACCCGGCGGCACGGAAATCACCCCCACGCTCAAGCTCCGGCGCGCTCCGATCGCCCAGAAGTACGCCACCGAAATCGCCGAGCTGTACAGCGACCCGGTGTCCGAACCGGTCGTGAGCCTGGCGACCCGCTGATCGACTGCGGCGGAATTACTTTGGTGGACCAGCTTCACCCGGGTGGCAGATCCTCGATGAAGGTGACGGTTTCGGCGAGCGGGGCGCGATCGATGCGGGGATGTGAGGTTCCCGGGTCCGCGAACCCGATCGACATGCCGCAGAACAGAATTGCCCCCTCGGGCGGGCGCACCGTTTCCGCGACGGTCCGGTGGTAGACCGACCAGGCCATTTGGGTGCAGCTGTGCAGGCCCTCGGCCCGCAGCAGCAGCATGACCGTCTGCAGATACATCCCGAGGTCCGCCCACTGCGGCGGTCCCAT
Source organism: Nocardia sp. GP40 (assembly GCF_050434125.1). Lineage (NCBI taxonomy): Bacteria > Bacillati > Actinomycetota > Actinomycetes > Mycobacteriales > Nocardiaceae > Nocardia > Nocardia sp. GP40. Next base: position 75,339 of record NZ_JBNPVW010000017.1, on the reverse strand, counting down.
CACCGGATCGATGTAGCAGAACAGCGCGGCCGGTGCGCCGAAGCAGTCCCAGTTCGCCGCGACGTGCGCCGCACGAGCTCGTGCGTCGGTCCGGTAGATACCGTATGCGCGGTAACGCTGTTCGGCTGCGGCATCACGACGCTGCCGATACCGCGCAGGCAGCTCGGCCGGGTACATCTGGTACTCGGGGGTGTCACCCGAATCGCCCGCCGCGACCCGCTCCCGGGTGCGCTTTTTCAGTCCCTCCAACGCCGCCCCGGTCACCACGTAGACGTTCCAGGGTTGCAGGTTCGCGCCGGACGGGGTTCGCGCCGCGGCGCACAGCACACGTTCGAGCACCGCCGGCGCCACCGGCTCGGCGGTGAACGTGCGCACGGCGCGGCGGCTGTGCACCGCGGTGTAGGTGTCCACGAGTAGGCTTCTCCCTCGGTCCCGGTTGTCGGTCGTGTCGGTCTCTCTCCGGTAATGACGTACGACAACGAGAAAAGGTGACCGCCATGACCGAACCGCTCGCCCAGCGCTTCCATCAGCACCGTGACCACGTCCGCGGGGTTGTCTACCGCATGCTCGGCTCGCATGCCGACGCCGAGGACGCGGTGCAGGAAACCTGGCTGCGACTGGCATCGGTGGACGCGCGCGACATCGGCAACCTGCCCGGGTGGCTGACCACGGCGGTGTCGCGCATCTGCCTGGACATGCTCCGAACCCGGCACACGCGCCGCGAGGACTTCGCCGGTGCGGACCTACCCGGCAACGCCGAGCGGGCACCGGATCCGGACCCCGAACACGAAGCGGTACTGGTCGATTCGGTCGGCCGTGCGCTGCTGGTCGTGCTGGACAGGCTCAACCCCGACGAACGCATCACCTTCGTGCTGCACGACATGTTCGCGGTGCCGTTCGACCGGATCGCCCCGATCGTGGAACGCTCACCGGCCACGACCAAGAAGCTCGCCAGCCGCGCGCGCCACAAGGTCCAAGGCCGCCCGCAGATCCCGGCGACCGAACTCGCCCGCCGCCGCGCGGTCGTCGAGGCATTCCTGGCCGCCTCCCGTGCGGGCAACATCGACGCCGTCCTCGAGGTGCTGTCCGCCGACGTGATTCGCCGCGCGGACCGTCACGCGATTCCCGTCGACCGCCCCGCCCGCGTCCAGGGGGCGCGGGCGGTCGCCGAGGAGATCGCCGTCTTCGGCCGCAGCGCCCGTTTCGCCGCACCGCTGCTCGTCGACGGCTCGGTCGCAATCGCCGTCGCGCCGCACGGCCGATTTCGACTGATCATCCTGTTCGGCTTCGACGGCGACACGATCACCGAATACGAACTCATCGCCGACCCCGCCCGACTCGACCAGCTCCACCTGGCCACCCTCACCGGTAGGGCGCCGGCGCAGTGACCATCCTCAGGCGGGGATCTCGAACGTCGCTACCAGCTGGGCGCGGGCGATCGAGTGGAAGAACAGGTTGAATCCCAGGTAGGCCGGTGTCGCGTCGGCGCCGATGCCCAGCGATTCCACGTCCACTGCGTGCACGGTGATGAAGTACCGGTGGTGGCCGTGCCCGGCCGGGGGTGCCGCGCCGACGAATCCGGGGAATCCGCCGTCGTTACGCAGCGCGATCGCCCCCGCCGGAAGCGTGCCGCCCTCGCTGCCCGCACCCGAATCCAGGCCGGTGACCGCGACCGGAATATCGGCCACCGCCCAGTGCCAGAACCCCGAGGCGGTCGGGGCGTCGGGATCGTAGACGGTCACCGCGAAACTCTTTGTCTCGGCGGGGAATCCGGACCACGACAGCTGCGGGGAGATGTCCCTGCCACCGGGAACCTCGAATTTCCCGCTGGCCTGGTTCAGCCCGAAACTCTCGCCGTCGGCGATATCGGTGGAGATCACCAGGAAGTCGGGCAGCTTCGGCAGCGCCGCGTACGGGTTGTACGAGTAGTCGGGCACGACAGGAGTCCTTTCGGGAGTGGCGGGATCATCAGCTGTTGAGCAGGAAGTGTTCCAGGACCTTGGCGCCGAATTCCAGCGCATCCACCGGAACCCGCTCGTCCACGCCGTGGAACAGCGCCGAGAAGTCCAGCTCCGGCGGCAGGCGCAGCGGCGCGAACCCGAAACAGCGAATCCCCAAGCGCGCGAACGCCTTCGCATCGGTGCCACCGGACAGCATATACGGCACCGTGCGCCCGTCCGGGTCGTGCGCCAGGATCGCGGCGTTCATCGCATCGACCAGATCGCCGTCGAAAGTCGTTTCGTAGGAATCGAGTTTGGTGATCCACTCCCGTTCCACGTCCGGGCCGATCAGCTCGTCGACCTCGCGCTCGAACGCGGCCTGACGGCCCGGCACCACCCGGCAGTCCACCACCGCCTCCGCGGTCTGCGGAATGACATTCGCCTTGTACCCGGCCTGCAGCATCGTCGGATTGGCCGTATCGCGCAGCGTGGCGCCGATGATGCGGGAAATGGTGCCCAGCTTGGCCAGCTGCCCCTCGATATCGGGCCCGGCCGGATCGAATTCGATCCCGGTCTCCTCCGAGACCGCCGCCAGGAACTCGGTCACCGACTCCGACAGCACCAGCGGGAAGGTGTGCGTGCCCAGCCGCGCTACCGCCTGCGCCAGAATCGTGACCGCGTTGTCCTCGTGCAGGAACGACCCGTGCCCGGCGCGAGCCTTGGCGCGCAACCGCATCCAGCCCAGCCCCTTCTCCGCGGTCTCCACCAGATACAGCCGCCGCTCGGTGCCGTCGCGGCGCGGCACCGTCAGCGAGAACCCGCCGACCTCCCCTACCGCCTCGGTGACGCCCTCGAACAGATCGGGCCGGTTGTCCACCAGCCACTGCGAACCCCACCGCCCGCCGTTCTCCTCATCGGCCAGGAACGCGAACACCAGATCCCGCGGCGGCACCGTGCCCTCGATCTTGAACTGGCGCGCCACGGCCAGCATCATGCCGACCATGTCCTTCATATCGATCGCACCGCGACCCCACACGTAACCGTCGCGCACCGCACCGGAGAACGGGTGCACACTCCAGTCCGACGCCTCGGCGGGCACCACGTCCAGATGCCCGTGAATCATCAACGCGCCCCGGCTCGAATCCGCCCCGGCCAACCGCGCGAACACATTCCCCCGACCGGGCGCACCCGATTCCACGTACTCGGTGGTGTACCCCGCACGATGCAGCTGATCGGCCACCCACTGCGCACACTCGCGCTCCCCCTTCGTGGTGGCCAGATCGCCGGTGTTGGAGGTGTCGAACCGGATCAGCGCACTGACCAGATCCACCACCTCCGATACCGCACGCGACGGGGCTTCGGACGGGGTTGCTTCGCCGGTTGCAGACACGTTCACCTTCCTACCACTGCCACACCCATACGCCACCGATTGCCCGCAGCCCGCGCAGAACCATTCACCCCCGCGCCACCGCATCCAGGCGCCACATCCGTCGGCGTTGCACAGCGGCATGCACGCCATGCTCGCCGGACCCCTGTACGGCGCACCGCCATTCACGCCTCCGGCGAATCCGCCGCGAACGGGGGCGGCCGCACCGCGTCGTTCCTCGCCGCCGGACGCGCCAGCCACCCGTGGTCCGCGCGGGGGATCCCCCATCCCCCGCGCGCGGGACGATCCCGCCGTGGCCTGCGGGTATCGTCCGTGACGTGCTTTCCAACCCGGCCCGAGGACGCCGTGCCGACCGGTGGACGAGCCGGGAGTGGCGGCTCCCGCACCTGTTCGCCTCGGTCCACGACGTCGGTTCGGCGCAGGACCGCGACCTCACCGCCGTGCTGCGATCCCTCGCGCGCCAGTCCATCCTGGTCGCGGTGGCCACCGCCCTGATCGACATCGTGACCTTCGCCCTGTCCGGCATCTTCCCCGTCGCACCGCTGCCCGCGATCGCGCTCACGGTGCCCATCGTCGGGGCGGACCTGGCCTTCGCCGCACCGCCCGCCACCGCCGGATTCGTCGCCGTCGCACAGGTGATCCTGCGGCTCGCCGCCACCGCGCTGCTGCACGATCACGACCTGCCGGTACGCCTGGGCGACATGGGCTTTCTGATCGCGGGCTACCGCGCCGGCGCATGGCTGTCCGGACGCGCCTCGCTGATCATCGTCCCGCTGCTGGGCGCGGGAGCGGTGGGCTCGATGCTCATCGCCGCCGGACCACACGCCCGCGACCCGCGACTGCTGACCATCGCCGCGGTCTCCACGGGCGTCCTGCCCTGGATGGTGGGCCGCTACACCACCGCCCGCGGCGCCTACACCGCCGAACTCGAACAACGCGAGCACCTGCGCCGGCACGAACAGCGCGCCGCCCTCGACCGCGCCCTGTCCGACGAGCGCGAGGCCATCGCCCGCGACCTGCACGACGTGATCTCCCACCACGTCAGCGCCATCGGAATCCACGCCGGCGCCGCACGACTGGCACTCGCCACCGGCGCCGCCCACGGCCCCGCCACCCGCTCCCTGGCGGCGATCGAGGCCAGCAGCCGCGCGGCGATGGTGGACCTGCGCCGCCAACTCGATCTGCTGCACGGACGCGACGAGGCCGGCCGCCGCCAGCCCGGACTGGCCGACATCGAGGAACTCGCCGCGCACGTCCGCGAAGCCGGACTGGAACTCGAGCTGCACACCCCCGGCCCCGACACCGCACTGCCCGAATCGCTCGACGTCACCGTCTACCGGATCGTGCAGGAAATGCTCACCAACGCATTGCGCCACGGCAACGGCAGCGCACACCTCCAACTGGACAAACGCGCAGATCTCGTGGTCATCACCGGCACCAACCCCGTTGCCGCGCACGCCGATACCGGCAACTCCCTGCATCGCGGCCTCGACGGCATCCGCCGCCGCGCCGAATTATTCACCGGCACCGTCGAATACGGCATCATCCCCGCCGCCACACCCGCCAGCCACGCCCCGGATCGCATCGAATCCGAGAGCCGCTGGCGCATAACCGTTTCCATCCCCATCGGAGGACTGTGAACATCCCCGCCCACCTCCGGACCGCCGACGAGCACCTCCGCCGATGAGCACCCCGATCCGCGTCCTGATCGCCGACGACCACAGCATGTTCCGCTCCGGCCTGCGCGCGGTCGTCGAGGCCCATCCCGACACCGAGTGCGTCGCCGACGTCGGCGACGGACGCAGCGCGGTCGCCGAGGCCGCCCGGCTCCACCCCGACGTCGCGATCCTGGACGTGCGCATGCCCAAACTCGACGGCCTGGCCGCCACCGAGGCCATCGTCGCCGCCGGCGGCACCCGGGTGCTGGTACTGACCACCTACGACAGCGAGACCAGCCTGGCCCGCGCGCTGCAGGCCGGAGCCAGCGGATTCCTGCTCAAGACCCTGCCCCCGGAGGAACTCATCGCCGCGGTCCGCATCGCCGCGCGCGGAGACGCGATCATCGACCCGTCCATGACCCGCCGCCTGGCCGGCCGCTTCGCCCGAACCCTCACCACCGCCCCCGAACCGCCTGAACTCGCCGCCCTCACCGCCCGCGAGCACGAGGTACTGCTGCTGCTCGCCGACGCCCGCAGCAACAGCGAAATCGCCGCGGCCCTGTGCGTCGGAGAGGAGACCGTGAAGACGCACGTGTCCCGGATCCTGGCCAAACTCGGTGTTCGCGACCGGATCCACGCCGTCGTGTACGCCCACCAGCACGGGCTCGTCCGCCCCACACCCTAGCCCGCTGCCGCCACCGATCAAGTTAGCTATAGATTCGCCAGCTGTCCTCGACTGTGCTGCTACAGAGTGGGATAGCACACAGTCCCCACCTAACAAGCGCTTGCCTGCTACCGTCGATTTTGCAGGAGGACAGTGCGGGTGCGGTCGACGAAGATCGCGACACGCCCGCCGGACCGGACCGCATACGCGGCCCATCGGGGCTATCAACGGGGATGTGACCGAGGGCATTTCAGTGTCGCTCGATGATCACTGGCGTATCTGCGACGCCGAAATCCACAGGGGCCGGCAGCAACGCCGGCAAGAACGACAACGGGGAGAACCGGCGCGCACGCCAGGGAGAGGATCCGGCCCGGGCAGCGCACGCGTCCCACCTGCGCGCCATCGAAGCAGAACAGGAACCCCGCCCATGAGCACCCCCCTGCCGATCCCGGACCTCGACCATCCCCTCTTCTCCGTCGCGCGGGCGTACATGAACTACTTCACCCCCCGGGTGACCGGCCTGCAGAACCTGCCGACCTCCGGCCCCGCGCTGGTCATCGGCAACCATTCCTCCATCTACTGGGCCCCCGAGGCGTGGATCACCTACATGTCGATGATCGAGCACCGCCCCGGCGCGCCCAGCTGCGGCGTCGCACACGACATCCTTTTGCGCACACCGATTCTCGGCGACAACCTGCGCTCGGTCGGAGTCCTGCCCGCCTGCCGCGACGCGGCCACCGCCGCGATCAAGGACGGCGGCGCGGTCATGGTCTACCCTGGCGGCGACTGGGAGGCCTGCCGCCCCTGGACCGACCGCGGCAGAATCGACTTCGCCGGACGCAAGGGCTTCATCCGCCTCGCCCTCGAACACGGCATCCCCGTCATCCCCGCGGTCGCCAACGGCGGCCACGACGCGATCTTCGTGCTCAGCCGCGGCGAACGCACCGCCCGGCTCCTGGGCCTGGATAAACTGGTGCGCGCCAAGGTCTTTCCCTACACCCTCGGCGTCCCCTTCGGCGTGGCCCCCATCCTGCCGCAGGTGCCGCTACCCGCCTCGGTGAAGGTCAGCTTCCTGCCGCCGCTGCACTGGTCCACCGAACCCGGCGACCCAGAGAACCCCGACACCGTCGACGCCTGCTACGACCAGACCGTCACCACCATGCAGACCGAACTCGACCGACTGCGCGCCGAAACACCCAACCCCGTCGCCACCGGCATCAAGACCCACCTCGCGCGCCTACCGGGACCGCTGTCCGGCCTGGCCGACCTGGTACCGGTCTGAAACCCGCACGCCGACCGCGATCATCACTCGTTACCCGACCGGCCGCGACACGCCGGCGAGCAGCCCGTCGACCAGTGCACGCAGGCCACCCTCGTAGGTGTCGGCGGCGGAGTTCGTGGGCGAATCTCCTCGCGACTACCGGCAGTGGGTGTCCGGCCATATCGCTGATTTCCAGCGCCCCACGTCCGACTGATGGCGATTTACCGGTGCGAAAACGGTCCTCCCGATAGCGGCCGGTCGGGAACCACGGCTCAGCCCCGGCCCATATACGGCATGCCGTTCGCCATCACGGTCAGGAACGGCACGTTGACCTCCGATGGCAGCGCGATCGTCTGCACGATCATCGCGGCCACATGCGAGGCATCGATGGTGGGCTCGGGCCGCACACTCCCGTCCGCCTGCACTGCGCCCGCGGCGATTCCGGCGGTCAGCTCGGTGGCCGCATTGCCGATATCGATCTGACCCACCGCGATGTCGTGAGCGCGGCCCTCGAGAGCCAGCGCCTTCGTCAGCCCCGTCACCGCATGCTTGCTCGCGGTGTACGCCACCGCGTTCGGCCGCGGCACATGCGCGGAGATCGAACCGTTGTTGATGATCCGCCCGCCGCCGGGCAGTTGGCGCTTCATCAACCCGAACGCCGCCCGCGCGCACAGGAACGAACCGGTCAGATTCGTATCGATCACCCGCTGCCAATCCCGCACCGAGACCTCGTCGACCGGCTGGGAGGCCCCGAACAACCCCGCGTTGTTGATCAGCACATCCAGTCGGCCCCAACGGTTTTCGACCTCGCCGAACAGCGTTTGCACCGCCTCGGGATCGGTCACGTCCGTCACCCACGCGGCAGCGGTACCCGGACCGTGCGCGGCCGCGACGGCCGCCTCCAGGGTGGCCGGAGTGCGGCCGACGGCCAGGACGTGATGGCCCGCGGCGGTCAATGCGACCGTGATCGCGCGGCCGAGGCCGGTTCCCGCGCCGGTGACGAGGACATACTTCGATTCGGACACTCGCCCGAGGGTAGCCGAACACACCGGCACAACGGGGCCGGGCGCCGGCCACGTCATCGATTAGACGGACCCGTGCGCACCCGACGCCGCCAACTCCTCCGGCCGCTCCACATCCACCGCATCGGGGAGCGACTCCGGTAGGACGGTCACGTTCGCCCGTCGACCGCTACCGGTGAGCAGCCGCAGCAGCCCGCGCACGCCGCGGAAAACCCACACCAGCAGCCCACCCGCAATGGCGGCGCCCACCGCCGCGCGCAACCAGTACTCCGGACCCACCGGAGCCATCGACATCGCCGCCCGCAGCCCACTCTGCCAGTGCGTGGCGTTCACTGTCGCGGCCGCCAGCGCGAAACCACACACCAGCATCACCGGCACCCGATGCGTGCCCCAGCGCTCCTCCAGATCGAAACCGCGCCGCCGCAGCACGGTCCGCAGCACACCGGCGATACCGATCGCCATCGCGCCCAGCACGCCCGTCAGCACCGCCTGCGTCGCCGAGGTGCGCGGCAGCACAGCCGGCAGCAACGACAACACCGTCGCGGCCGTCACCGCCAGCATCGTGCCCACCCGGGGCCGCAGCCGCGTCATCGCCCGCATCCCGCTCATCGAACCGCCCTCCGCACCCTGCGACGCCACACCACCGCCAGCACCGTGGCCATCACCAACGCCGCGATCACCCCCAGCGCGGCGGGCCCGCCCATATGCCACAGCTGAGCGTCGATGTGCTTGCCCGACAACCGCATACCGAACATGTACTCCGGCTCCGGTGTCGCGTAGTTCTGCCGACGCGAATTCAGATCCACACCGGTGGTGGCGATCGTCGCCATCACCTCGCACCCGGTCTCGGACATCGTGTTCGAGCGAACCTGGCACGCGGCATGGATGCGCTGCTGGAAGACCGCATCGATCGCCTGCCGCCCCCACGCCCCCAGCGGCGCGTGCCGCCGCTCGGCGTAGCGCAGCACGTCATATCCCAGATCGTGCGCCCGGCACGCCGTCTTGAATTCCGCTGGCAACTGGATCGGCGAGGAGCACTCACCCAGCGGATCCACCAGCAGCCCGCGCTCCACGATCGGCTGATATCCCGCGCCCGCGGCGAAATCGCTCGGCAACACCACCGACCACGGATGCGGGCCGATCAGGTCCGCTACCGCCGCCCGCGCCACCGCGTTCTCCGACCGCGGATCGGTCGCGGCGGCCGAGGCGTGCATCGGCGGCGCGAAGGCGAGCGTGATGGTAGCAGTCAGCACCGCCATCACGACCGCGCCCAGGTGCTGTCGCACATGCCCCGCGCGCACCCGCCGTAGCGGGCCGTATCTCCACCCGGGCCACCGACCACGTCTCCGGGCGGAAACCGGCGGGGTGGAGGGCGTCGAGCCGAGAGAGACGTCCGGTCGCGCGGGTGTTACTTCACTCACGGTCATCGAAGGTAGGCGATGGAAGGCCGTTTGCGGTAGTCGAGGCGGATAGATGCACCCCTGATCACAGGCATCCCGCGGCCGCGGGACGGGCAGTGATTCCTATGGCCAGCAAGTCGTTATTGATGCACATAATCGCATGCCATCATGTGGCAAACCTTCTGCAATTATGGCCGATGTCCGACTCACTACTCGCCACCACTCACGTCTGGGCAGCCCCCACGCGACCGGCTCTTCTCCTGATACACAGGCACACATCCACTTTCACGGACTCAACCGACCGAACAACTGCGAGGGCAGCGAGCCCACGGCGTGGCCGACAATAGACCGCCAACCAAACACGGCGAATGATTCGCTAATCACCATCACCGTCCTTTCGTCGACCTATTTGCCCGAATTCACGATAGTTCTTAGAAAAACCTGAGATGATCTGGCATTCCCGGTCGCCGATTTCTTCGCGCGTGTCCCCGACCGCGCGTCGGCTTCGAGCCGGCCGTCGATCGCTCAGATCCGATCCGTCGGCGTCAGAACGAATTTCGCCGGCACGCCGTCGGCAAGGTCGAAATATGTCGCCACCGCCCTGTCCAGCGAGCGCAGCTCGATCCCGGTGGGCACGGCCAGCGCACCGGACTCGAACAACCCGGTCAGCGTCTCCAGCGCCGCGGCCGTCGCCACCGTGTCGTGCAGCAACGAGTTCACGCCGATCAGCGACCCACCGCGCCGGTACAGCTCGCGCACCGGAACCCGCTCGTGCCCGTCCGCCGGGGCGGCGATCACCACGATGCGACCACCTGGCGCAAGCACGGGAACCGTTGCGGGCAAATGGAATCCGGTGCTGTCGAAGACCACCTCGGCGCCCTCGGCACAGCGCTCCCGCACCCCCGCCGCGAACCCCTCGGGATCGGTGAAGGCGAACGCATCCACCCCGCCGCGCACCAATTCGGCAGCCTGCTCCGTGCGCCGCACCCCCACCGCCACCCGGGCGCCGCGCGCGGTGGCCAGCGCATGCGCCGCGGACCCCACCGCCCCGGAACCGATCACCACGAGCGCAGTTCCGGCACGCACGCCGCCGCGATCCAGGGCCTCCAGCGCGGTTACGTACGGCACCGGAACCGATGCCGCCTCGGCGAAGGTGAGCTTCTCCGGCATACGCGCCACCCCGTCCGCGGGCACCGCAACATACTCCGCATGCGTACCGTCACGCAGAAACCCCAGCTCCCGCCCGCTGGCCCACACCCGCCGCCCGATCAGCGCCCTCGGACCGTCGACCACCTCCCCCGCCACGTCCCGCCCCGGCGTCCGCGGCACCGTGGTGTACGGGAACCCGCCCAGCACATTCTTCACATCGCTCGGATTCACCCCCGCCGCATGCACCCGCACCAGCACCTCACCCGAGTGCACCGCGGGCACGTCCACATCGAGCAGCGCCAGCGCATCGAGGGAACCGAACCGATCGAATCGCAGCGCTCTCATCGCTCGATCGTAGGCAGGCTATCGGTAACCACCGGCGCGCGGTGCCCCCTCCGTGCGCCGAGTGTCGCAGGACCACCGTGGTGACGGGCTCCCCGCCTCGAAATCAGATGACCCCTGTCCCTTCCTTGCTGCTTTCATTGGTCCTCGGCTTGACACGCTAAATGGCGGACTCATATTTAGATGCGCATAGGTCGATAAGAATATTGATATTTTCCAAAACAGCAGTCCGCGGATGAGGGCGAACCCATCGAGAATCCGAATCGATGCCGCCTTCGCCGTGCCGGCACTACGCGCACGGAAGCCGCGCGGCCCCTACCCCGCATCAGTCAGCCACGAGATGCGCCGATCCCCAGGGCGCCTGGCGAATTCGACCCCTCCCCCGCCGAGGCGGGGGACGATCAGGCGCAGTGAATGAGGAAGTTCGCCGTGGCCGTGTCCGCAGCCTTCACATCGACCTGGGTGTTCGCCACGGCGTCGGCCTGACAACCGTCCGGCACCGAGGTGACCGTGGCGCGGTAGCACCCGACGGGGAAGCTCCGCGTCGCGGCGCCGTCGTGCCCGGTGGTCAGCGTGGCCAGGACCGCGCTCGCGGAGCATGCGCTGATGCCCACCGCGACCATCGGGACCGGGAATCGTTCGGTGCCGGTCCCGGCCTGCACCTTCACGGTGCCCTCGGCCGACGCGGGAGCCTGGGCACTCGGCGCATTCCCCTGCGCGGAACAGGCCGCGACCGACAGGGTCAACACCACCGCGGCAATCATGGACAGCGCGATCAGCATGCGGCGCACCCGCACTCCCTCCGGTCGACTCCGGCGACACCCGCCGTTACGGGACTCACCCTATGCGCAAACGCCGCGTCTGCCACTGCAAGACATGACCAGGGGGTCGAGGAACAGTTTCGCCAGATCCGGCGCTAGCGATTTGATTCGGCCAACGGCGTTGGCTGGCAGGTGATTTCATGTCGCGGTGACGGATGAGGGTTACGGCCGGTTCGGGTCGTATTCGCGGGTTGAGCTGGAAAGAGTTATGTGGATCGGGGAAAACCAAGCTCGAGCATGCCTGGGAGATCCAGCGGGAGTGCGGTCTGGTCTCGTTCGGCTTGGTCGAGGCGGAGTTGTCGGTGTGGATCGCGGATCAGTCGTGGATGACCGGTGACGGCCCGAAAGCGATCTTCGCCGGTGCCCCAGCTGTGCCGGCTCGAGCCGCCCGAGTATCGGCTGGCGGTGCTGGTCGCGACGGTGAAGGTGCTGATCGCACCGTCTACAGCGACCGGGCCGTGGAACAGCTTCGCGCACAGGACCATCCGGTCCGCGAGCATGACGCGGCCCGGTTGTCGGCGTTCGCGCGCGGCCACATCGGCCTGGACGGGCATTACGCCTTCCGCCCGCCCGACCTCGGCGGAACCCACCGACCGCTACGCGATCCCGACGCCCGCGACGACGGCTGAACCACCGCTGTCGGTGGGCCCAGTACTCCGTGCTGCTGTCCGTGGGCGCAGCACGGAGTACTCAATGGCCCGGTCGGTCGGCGCCGGCTCGCTGGTCGGCCGACTACACCTTTCGCATCAGCGCAATTCGCAGCCGGTTGACCTCAGGTGTGCAGCGGGGCCGCTGTTGCTCAATTCCAACCGTTCGGGAGGCTCCCGCTGAAATTCTGCCGGACCCAGGTGGCGACATTTTCCGTCACACCTGACCAGTCGGTGTGCCATACCTGATCGCCGTTGAACAGCGCCGCATTTCTAGTGCTCCACGGGAGCTGCATGACTGCATCGACCTTTTTCCAGGATGGGAAGTTACCGGTGAAGTTCCGCCCGACCCATTGCGCGATGTCTATTGTTTGGCCCGGCCAGTCGGTGTGCCATACCTGATCGCCCCTGAACAAGGCCGCATTCTTTGTGTCCCACGGCAGCTTGCAGGCAGCATCGATGCTGTCCCAGGACGGGAGTTTACCGGTGAAGTTCCGCGCCACCCAGTCCACGATGCGTAGCGTCTGACCCGGCCAGTCGGTGTGCCATACCTCGTCACCGTTGAACAGCGCCGCATTTCTCGTGCTCCACGGGAGCTGCAGGGCTGCATCGACCTTTTTCCAGGAAGGGAAGTCGCCGGTGAAGTCCCGCCCGACCCATTGCGCAATGTCTACCGTTTGGCCCGGCCAGTCGGTGTGCCATACCTGGCCGCCCTTGAACAAGGCCGCATTCTTTTCGTCCCACGGGAGCTTGCAGGATGCATTTACCATTTGTCCTCCTCCTAATCCGCTGGGTTATCGTTGCGATTATGGATGAGCAGGCATTTCCTTGATCAATGCAACTTTTGGTAAACTCGCGCATGCATTATCGGCAGACCGCTGCCATGCGCTGCGCCCAAGTCCGAGCGATGTCACGATCAACCATTCCATCCCGCTTGATCGAAGCCTCGATCAAGCCTCGGCTCCGCCAGAATCCATGCCCCGCACCTACCACGACATCGATAGTAGCTGAACAGTTGCTGACCTACCCGCCCGTTCGGTGTTCGACAGACGCTCGTCCCGGACCTGCAGACCAACCATCCGAAGAGCGCACGGAATAACTACCCTCCACCAGCTATCGGACGGGCGAGCAGCGGCCCGTACGAGCGGTCACCTGCCGTTCTGCCGCGACCCCGAGACGACGGGTCGGCGGACAACATCAACGGCCTGGCCGGCGCCGCGCGGCGGGGTCGCTGTCTGCTTGATAACGCCGTAGCCCTTCGTCGGATACCTTCGCGTACCTCGCGGGCTGCGCACCGAGGTATGCCCCGACAGCTTCATCAGCACCGGCGTCGACGCGCCCTCTTCCGCGGCGTGAGTCAGCCGGGAATGCCGTAGCCGGTGCAGTGTGTACGGGCCATCGTCGAAGCGCTCGGTGTGGGCCTCGAACAGCTCGGCCGCACGCCGACACGACAGGCGCGCCCGCCCTGTCGCCGGGTCGACGTCGTTCTTCGCGACCGCTGGGCGGGCCTTGCGGTCGGTGAGGAACAGCGGCCCGGACTTGCGACCGACCAGCATCCGCGGCAACAACCTCAATCGCGCCAGCGGTGACGAACATGTTCGTTACGTACTTGTTCGCAACGAACATGTTCGTTAAACTGAGAGCATGGGAGACAGGGAACAAGAGATTCGGAGTCGCCGGGATCGCCCCGCAAAACCCGCACTGACCCGGCAGGGCATCGTGGATGCGGCGGTGCGTGTCATGCACGCCGAGGGGCTGGACAAGGTGACGATGCGGCGGCTGGCCACCGAGCTCGACACCGGGGCCGCGTCGCTGTACGTCTACGTCCGCGACGCGGCCGAGCTGCGCGCGGCGGTCCTGGACGAGCTGCTCGCCGACGTCGACTTGCATCCCATTGCGGCCGAGGGCGATTGGCAGAACCGGATGCGGCTGGTGCTGCGCTCGTACCTGGGCGTGCTGCTCGCCCATCCCCCGCTCGCACGCTCGGCGCTGCTTACCCGCCCGTCCGGTCCGCGATATCTGGATCTGATCGAGGCGCTGCTGGCGCTGTTGCATCAGGCCGGAATCGACGATCGGCGGGCGTCGTGGGCCGTGGACCTGCTCATGCAATCTGCCACCGCGACCGGGGCCGAGCACACGAGCGAGGGTGAGGATCCGGACGCAGCCGCGGGCCAGTTCAACGCGCTGGTTGCCGCCGTCGACAACGCCCCACCCGATCGTTACCCGCGCGTCACCGCGCTGGGCCGGGAATTGTTCACCGGCACCGGACAGGACCGGGTCGACTGGGCATTCGACGTGCTGCTGAACGGAATCCTCGCCACACCGCGCACGGACCCGCAGACCTAGCGCATCGCCGGGCACTCGTTTCATTCCGGGTACCGGCCCGAGCCCTGGCGCGAATGCCGCCCACTCCTCGATGGCCACACTCCTCGGGTGCTGTCCCATCCTCGAATGCCCACTCCCCCATCATCTTCCGTTGCCCTATTACCCATCGACCGCAAGGAGAGTTCATCATGCCCACCACCGAAACGACTCCGGTCCTCATAGTCGGCGGCAGCCTCGTCGGCCTGTCCGCCGCGGTCTTCCTGTCCTGGCATGGCGTGCCCGTTGTGCTCGCGGAGAAGCACCTCGGCAGCTCACTGCACCCACGAGCCATCGGCTACACCACCCGCACCCTCGAGCACTTCAGAGCAACCGGGGTCGAACTGCCCGCCTCGGTCCAGAACATCAAGCCACCCCGGCGAGCCCGTGCGGAGAGCCTGGCCGGCGCCTGGCTCGAGGAGTACCCGTGGACGCCCGGTGGGAAGGGCGGCTCCTATGGCTCCGAGGAATCGCCCGTGCACGCGACGGCCATTGCTCAGGACGCGCTCGAGCCGATCCTGCGCGAGCGGGCTCGTGAGCTCGGCGCGGACCTGCGGACGGGCACCGAGGTGCTCGACCTCGCCCAGGACGCCGACGGGGTAACCGCCACCCTGCGCCGCCGTGCGGACGGCCACGAATACCGGCTGCGCGCACGGTATGTGGTGGCCACGGACGGCGCGACCAGCCCGATCCGCGAGGCACTGGGTATTGCCCGACACGGCGCGGGACTGCTCTCGGTGCAGCGCAGCATCCTGTTCACCGCACCGGCGCTGGAGGCATACCTCGAGAAGGGCGTCGTGCAGTTCGAGATCGAGCAGCCCGATTTCCAGGCCTTCCTCACCACTTATTCGGACGGGCGGTGGGTGCTGATGCTCGGCGACGACGTCGAGCGGTCCGCCGAGGAGCAGGTCCGGGCGGTGCACCGGGCCATCGGGCGCGACGACATCCCGGTCGAGATCGTCACCACCGGTCGCTGGGAGCTCGCCGCCCTGATTGCCACGCGCTTCTCCGCCGGACGGGTGTTCCTGGCCGGGGACGCCGCACACCAATTGCCACCCAACCGAGGCGGTTTCGGCGCCAACACCGGCATCGATGACGCGCACAACCTGGCCTGGAAGCTGGCGGCGGTGTTGGCGGGGCAGTCCGGCCCCGAACTGCTGAACACCTACGACGCAGAGCGCCGCCCGATCGCGAACCTGCGCCACGACCAGCTCTTCGCCCGCGCCGATTACAAGGCGTACCTGAAGACTCCCGAGTCCGCGGTGCAGGTTCTCGACGACGCCGCCATCGAGCTGGGCCAGTTGTACCGGTCGGCGGCGGTCATAGGCGCCGGCGACGACCTACCACCCGCGCGCACGCCCTCGCAGTGGGCCGGCCAGCCGGGCACTCGCGCCCCGCACCTCGAGATCCTCCTCGACGGGCAGGCCCACTCCACGCTGGACCTGTTCCAACCCGGTTGGGTGGTGATGTCCCAGGACGAGCGCTGGACCGCGGCAACGGCCACAGCGGCAGCCCAGCTCGGCATCCCGGTGCGCTTCGTCCGGATCGGCGGAGAGGTGACAGTGGTTGAGCCGCAGGCATTCCCGGCCGCGTACGGCCTCGATGCGGCCGGTGCGACCCTCGTGCGGCCCGACGGTTACATCGCCTGGCGCGCGGTGCAGGCTCCCGTCGACCCGGCTCTTGCACTGACGGAGGCACTCAGCGTCGTCGCCGCGGCCGCCTCGGCAGCGCCCGGGGATGGCGGACAGGACTCCCGCGAACCGGCGACGAGCATACCAATGTGAGCGGAATCCGTCTCTCTGACAACGGATCACACTCACACCGGCTCACTGGGCGCCGATTCAGCGGCGGTCACGAAAGTTGCGCTGGATGTCGTCCAGGAAGGGCGACATCTGGTGCGGCGCACCGTCTTTACCGGCCTGCCACACGACCCGGTGGTCGGCGCGCAAAGCCCGGGCCAGCACGATCAGTCCCTCGATCAGCATACCCGCGCCGAGCGTCAGCATCAGGCTGTTGCTCAGTGCCGCGCTGTCGTGCGGGTCGATGGCCCGCAGGCCCGCATTGGCACCGAACTTCATCACCACGTTCGCCACCCATAGGATCACCGTCAAGGCCGTGTACTGCACGAAGGCCACACCCTCGCGCGTCGAGATGCGGACCGACGCACCGCGCAATGCTCCGATCGCCACGCTGATCGCCGCGGTTACCACCAGAATCACAACTGCCGCAGGAGTTTTCACGTCCTTGGAGACATCCGAGAGCCCGATGATCACCAGCACCGCAGGCAGGATCAGCATCCGCCGCGCCTCGGCCTGCTCGCCGATCATCCGCCGGACCAGGATGTATCCGACGGCCGCGATAATCAGGACAATTTGCAACGCACCGCTCATGGCGGATCTCCACCTCTCGGGGACTGGAAAGCGGGTGCCGCACTGGGGTTTCGGCACCGCGCTGATCGACTGTCCCCAACGGTAGGAGCCGCGACGCCGCCGATCCTGCGCCGACGGGCGGATCTTTCACGTCCTCAGGGTGGAGAAATCTCCACCCTGGACACCGCGACGATCACCGAAGCTGTTCGATCACCTGCGCGAACGCGTCGAGCTGGGACGAGGGCACCGAATAGTGGGTGACGGAGTACGCGTCGCGGTAATGCCGGAGTGTATCGGCGATTTCGGCCGCCGACCCGTGCAGCACACCGGGCAGGCAACGCAGCTGCGCCTCGGACAGTTGCGGGTTGAACATGCTCGCAATCGACAGATCGGCCGCGCCCTGACCGGCGACGTCGACCCCCTGCACGGTCAACCCGATCTCGATCTCGGCGATACGCTCCCCCGCGGCCTCGCGAACGAACTCCACACGCCGGGCCAGCGCCGCCACACCGGCCTCCGCGGAATCGATGCCGGGATCGACCGCGACTCCGGCCAGCGCCACGGTATCGGCGTATTCGGCGGCCACCCGCACCAGCCGATCTCCACTTCCCGCCACCAGCACCGGAATTCGGCGCTGCACCGGCGGCTGATGACCGTTCGCGAACAGGGCCCGGATCTCACCGAGGGTCTCGCGCAGGAACTCGATGCGCGCCCGGCCGCTCGGGAACGGCAGCCCGGCCGCCTCGAACTCGGGCTTGGCGAAATCGGGTCCGGCGCCGATACCGAATTCGAATCGCCCGTCGGTGAGCAGATCCGTGCTGGCCACGTCGCGGGCCAGCAACGCGGGCCGGTAGAACCCGGCATTGAGCACCATGGTGCCGACGTGCAGGCGCTCGGTGGCCTCCGCCAGGGCGACCATGGTCGGGAACGGTGACATCAGGCCGAGGTGGTCCGCGACCAGAGCTGTGGTGTAGCCGAGATCCTCGGCCCGTCGCGCCCGCTCGCGCCACTCGGTCCGGGAGCCGGGGGTCGCGAAACCTACGGCGAACCGAAACGGACGTGCTGTCATGTCATTTCGATCTTGATCCATGGTTCGCACGGTACTCGGTCCGTTCCCGCCGAGACACCGGTTATTCGGCCCGGGGCTGCTCCTGCGGGCAAAGCATGGACGGAACGGCACCGCCGCACGTAGCGTCGGGGATATGTCTGCTTCGATGTCCGACAATCCCCAGCCCGCGGACGAGTCCCGGCACCTGGTGCGCTACACTCCGGGCGGTTTCAGCAGCGAGCTGGTCGCCCGGGCCTCCGGGAGCTTCCTCTACACCGAAAGCGGCCGGAAGATCCTGGATTTCACCTCCGGGCAGATGAGCGCCATTCTCGGGCACTCGCATCCGGAGATCGTGGAGACCGTGCGACGGCAGGTGGGCGAGCTCGATCATCTGTTCAGCGGCATGCTCAGCCGCCCGGTGGTGGATCTGGCCCGCCGCCTGGCCGAGACGCTGCCCGAGCCGCTGACCAGGGCGCTGCTGCTGACCACGGGCGGCGAGGCGAACGAGGCGGCGATCCGGATGGCCAAACTGGTCACCGGCGGACACGAGATTGTCTCGTTCTCCCGCTCCTGGCACGGCATGACCCTCGGCGCGGCGGGCGCGACCTACAGCGCCGGGCGCAAGGGCTACGGCCCGGCCGCCCCCGGCAATTTCGTGCTGCCGGTGCCGAACGCCTACCGGCCCGACTTCACCACCGCCACAGGCGAACTCGACTGGCGGCGCCAGCTCGACTTCGGATTCGAGCTGATCGATGCCCAGTCCACCGGCAGCCTCGCCGCCTGCCTGGTCGAGCCGATCCTGAGCTCCGGCGGCGTGATCGATCCGCCCGCCGGGTATTTCGCCGCGCTGCGGGACAAGTGCCGCGAGCGCGGCATGCTGCTGATCCTGGACGAGGCCCAGACGGGCCTGTGCCGCACCGGATCCTGGTACGCCTTCGAACGCGACGGCATCGTGCCCGACATTCTCACCCTGTCCAAGACCCTCGGCGCGGGCCTGCCGCTGGCCGCGGTCCTGACCAGCGACGAGATCGAGCAGCGCGCCCACGAGCGCGGGTTCCTGTTCCTGACTACGCACGTCTCCGATCCGCTGGTCGCCGCCGTCGGCAATACCGTGCTCGACGTGCTGCAACGCGAGCGCCTCGATGAGCGAGCCGCCGTACTCGGCGCGTTCCTGCGCGCCGGGCTCGACCGAATCGCCGAGCGCCACACCGCGGTCGGCGATATCCGCGGCCGCGGACTGCTGATGGGTCTGGAGCTCGCCGCCGATCCCGAATCCGGGCACAGCGCGGACCAGCTCGGCGCCCGCATCACCCAGCGCTGCCTCGAGCTGGGGCTGCACATGAACATCGTGCAGCTGCCGGGCATGGGCGGGGTCTTCCGCATCGCACCGCCGCTCACTGCCACCGAAGACGAACTGTCACTGGGACTTTCGATCCTGGACAAAGCGATCGGCGACGCCGCCTGATGGGCGCCGTCGGCGAAGCCGTCCGAAACCGCGCATGGCCGGAGCGAATGCGGAGGTACGCCTAGCCCTCCGAGCGATCCGCGACGCCGCCCACCTCTCTTTCGACGGGCGGCGCGCGCGGCTCAATCCTGCTGCGGCGTATAGCCGAACGGCAGCAGCAGGCTCTTGGACTGGCAGTATGCCTCGATGCCCTCGGGGCCGTTCTCGCGGCCGATGCCGGAGTTCTTGTACCCACCGAACGGCGAGCCGGGGTCGAAGGCGTACATGTTCACCGCGTACGTGCCGGTGCGGATGCGCGCGGCGATCCGCATCGCCCGCTCGTTGTCGGTGGTCCAGACGCTGCCGGCCAGGCCGTAGCTCGAGTCGTTGGCGATGCGGATCGCGTCCTGCTCGGTGTCGTAGGGGATCACGACCAGCACCGGGCCGAAGATCTCCTCCTGCGCGATCGTCATCGAGTTGTCCACGTCCGCGAAAACCGTTGGCCGCACGAACCATCCGCCGTCCAGGCCCTCGGGGCGGCCGCCGCCGGTGACCAGGCGGGCGCCCTCCTCGATACCCGTGCGGATGTAGCCCTCCACGCGGTCGCGCTGGCGCTCGGAGATCAGCGGGCCGATCGTTGCGGACGGATCGTCCGGGCGGCCCACGGTGCTGGCCGCCGCCGCGGCGGCGATCTTCTCCACGACCTCCGCGTAGTGCTCGCGGGGCGCCAGGATGCGGGTCTGGGCGACGCAGGCCTGCCCCGCATTCATCACGCCGGAGAACAGCAGCATGGGCACGCAGGCGTCCAGATCGGCATCGTCGAGGACGATGGCCGCGGACTTGCCGCCCAGCTCCAGGGTGCAGGGCTTGAGCCGGTCGGCGGCGATCTTGCCGATCTCGCGGCCGACCGCCGAACTGCCGGTGAAGCTGAACTTGTCGATCTCCGGATCCGAGGTCAGGGCGCGGCCGGTCTCGGGTCCGCCGGGCACCACCGACAGCACCCCAGCCGGCAGCCCCGCCTCGGCGAATACCTCGGCGAATGCGTTGGCCGAAAGCGGAGTCTCCGCAGCGGGTTTCAGCACGACCGAGCATCCGGCCAGCAGGGCCGGGCCGAGCTTGTTGGCCGCCAGGAACAGCGGCACGTTCCAGGCCACGATCGCCGCGACCACGCCGACCGGCTCGCGGGTCACCAGGGTCTGCCCATAGATGCCGTCGCGGATCTCGCGCCAGGTGAACTTGTCCGCGGCCCCGGCGTAGTACTGCAGGCTCGCCAGCGCCGGCCCGTACTGGATCATCTCGACGATGCTCGCGGGCTGGCCGGTCTCGAGGGTCAGCAGCTGCTTGAACTGGGCGGCGCGCTCGGTCAGCAGAGCCGCGGCCCGGCCCAGCACCGCGGCGCGCTCGGCGGGCGTCATGCGCGGCCACGGCCCCTCGTCGAGGGCCGTGCGGGCTGCGGCGCAGGCGGCGCGGACATCGGCCTCGACCGCCAGTGGCACCTGCCCCACCCGCTCCCCCGTCGCCGGGGAACGCACCTCGATCACCTCCGCCGAGGCGGGCTCCACCCAGGAGCCTCCGATGAACAGCCTGTCGTATTCGGTCCGGTATCCGGTCGCGCTCTGTGTCACCGCGCCAACCCTTTCCACGTCGCTCCGAGGTCGGACCGCTCGCCTCCCGGGCGCCGCACCGGGCGCGCGGTCACTTCCGAACGGTCTCGAAATCCAACCTACAGACCCGGCCGGGCACCCATATAGACATTTGTCCACCCATCGGATTCGCGATTGCGCGTCCGCGCCCACGGCAGCCCGTGCGCTCTTGCATCCGAGGCACACTTGCCGCCTGTGCGCACCACCTGCCCGCGGGGACACCGGCGCGCGAGCGGTCTCAGGAAAGTATGCGAAAGTGGGTGCGCCGCCGCGGCGGCATCGAATCCATCGCTGTTGTACGGAGATTGCCGAGTTGACAACCAGATACGCGATGCGCGCGGCCGCGCTCGCCGTCGTCGCCACCATCACCTCGACGCTGGCGGGTGTCACCGGCATCGCGGAATCCGTTGCCGCGCCGGTTGATCCGATCATCTCCTCCGGACACGTGCTCGCCGCAGCGACCGCGGCGGACGGTTCGGCGATCACCGGGCTGACCGTGCAGGACAAGCGCCATCTGGTCCTGCACGTGCATTCGGCGGCGATGCGCAAGGACGTCGACGTGGATGTACAGCGACCCGCGGACACCTCCGTGCCGCGCCCGGTCCTGTACCTGCTCAACGGATCCGGCGGCGGCACCGACGGCGACAGCTGGTCCACGATGACCTACGTCATGGGGTTCCTGAACGACAAGAACGCCAATATCGTGCAGCCGATGGGCGGCGCCTGGAGCGCCTACACCGACTGGCTCCGGGACGATCCGGTACTGGGCCGCAACAAGTGGACCACCTTCTTCACTGAGGAGCTGCCGCCGCTGGTCGATGCGGCCCTGGGCGACAACGGTCGCAACGCGATCGCGGGTTTGTCGATGGCCGGGGAGTCGGTGCTGGCGCTGGCCATCCACAAACCCGGTCTGTATCGCGGCATCGCCTCCTACAGCGGCTGCGCCCAGACCAGCGATCCGCTCGGGCAGCGCGTGGTCCAGACCGAGATCTCCACGTGGGGTCACGGCGACCCGGACAACATGTGGGGCCCGCCCGGCAGCCCGCTGTGGGCCGCCAACGACCCGTACCTGCACGCCGAGCAGCTGCGCGGGACCCGGCTGTTCATCTCCGCCGGCAGCGGGCTGCCCGGCAAGCACGACACCCTCGACAGTCCCTTCCTCTCCTACGGCGCCGGCCACACCCCCGGCACGCTGGCCAACGAGATCGTGCTGGGCGGGCTCATCGAGGCGGGCGTCAACGCCTGTACCCACAACCTGCAGTCGCGGCTGGACCAGCTCGGCATTCCCGCCACCTACGACTACACCCCCACCGGGACCCACTCCTGGGGGTACTGGAACGACGCGTTCATCAAGTCCTGGCCGGTGCTCGTCGCCGGGCTCGGCCTGTAAATTCGGCATTCCCGACCGTCCGCCGCAGGATGCGGGACCCCTG
This sequence comes from Nocardia sp. GP40, assembly GCF_050434125.1. NCBI lineage: Bacteria > Bacillati > Actinomycetota > Actinomycetes > Mycobacteriales > Nocardiaceae > Nocardia > Nocardia sp. GP40. The sequence goes on along the minus strand of NZ_JBNPVW010000017.1, from coordinate 52,750 downwards.
CGGCAGGTCTCGGCTCGTGGCGCACACTTGCGGACGCTACTAAGATCCGAATCACCGACGACGCGGTCCGGCGAAGATCCGCCGCCCCCAGACGTGGCAAATCGCCCGCATACGCCGTTCGCGACGGCGCTTGCGCACGCTTTACCCCGCCTGTCCTCGCGGTGTGTCGTTACACCGACCGCCGTTCGGTGATGTTCAATCGGTGCCGTTGCAGTTCCAGCGAACGAGTGAAAGGTAGTAGACATGGCTCTTCCCACCATGACGGCCGAGCAACGCTCCGAGGCGCTGGCGAAGGCGGCCGCCGTCCGCAAGGCGCGGTCGGAGCTGATCGAGCAGATCCGCAAGGGCTCGGTCTCGCTGTCCGAGGTGCTCAAGCGCGCCGACAAGGAAGACCTGGTCAAAAAGACGAAGGTGGCCGCCGTCATCAAGGCGCTGCCGGGTATCGGGCCGGTCAAGGCGGCCAAGCTGATGGACGAGGCGGAGATCCCCGCCGATCGCCGCATCGGCGGCCTCGGCTCGCGCCAGCGCGCCGCCCTGCTCGAGGCAATCAGCAACTGATTCCCGGAGGCGCTCAGCAACCCCCAACCCGCCCCGCGACCTGGGGAAATCCCCGCGATTTGGTCCAGGCGGACGGACACGTTAATCTTGCTGAGCACCACCGGTCCGGGTGGCGGAATGGCAGACGCGCTAGCTTGAGGTGCTAGTGTCCTATTAACGGACGTGGGGGTTCAAGTCCCCCTCCGGACACCAGTGCTAACCACACAAGGGGTAGCACTCACATCAGCAATCCGCTGTTTGTAGTGATATCGGACCTCTATGCCAAGCGCGGCGTAGAGGTCCGATTTATCTTCGGGTGCTCCTGCATCGAGAACAGCGGCGATATCACCGAACGAATCGAGCATCGTCGCAATCTCGGTGATGCTCGTCGTGACCTGCGTCGGCATCCGGTCAAGCTCAGCTGCAGCGATGGCCTTGGTGGCCTGAACGGCGTTGATCGCATCCACCAGAGCCATCGGATCGATGCCGGCCTCGATAGCCGCTCGGTGCCGGTGAAGTTTGGCCTCGGCGTCGGCGATCTGCTGCCGCAGATAGTTTCGTCGAGTATCGCTGTCGTCGGAGTTGTACGCCTCCACCAGAATCTCGATCATCTGCCGACGATTCTGCTTACTGAACTGAACTGCGAGCCAACGATTCAACGGCCCAGCGACATGCGATTCTCTAAGGTTCACAGTCTTCGGATGATCGGCTAGCGCCTCGCTTCCGGGCGCAAGAGTGCGCGCGATGCACCGATAGTAGACATTGCCGTGCGGCATCGCGGGCTGCATCTTCCGACCACAGCCCGCGCAGCGGATTCGACCCCGAAACAGGTACGGCCGTGGGATATTCGTCTGCCGGGTCCGTTCGAGGCGGGCGCGAGACCTGTTGCTCGTTCCGGCGCGAGCGCGTCGGATCAGGTGCGCTTCGGTGAAGGTCTCGACCGAAATTATCTTCGGATGCGCTGGCCGTTTGGATCGGATGATGCGGTCTGCAGTTGAGCGACGGAACCGGATGACGTGGCCGGCGGCGACGTCATCGGGATCCAGCAGTTCTTCCTTCTTGAACCAGCGCCCGAATACGGCGTACCCCGTGTAACGCGGATTCTGCAGTATGGCGGATACCGTAGGCGCCTGCCATCCATCACCCGCGCGGTGGGTATTTTGGGCGGGGCTGTGGGCAGACGGACACGGGATGCCCTCGCGGTTCAACGCCGTCGCGATGGCTTTATCGCCCGCGCCGGCGATGTACTCCCGGAAGATACGCTGGACGACTGCGGCGGCGAACTCATCAATCGCCAACAACCGCAGCCGCTGGCCTTGAGCGGCCCGGCTCGGATTCGGATGTGGCGGGCCGTCGACGGTCCGGTACCCGTACGGTGCTCGACCGCCCTGATGTCGGCCTTCATTGAGCACTTGGGCATCCATCGCCGATCGGGTGCGCTGCTGTACATGCTGGCGCTCGGACTGACTCATGCCTCCGAGCATCGACATCATCATGTTGTGCGCGGTGTTGTTCGGGTCGTACGAGCCGCCCAGCTCGGGCACCCAGATCTCGATGCCGTAGGCGTCGAGCCTCGGAGCGGTGAGGCTGAACTGATTACCGAACCAGCACCGCTGACCTTCGCCGACGACAATCGCCGTCCAGCCGCGGGCCGGATTCTTCAGATCGGCCAGCAACCTCGCGGTGTTCGGACGGCGATCCCAGGGCACCGACCTGGATTGCCCTGTGTCGAAATAGGTTTCGACGATACGGCCCGGCGCCAGTGCTGTCGCCTTGGCCAGTTGCCAGTTCAGTGAGGTTTCTGGATCCTGGTTGTCCTCGGTGGAGCACCGCCCGACGAACGCAAACAGCCGGTCTGGGTCGAACTCATCGGCCTGGACCTCAATGCCCAGCAGGTCATCGAGTACAGCCCACTCGTTGGGATCATCGGGCATCGAGGTCCCCTCTTTCCTGACTTCTAGCCAGCGGCCTGGTTGGTGTCGGCGTGCCGCAGCAAAATCCGAAGCAGGGCCTTCGCAGCAGCGTGATTAAGCACTGGCAATTCGTCGGGCAGATGAACGGATATCTTCTCCCCGCCACGGCGATATGCGCGGCGGCCGGGCTCGGCTGCGTGCTCGGGCTCCATCATTGCACCCGCCGCCACGGCGACGGCAACACAGGTACACGATCGGTATCCGGCATGGGGCATCCTCAGAGTCGAATTCCGAAGATGTCGGCGTATGCACCCGGGCCGGGCCGGCAGCCGCACCGATTCGGAACGAGCTTTCCTCACACCATTACAGGCGCGAAAAGCATTGCCCGTCCATAGAATCCATGCCCACCAATTGTGGGGCCACCACCAGTGGCGACCAGCAGAGAATTCGCCCCATACCGCAGCGACTACTGGAAACGATTACTGCACCTGCGGGATGGCGGGGTGCGATTGCACACCGGGACGCGGAATAGCCCGGAAAATTCTATCGACGACGCTGCTGCTGCATCCGTACGCGTCGGCGATCTGCCGGTTGGACCAACTCGGGTGTTCGGCGGCTATCCGGATAATGTGCTCACGGTCGACTTTCTGCCGCCCATTCCCGGAGCCAATGCCGCTTGTCGCTGTGTCCGCACGTCCGCGTCGCCTGGCCGCAGCACTCGACGCGTCCGAGTGCTGTGTACGCGTCCTGTCGATCAAAGCCGACGCGTCCAGGCGACCGACCGTGGTGCGGCGGAACCCAGCACTGGTCAGGCGGAGGCGTGGATGCGGATAGAACGCATGCACCGCACGCGGCCGCGGCCGAGCCGCTCTCGGGACGTACCCGCGCTTCCGCGCGCTCGACGATAGGTCGGCGGCGACAGACGCGTCCAGCCGGTGCGGCTGGTTCGCCTCCGGCATCGGATCCGCGTCGTGGCCACCGAGCAGACGCGGCGCTGGATCGGCGTGAGGACTGTACGCGTCTCGGGCATTGAGCGCGTCCGGCGGTGCGGGGTCGGCGTCCGGCAGTTCAGCGGCCTGTCTCTGAATCGCGAGGCCATAGCGAACGCTCGCGGCGTGGTGGATCATCAACGCGACGCCGATCATGACCGGCGGGACCGCGTGCACTCCCGTACCGGCCATGGTGAATCCTTGGCGCCAGTACGGGTAGGTGTTGAGGGCGATCGTCAACCCGAGCAGGGCCAGTTCGGCGGCGGCGACCATGCGGCGGTCGTCGGTGATCCCGTACTCGCTGACTTTGTTCGTTCCCACCATGATCACGACCAGGCAGGCGGAGATCATCAGCTCCACCAGGTAGCTGAACCAGTACAGCGGATCGACGAGGCCGCCGGGGGCGATGTTGTGTTGCACGTTCGTGGCGCTCCACAGCATGCCGGCGATGACGACACCGCTGAGTGTGACCAGCGACCACAGGCGGTGCCGATACAGCGAAGCCAGCCGCGCATGGGCAGAGGTCATTCGGCGCTGGGCCGCCATAGCTCTCCGGGCGGTCAGGCGGTCGGCGGTGTCGGCCTTGTCGATCACGCGCTGGGTGCGCAAGGCGAGGTCCTCGGCCTCGGCGGCGGCCCGGGCGCGTTTCCATTCACGGTCCCGCTCGCTGGCCCGGATGCGCTCGGCAAGAGTGCGTGTCGCGGCGACTTCGCCGGGAGACCACGCGGCCGTAATCGCCGGATCGTGCTGGTAGGCAACCTGCTCGCGTGCCCAACGGCGCAGTCCGGCAAGGTCTGGGTGCTCGTCCTCCACCCGATCGTGCCTGAATCTTTTCCTGACGAACTTGATCATCATGCGGTCTTTCTGCGTACCGGGCTGGCCGCCCGAGGACCGAGTCGGCTACCCGTAGGCGTGTTGGTGCCGGAGGGGATAGACGGTGGTGGGCGCACACGCCCAGAGGTGCGCGGTGAACAGGGCCGGCGTCGCCGTGCGCTGGATTCGATCCGGAGCGGACAGCGCTCCGGGCATGAACTCGCCTCGGCGCAACGCGGCCACGGGGGCGCGTCGCGATCGCGGCTGGGGTTGCTGAACGAGTCTGGGACAGTAGCCAACTCGCTCGCGCGGACTGGAACGGAACGGGAAGCTGCCGAATGCCGCTGGCGCAGTGCGCGGCTTCTGCGACCGCGAGGATCGGTCGAACGGACCGTGGTCATACAACCATCACAGGTTCGAAATACTCTGCCTGTCCAGGCATTTGGGGCCACTGCTCGTGGGACCACCGCGTGTGGTGGCGGGAACAGACGCGGTTCGAGGGTCGGAAGTCGATACGCCCTAAGCGTTTTCGGGTCGGAGCCTGGTTGTGAGCGTCCTCGAAAGTGTCTGTGAGATCGCTGACCTCACTGAGACACAAAGAAGTTCGAGACTTGTCCGAGTGGGGCCACTAGCAGTGGCTGCGCTCTGTGCGCCAGAGGGGTAGACAACAAGGTCACTCACTGTCTACGTTGAAATGTTGGAGGGGGTCCAGGGGCGTAAACACGAGGTGCTGACTCCCTCCTTCATCGGTGGTGTTCACAAGATGCCGCTCAACGTACGTTCACAAAACTGTTGCGACCTAGATGAAGGGGATCTCGTGGACCCGTTGGACCTGAGCAAATCTGAGGCGATGGAGCCGGAAACCGTGCAGGGGGCGGAGCGCCCGCCCACCCTACGCGAGTTTCTGAAGGATGCGCGTAAGAGCATGCCGGACTGGACCGGCAAGCAAGATTATCCATCCCAAGAGGACATGGCGAGAAGGGCAGGGCTCACCATCTCCTACTACGGAAAGCTCGAGACCGGCGAGCGATCCGCTCCGGACCGGTCGGTGCTCGACAATCTTGCAACCGCCCTGGAGCTGGACCCGGCTACCAAAGAGCACATGCTGCGGTTGGCGGGTATGGGTGTGGTGCAAGACCTTCGCGACCCCGAGGAACTCAAGCAGAGCCTGGACCCGATCATGATGGACACGATCCACAGGCTCGACGACCATTGCGTGGCGGTCTTCGACACCCGATGGAACCTGCTGGTGTCCAACGAAAAGTACCGCCGCGCCTTCCCCGGACTGGCGGAGCAAGGGAACGTGATGCTGTGGTACTTCAGGTCCGCACTGTCACGCAAGGTGCTGGTGGAGTGGGAACGCGAGGCCAAGCTGAACGTGTACTGGTTTCGCTATCTGATGGGATCGTACGGTAATACGCCGTGGGGCTTGCAGATGCTGAACGAGTTGAGCAAAAATCCGCAATTCCACGAATACTGGGCCCATGAAGCAAAGATCGTGCCGGGCCGAGCTGAGGAAGACTCAGCTCTACACATGCGCGACGCGGAAACCGGTGAGCTGTGGACCCTTCGGGTGTCACAGCTGACGATCAGAAACTCCGTCGGAGAATTCATCAACTTCGTCGGCAAGCGAGAGACGTACTCGGGCCCGCAGCCGTAACGACATCACCGAGCCGCATCCAGGTGGGCCACTCGGCGGCCAGTCAGGCCTGGCTGCCTCCTGTGCGAGGGGAGACAGGCAGGCCTGCACTCGGCGACGTTCGGATCCGGATACGGAGCCCGGGAGCGGTGAGGCGCAGGCCCGGCGCGAGCAGCAACGAGATCTGTCCACCCGGCCACTGTCTCGGACCTGTGCAGGGTGCCATCGTATGTCGGCGCCTGCCAGTATCTTCGCCGTACGCAATCCGCCACGGCCGTCGTCGCCGATCTGGTCAGACAGATCGATCCGGTCGACGAACTCGAACGCCAGCACATCACCGACACCCTCGCGTGGCTCGCCGACACCGATGACATCTTCCGACGCGTCGCTCCTGCGATCCCGCCTCGGCATCTGGTTTCCTACGTGGTGCTGGTCGATCCCGACGAATACTCGGTGTTTCTTGGGCGGCATCGCAAGGCGGGCCTATGGCTCCCGATCGGCGTTCACTAGGCAAGTCGTTTGTCGAAATTGGTTTGTCGGTTTGATACTCGGGCAGCAGAACCCCGGCCCGTCTGCGGCTGTCGGCGTCGCGACGGACCACCACAATGCCAGTCGTAGGGCGACCGGCAGCAGGGGTGCTGATCACCCGGGAGGCTGGAAGATCACCAGCGCCGCAGCTCGCTTGCGAGCTGCTCTTCATCGAGGGGCCATCGCGGCCTTCTTCCCGTGGCTTCACCCTCGCGCCGCAGCTCGCTCGCGAGCTGCTCTTCATCGAGGGAACACGGTCAAAGGCTACGACCGCGACGGCACACTCCCGGGCCGCAGCTCGTTCGCGAGCTGCTCTTCATCGAGGGCCGGCCGAGACTGAATATGGGTCCAGCTCAATCGAAAATTGCTGCGGTCAGCCGCTGTGGTACTTCACAGGTCGTCCGAGTCCGGAGCGGATCAGCCTAATAGGTCCAGTTCGTTCCGGTGCCTCGGTACTGCTCGACCGAGATGGGCTCGACACCGGGTTTCATATGGTCGAGGTAGAGCTGTCCGTGCAGGTGGTCGACCTCGTGGGCGACCAGCCGCGCGATGCCGCGGTCGAACACGGTGATGTGGGTGTTGCCGTCGAGATCGGTGTGTTCGACGTGGATCGTCAGTGGGCGCGGTACCCGCCCGCGCAGGTCGAAGAAGCTCAAGCAGCCTTCGTATTGTTCGTCTTCACCGCTGGTTTCGACGATGCGTGGGTTGAACAGAGTAATAGTGTCTCCGGCGGGGGTGCGCACGATCGCTGCGGCGCGACTGATGCCGATCTGAGGCGCTGCAATGCCCATTCCCTTGCCGAACACGTGCGCTCGGGCGACACGGTCGACAGCTGAATTCAGTTCGGCAACAACGCTGCTGGCGGCTTCGGCTTCGGTCGGCAGGTCGAACGGGCGCGCGATCTGACGCAGGATATCGTCGCCTTCCTGCGCGATGCCGAGGCCGGCCATGACCTTGCTCGGTGGGGTGCGGTGGTCGTCGTTGCGTCCGCGGAAGTCCCATTCGAGGCGGTAGCGCGCGTGCAGCGGTGGGTCGTCGGTGGACCAGGCGTAGATGTGGCGTTCTTGATCGAGGTGGTGGGTGATGGGTGTGCGGAACGGTTGCCCTTCCGCGGCCATCGAGGTCTGCAGGCCCCAAACCGAGGGTTCGAGTTCGGCGGGGAAGTCCAGCCGCACCGAGAGGCGGTTGGTGGGCAGGCGGACCGCGGGTTGAAACCAGTTGCCCCAGTGAGCTTCTGAGACGTTGTACTCGTATTCGATCCAGCAGTCCTGGCCGGGGTAGAGGGGGAATTGGCGGCTGCCGCGGAGTGCGCTGAACATCAGCCAGACTTCTTTGAACGCGTCGCGGTCGTGGTGGGCGGTCCAGGCCATGGGTTCGGTGCGGTGTTCGCCGTGCCAGGCGTGCAGGTCGATCTCGTCCCAGGTGAGTGGGTTTTCCTGGTAGAGCTGGTTGGATCGTTCGGGGTCGCCGGGGTAGCGGTCGACCGAGATCCTGATCAGGTAGCGAGTGATCGGTTCTGCTCCCCCGTTGATGAGGCGTCGTCGCTGGCGTAGCCGGTAGGTGTGCCCGTCGAAGGACAGGCTCGCATCGTCGTGGTCAACAACCAGCGACCCGGTCGCGTCGCTGAAATCGGTCGCGGCGGCCGGGCGGGTGACCGCGGGGCGGGTGGCGCGGAACTCTTCGAACGCGGCGCGTAGTGCCCCGCCGGCCTGGAGGGTTGTCTCGGCGCAGGCGGCGAATTGCTGGGAGGGGTTCTCGGTGCCGGATTCGATCTTGGACACATACGGGCGGCTGTAGCCGAGTTTGGTGGCCAGCGCGCGGCGTGACAGGCTGCGGACATCGCGCCATCGGCGCAGCTCGAGCGCGAAGACATTGACGGGCGTGGCGGCATCATTGTCGGTCGAGGTGTCAGCCGGGGTCACTGTCGGTGCTCCTGTCCGGGGGGTGTGCGTGTGCGTGAGGACCCCGTGAGTATGCGCCCACTCTGACGAAACACCCTGCATCCGTGGAGAAATTGAACCCACAGCAACTCAACCCCGGCGTGATCTGCCGATCGCCCTGGGAGGGGTTGCGGTCCAAGAGGATTCGGGGAGACACACCATGAGCAGAGTCTTGGTGACCGGGGGTGCGGGTTTCATCGGCTCGCACTACGTCCGGCATCTACTCGACCAGCAGGACGTCGAGCAGGTCACCGTGCTGGACGCACTCACCTACGCCGGGCACGCGGAAAATCTCGGCGCCGCGATGCTCTCGCCGCGGCTGCGTCTGGTGACCGGCAATATCGGCGACTGTGCCCTGGTGGACGAGTTGGCGGCCGCGCACGACGAAATTGTCCATCTGGCAGCGGAATCGCACGTCGATCATTCCTTCACCCAAGCTGCCCGGTTCATCTCGACCAATGTGGCCGGCACGCAAGCGATCCTGGATGCCGCTCTGCGGCACGGGATCACGAAGGTGGTGCATGTGTCCACCGATGAGGTGTACGGGCCGGTGCTCGAGGGGGCGGTGGGTGAGGATGCACCGTTGGCGCCGACGGTGCCGTATGCGGCGAGCAAGGCTGCTGCGGATCTGATCGCGTTGTCCTACTACCGGACTCACGGGCTGCCCGTGTGCGTGACCCGCTCATCGAACAACTATGGCCCGCACCAACATCCGGAGAAGATCATCCCCGCGCACATCACCGCGCTGCTGCACGGCGGCACGGTCGTGCTGCACGGTGACGGGCAGCATGTGCGGAACTGGCTGCACGTCGCGGACAACTGCGCGGGCCTGGACGCGGTGCGTCGTCACGGGATCCCGGGACAGGTCTACAACCTGGGCGGTGGCACCGATCTGACCAACGAAACGCTCACCGGGCTGATCCTGGCCGCGGTGGGCGCGGACTGGGATCAGGTCACCCGGGTGCCCGATCGCCACTGCAACGACCGCCGCTACGCGATGACCTGGGACAAGATCGCGCAGCTGGGATACCGGCCCCGGCGCAGCATCGAAGAGGGCCTGGCCGAAACCGTCGCCTGGTATCGCGCCAACGCCGATATGTGGGCGCCGATGCTGGCAGCCCGCACCAGCGTCGAGGTCCGGCGGTGACCAGGGTGCGGGTGCTGGTCACCGGTGTCGGTGGCCAGCCCGGGTTCGATCTGGCACGTCGCCTGCACCAGCTCGGTGCGACGGCGATCGGTGTCGACGCCGACCCCCAGGCCAACGGACTGCTGCTGGACGGGATCGAACCGCGGCTGTGCCCGCAGGTCGAGGACCCCCGCTACGGGCCCGCGGTGATGAAGATGTGCAGCACCCTGGACGTGCAGGCGGTGGCCCCGACCGTCGAGGCTGAGCTGCCCGCGCTGCTTGAGATCGCCGAGGAGCTGCGCGCGGTCGGTGTGCGGACCTGGCTGCCGTCGCGCTCGGCCGTGGCCGCCTGCCGGGACAAGGCCGCATTCGCGCGGGCGCTCGCAGCGGCTGGCCTCGCGCACCCGCACACGTGGCTGCCCGAAACGCTCGACGAGGCACCCGTTGACGGGGAGTTCGTCGTCAAACCCCGCCAGGGCCAAGGATCACGCGGGGTCCTGGCCTGCCGGGGCCGGGAGCGGGCACGCGCGGCGTGCCTGCTGATCGAGGATCCGATCGTTCAAACCCGGCTCACCGGAACGGAATTCACCGCGGACTGCCTGGCCGGGGACGACTGCCGTGCCGGGGTGATCCTGCGGTGGCGGCTGCTGACCAAGGGCGGCCTGTCGATCGTGACCCGCACCTTCACCGACCCCGAGATCGAGACGCTGGTGCGCGACACCCTGGCCGTGGTCGGAGTCCGCGGGTGGTGCTGCGTGCAGGGATTCGCCACCGACACCGGCCCGCAGATCACCGAGGTCAACGCCCGCCCGGCCGGCGCATTCCTGGCCGCTGAAGCTGCCGGAGCCGACCTGACCGGTCAATACCTCAACGCCCTGCTCGGCGAGCCGATCGACTACGACCGGCTCACCTACCGCCCCGGGGTGACCTTAACGAAATACGTCGACACCCTCGCCGTCGTCACCACAGGAGAGCGTCATGCTGCCACGAACTGAATCACTCGCCGTCGCCCGCAACGCCGGACCGTACCTCCACGGCCCCGAAACCACTGCCCTCACCGCCGCATTGGAGGCCGGCCAGTACGGGCACAACACCGAAACCGAGGTCTTCGAGCAGGAACTGGCCGAGTTCCTCGGCGTCGCCGACGTCGTCACCGCCCACCGCGGCACCGCGGCCCTGCACATGGCGTTGATGGCCGCGGGTATCGAGCGCGGCGACGAAGTGGTAGTCCCGTCGCAAACGTTCTGCGCCACCGTCCACGCCATCCGCGCCGCAGGCGGGGTGCCGCGATTCGCCGACCTCGACCCCGCCACCCAGTGCGTCACCCCCGAAACCGTCGAGGCCGCGATCACCGCCCACACCCGCGCGGTGTTACCGGTGTTCTACGGTGGCCGCGCGGTCGACCTGACCGAGCTCCGGTTGGCCGACCGGGACATCGCCGTGGTCGAAGACGCCGCCCATGCGTTCGGCTCCCGCCACCGTGATGGTCGCCGGGTCGGTGCGACCGGTCAGCTCACCTGCTTCTCGTTCGGCCCGATCAAGAACATCACCTCGATCGAGGGCGGCGCGGTCGTGGCCCGCAACCGCCGCGAAGCCGAACGGCTGCGCGCCATGCGCACCCTAGGCATCCGCGCCAGCCAGCTGACCCGCATCCGCACCACCGACTACCGCGTCGACGGCGCGGGTCTGCCCTACCACCTGTCCGCCGTCCACGCCGCGGTCGGCCGGGTCCAGCTGGCCCACTTCGACCACATCGTCGATCGGCGAAAGAGCCTGTGGCGCAGCTACAGTCAAGCACTCGCGCAGCTCGAGGGGGTGCGGCTGGTCGACGTCGATATCGACAACACGGTGCCGTTCAATCTGGTCGTGCGAGTGGGTGACCGTGACCAGGTCTTCGCCCGGATGAAGGCCGCCGGTATCGGAGTCGGGGTTCACTACCCGCCCAACCACACCCAGCCCGCCTTCGAGCGCTGGCACCGCCGCCTGCCCACCACCGAACAGTCCGCAACGCAGTTGCTGTCGCTACCATTCCACCCCGCCATGACCGACACCGACGTCACCACCGTCGCCGCCGCGCTGGCCGACGCACTCATTCCTGCGGCTACCTGAACGGTTCGCGCATGGCGACGGCGCGCACCAGCCCAGCCAGGCGCTGTCCCGCATCCGGACGTCCCAGCTCCCGCGCGGCCTTGCCGAGCCGGGCGCGGGCGTCCGGGTCGGCAAGCAGCACGGTAATGGCCGCACCGATGGACTGTCCAGTTACCGTGCCCGACACCGTGATCGCCGCCCCGGCCTGCTCGAGTAGCCGTGCCGCGCGCGCCTGCTCGCCACCAGCCGACGACGCCAGCGGGACCAGCACCGCGGCCTTGCCCAGCGCAGTCAACTCGGCAATCGTGCCCGCACCGGCACGGCACACCACCACCTCGGCCAGCGCCAGCGCATCCGCCATACCCCCACCGTCGATGAAATCGGTGACGCAGTAGCGGCCGGCCAGCTCGTCCGGCAACGACGCCGCGGTGTGCTGCAACCCTGCCAGATCCGCGGCGCCAGCCTGGTGAATCACGTTGGCCTGCCCCAACAGCGGCCTCAGCACCTCGGCGACAGCGGAGTTGATCTGGTGAGCGCCTTGCGCACCGCCGGTGATCAGCACCGTCGGCAGCCCCCGGTCGAACCCGCGCCCGAACCGCTCCCACGCCCCAAGACCGCTGCCAGCGAGCACCGATTCCCGAATCGGGTTACCGGTGACCACCGCCCGCGCGGCCGCCCGCGGCGACAACACCGCGATAGTCGCTTCGGAAGTCACCGCCACCGCAGTCGCAGCCCGCGCCAGCACTTGGTTCGCCAAGCCCAGCCCGACCGTCTGCTCATGCACCACCAACGGCACCCGCAGAACACCCGCAGCCACACCGACCGGCACCGCCACGTACCCGCCGGTGGTCAGCACGACATCCGGCGCGAACGCGCGCAGCCCGCGCACCGCCTGCGCCACGCCGAGCGGCACCCGCGCCATGTCGACGGCGTTGGCGCGGTTGATCATCCGCAGCGGGTTGCGATCTCGGCGCAGCTTCCCAACCGCCACCGCAGCAAAATCGATGTTGTCGGCGCCCGCGGTCCGCTGCTCGAGCGAATCAACCTGCCCGCACCACAACACCTGCACCGAATCCGCACCGGCACGCAACTCCCGCACAACAGACAGCGCGGGGAACACGTGCCCTCCGGTACCACCACCCGCTATCGCCACCCGCACGCCGACGCCTCCCATGATCGGACTGTCACAACCCACCCGAGTCTGCCACCAGATACGCCGTTCACCCGGAGCTGGTCCCGGCGTCCACCCTGACCGGCCCGATTCGAGCAGCACGCCGTCCATCCGGGCGATTGGCTCCCGAATTCTCTCCTGTCCGGCACGGAGGATGACCGATGACGGGCCTGTATGAAGGATGCGCACCAGCGAAAGTTCGCCTCATATCGGGATATCCCGACGATATCGGCCTGCTCAGCGATAACGGTGGTGACACGTGGGGCCGCAACGGTCAGATCGCGGACGTGGACAGCTGGCCCGAGAACAACTACTTCGCACCGTTCAGCGACGCGTCTACGACACCGATCTCGCCAGGATAGCCGCCCCCACGACCTCACAATTACCGCTGAGCCTCAACTACCAGTTCGGCGAGAACTGCCATCGTCTGAGATATCACCTGTTCGGGAGAAAATGGAAAAGTCCTCCAGGATCCGATCTAGCCGCACGGCCACATCTGGGGGCATCGCATGAAGGATGTCCTCGCTGCGCCTCAAGCGCCGTAGCGCAGCGCTGACGGCGTCGAGGTCTGCCAGATACTGCGCTGCCTCGCTGTCGGCCAATACTTGGGGCCACAGGCGAGCGGCAAGCTCGGATGACAGGTATCCCGCGTGAAGGTCTGCCAGTTGTTCGCAGGTGAACCGGTGTGGCGTTTGAGCCATCGTTGCTTCCCCTCGGTGGCGTCGTCGGCGGGCGGAACAAATCGCTGCGAAATACCCTCGTCAAGTAGGACGCACGCAAAGCAGATACGGTTCCCGGAATGACAGCTACGCAGCAACCGACCGGTCTGTTGCTGCAGATATGCTGATCGGGTGTGGCGGATGCCTGCGCCTATGCTGGCCGTCGCCGGTCGGCCACCCGATCGGGCGGATTTCGCGGTGGAATGGAAGTGGGACGGCCAGAGAATTCTCGCCGCGGTGGACGCCGGGACGTGCCGGTTGTACAGCCGAACCCGGCAGGAGGTGTCGAGACAGTATCCGGAGATCGTGGCGGCGGTACGGGATCAGGCGCAAGGGCAGTCGCTGCTGCTGGACGGGGAGATCGTGGCGCCGGACCAGGCGGCCGGAGGAGCACCGTCATTTGCACGGCTGCAGCGGCGCATGCACCTGCGGGCGCCGTCGGTGACGGTGTGCACCGAGGTGCCAGTGGAGTATTTCCTGTTCGACCTGCTCGGGGAATCGGGCCAGCTGATCACGTCGTGGCCGTATCTGGAGCGGCGCGAGCAGTTACTGGAGCTGAGGCTAACGCGGCCACCGATCCGAACGCCTCCGCATTGGATCGGCGTCGAGGCCCAGCGATTCCTAGAGGTGGGCCGCGCCCACGCGATCGAGGGAATCGTATCGAAACGCGTTGATTCCCAGTATCTTCCGGGCCGCCGGAGCCCGGCATGGGTGAAGACGACAATCCGGATCCGCCGGGAGTTCGTGATAGTGGGCTGGCTGAGCAGCCGCCGCGCCCAGGATGTATTCGGGTCGCTGGTGCTGGCCGGCTACGACTCGTCGGGCAGTCTGCTGTTTTCGGGGGTCGTGGGGTCGGGGTTCGATGCGGTAGCACACCGGATGTTGCAGCCGCTGCTCGAGCGGCTGGCGGTACCGGGGTGCCCGCTGGATGTGCCGCCGCCGGGAGAGATCGGTGTGGCTGCTCATTGGGTGGAGCCGATTCTGGTGTGCGAGACGGAATTTCGGGAGGCCAGCCGTACCGGCTTACGTCATCCCAGCTGGAAAGGGCTGCGCACCGACAAGGATCCCCGCGAGGTCACGCATCCATTGGCCGATCCGCGCTGACGGGCCTGCCCATTCGGGTCACGACCGGTGCTGGCGGTTCGGACTTTTGCGCTGGTATCCGAGAGGGAGTCCGTCGAAGCGCATCGAGCGCCGCGAGGCCAGCATTACGCCCAATGCCAGGAAGGCATCGCGGGGTAAAGCGGTGTATCGCGCGACGGACCGGCGAACAGCCCCTGAGCATCGGCCATTTGGCGCGACCGAGAATCCTCTGCCACGCAACAACTGGAGCCGGCCTCATTGGTGGCTATGCAGCAGTCGAAGCGGCCACCAGTGCGGGTACGCTCCCGGCACGCTCTGGTCCATCGGTGCCACAAGTGCGCTGCTGTCGTCGATCTCTCGGGCGTCTCGGTCATCACCGACTACGAAGGACCGGGCCGCACAGAGCCGTCTCCGAACGACTCCTCCACTGACTCGGAACGGAAATACCCTGGCGGACAGCTGAACCCACCAATAGCACAAGCAGAGTCTGTGTCGGTCCGCAGCACCGCGATCATCTTCGTCCGGTGCGGAAATCCGGTTGCGACATGGACCTGCCTCGGGTCTTCTGGCATTTATGTCCCCAACATCCCACCCCCGCGAGGCGCCCGTGCTGACGGACGGGGAATCCATCACGCTGCGCGCCCACCAGCCTGGAGATCTCGCGACGATCGTGCAGCAATGCCGCGACCCGGAGATGGTGCGGTTCACCACCATTCCGCGGCCCTATCAAATCGCGGACGGGCGAGAGTTCCTCGAGCTCGCCCGCACCAACTGGCAGCAGAACTCCCCCACCTCACGGCGGATCTGGGCAATCACCGTTGCCACCGACGGCAATCAGCAGTTCGCCGGGACGATCGACTACCGCCCGACCGGTTTTCAAACAGCCACGATCGGCTACGGTTTGCACCCAGCCCACCGCGGTCACGGCCTCATGCCCAAAGTACTGGCGCTGACGCTGGATTGGGCATTCGAGCACGACGGCCAGGCGCTCATGCGGTGGGAAGCGGTGGCCGGTAACTGGGCCTCGGCGAAAACAGCCTGGCAGCAAGGATTTCAACTCGAGGGCCACGTCCGCGGGTTCTGCGAATACCCCGACGGCGTCTACGACGGCTGGATCGCCACCCTCCACCGTGACGACCCCCGCACACCACAGCAACCCTGGCCCTGGCCGCTCGACCACTGACACGTGACGACGACCGGTCGGCATCCAGCAACTCAGATTCACAGCCGCATAAGCACTGTCGTTGAACGGATGACAACTCCACGGCCCGGGCCGATCTCTTCTGGCAAGGCGTCCAACGCCACGGAGCAGCCGTACTATCGGCGCGTGGTCGGCATCGATCCCGACGAGTTCCCGAACGCGCGGGACGTCTCGGCGCGGATCATCCCGTTGCCGCTCTACCCAAAGATGACCGACACCGATGTGCACGACGTCGCCGCCGCGGTCACCAAAATCGCGACGGCATACCACCGCTGAGGAAAGGCTGACAACTCGTGGCGCGCGAAGGAACCCAGATCATCCTGCTCAACGACCGTCGTGAAGTGCTGCTCTATCAGCGCGACGACAAGCCGGAGATCCCCTACCCCAACTACTGGTGCCTGTTGGGCGGACACGCTGAACCTGCAGAGCATCCCTTGGTGACCGCGCGACGCGAAGCCGCCGAAGAACTCGGTATCACTGCGGAATTCACTGCCACCGGCCGACCGGCCCGCGTTCCTGACCTCCACCACCGTCGCTCGTCCACTCCCACATGAGGACACCTCGCTGTGGTATGCGATCCGCGGCAGCCGCCACCACGCCTACAGACTCGATCCGGCCGAATTCGACGGCGGCGCATGGTGAGACCTGGACCCGCATGCGATCCCCGACTCCGATCCGCACATCGCACGATTCTTCGGCAAACTGCGCAGAACGTGGTCAGATCTATTGCAGCCCTGACTATTTCACTGACACCTGGTCGTTGACCTCGACGCCCCTGCGAGCCTTGCCACTCGGGAGCCGGCGCCATCCGGAAGTCGAAAACCTGGGCCCGCACGTCGTGCGGGAAGCCGACCAGGCATGCCTGCGCCAACTGATACGTCACATCCACGACCAGGGCACGAAATCGGCCTGGCCCCCTCCCCGCGGTGCAGGCCATATACGCGGATCTCGCTGCCGAGCAGTGCGGTGAAATCCACGACAGCGATCATGAAGTGGTGGATTTCGGGCCCGGACACCAGCCGGACCCGCAGAACCCACTGATCGGATGAGCTCACGAGCACCACCTCGGCGGCGTCTCCGATCCACGTGGCGCGCAGAAAGAGCCAGGGCAGGGGCGGGGCACGCGTTCGACTCCGGCGATGATTCCTCGATTCACCGGCAGAAGTACATGGACCAGACCAGCTTTCCCCTGGACCACGATCCTCAACGCCCGGTGTCGCCCGTGGTCGACATCGACGGGCAGTCGTAAGATCAAGTGAGGCCGCACAACAGCCGAACCTCTCGATCACGAATAACCCCAGCGCTCAACACAACTCACGTCAATCTAGAGCGGCAAGCTCTCTCAGACATCACATCGAGCCGGATCCACACAATCTTCCCCTGTGAATAGCGCGGCCTCTTCACAGCGGTTCGGGCACCTCTTCGGTTGCCCGAACCGTGTCAGCTATTTCGCGAAAGGGCTCCCCGAGTGTCTGCGTCGAACAACCTCACTGTCGCATTGGACCTGTCATGCACTGAGTACCTCTGCGCGCCAACCGATCCCGCGGATGACCGCATGCGGCAGCTGCGGGCCAAAGGTTACAGCGGTGACCGATCCCTGGTCTGCGCATTGTGCTACGCGGGTGTCGACGCCACCTCGGGCGCAATCGTGCCGGTCGTCGTGCGCGGCCGGATCGGTGGTGATCGCCGACCGCAGTTCGCCCATCCACCGCGCCTGGGACCCACGGGCGGTCTGCATGCTCCGGAGTCGGTATGGCATCTAGCCAGCAAAGCCATTCTCACCGCGTGGGCGCGGACACAACCGGGGGTGATCGAGGTCCGCAACGAGGTGTGGCTACCCCACTGCCAGCGTCGCTGTGACGTGCGCGTGTACTGGACCGCGACTATCAGATCGAATGGACAGTTGTGCCGATGCCAGCACACACCTACGAAGAACCTTGCCCCCGAACGCGACCGAGATTCTAGCGGCCGCTTAATGCCGGATCGATGCGCCGTCCGCAGAAGCGCGGATTCCGCACATCAGCGACAGAGCCATCGTCCGTTCACCAACTGCAGCACCGGCAAGCCGACGTCGGTAGGTGGGATGCGAGTTCCCAGGCAGTGTTCCACCCCCGGGGTCACGGTCGTTCCGGAGTTGTCGTTCACCAGACGAGCCCAGTACTGCAACAACTTTCGGAGAACTGTCAGCAGCAGCGCCGCTCGACAATACTCCAGCGACATCACAGTTCATATACCAGATCTCTTCAAGTTTTCGGGCGGCAATGCTCTGTCCCCGGGGGAGGGCAAGCCGACGACTATGGGCCCACCCGAAGACGGCGCAATGTCTCGATTCGGAACTGCGTTGGCAGTGTGGCGATGCGAATACGGATTGTGCACGGTAGGGGACACGCTAATTTCGCCTGCAGGCTCGGGGAATGCCCTGAATTGCCGGGGTTTTGGGTTCACCGACAGCACCACTGACAGTGGTCCCACAAACGGTGGTGGCGAAAACCCTGGACACACATGGCATTCCGGCGCTTTGATGGATCACGAGGCCGGGAACCGCGCCTCACCGGAGTAGCAGATCGACTCCGGGAAATGGCGGCCCGTCTCCTCCCACCTTCCCCCCAGGCGAGGAGACGGGCTCGCCGATTCCTCGCCCGCTTTTCGGCGTGTGTGAGGCGAAACAGACCTTCGCAGTCGTTGAGACGGCGGCGACGTCGGAATTCGAAGCGGCCTGTCCATTTTCGAATCCGCCCATCATCTTCTTTCCCTCGAGCAGAAGGTGACTCTGCATATGCTTCAGGAGTTGGGCGCTCCCCATCCCCGACCATTACTGCTGCCTGTGAAGCGGCAGCTCAAACGATCCGCGGGCGGCAGCAACACGCTTCGGCCCAGCGCACGCACGGTCGCGGTCGGAGTGTTACCGCTGGTCCTGGTATTGACATGCTCGGGCATGTCCAGCGCGGCGGTCACGTTGGTGTCGAGTCCGGACCAGCCCGGGGTGACAAGCCCGGCGCAACCGGGCACAACGTCGGCGCCCCCGCCGCCTGCACCGCCGCCACCAGTCAACCAGCAGGACTCCCCTGCGGTCCGCAACAATGAACCGACACGTCCGGTACCGCAGTGGGCGCCCGCCGCGCCGGTGATTGTGCCGGCGTTGCATCTGCCGCGGCCGGTGCCGCCGGTGGCACCGATCCGGCCGCCGGCCAACACAATCCGCATCGGCGAATTCGAAACACCTACCCCGCCGTGTATTCCGCCGAATGTCCGCGACCAGATCAACACGGTCGCCGCGAACGGTGAAGCGGGGATCGCACGCTTCTGGGACTCGGTCGGCATGCCGCCCAGCAGATCGGACCGCACCGCAGCAGCAACAGTCGTGGGTTCCGCGGTCGGCGGCGCGGTCGGTGTCGTGGCCGCGGGAGTTCCCACCGCAGCGGTCGGCGCGGTGGTGGGAGGACTGATCGGTGGAACCGTCGGCGGCATCGCCGGCGCGGCGCTGGGCACTTTGGTGCCGGTGCCGGTGATCGGCACAGTCACCAGCGGTGTCGCGGGCACCGCGATCGGCGCCGCGGCGGGCGCGGCGATCGGCGCCGCTGTCCTGGGGCTGCCCGCAGCCGGGGCCGCCGCGGTGGTCGGCGGAATCGCCGGAGGCGCAGTTGGCGCGGCGGTGGGGGTGGGTCAGCGATGAGGGACTCGATCCCGTCGCGGCGCACACGACCCGGCAGCCGGACTGTCCTGGCATCGTCGATCGTCGCGTTGCTCGGCGTCGGTGCTGCGGCTACGGCAGGCACGGCAGCCGCTGGACCGATGCCACCCATCACCCACTGCCCAGCCCTGTATGTCCTGGACGCTCAGGGCACCGGGGAGTCCTCGGTAGACGCGGATCCGACCGCCGACACCGGAATGTTGGGCCCGATGAATTCATCGCTGCTGGCCCAGGCTCCGCCCGGCTCGGTGCAGCGGGCCTACGTGCGTTACGCGGCTGCGTTCGGCGGACTCCCGCTGACCGGCGGGACCGGCAACCTGCCCTACCAGCGCTCCGAAAGCGATGCGGTCGCGCAGTTGGACGCAAGCGCGGCACAGGTGCACCAGCAGTGCCCGAACACCATGACTGCCGCTGTCGGTTACTCACAAGGCGCCGACGCCGTCCATACCTTCGCCCAGCAGATCGGATCAGGTCACGGACCGATCCCCGCGGACAAGGTCGGCGGCGTGATCATGTTCGCCAACCCCGCACGCACCCCCGGGGAGCCCCTGTTCCCCGGCAACCCGCACCGCGCCAGCCCGGCGCCGGCGCCGGGCACCGACGGGAACGCGGTCACACACGTCGTGATTGACCAGGCCGCACCGGCGGGCGGCGGTTTGGTCGATCACGATCAGAGTTACGGCGCCCTCGATGATGGTCGCGTCGCGGACTTCTGCCTGCCAGGCGATTGGACCTGCGACGCACCGCAACACGCGCAACTGCTGCGTGTAGCGGCCGGGGTCGCGGTGCGGACCCAGTTCAGTGACCCGGTCACCGCCATCACCTCCGCGACGCAGGCTTTGACGCAAACCGTGGACACCGCGCGGGCGACCGTCATCACCGACGACCTTCAACTCGGGCCGGGCGGGCGAGTGGACTACCTGCCGCACGCGAGCCTGTCGAAGCGGCTGGCCGATGCTGCCGGCCTGCAGAACAGCCCGCCGACGGTCGAGCAATCCCAGGACGCGGATCGGAAACTGAACAGTGTCGTGGCCGCGGTGGCCGCCGACCCGATCGGCAACATCCCGCGGCTGGCCCAGCAATTCGCCCAGGCGGTTTCGGCCAACCTGGCCGATAACCAGGATCTGCTCAACCCGACCGTACTAGCCGACGCCGTCGGTGCCCCTACCAGGCACCGCGGTTACGGCGCTGCCGCGCCGGGCCAGCAGTCACCGATATCGGCTGGAGCCCAGTGGTTCTCCGCGATGGCACGAGACCTGACCCCCAGACACTGACCGTCAGCCGCCCGGGCTTTTCACCAAACACAGTGCACTGCAATGACATTGGTGAAACTGGCCCGGGGACAAGGAAAGAAGACATCCGAGATGCTGTTCCAACCGCCTGCGAGAAACGGGTCATCGACCCGGTCCCAGACCCGCGCCGCTGCAGGCAGCCTTGTGCGTTCACTGCCGGTGAATTCCGGTATGGACGGGGTTCGTGGCTGGAAACTGTTCTACCGCACCGCAAGTAGCCTCGATGACCCGATACTGGCCTCGGGTGTGCTGCTGGCGCCGACCGGTCCGTGGCGTGGTCGCGGACCGCGCCCGATCCTGGGCTACGGCAGCGAGGTGTACGGGCTGGGCCCACAGCACGCGCCGAGCGGGATGATCGCGGCCGGGACGTTCCCAGAAATAGGGCAGCTCGAGCTGGCGCTGGCACGCGGCTGGGCCGTGGCCGTGGCCGACGGAGAAGGACACGGCGTCGGTCCCGGACCCCACCCGTACCTGGCCGGAAACTCCTCAGGCCACGCTGTGTTGGACATTGTCCGGGCCGCGGCGCACACCCCGCGCGCCGGGCTGAGCGGCGAAGCTCCGGTCGGGTTGTGGGGCTACGGCGAAGGTGGACGGGCCGTGGCGTGGGCAGCGGAATTGCACCGCAGTTACAGCCCCGAAATCAGCGTGCGTGTCGCGGTCGCCGGAGGTGTGCCCGCGGACCTGCGCGCGTGTGTCGAAGCCGTGGACGGCGGCCCGTACAGCGGGCTCGGGTTCGCCGCCCTCATCGGGTTGAGCAGCGCCCACCGTGATGTCCCGCTGCATCGGATCCTTGCCCCGGCCGGCCGGGCTGCGGGGCGCCTGGCCGAAAACGCCGGGATGCCCGAACTTCTGGCCTGGTTCGCAAAGCCCTTGGGCTACTACACGATTCGCCCGGACCCGTGGAACGACCGGCTGTGGGCGACGGTGCTGATGCATGAGGAGCTCGGCCACCGGCAGCCCAGCATGCCGATTCACCTGTACCACGGCGGCGGTGACGAGATCGTGCCCGTGCGCGTCGCGCAGCAACTGTACGCGGACTACCGCGTGCGCGGCGTCGAGGTCACCTGGACCGACATCGGCGAGGCCACCCATCTTCAGGCCGGCCGCCGGGGCGCTGAACACGCCGTCGACCAGCTCGCCGCGCACCTGACATCGGGTGACGCGGGCGGTGGATGGCGCCGCGACGCACCGCACCTGCCCTCGTTCTTCGACGCCGGTAACCCACCAGCGGCGTCCTGAAAGCCCCTTCGAGGTGGGCCGGCCCACCTCGAAGGCCCAATCCTGCACGGCACGAGCCCGAATCGAGACCACCATGTCACCCAGCACCGGTCAACCTACCGCCCGGCGACCGGTCACCGCAGCCATGACCGTAGTTGCCGCGGCCGCGGTGACCGTCGCGGCCGCGGGCACCGCGGCAGCCCCTGTGGTGCATGCACAGGTCCCGATGAGCCGCACCTGTCCTGCCCTGTATGTGCTCGCCGCGCAGGGCCCGGATCAGGCGTCTCCGGACACCGGAGCCGATGTGGACACCGGCGTGCTGGGCACCATGCTGCGCCCGTTGCTGGACCAGGCGTCGGGCCTGGTCGAACGCGCCTACGTGCCGTACGACCAGGTCACGACCACTACCACCGGCAGCAACACGACAACCGGTATCGACCTCGGTGCCGGCACGACCAGCCAGAACGACAGCTACTCCCAATCGATCGCCGCGACCCTGCAACGCGCGGACACCATGGCCACCGGGGTGCTCACCGAATGCCCGAAAACCCTGATCGCCGCCGCCGGGTACACCGAGGGCGCGCAAGTCATGGCCGAGTTCGCGCAACAAGCAGCCTCCGGCAGCGGCCCGGTGCCCGCCGATCATATCGCCGGCGTGGCGCTGTTCGGCGACCCCGCTCGACCAGCGAGCACCCCGGTATTCCCTGGCCGCGCAGGCCAAACCACCCCGACACCCGCACCCGGCACCACCGGAACCGCGGTGTCGAAAGTCAGCTTCCTGAACCCCGCACTGCCCGGCGCGGGGGGAATCGGGCTGCCCGCGAACTCCGCCGCTACCGACAGCGGCCCGGCCGAGGCGTCGGATTACGGACCGCTGGACGGGCGCGTGGTGCAACTGTGCACACCCGGCGATATCACCTGCGACAAACCCGCCCACGGCGCGCTGCTGAACGTGTTCGCCGACATCGGTAAACAGGCCGACTTCCACGACCCGATCACTGCGGTGACCAGCATCGCCAACGCGCTGTCGGCCACGGTCATCAATACCGGCGTCAACGTGATCAACAACGACATCTCTGGCACATCCCTGGACAGCCTGGCCTACCAGCCGCAGGAGTCGATCTCCCAGCGCCTGGCCGACGCGTCGAATCCGCATGCGCCGCAGCCGGGTCCGAACGACGCGATCTCCGCACTGTTCAAACTCGGCACCATCGCCTTCAACACCGCGGTCGCGGTCGCCGCCGATGTGTTCACCCCCGACACCCTCGCCGCGCTGGCCACGGTGGGATTGGCCAATCCCGCTGCCGCGCTGGGCATTCTGGGCACCAAACTGGCCGGCGCGCTCGTGCAGGTCGTGTCGCCGCAGCTACCGGGACTGGTCAACGAGGCATTCACCGCCATCCAGGACAACGTCAAAGACAACAGCGACCTGGTCGACCTCGACCTGGACGCCCAATACTCCTCGGCCGTGGGCAACCAGAACACCTACGGCACCGTCCCGGTCACCAGCACCGGACAGCCCCCACTGGCCGCGACCACCACCTGGTTCACCGCGCTGGCCAAGGACATCGCCGCCACCGGCGTCAACTTCGGAACACCCACGCAGACAACGGGAACCGCACCAGCGACCGACACAACGTCACCGGCCACCACCGACACCAGCGCACCGCAGACCACCATCGCGGCCACCCCCACGCCATGACCAGGTACCGCAGCGCCACGAGAGGCGGAATATCGGTGATGACCGGCGGCTCGCAGGACGAACGGCTCGGGTGGGGCTGGCTCGAGGACCCCCCGGAGCCAGACCCCGATCCAGTCGACGATGCGAGAGTTGAACGCGACGAATTCCCCAGCACCGAAACGGATTACACGTCATCCGGGATCCGGCGGATCTACCGGCTGATGCCGCGGCGGGGATGGCTCCTGGTCGCGGCGGTACTGGCCCTGGCGGTCGGCGCGATCACCACCGGCATCGTGGATGTGACACGTAAGCCGACAACCGTTGCCCCACCGCCGATTCCCGCAGCCACCCGACCGACGGCGACCGCTACCACCGCGACCACCACCGGAGCCTGTGCCGGTCTGAGCGGCCCGCAGGGAACGATCGTCACCGACCACGGCGGTGACCGCGACACCCTGGTCGGAGTCATCGCCGCCTTCGAAGACGGGTACTACGCGCAGCGGTCGGTGACCGCGCTGACCCCGCTGCTGGCCCGGGACGCCGGACTGGATCCGGCCCAGCTCGCCGCAGGGATCGCCTCGATCCCCGCAGGCACCCGGCACTGCGTCGCGATCACCCCGCTCAGCGGCAACGCCGCCGACGTGCACCTGGTCGAACTGCACCCCGACGGCACCCGAGTGGACTACCTGCAAGTAATCGACGTACGCATCGCCCTCGGCGCCACGGTCATCACGAACATCCAGAAGGCAGGGTGACCGCGATGACCAGCGCCACCGAGCTCCACCGCTTCGGAGACGACGACGAGCCGGCCGTGCCGGATCGCACGCCGGCGACCGGATCGGTCACCGCGCCCCCGCGATCGCGCCGGGCGCCCGTGCGCCGCAGCCCGTACCCGTTGACCGGTGCGCACCCGCCCTTGTTCGCGGTCGTGGCCGCGCACGGCGGGGCAGGCGCGACCACGCTGGCGCAGTGGTGGGCCCACGCCGCCGACGGCGGCCGGGCCTGGCCCGCCTCCGGGGAGACCACGCAGCGCGTCGTGATCGCCGCGCGGACCTGCATGCCCGGCCTGGCCTCAGCGGCGGACCGGCTGCGGGAATGGCACGCGGGCCTGGCACCGGACGGGGTCACCGTCGAAGCCCTCGTGCTGACACCCATGCGGCCCGGGCGCCTGCCCGCACCCGTGCGCCGCTACCGCGACACCATCGCCGAACTGCTGAACCACGACACAGTATTGACCATCGACTGGCACGAGGACCTGATCGCCCTGGAGCCCGGCGAGCTGGCCGTCTACACCCCGTCGGATCCAGCCCCGGCTCGGCGCCGGTTCCGCCGGACCCCGCCCCTGACTACGTCGGTACCGCCGGAGGTCTATCGGGTCGGGGCCGCAATCACCGCGCTCATCGCGGCCTCGCGTGAACGCACCTCACCCCCGCAGTTGTGAACGGAAACACCATGTTGCACATCCTGATCCACACAGCCGCCTACCTGAGCGCGACACTCACCGCCCACCAGGACATCCCGTTCACCCCGCAAGCCCCGCCGGGCTCGGACCGTCTGCTCAAGGTCCTGAACTGGTTGTCGTGGGGCGCGATGATCGCCGGGGTCGCCGCGTTGATCTACGCGGGCGGAAAATTCGGGTGGGAGCGAATGCACGGCGGGGCGATGGAGAGCCCCAAGATCGTCTTTTACGCGGTCATCGGCGGTGTCGTCATGACCAGCGCCGGGGCGATCATGGGTGCGGTGACCTAGCAGTGACCGCCGTCGGGTCGGTCGCCGCAGTGCTGGCCAAGTCGCTGCCCGGGAACGTGACCGCGCCACTGCTGCTGGCGATCGGGTGGGCCGGATGGATCGTGTGCGCACTCGGTGTCGCCCGATTGACCTGGGCCGCAGCGCTATTGGCGATCCGAAGTCACCGCGGAGAGAGCATCGAAGGAATGTTCGGGGTGCTGCTGGGCGGTGTGATCGCCGGATCCGCCGGACTGATCGCCGGAGCCCTGTATGCCCCGCTCTGAGCCTGGAAACCCTTCTGCCCCAGTACACCACCGCTCCTGCGGCGGGAATCCGATGCGCACCCGCCTCATCGCACGCACCGTCATGACCATGCTGGTGCTGCTGCTGGCCGCGGCAGCGGTCGCACTGTCCGCCGGATGTGGTGACGGCCACCGGCCGGGCGCGGCGCCGGCCGGGGTCGATGTGCACGCTGGGCCGACGCATCTGCGGTGGTCACAGTTCCAGGGCATGAGCGTGCCCGCCGGAGACCAGGGGCCGGCACGGGTCGACGGTCCAGTCGCAACCGGGTACACCCGCACTCCCGCCGGAGCGGCACTGGCCGCCATACAGACCACGATCCGGATGTCGCTGGCCGAGGACACCGGCTACCCGCAGATCGGGCAGTTGCTGGCCGCGGGGCCCGGGCGCGATGCCTGGGCGATCGCCCGTGCACAGATTTCGATCCCGGGCCCCATCGCGGCCGGGGCCGCCCCACGGCTGCTGGGCTACCGGATCACCCACTGGAATCCGGATCGCGTCGTGGTCGCGATCTACACCCGCCAGACCGACCGTTCTCTGACCGCCAACACCGCCACCGTCGTCTGGAACGCGGGTGACTGGAAACTCGCCCTGCCCCCACCTCCGGGCGGCGGACTCGTGACCGCCGTCGCGGCCACACCGCCGGACATGGTCGCGCTGGCACAGCCATGAAAGACGGAGGACACCGGCAATGAACACGCGAACCCCCAGGTGGCTGCTGCCCGCCGTCGCCGGACTGATACTGCTGGTAACGGCCATCGCCGCGCTCAGCACCGGATCAAGCCACGACAGCAGCAACAATTCCGGGCAGTCACCGAGCATCACACCCGCACCGACCTATGCACCGACGCCGAACGGGCGCACGGGGTTCGGATTGCCGAGCATCGATGCCTTCGGCACCCGCCTGGACACCCCGATCGACCCCGCAGGCATCGCCTTGGCCCAAGACCTGAGCGGTCGCCCGAACCCGGCGCTGGGTCCGCAATACTTCACCGCGGCACCGGCAGGGATCATGTGGCAACGCGGCTGGAACACCGCCGCCCTGCCGTTCTCGCGCAGCGACGGGCCACTGCGTGTGGTCGATGGGATCGCCTCGGGGTTCGCCGACACTCCCCAAGGGGCCGCGCTGGCGGCCTGGGACGCGTTCGCCCGCGCCCTGGCCGCCCCCGAAGGGGTGTGGCAGGCCGTGGTCACTCAACGATTCTCCGGCGGTGGCGGGGCTCTGCTGGACAGATTCGCGCACAGCCGCGCCGACAACCCCGACACCGGACGAAATGTCGTGGTACCCGCCGGATTCCGGATCCATCCGGACTATCGCCCCGACTTCGCCGTGGTCGATGTCGCGGTGCGCACACCCGAGCAGATCAGCTACGGCACCTGGCCGATGGTGTGGATCGACGGGGACTGGCGCGTGCGCGTCGATGACATCGACGCCCTCTGGACGGCGGCGACCCCGCTGACCTCGCTCGCGGATTTCGGTGTGTGGCAATGACATTGGCAACGACATCGACCCTCACCCGCACCGCGACGATCATCACCGCGACGACTCTGTTGTGCGGTGTCGTGGGCGCCGGGCGAGTGGCCGCGGATCCGGCACCGAATTCCGGCGGGCAATGTGACCTTCCCAGCATCCTGGGCAGCGCCTGCACCGCCTTGCACAACGCCCTGAAAAACACGGTCGGTGGAACGACCGGCGAGCTGGCGAACTCGGTGTTCGGGGCCGTGGTCAAGTCCCTGCTGGGTGGGTTGACTCAGGTGTTGGAGTGGTGCCTGGACTGGTGGATCACGCTGCCCTCGCCGCAGCTGGCCGAACCCACGACCGGAACTCCCGGGCCGGTGCTGTCCGCGGTGCGCGAATACACCGGTGATCTACAGATCTATTTGATGACGGGGGCGATCATCCTGACCGGCGCGCGGCTGGCGATGGCGCGCCGCGGGGAATTGGTCGGGCAGACACAGGAAACGTTCGTGATGTTCGCCCGCGCGGTGTTCGCCTCGTGGATGTTCGCTGCGCTGGTGGCGGTCGGTACCCACTTCGGCGATGTCTTCTCGAGCTGGGTGATCTCCGACGCCACGCACGGCGACGCCGCTGGCGTGGTGAAGAATATGGTGAACTTCGATGCGCTGACCGGGAACCAGGGCTTGGGTACTGGGGCGATGTTCCTTATCGCGATCTTCGGGCTCATCGGCGCGCTGCTGCAATTGGTGCTGCTGGTCGTGCGCCAAGCGCTGCTGATCGTGGTGGTCGCGCTGATTCCGGTGGCGGCCTCGGTGTCTGGAACCGGCCCAGGCAGCCAGGCGTATCAGCGGCTGGTCGCCTGGTCGCTGGCGTTCGTGCTGTACAAACCCGTCGGCGCCTTGATCTACGTCGTGGCGTTCTCCGCAAGCAGCCAACCGAACAGCAACGCGCAGCAGACTCTGCTGGGCCTGATCCTGCTCGCGCTCGTCGCGATCGTCATGCCTGCCATCATGCGGCTGGTCGCCCCCGCGATCGCCACCATGGGCGGCAGCGGCATGGGCATGCTCGCCGCCGGGGTCATCGGCGCCGGCATCGGCCGCGCCATCGGCGGGGGCGGCAGCTCCGAGGACTCCAGCGCGCGCACCGTCGACGAAAACCCCACCGGCACAGGCGGCGAAAACGGAGGCGGGAACGGTGGAGGGGGCGGAGGGGGTGACGGCGGAGGCGGGACACCGTCGGGTGGCGCGGGCCGCAACACCCAAGGAGCCGACTCGGCCCCCGACGGGAATGGTTCTGCACCGCCGCAGGCGCGGCAGACAACCGACAGCACGGGAACGCAGAGGGCGGCAACCGAGTCTGCGGGTGCGGAAACCTCGGCGGGCGTGGCCGCGGCCGGGGGTCCCTGGGGCGCCGCGGCCCAGGCTGCGGTCGAGACCGGCAAGAAGCTCTACGCCGGAGTCAATAGTGCGGCGTCCCCGGAGTCCGAACACGAGGTGCCCCAATGAGCACTCGCCTGTATGGACGGTGGGAAAGACCACGCTCGGCAGGCTTTTTCGGGCTGACGTTCGGGGCGTCGATGCTGGGAATCGGCCTGGTGATCGCAGTGATGCTCAGCTACATGCTCAGCCGCTCGCTGCCGGTGACCGGGCTGCAGATCGTGGGCTCTGCGGTGCTGTTCGTGCCGATGGTGATCACCCGCAACGGGCGCACCGGGTGGGAGATCCTGATCCTGCGTACGCAATTCGCGATGGCCGGGGTACGCGGGGAACACATCTACCGCGCGGGCCGCTTCTCCCGGATCCCCGGGACCAGCCGCCTGCCGGGACTGCTCGCGGACTCGGCGCTCACCGAATACGAGGCCCCCGGCGGGCAGCGGTTCGGGCTGGTCCACATTCGGCGCACTGACCACTACACCGTCGTGGTTCGGGTCATCCCGGCCGGGGAGGAGCTGGTCGACCAACCTCAGATCGACAGCTGGGTGGAGGGATACGGCCAATTCCTCGCGGCGCAAGGCCGATCGGGGGACGTCGTCGCGATCACCAGTGTCCTCGAGACGGTCCGGGAAACCCGGCTCAAGCAGCGCCGCGAAGTCGCGCGCCTGGTGCGGGCGGATGCACCGGACTATGCGGCCGCGGTCATGGCCGAAGCCGCCAACCTCACCGGCGGGCAGGTTCGCATCGAAGCCCGGATCGCGATCACCTACCGCGCCCGCGGCAAACTGCGACGCAACCCGGCCGAGCAAGCCCGCGAGATCGGCCAGCGCCTGCAAGGGGTGCTGTCCCAGCTCGCCCGCGCCGGGCTGCCCGCCGCACCGATGCAGGCATGGGAGCTGCTGGGGTTGGTGCGATCCCGGTATGACGTTGCCGCGCAAGACAATATCGAAGCCGCCGGACCGGACCTGGTCGCGACGCAATCATGGGACACCGTCGGCCCGGTCTCGGCGCTGGACCGGTGGGATCACTACGTGCACGACGGCGCCCGGTCGGTCACCTGGGAAATGGACGCCGCGCCGCTGGGTGCGGTGCACGAGACCGTCATGAAGGCGCTGCTCGAGCCGCGCCCGGACCTGCCCCGCAAACGCATCGCGGTGGTGTACCGGCTGCACTCCGCCGCCGAGGCCACCGAGATCGTCGACGGCGATTTCCGTGACGCACTCGCCGCGGAACAGACAGAACCGGGCGGAATCGCTTCGGCCGCAGCGTCCATCCGCGTCGGTAACACCAAGGCTGCCCGGCAAGAACAGGCCCTGGGTGCCGGACTGACCCGCTTCGGGGCGCTGGTCACCGCCACCGCGCGACTGGACGCGGATATCCCCACTATCGCCGCGTCGGTGGAGGCGATGTCGGCGGCGTCACGGCTCAGTGTCCGCCGCTGCTACGGCTATCAAGCCGCGGCGTTCGCGGCGTCACTGGGTATCGGGGTGATCCTGCCCGAGCACGGGTCTATCTCGAAAAGGATGTCGGCATGAGCCGCGCACCGGCGCGGCCGCACCGCCCGGCACGCACCACCCGGATCGGGGGCATCACGGTCATGACCCGAGAAACCCGGGTCCGGACCGAGAAGACCGCTGCGGCAGGCGGATTGGCCGGATGGTGGGCCCGCAAACTGCTGGGCAGCGACGATCACCGCCGCCATACCGCCGCGCGTCGGGTTGCGGACAGCGGGCGCGACGGATTCGACCGCGCGGTCGCGAAACTCACCGATCGCGGCTACGGCGGCCTGGGTGGCGGGCGCGCCGCGGTCGTCCCGGCGACACCCGAATGGCGTTCCACTACAACCCAAGTCGCCGGCCTGTGGCCGTTCGCGGTCGGTGCCAGCGCCCCGGTGGTCGGTGTCCCGGTCGGCGCGCACTATGTCACCGGCGGCCCGGTGCATTTCGACCCGATGTCCTGGTTTTTGAAAGGCTTTCTCACCGCGCCGATCGCCTTCGTGCTGGCCTTGAACGGATACGGCAAATCCTCGCTGATCCGCCGCATCGTGACCGGCGCGGTCGCGGCCGGAGAAACCGTATTGTGCCTGGGCGACACGAAACCGGACTACCGGGACCTGGTCGAGGTCCTGGGCGGGCAGATCGTCGATGTGGGCTACGGCCACGGCACGATCAACCCGCTGGCCGTGGGCGCGCTGGGCACGATCCTGGACCGGCTGCCGGACCCCGGCATGCGCCGCCAGGTCGCCGCCCGCATCGAAGCCGGGCAGGTCACGATCGTGGCCGGGCTCATCGAACTGGTCCGCGGATCGCGAGTCGAGGACTTCGAGGAAACCCTCATCGCCGCCGGGCTGCGCGAACTCTATACCCACCGAGGATTCACCCCGCACCATCCGCCCCTGCTCTCTGACCTGCTCACCGTGATCGCCGAGGGCAGCGAGGAGTTGATGCGTTTCGCCGAGGAGGACACCGAGGACGCCTACCGCGTCGGCACCAAGACATTGCGCCGGTCGCTGCGCGCCTTGTGCGAAGGACCGTTCGGGGAAGTGTTCAACGGCCACACCACCACACCGTTGAACCTGTCGACGCCGGCGGTGTGCGTGGACGTGTCCTGGATTCCCGAGGGCGACGTCAAACTTCTCGCCGCGGTGCTGATGGTGTGCTGGAGCGACGGATTCGGCGCGATCGCCGCCGCGCACACCCTCGCCGACG
The DNA here is from genome assembly GCF_050434125.1 of Nocardia sp. GP40. Taxonomy (NCBI): domain Bacteria; kingdom Bacillati; phylum Actinomycetota; class Actinomycetes; order Mycobacteriales; family Nocardiaceae; genus Nocardia; species Nocardia sp. GP40. The sequence goes on along the minus strand of NZ_JBNPVW010000017.1, from coordinate 21,493 downwards.
CCGGACTGGGCCCGAAACGCACCTTCGAAGTCGTCATGGACGAGATCTGGCGAGTCCTGGGCGCCGGGGAACACATGATCGACCGCGTCGACGCCCTGACCCGCCTGAACAGAAGACTGGCCACCGGGCTGATCATGTGCTCGCACACCATCAAAGATCTCGCCAGCTTCGATTCCCACGCTTCCCAGCACAAAGCACTCGGCTTCGTCGAACGCGCGAGAGCCAAGATCATCGGCCCGGTCCCGCCCGAAGAGGTCGAACGCCTTCGCGCGGTCATGTCGTTCTCCGAGACCGAGAAAATGCTGCTCACCTCCTGGGCCGCACCACGCCCAGCCAGCGACGACCTGCTCGACGACCAGCAGCCCGAACGTCGCGCACCCCCAGGCACCGGCTGCTTTCTGCTGAAGACCGGGGAAGCCGACCAGCCCGGAATTCCCTTCCGCATGGTCTACACACCCGCGGAGCGGGCCGCCGGAGTCCACAACACCAACAAGCGGTTCGACGACATCGACAGTGCCGCAACAACATTCGAAGGGAAGGCAAATCCTCATGACTGAGTTCGCCTGTCTCAGCATACATTCGCCGACGGTTCGTCCGCGAAGAATCACCGAGAACGCCGCAACCCTAACAGGCGACCACTTCCAGGCCGATCGAATGCCGATGACCACGGCGGCGGTGTCGCTCGATCCGGCGCCAGGGCAGTGACGCTCGTGCTCAGCACACAAAATCGCTTCCGCGTGGCCGTCGAGGTGGACGCCGCGGCAGTGGCGATCACAGCGGCGGTGCTGGCCGGAACAGAACGCGATGTCGCGTCCGCGCGATCGCGACTCCAGCGTGCTGAACGAGCCGCGACGGCGAGCGAGGCAGACAACTCCACCGAATTGCCTCCGGGACAACCGATCCTGTGGATCAACACGTTCGGGGCGAACTCCGGCGAACCGATCGGAATTCTGAAAGGCCGGATCGTCGCGGAAGGCGTCCCGCTGGACATCCCGCTAAGCGACGGCCGCAGCCTCCTCCAACGCCACTACCTGGCAATGATCGAGGCACCGTGGGGCGGAGCGGTTGAACATTGGGTCCGCGAAGAGGATGTCATCGCGGTACGGAGCCATCTGCATTACCCGGATACACGGGCAGAGCAGAACAGCGGCACCACCATTGCAGACCTGATTCAGACCGCGTTCACGGACACCGGCCCCGTTCTCGGCGACGCCGACACCGACAGACCACCCCCGCAGGCAGGACCGAACCGCGATTTCGGACTCGACTTATGAACACCCAGGCGCTGCGAGGTACAGGCACGTACCCCACCTACGCCCCTGGGCGGTGGTGGCGGTGACTGAGCCGACCCGGATCCCGTTGACGGCGCTCCAAGCGATCGGCACCGAAGCCGGGGCCGCCGCCCGCTCACGGCGGCGGTCGGCACCGTTGTACAGGCCGGCCCGAACGAGGTGGCGACCCGGTGGCATTCCAGCGCGCGTCTCGGGCCGTGCGCCCGGCGTCGGGCCTACCAGGAAGGGGTGGGTGCATTGACGTGGAAAGATCATCACGCTCGGACCGAAATCCTGCATGTGGTACTCGCTCGCGCAACCGTCGATCCGACGAATTCACAGCTCTTGCACGACCTCCCGGATTGTGAGCGGCTCTTCGGCGGACCCGCCGGGGTACTGGCCGCGCTGCGGTACCGGTGGGACAACCATCTGCACGCCAAGCTCGATATGGCGCCGATGCAGGGCCAGTCGGCGGCCGATGCCTATCGGGAGCTGGCCGCCGAACAGCCCGTACTACGCGCGGTACTCGATGCCCATGACACGCACGGCCGGCGTGCGGCCGACGGCTGACGCAGCGGGGGCACTGGCCACCGGAATACGCGTACCTGCAGAGGGCCGCCTTGGCCGCACCGCAGTCGATCACCAGCGGGTTCAGCGATCACCACGTCACCTCGGACGGCGACACCGCCGCACTCCGAGCACTCCAACACCTGAAGACAGCGACAGAACGATGAGAAAAACCATGACGACGCACCGGGGAAGAGCCGTGAACTCCGCGTGCCATGACACCCGGAGAGACGGGCATGGATCGGTCCCGACAAGGGATTGCAGGTCCTCCTCATGACTGAACTCGGCCGTCTCAGAAGGCATTCGCCGGTGATTCGTTGTGCGAACAGTCAACGAGAACACCGCACTTTGTTCACGCAGCCCGTTGCGGGGTGGTGGCGATGAGTAAGCCGAATCGGATCCAGTTCCGGGTGCTCAAAGCGATCGGCACCGAGGCCGTCGCCGCGTTCACCGCCGCCCGTACTGCCCAGCGTGCAGCCCAGGAAGGACGGCAGCTCACGGCGAAGTGGCACGAGGATGTGCGGCGTCGCGGTGAACTGCGTGGGGCGCTCGAGAGCGCGGCGTGGGCCGGTGGCGTGCCGCCGGAATGGATCGAGCAAGCCCGGACCCGGGGCGAGTACGGCATGGCGTGGCGGCGCGACCTGCACTGGCGCGAGCCGGCACCGATCGACCGGGCCACTCTGGTGTCGGAGTTGGGAACCGATGCGCTCAGCGTGCTGGGGATGGCCGCGGTCGGCGCCGCCTACAGCGAGCAGGGCGCGCGCAGCGAGGTCGGCACAGCGCGGCTGTTCGACAGGAAATTCAGACTGCTGGGCGAGCGGGTGCGAGCCGTGTCGACCCTGTTGGCGGTGACCGCCGAGGAAGCCGCGCCCTGGCACAACGACCGGCTGCTCACCGCGGTGGCCGGCACCATCGGTCATGCCAGCTCTGACGAACTGTTGACCTGGTGGCGTTCCTATGCGGGCGCTGACCGCGGATCGTACGAAGGGCAGGCATACGCATTGGCGCATGCCGGCATCGCCGGCACCGTCACCGCACACACGCTGCCCGCGCCGGAGCAGATCGTCGCGCAGATGCGAGATCTTTTCACCACCGCCACCGGCCCAGACCGCCACCGTATCGGAGCCCCGAAGCAGATCGCGAACACGATCGCGGCCGCATTCCCCCACCGCACCAGCCCACCGTCCCCCGAATTGCACACCCCGCGCAGCCTTCTTCCGCCGGACGTCCAAGCGCACTTCACACCGGACCGGGACCTCGGACTGTGACCAGCATCGACGAACTCGCCCGACCGGAACCGACCCTGACCGTCATGGAACCTGGTAACTCCGTTGAGCCACAACACTATTCACGAGTCCCGGCGCCGGCGGAGGCAGACATCCCGCCGAGAATCTGCCGCGGGACCGTCCAGGCGGTCGGCAGGTTCGGATCCCGGATATACGCCGCTGGTCTGTCATGGGCTCGACACGGGCGCTGATCGGCCTGGCAGCGGCTGTACCGCTGCTGCTGGTGATCATGATGATGGCGATTCTCGGGTCGGACACCACCACCGGATGCACACCGGCACCCGCGGTAGGTGCGGCGGGCCTGGCGTCCCTGAATGCGAACCAGGCGCAGATCGCCCGCAACGGTGTGGTGATCGGGCGCCAGCGGGGAGAACCGGTGAACGTCATCCTCGCCCAGGAGGCCGCCGCAGAAGCCGAGTCAGGGTTCCGCAACCTGTCCAATCCGAATGTTCCTGCGTCGCAGGGATTTACCACCGACGGAGAGGGCGACAACCTCGACTCGGTCGGACCACACCAAATCCGAGCCGGCATATGGGCCGCCACGCTGGGAGGCATGGCCGGGCTGATGAACCCGGTCAACCAAATCAACTGGTTCTACACCGAAGCCAATAAAATCCCCAGCGCCGCCGCGATGGACCCCGCGAGCCTGGCCCAGGCAGTCGAGAACTCCGCATACCCCGAACGGTATGGCGGCACAGCGCTGCAGCTGGCCCGCCAGGTGTACGCGGCGTACGCCGCGGTCAGCGCCACCCCGGGCGATGCCACCGCGGACATCACGACCCAGCCGCAGGGATGCGGTCAGGGTGAGAACGGGCAACCCGTGCCGGCACCGGCCGGATCGTTCGGTGCCGCGGTCATTGCGGCGGCCTCGCAGTGGATCGGCAAAGCCGACTACGCCTGGGGCGGCGGCACCGTGGCAGGCCCCTCCCCCGGCGGACAATACGGAACCTTCGACTGCTCGGGCTTGACGATGTACGCGGTGTATCAGGCCAGCGGCGGTCGAATCCGGTTGGCCCACTACACCCAGAGCCAACAAGACGACCCGCACGCGGTCATCGTGCCCTACTCCGACCGCGAGCCCGGGGATCTGGTGTTCTTCACCGAACCGGGCGAGACCGATTCCCACCACGTCGGCATCTACGTCGGCCACGACAGCACCGGCCGAGACTTGATCGTGAATGCTCCGGACTACGGGCAGAAAGTGAAGATCGAACCGCTGACCGACTGGAAAGGCGAGCGCTGGGACTTCCGACGATTCGGCACCACACCACCACCGTCATCGGGAGGGGATTCCCGTGCCTGACCCGGCAAACACTCCATCGCAGAATTCACCGTGGCTTCCTGCCGGTCACAACAGTGATCGTCCACGGCCGCAGGTGCCGCAGGAGCGGTCCGCAGCCGATCCGGCCGTCGAATTGCTTCGCCGAGGCGTGGCCACGGTCGTGCTCGAGGACACCAGGCTGTATCACGGGTCGGCTACCCCCGGAATCAGGCAGTTGGATCGCGCCGAGGAGGACACCGTGGGCGCGGGTGTGTACCTTACCGACGGCCCCACGGCACGGGATTACGCACGGCACCGGGCCGGTGCCTCGGGCACGGCAGTGGTGTACGGGGTCGAGGTTACGCGAGCGCGGCTGGTGAACCTGACCGATCGGGACACGGTCACCGAGGTGATGACGGGGTTCCGCAGTGTGCTGATGTGGGAAATGGTGCATGCAATCGACGCCGACGCCCCCTGGTATCAGGTCGATGACCTGAGCCAGATGATCGAAAACATCGACAACGGCCACGGATCGCAAGTCGGCACAATCAGATTCGTCACATCTCGATCAAGGGAATTGTTCACCCAGTACCTGCAGGACCGAGGATTCGACGGCGTTGTCGCGGCCGAAGGCAGCGAGGGCGGTATCGGCGCGCATTACTCGTATGTGTTGTTCGACCCCGCGGCGCTGCGCATCATCTCGCAGGACACTATCGCCGTAACCGACGATCCGGACGCCTCGTGGCAATCCGACCAAGCGATCAGCCGACATAGAACAGAGCGCGGCGAGCAGACCGGCAAAACAGCAAGGGGGCCAGCGGCATTGCTCGACGCGGCATTTCCGCCCGATCGGAGTACCGAACGCGGCGAGCCGGACTCGCTGCATCGCGCGTTGCCGGATGCCGGTCCACACATAGTGTCCGAGAACGACACTGGATTGTGACACACCGCGGACGGTCGGCCACCCGCCCCGGACGGGAGGACTGATGAGCCGACAGCGGTGACGGTTCCGGTCACCGCGGTGTCCTGCGGCGATCTGGTATCGATCGGTCACCGTGGCACCGCAACCATTTTCATACCGCCCTCTCGGCAGGCCCCGTCCTCACAGATCGTCATCGGTCATTGCCCGACGTGACACGCGAATTCCCGAGAGAATTCCCGGCGCGGCGTTGAACAGCACTGCGAAATAAGCGCAACCGGTGAGCGCCGCAAATCCGCCTCGGAATCACCACTGACAGTGGGGCCACAAACAGTGGTGGTGAAACCCCTAGACGGACAGGCTCTTTCAGAGTTCTCATAGAAGGGCAAGTAATTCCATCTCATGAAAGGAAGGGTAATCATGCCCGATATTGGAGCCATTCTGAACACTGGATCCGCGGTAGCCAATAAGGTTCTCGGAATCGCCGATCTGTTGTCGCTCCTATTCGGTTGGATCTGACCGAAATTCGGTGAGGCCTCCTGTCCGGTCGCACGGCCAGGAGGCCCACGAGCTCGACACGGTTGACGCCGTGACGAGCCCACTTTCACCCATTGTTTTCACTCAGCGCAGAAGGTGACTCTGCACATGCTTTCCACGTTAGACGACCACGCGCGCGTGCGGTATGGCCAGATCGCGGACGACGGGGACGAACCCCGCCGGGACCGGCGGCGCGGATTCGACTCGCCACCGATCTATTTCACCTGGTGCCCCCGGTGCGCGCACCGCAGTTACAGCACCCGCCGCGATGCACGGCGCGTGCGCCGCCACCACCGGAGCCGCCACGGCTTGTCGGTATTCCGCTGTCCGTTCGACACGCGACGGTGGCATCTGGGGCATAGGCCCGAGAACCTGTCCCGCGGCGCCATCGACCGTCCAGGACTGGCCGAAAACAAAAGGGCCAGCGCCGACGCCAGTGCACGGCAGGTGTGCCGGACGGCAGGATCGCCGGGGCACCGGGACACAGTGTCGAGCAGTTCCTCAGCCGCACATCACGATTCGACCGCAGCTCGGCCGGGGCGACGGTCGTGAGCAGCGAGAACAAGGACGAGTGGGTGCTCGCGGCGCAGGGGGTGCGACAAGGTGCAGCGCAGCTGCGCGGCCTGCACACCTACGCCGACTATTACCGGTGGGCCGAAACCCACGGCTTGGCGACACGCAGCCTGTTCCGCAAATTCAAGGCCGAACTCCTTCGTCAGCTCGACATCGACTACGACGCGCTGCGCGTGCGTGCTACGGGCGAGCGGGCGGCCGCAGCGGCCGCAGCGGCGAGCGCGGGACCGCATATCGCGTTGTCGGCCGCGGGCTACGGCCAGGAGGATCGGTACGCGGTGTGCGGCCCGGACGGGGCTCCGGTGTGGCACGGGCATTTCCATATGGCCGATCGTGATCATCCGCGCGGTGACCAGCAGGCAGCGGACCTCGGCGCAGCCAAGAAAGCGGTCTGGCTGGCCGGCAAGACACGCGCCGCAGTCGATGCCGACGCCGCCATCCTGCACCTGACGGTGAGCCGCGAGGGCGTGGAACCCGCTGCGCTGCAACGCAGCTGCGCGGATGCCTTGGTCGTGCTGGACCTGAGCGTCGCCCAAGACAACGCGGCCGAGGACTGGAGCCGGCGGGTCGGCTTCCAGCAATGGGACCCCGACGACCTGGCCGCGCTGATCATCCCGGACGGACGGCCGCAATGAGCATCGCAGGCTCGGCGAGGAGATCAACGATGGCGGCGGTGATCTGTGTGCTGGCCACCGATGTGGCCGCGTGCGGGGTACACCACAACGCGCCCGGCCCGGCCTCGGCACGAGGCTGCGGCCCCGGGACCTTTCCTGTTCCCTATTCGCGGATCGACTCGTGCTCGGCGCCTTCGGTGTTGCTTGCGGCGGCGTCCGCGGTGTTCAGCGCGCGCCCGGCCGAGCAGGACCCCCACGACGCACTCGAGTCCGCGGCGGCACTCATCGAGCCTGGATACCTTCGGGCACTGGGCGATTCCGCGGTGACGCTGTGGCCGGTAACCGGCGCGCAGTGGGCGCAGTGGGCTACCGCGGATGTGAGCGTGCTGGGCCGGGCGCGGTTCGGCGCCGAAGATTCCCCGGCCGACACCGCGTCCTCGACCAGCCGCGTGCTGGTTGTCACCGAGCACCCGAGCACGGGGGCAGACCTCACACCGTTCCCGGTGCACATGCGGGTTGTTCGTGCCGGCCCCGGCGATCCGTGGCTGGTGGACATGATCGAGGTGCTGGCGTGAGCGCCCCCGAGGGCGAGGACCCGGGCCGGGAATTCCTGGTGTATCTGCACACCGCGGCCACGCAGGTCACCGCGAGCGCGATGCGTACCCGCGCGGATCGCGAACGCCGGGACCGGGACCGTCGGCAGATTTTCCGGGACCGGGTATCCGACCAGTCCCGCGCCCAGCGCGATGCCCGCTACGAGGCCGAGGCCGCCCGCCGCGCCGCCGAGCACGACGCGCGGATGAAGCTCCACCGGGCACGGCTGCGGGAATCGCGCGAGCGTCTGCGATCGGTGCAACAAGCCCGCACATTCGCCGCCAGCGCGGGCGCTACCCGGGAGTTTCAGCACACCTTCGACGAACTGGTTGGCGACTTCGCCGCCGCGGCGGCCACCCGCGACCTGAGCCCGGAACACCGCGAACGGGCCCGGCTGCTGGGCGAGCAGTTGCGCGAGAAGACCGGCCTGGACCCCGAGCAGGTGATCGCCGACGCCCAGCAGCGCGCTACGGAGGGCCCGGGCTGGATCGACTCGGGGCACGAGGTCACCGCCGAACTGGCCGACAGGCTGGTCGAAATGCACCTCGACGATGCCGCGGCAGGAGCACCGTTCCCGACCGGCACCGGCGAAGGCGCCGATGTCGCCGACCGCATCGACCAGGCCCGCGTAGGCCAACCCCCGCTCACGCCGGAGCCCGCCCCGGTCTCCGTACCTTCGGACCGAGTCGACAAGCCGAATCTCGCCGCGCAAGCCGAACCGACGTCCGCGTCCAAGACGCGTCCGGGCGCCCCCAAGACCGACTCGACAAGGACGATGGGCACCGGTCAACGCCGGAGCCTGGCGGAACTGCTTGTGGATACCGGCCTGTGGCGGAACCTGCTTCGGCCACAGGGCGAACCGACACAGCAGACCAAACCGAAATTCGTGCCCTCGGAGCGGGTCTTCGAGTTGACGCCCGCCGACCAGGTTACCGCGACGCCTGCGCCCGAAGGGCGTGCCGGGGACGCCGTTATCGGCTCGACGATGTCGACGGCCATCGGTGAAGGCGCCGATATCGCCGAGCACATCGACCAGGCCCGCGTGGGCGAACCTGCGCTCGCGCCCCAGGACGGACCGGTATTCGTGCGGTCCGAACGCGTCGACGAACCGATCCTGGCCGCCCAGCTCGAGGCCGCCTCGGACCTCACTCCCGGACGCGGGGCCGGGTTATGACCCGCGGCCGAGCCCAGCCCGCCACGTCAGCGGGCACGGGGCGTAAGTTGCCGTTCGGAGTACTTGTGATCGCTTGCGGTGCAACGTTCCTGGGGTTTCTGGACAGTGCGATCGTGACCTTGGCGTACTCCGCGATCGCCGCGCGGTTCCCGGGTGCGGGCTCGGGGTTGACCTGGATCGTGTCCGGATATGCGGCCGCGTTCGCGGCGCTGCTGGCCACCGCGGGCCGGTTGGCGGACACCCTGGGGCATCGGCGGGTGCTGATCACAGGAGTGAGCGGATTCGCGCTCGCCTCGGCGGCATGCGCGGTGGCCTCGGACACCGGGGTGCTGATCGGTGCCCGGATAGTGCAGGGCGCCGGCGCGGCGCTGCTGCTGCCGACGGCGTTGAGTGCGCTGCTGGCCCAGGTCGCTCCCGCGGCGGCAGGACGAGCGATCCGCGCATGGGCCGCGACCGGGGCGCTGGCAGCGGCCATCGGGCCCGCGGTCGGCGCCGTGTTGGTCCAGGTGTGGGGGTGGCGGTCCTTGTTCGTGATCAACCTGCCGATCTGCGCGGCTCTGCTGATCGGGATCATGGCGGCGATTCCGGCCAGCACACGCACACCGCACCGTCGCGGCGCCCCCGATGTGGCGGGCGTGCTGGGGCTGTGCGGCGGGATCGGCGCGGTGGTCGCGGCGATCACCGAGGGACACGACTGGGGCTACACGTCCCCGGTCACCGTGACAGTGTTCGCGGCGGGGGTGCTGGCCGCGGTGGGTGCGGTGTGGCGCAGCCGATCTCATCCCCGGCCCGCCCTCGAGGTGCGGCTGTGGCGATCGCGGGCGTATGCGGTGTCGAACGCGGTGAACGCGAGCTTGGGTTTCGCGATGTTCGCGGTTCTGCTGGCGTTGCCGCAGTTGCTGCAGCTGGTGTGGCGGATGAGCTTGCTGACCACAGCGGGCTGCATCGGTCTGGTGGGGGTGTCGGCGATGGCGTCCGCCGCGGGCTGCGGCCGCAGCGGCGCGGCACGCTGGTTGTGCACGGCGGGAATGGGATTGGTCGCCGGCGGGTGCGCAGTGTTCGCCACCAGCGCGGTGGGCCCAACACGGGAGTGGGCGCTGTGGTCGCTGCTGGCGGTTGTCCTGGGCGCCGGGGTGGGCGTCACGGTGACGGGGCTGTCGCTGGTCACTGCCGCGACCGTTCCCGCCACCAGTATCGGCGCCGGACTCGGTTTGGGGCTGACCGCGCGGCAGGCCGGCGGCGCGCTCGGGGTCGCGGTCCTGGCCGCGATGCTGTCCACCAGCACGCGCCAGCAGTTCCTGGCCTCACTGCACCATCTGTTCCTGGTCATCGCCGTCATCACCGCGGCCGGCGCCGCGGTGTCCGCGGCGATGGTGATTCCCGCACACCGACCTGGCCGCGACACAACCAGGACCGGGCCATGACCCGGATCCCACGCCCGATGCGCACCCCGACCGGATGGTCGGTGACCAGTGCGACGCCTGCACCGCTGTGGGCGTACCGGCTCACCACCGCCATCGGCGGCCTACGCGCCGCCTGTGGCCGCCTTCTGACTCGAATGTCCCTGTTCTGGAAGAGTTTTCGATGAACATCAGCAATACGACGGCCGCTACCGATCCCGCGCAGGCCATGCTCGGCGTCATTGCCAGCTGGGTGGCCGCGGACACGGACGTGCTGTGGCTTGTGCCCGATCGCAACGTGCTCCTCAAGCACCCCGACCACGTCCGCACGGTATTGACCGATCCCACCTTTACCAAGGAGACCGGCGCGAACGTTTACTTCCGCGAGCACATCGCGGACGGGATACTGACCGCGCCGCCGCCACGGCACGAGGCCGAGCGGTTGGTGCTCAAGGCGGCGATGCACGATCCGTGGCGGCTCGAACGCATCGCTACCGAGCATGTCGATGCCCTGGCGGCGCAGCTTCAACAGCATGCTCTGCGCGGTGAGCGGCCCGATCTGACCGCCGCGATGAGCCGGCTGACGCTCGGGGTGATCGCCGAGGCGCTGCTCGGGTGGCGCGAGATCGATGTCCTGGCAGCCCAGATACGTACGGCGATGACGGTCGTGGAAGCCAGCGGGGTGATGCTGCCCCCGCCCGACCAGCTGGCCCCGGTCCGGAACCGGGTGCTGCGTGTCCTCGGGGACATGATCGATCGGCAGCCACCGGCCGAACGGGGCCCGGCGCTGGCCGCTCTGATACACGCTGGCTACAGCGCGGAGGCGATCGCGGCTCAGACGCTGACGCTGTTGCTGGCCGGCCACGAGACTACGGCGAATTCGTTGTCGTGGACTTGGGTTGCGTTGATCCGCACACCGCAGGTGTATGCCCGGTGGCAACGGCGGATGCAGGCCTCCCCACGGCTGGCCCGGGCGATCACCGGCAACATCACTCGCGAAGGCCTGCGCCTGTTCCCGGCGAGCTGGGTGATCGGCCGCACAGCAACCGTCGACACCGAGATCGGCGGCGTCACGATCCCGGCCGGATGCACCGTCACGATCAGCCCCTATGTCACCCACCGCCATCGCGGGTTCTGGGGCCCGAATCCCGAAGCGTTCGATCCCGACCGGCACAACAGCACGACGAGTCACCGGTTCGCGTGGCTGCCGTTCGGCGCGGGCCCCCGCATGTGCCTGGGCCTGGGGTACGCGCTGGCGGAGATTGACATCGTGCTCTCACAGCTGGGACAGCGATTCATCTTCCATTCGAAGGACGCCGACACCGCGGTGCCGCGTTTGCGTTTCACCTTGGGTGCGCCGCCGTTGCCGGTCGAGATCGAACTGATCGGAGACCGCTGATGACACGGCGGATCCACGATGCGCGCCAGCCAGGGCGAGCGATGTACCGTTGCCACCCCACGAGCAGCCATGGCTCCGCAATCAGGTGTGGGGCGGTGCGGGCGTGATGGCGTCACGGCAGACCCGGCGCCGGGATAAGGGCGTGTTGTCCGAAGAAGTGTGGATGCTCCTGGCGCTACTGATCGTGCTCGGCGTGCTGCTGCTGGTCTGGGTCGCGTGGGCGATCGGCAGCCTGTGGGCGGGATTGCCGGTCAGCGTCAACCCGTTCGCGGCGCTGGTGCAGGTGGCCGGCCATCAACGGCGCTGGCCTTGGCAGTCCTGGATCACCGGCTTCGTACTGTTCGCGGTGACGGCCGTCGGCGCCGACTGGGGGTGGCGGCGATGGGTCCACCGGGCGCCGTTGGACTCCGCGGCGCGGACCATGCAAGCCACCAGCACCCTGACTGGTGTCACCGGCAAAGACATCACCGAACTGGCCGAGCGGCTACTCGCCGACGCACCCGCCGACGCCAAAGCCCGCCCCGGAGTTCAGCTGGGCCGCACCGTGATCGGCAACCGGCCGGTCTACCTGAGCTGGGAAATGCCCGCCACCATCATCAGCGGCACCCGCACCGGAAAAACAATGGCCTGGGCAATCCCCGCCGCCCTGGACGCCCCCGGCCCCATGCTGTCCACCAGCAACAAACCCGACCTGTATGTACACACCCGGTTGGGACGCGAGCGCCGCGGCCGGATATGGCTGTGCGACCTGCAGGGCATCACCGGGCGACGGCAACTGGGATTCTGGGTCGACTACCTGGCGCGGATCGACTCGATGGCCACCGCCCGCAAACTCGCCTCCTTCTTCGCCACCGCCTCCAAAGAGCCCGGCGCCCGCGTGGACGCCTACTTCGACGGCGCCGCCCAGGAGCTGCTGGCCCTCTACGTCCTGGCCGCGGCCCGGGTCGGCGGGGACCTGCTGCATGTGGCCGAGTGGCTGGGCCGTGACCAGGACCAAACCCCGCAACTGATCCTGAGCCGCAGCGGGGATTTCCGTGCGGCGCAACGCATCACAGAAATGCAGTCGGTGACCGCGCGGCAACGCGACGGAGTGTTCGACATGGCGCGGCGGTTCTTGAACGTACTGAGTGACCAGTCCTACGCGGTGGTGGCCACGCCTCCCGCACGCCGCCGGATCAGCGTCTACGGCGACGTGCATTCGGGGATCAGCATCGATATCGACCACGACAGCCCCACTCACAACCTGCCCAAATTCGATCCACTGGACTTCGTCACCTCGACCGACAGCCTGTACCCGCTGTCCATGGAAGGCGCCGACAGTGCCGCGCCGCTGATGACCGCGCTGGTCGGGCAGGTGTTGGAAGCCGCGCTGGCGGTCGCACGATCCCGCACCAGCGGCAGGCTCGCGGTCCCGCTGCTCGCGGTCCTGGACGAGGCCGCGAACTGCTGCAAACTGTCCGAATTGCCCAATTATTACACGTACGCCGGCGGGCACGGCGTGGTGTTGATGACGTTCCTGCAGGTCCTCGAACAGGGCCGCCAGATCTGGGGTGAGGACGGGCTGAACAAGATGGTCGCCCAGAGCGTAGAGGCCTACGGCGGCGGCATCGGCGACATCACCTACCTCAAAAGGTGGTCCGACCTCATCGGCCTACACGATGTGTCCGACCGGTCGGTCAGCGTCGGTCACGGTGGCAACGTCACCCGCAGCTGGCGGCCCGAACCCATCCTGGACCCCAGCGATCTGGGTGCAATGCCCAAGGACCGGGCACTGATCCGGTTCCCCGGCAACAAACCGATCCTGTGCAAAAAGGTGTGGTGGCAGGACACCGAGCACGCCGAGGTGATCGCTGAGTCACTGCTTTACAGCGGCGCCGCGGCCGCAACACCGAGCTGGGACGACCCGATCTGGACCCGCCCGGGCCTGCCGCCAGGGCTTCCCGAGCTGGGCGGGTGGGAGATATGAGCACCCCAGCCGAGCCACCACCGCCACCGGAATTCGGGCACTTCTCGCTATGGGTCGACCAGTGGCTGACCAAGGTGATCTCCCGGCGACTGCTGACCGGGAACAGGGAAGGCACGCACAGCTGGTGCGCGCAATGGTGGCGGCACACCGAAGTGTGTTTCCGCCTCGCAGCCTTGCATCAGGGGTGGGAAGAGGCCCGCGCCAAGGGCGGGTCGGCGATGAGCAGCTGGTGCGTCTACCACCTCGACCCCCACATGCGGATCCTGCTGGACGCGGCGAACGGGCCGATGTGGCGGTGCATCCCCGAACACCACGTCGGAGAACAGACACTGCCGACCGAACCGGTACCCGAGAGATGGTTCAACAGCCAGGACGACGAACCCCGCCCACCCGCCGACGCAGAAGTCGCCGTCGAGGTCTCGGACTCGTCGGAACAGGAGTAGCCGGGCCATGGATCAAGCACGGGAACACGCCATGCGGGACGCATTCGCGGAGATCATGCGGCTGCGCCAGGCGATGGCAGCAGCCGAACGAAACCCCGAAGAATTCGATCACCTCGCAGATCGGTACAACGCGATTTCCGAGCCGTGGGAAACCGGACCGGATGCGGCCGAATGGGAGTGGCTCAACGGTATCGCCAACGACTGGCTCGTGGCCCCCGAGGCGATGCGACGCCAAATGGATCGTGTCCGGCATGAGCTCAGAGCCGGACTGACCCCCTACAGCCCGTTGCAGGCCCACAGTATGCACCAAGCCGGATTCCTGATCGACGAGGTGTATCGGCAGCAATTGCAGTGGCGTGCAGAGCATCTCGCCGCCGCGGCCGAACACCCAGGCACCGACATATCGAACATGGAGTAACGAGGCGATGGATCCAGCACAGGAAAAAGCTATGCGCGACGCTTTCGCCGAGTGGTATCGCCTGCTCGGGGCACTACCCGACACGAACCACAACACGGACAACGACCCGCAAGTGCGAGAGCTCCTCGACCGCACCGATGAAATCTCGAGGCTGTGGGAGAGCAGCCCGGACGGACGTGCCTGGGAGTGGCTGGTCGACGTGACCCAGGACTGGGAATTTATGCCCGAACAGATGCGGCAGATCACCGACAACGTACGACACGATCTGCGGGTCGGCGAATCACCGTTCACCCCGGTCGAATATCGAAGCCTGGACCAGGCCGGCATGCTCGTCGATCCCGTGTATCGAGACAAAAAACGTTGGCGGACAGAACATCTCACGCTGGCAGCAGAACAGGCGCGGCTGGACGCGAGACTGCACACCGCCGGGACGAGCGCCGATCTGACAGCGGCCGTGGCGGCAGCGAAAGGCGCAGTCTGGGACGCGGTCTGGGGAGAACACACCGGTCAGTGGTCGCCCGAACGCCGGGCGTGGGAAATGGCCTATGCGATGGACGGCGCCAACCGGGACGAGGAACGCGAGATCTACCTGTCTGTCTACACAGACGAACGGCACCGCCTCGAGCACCCGGAGATGAACGAGGCCGCCGAAGTGGCCGTAGACATGGCTCAGCGCGGCGCGCGGATCGGCCGGTTACTGGCCACTGCCACCCCGGCAGCCGACCCGGCAACAACACCGCCGATGGAACAACCGCCCCCGGAAGCATCGGCAGCCACAGCGCTGGGCTACCAGCAACCAGACCCCGGAGCAGGCCATGAGCTCGGCTGAAAGGGAACCCGACCAGATCATCACCAGCCCAGCCGACATCGACCACAGCCGTTACCGGGTCCTGCTCGGCCCGATCCGGCATGTCACGCGGCCGATCCACGAGATCGGGGAAGTCCGCGTCGTGGGCGCTGACTCGCTGCGTGCGGCGCACTCGTGGCTGCAGAAGGAACTGGCGCAATACGTCGAACCCGTTCACCGCGAACGAGCCGACGGTGCGCGCGCGGCGATCGTCGAGGTGGACCGTGCTGCCGCGACAGCCACGCTGGTCTCCTCGCTGCACGGCCCCACCGCCGCCGTACTGGACCAGGTCACCGACCTGATGGCCGCGGCCTCCCCTGCGTCGTTGCCGGACTTCTCCCTGCCGTACCGTGCCCGCCTCTACAACAGCCAGGATCTGATCACCTACGAGTCCGCACCATTGCAGACCGAAGCCGCAGCGCGACTGTGGCTGCAGGACAAGGGCGAACGAGCGCACAGCGACGGGGTCCAAGCATCGATCACCCGCCTGGACCCGACCCTGGGGTGGCCTCGGCCGGTGTTCGAATTCGCCGCCCTCCGACCGGACTTCGGCGTGAAACTGCACGGTAGTCTGAGCGACCTCGACAACGCCGACGATGCGTTCCTGCCCAGGCTGCAGCCGGACGCACGACCAAGCCTGGCCACCGCCTACGAGAACACCGAACACGGGCTGCAGGCACAAACCTCGGCCAGTGATCTGTTCGGCGAGACGGTCTACCGAGACCGGCTCGCCTACCGCCGAGGTTCCGCCCACATCGCCGCCGGCCAGCCCGCGGGGACCGATTCGCATCCCGCGACGTTCGCGCTGCGGGACCTGTATCGGGTCCGCCGCGACAACCGAGCACACCCCACCTGGGACACCTCGATGATCACCGCCGCGCGCCGCGAGGCCGACCGGGTCATGACCCCACGGCGTGTGTTCCGGTTTCATGACCGCCGCGATGCCTCCCGCATCATCGAGGTGGTGTGGACCGGCAGCGCAGTGCCTGTGCATCGTCGAGGCTGGTTCGCCACCGAACACCGGCAGACACCAGAAGGTACGACGTTCGTCGCGATTCTCGGGCGACGCTCGACCGGGCTCGAGATTCTCGACATGCTGACCGACCGGATGGCCGCATTCGGTACCACCACGCCCATGCTGCGCCCCGCGGTCGACATTCCCCGTGAGCACGATCACGAGATCTTCGAGTTGGACTCCCTGTACGACCGTCTCGCATCTCAGGTTGATGAGCTCACCCGCCAATCCGACACGCTCCGCCGACCATTCGCCGTGCACAGGACCGGCCCAGCGAACCCGATCGACTCGCGGGAGGGCCGGGACTACCCGCCGGACCGCGTGTTCGACTTCTGGCGCGACGGCCTGTTCCCCGGATCACGCACAGGGGCAATCACCTACAACCCGTTCGTGCAGCACAACGATCGCCACGAGCAAGGCCTGACGCATGCACCCGATCGGACAGCGGACTATTCGACGAAGCGGGCAGCGAACACAGATCCAGGGCCGCACACCGAGCCCGGTGGGCGGATCGCCGAACTGATCGAGATGACTCACACCCAGCAGCCACCCGGACACCAGAGCACACCGACACCGGACACGAGCCCGCCAGCGATGCCTGCCAGCCTCGACCGCGAGCGGAACCACACTGCCGACCACGAGCTCGGCTGAGCCGACCCGCCATGGTTGCCGCGTTCGCCGCCTACACCAGGCTCGCATTTGTGATGCCGTGTGCCGCATCGCATTCGGCTCGGTCGAGCGCACGGGTGACGAGCCCGTCTGGCTGCGCTCAACGCATCACCCACCCACCTCCCGGGGAAGAATCCAATGCCCAGCCATACAGAGCGTTCACGCAGGATCGCTACGCACTCCCATGGTGTAAGCCGCCCATCGACACGGTCGGCTACCAGTTCACCGGTCGGGGCACCGCCCGCGGAGCGAGCCGGGCGCGGTAGTGCGTATCGGACACTCACCCCGAGCCCGCACCGCTCGCACCCGACGCCCACCGCGCGCGTCGGTACCCGGCCTCGCCGGGTCACCCGCTTCGAGCCCCCAGAGGTAATCCATGTCTAATCCCCTGTCCAACAACACCTCATCGGACCCCGTCGCGGCCGCGCGGGCCATGATCGGCGCCCAGCTGGACCACTACCACCGGATGACCAGCTTGCACCACGCCCTCATCACCGTGCTCAACGAAGCAGACGAAGACCGCCTCGCGCGAGGCGAATTCCTACGCGCCACCGCCAGGGACATCGCCACGTCCGCCCGCACCACCGGGCTGGACGAGGCCGCCCGAGTCGCCGTGAACGAGGCACTGTCTTTCTATCCTCGCGCGTACCGCGACGAGTGGCTCGCCCAAGACCGCCGCGGCCTGCGCAGCGAGTGGGAAGCCCTGTCCGCTGCGACCGCACAGATCGTCACTGCCCCGGACGCATTTGCCCCGGGAATCGATGGTCAGTCCGTGACGGCGACGGCCCGGGCGTTGCAGAAACGGCTGTTCGAGCTGTACGACATCGAAAACGCTCCCGACGTGGTACATACCGAAGACGGTCCGGAATATGTCCTACTCGATTCCGAGCCGGACCCGCAGCTGACCGCGTCGATCGCGAAGGTGGAGAAGCAACTCGACGACTACCTGCGGACCCACCGCGACGAGCCGGAACTAGCGGAGGAATTTGCCTCCTACTACGCCGGGCAGGACCGCCACCTGGCTCGGTTGCTGAGCACCCCGCCGGATCTGCGCGAACACATCGTGTCCATCGGCAAAGACGATGCGAACGCCCTCTCCCCCAGGTGGCAGACCAGCCCACAACTCAAAACCCCAGACCTGCCCTCGGCCTACATCTGGGCCATACAGACCATGGTTCGATACGCCACACCGGACCAGCGGGTATGGCTGGACATCAGCCGAGAGATCGCCGAACCCGGTGGCACGGTGACCGTCGAGTCGGTCCACCACCTCAATCGAACCGCCGGTGAGGTCGTCCGCCAGATCGGCACGTTGAGCGAACGCCGCACCGAGAGCGAGCACGGCGAAATAGAGGCAGTGCAAGTCAACCGACTGCGGCTTCGGGCCCGTGACCCCCAGACGCATCCGGACCGGGAGGTGTGGGTGGGATGGGATCGACTCACCGACAGCTTCTTCGCGCAGGTCTTCGACGGTGTGGACGCCGACGGCGAGGATGTGGTGACCCTCGACGTCGGCGCTAACGCTCGCAGCGAAATCACCGACCCTCGGCAGGTCATCGCCATGATTCGACCGTACGCCCCGATTCCACCGGACCTGGAGGCGAGGCTGACCGGCCAGCGGGCCCCGGAGATGCCGGAGATCGGTGAGGAGTTCGTGCCGACACACATCGAATACCAGCAGGCCCAGGACGGTACGACTGTGTGGGACGGCCACGTGCACGGAATACGAATCGTGCGGCTGTTGGACGCGGTAACGCGGAGTGAACACCCGCCCTCGGCGTCATCGGGGCCGAGCGATAGCCCGGACCCCGATCAACCGGACAGCACGGTCGGCATACACGAGCCACCTAGCGCACTGGGCCATGAGCTCGGGTGAGCGGGCACCGGTCGACTACAGATCCGCCGGGCCGGGCGTAGCGATGGACCGACAGGACTCAATCCGACGCCATCGGCCACTGAGACGCTCGGCGTGGAGCCGCGCTGCAGTGATGGGGATGAACGCGACCGACGGCACCACATCCGGCGCCGGGAATCCTGGCAGCCAGTCCGGAGCCGGACGTGAGCACTGACCCGACGACAGATCCCAGCACCGTGTACGAGGATCCACGGGCGATCGACCGCACTCGCTACCGGGTGGTGATCGGCGAGGTCGGCGCGTTCGACCGTGCCGTACGCGAGTACGGCGCATTGCATGTAGCGGGGACGGACTCACTGCAAAGCGCCTACGCCTGGATTGCCGGACGGCTCGCGGGGTACACCGCCGACCGAGAAGGGAATCGGTCCGCATGGGGTGCACGAGCGGCCGTGCTCGAGGTAGACCAGGACCGGGGAACCGTCACCCTGCTGCACTCGCTGCACGATTACCCCGCCCAACTGCATACCCACGTGACACAGCTGATATCGGGCCAGACTCCCGGCCAGACCACAATCGTCGCGGACCTCGCGCACCCATACCGGGCCCGCTTCTTCAACGCCGAAGACCGATTCACTGTGGAATCGCCACCGTTCACCAGTGAAGCCGCCGCGCGAATGTGGCTCTCGGACAAAGCCGTAACGCACCTGTCCGACGGTGTGGAAGCAGCGATCACTCGCCTCGACCCGACCAACGGATGGCCGCGACCAATACTGGAACTGGGTCGAGAGCCCGGCGGATCGGTATTCGGCGCCGCGCTCAGCAGTCACCTGACCGACCTCACCGACGCCGAAGCCGCAGCGTTCAGCTCCTTCGCCCAGCACGATGATCTACTCAGCCCTTTGATCAACGCCTACCACGACGCCGACAACGCCGTCCAGCACCAACACTCAGCCCACGACCGGTTCCTGGCAACGGTCTACCGAGACAGGGTCCTGCATCTACTCCACAGCGCCGCCGACGAGCGCACCACCAGATTCGGACACGACCATGCCACCGAGTTCCCGCTCCTGGACTCCTACCGGGTACTCGATCCCCTCGGTGACCGACCGAACTGGATCGACGCACTGGTGCACCAGATGGAAGACGAGCGAACCGACGGCTTGCGGTCCGGCGAGCAGTTCGTGTTCCGCGACCAGGACGACCGGTCGCGCTTCATCGAGGTGACCTGGCGCCCCGAGCACGCGGGAAGTGACCGGCCAGGCTGGTACGCCAGCGAATCGGCCGATACCCCGGACGGGCCACACTTCGTGGCCATGCTGGGGCGCCGCGAGACGGCCTTGCAAATACTCAATATGCTCGAGGGCCGGATGATTGGGTTCACCAGCACGCAACCCGTGCAGCGGCCAGCGGTCAACGTGCCGCAAGACCAATGGCAGGCCATCCTGGGTGCCAGCCTGCGACAGCGACGTTTCACCGGGCGGGCCGAGGCAATCGCACAGCAAGCCGATGCCCTCCGGCAGCCCCTGGGCACCATCCCGCAGCTGGACCACCCCGGTGACCTGGGACCGAGTAGTGATGCCGCACCGCCTTTTGACTTGTGGCGCGACGGGTTGTTCCCAGGCATGCGCGTCGACGGCGTGGCCTACAACCCCGCCGTCTGGGAACACGACGGTGACCGAACCCTCACCCGCCGCACAATCACCCCACACGCTCACCGCAGCGACGCCATGGATACCGGCCACCGCATCGCCGGGCTACTCGACGTGGCGATCCGACATCGTGACCACGGCCCGGACACAACAACCGCGCCGACGGCCGACCAGGTCGCCGAGCACACGGCCGATGTGGATCAGCCGCACCCGGAGGTCGACTATGAACCCGACAGATGAGTTAACCGCGCGCGGCGGACAGCAAGCACGACATCGACCAGCCCGTGGGCGGCGTCGGGAAGATAAATGCGCTCAGGGAACAACTGGAGAAGGCGAAGCGGAGGATCGACGAACTCCAATCCCAGATCGACAATGCCGAAGCGGGCCAACAGTAGTCCGCACAAACCTGATTGACGCCCGAGAGCGGGGTCGCTGCCAGACGCGTAATCGCCGAAAAAGCAACGGATACGCGTAATCCGTAATACCCCAACTTCACGGCCGTGACCGGCACGGAAAGTGTTAGCCGATCGCAACGAAGCGAGGCCGGGCGTCCACACGTGCGTCCGTCCAGCCCCTGTCATGATTCGAGCGGCCTGATGCCCTATCCGAAGGAGACGACCGTGCGACTCGCCCGTATCCTGGCTCTGCCCGCCGGTGCGCTGCTGCTCGGTTCCGGCCTCACGCTCGCCACCGGGGCCTCGGCCCGCGCGGAGGGCGTCGGACTCGACGTCGCCGCCTTCAGCTGTCCCCAGCCCAACGGCCTCTTCCCGGACCCAGAGGACACGACGAAGTATATTCAGTGCTCAAACAACATCGCGACCGTTCAGTCGTGTCCGCCCGGCCTGGATTGGAACCCGAAGGGCCAGTACTGCGACTGGCCGTCCAACGCGGGCGCTGTGGCCGACGAATACCAGTCTCCGCTGCCTGCTGAGGTCGATTAGTACTGCAACGTCACTCGCGTGAATTGGTGCTGGTAGACCTGTCGGGTGATGTTGGATCGGCTGGTGGGCGAACTGGATTCGTTGATGGCGCGGAT